>CAJXDY010000040.1:0-22381 GCA_913052135.1 uncultured Acidobacteriota bacterium
TAGCGTACGAAGAGGATTCTAATGCCGATGTTGACATGAATGTAGTCAAAACTGGTGATGGCCGCTTTATCGAAGTACAAGGTACGGCAGAAGCGGAACCGTTCGGGCGCGACGCCTTGGACCGACTTTTGGAACTGGCTGACATCGGCACTCGACACCTAATCGAACTGCAGCGTGACATCGTTGGATTGTTTCTCATTGATGCAACTACTGATCGCAACCACTAATCAGGGTAAGCTCGACGAGATCAGGATAATTCTCGATGGTTTACCGATAGAATTCTTCACTTTGCGCTCATTTCCTGCCGTCGGTGAAATCGAGGAAACGGGTCAAACGTTCACTGAAAATTCACGTATCAAAGCTGAGCACTATGCCGCTAAGACAGGCATGCTCACAGTGGCTGAGGACTCTGGGCTTGCTATCGATGCCCTAGACGGTCGGCCTGGGGTTCGATCATCGCGATTTAACGGCGAAACCTACGAAGAAAAATTTTCTGAGATTTACAAGCAACTCTCCAAATGTGGAGGCAACGGAAGTCTGGCGCAATTTGTGTGCGCACTTACGTTAATAGACAAGGAAATTATTTTCGAAACCAAAGGTACAGTTGAGGGTGTTATCGCAGCCGAACCTCGTGGGAAGGCTGGTTTTGGTTATGATCCCATATTTTATTACCCACCGCACGCATGCACCCTAGCCGAGCTTTCACGGGAGCAAAAGATTGCAATCAGTCATCGAGGGCAGGCATTTCGTCAACTACGATCCTTCCTTGCAACTGGGCAGTACGAGACACACCGTCGTTAACACTCGCCCGTACAAATAGATTCTCTGAGTTTCTTAAGAAGAAAATGAGACTGAAAAACATTCACTGCCAGAACGGGACACAAATGTGACGGAAGGTGCTAAACCATCGTGCTTCGATTGGTACACTTGGTATGATAGGTTGTAATGACCGTGTCCAAATCAATCGGGGCGTGGCGTAGCTTGGTATCGCGCCTGCTTTGGGAGCAGGAGGTCCCCGGTTCAAATCCGGGCGCCCCGACCAATTTCCGTTCTGCACAAGGTCTTGTTTCGAGGTGGTAATTACAGTGGCACCACCAGCGCCATATCCAAGACCGACTGCATCAGGAAAGAAGACGATGGAGCGCCTAAGTGCCCAGCATTGGTTTTCAAAAATAGCCCTCGTCCTTATTGGTAGTATCAGTATATTTGGAACAAATCCCTCAGGGGCGCAGGAATCCACGTTAGAAAATGTACTAAGCTTGGCTGCGGAGTACGTGGATCAATATCAACGAGATCTCGGCGTCGTTATCGCCGAGGAACACTACCTGCAAGTGACTGACGGTATTAACAATCGTCGGCTGGTCTCCGACCTATTCGTCTTTAGCATGCCAGGTGAGCAGGAGCCGTGGCTCGCCTTCCGAGATGTTATCTCAGTCAATGGAACACCGGTAGAAGATCGGCAACAACGCCTCGAAGACGTGTTTCGAGAATCACCAATCATCACTGGGCCTGTGCGTCGTCGTCTCATCATGGAAAGCGCACGCTACAACATTGGTGGGATCAGTCGAAACATGAACGTCCCTACTATGGCTTTGCAATTGCTCGCAGCGTCGGACCAGCATCGCTTCCTGTTTAAGAAAAAACGAGACCGAAAACTTGATGGAATCTCTGTATGGGAACTTGAGTTTGAAGAGCACACTGCTCCTGCATTAGTTAAGAATGGTCAAGGCGGAAATCTGTTCAGTTATGGCACGGTGTGGATTGAACCGACAACAGGACGTGTGTTACAGACGGATTTCCGAGCTAAAGATGAAGTGGCTGAACTTGAAATTCAAATGCGTGTGAAATACCAAGCCGACGAACACTTAGGCATCCTCGTACCAGAAACAATGACCGAGCGGTACAAAGTTCGACTTCGTCCACTGACCTTAAGCCCTTTTGCCAGGCGAAATCTTGAAGTCAACTGCGAAGCAAAGTACTCAAACTTTAGGCGTTTCGAAGTACAGGTCGATATGGGCGTTGATACACCCCCGAATCCCTAACCATCGGCACTAAAACCTGATTTGTTGTCGACTACGAAGATACCCAGCGCGGACAATCAACACCGACACCGCCAAGACCACAGTAACCATGCGGGTTTTTGGCAAGATATTGTTGATGGTAATCCTCGGCATAATAGAACGATGGTGCATCGACAATTTCAGTCGTGATCGCGCCACGATGTCCAGCCTGCACTAACGCTTGTTCGTAAGTTGTACGCGAGATCCGCGCAGCCGTTAACTGTGTGTCTTCGTAAGTGTAGATACCTGATCGGTACTGGGTGCCCACATCATTACCTTGACGCATCCCTTGTGTCGGGTTGTGCGATTCCCAAAAAACGCTCAGTAAGTGTGCATAACTCACAGACTCGGGATTAAAGACGACCCGAACGACTTCATTGTGACCCGTCTGCCCAGTACACACTTCTTGATAAGTCGCATTAGGCGTGTAACCCCCTGCGTACCCGACTGCAGTCGTGTACACGCCCTCGATCTGCCAGAATGTTCGTTCGGCACCCCAAAAGCAGCCCAACCCGAACAAAGCCATCGCTAATTCATTCGGAAATGGTGGCTTAAGTGGATTACCGTTAACAAAGTGCGCGTCTGGCACAGGCATTGCCGTGGATCTTCCTGGTAACGATTCGGATAATTTCGGCACAGCTAATGTTCCTTTGAGAACCAAGCGTTCTATGACTAACACTCCATTCACTAGAGTGAAACTGACACACTTACAGGAAGTATTTTATACACTATCCATGTATGCTGAAACACGATACTGCAGGTGTTGGCATCAGCCACAGCCTTCTCACTTTCTGGATATTCTGCTCCAAGGACAATAATCTCGATGATTGGTGATCAACTACTTCTTTTCGGAGTGCTTCTGACAGTCTTCGCCCTACTCTTGTGGGGTCGAATCAGATACGACGTCGTTGCCTTTGGCGCCCTAATTGTTGCCTCCATGGGCGGAGCGATACCTCAGGATGCGCTGTTTGACGGGTTTGCACATCCTGCGACGGTGATCATCGCACTGGTGCTGATCATTAGCGAAGGACTGAAGAGTTCAGGGGCGATTGAGGTGCTCGCACGCTATCTGATTAGCGCCTCACGGAAACTGCGCCTACATATCGCCATCATGTCAACAGTCGCCGCTGCACTGAGTGCGGTCATGAACAACGTCGCAGCACTCGCATTATTGATGCCAGTAGATATGCAAGCCGCGAGGAAAGCTAACCGGAGTCCGGCGCTCAGTCTTATGCCGGTCTCTTTTGCGTCAATTCTCGGCGGGATGGTCACCTTGATCGGCACGCCTCCAAACGTCATCATTGCGACCTTCCGAGAGCAGTCCCTCGGAAGCCCTTACAGCATGTTCGATTTCGCGCCAGTCGGACTCATTGTAGCGACCGTGGGCGTCACTTATGTCACGATTATCGGTTGGAAATTCATTCCGGTCGAACGAAGTAAACACAACAGCGCTGAAGACTTGATGGACCTAAGCAAATACATTGCTGAAGGCAAAGTGAAGGACTCATCAATAGCGATCGATAAGACGCTGCAGGACCTGCGAAAGATCGCAAGAGATGAGCACGATGTGGAGGAGCTTACCGGTCTTGTCCGCCAAGGCAAGCGCCTTGCTGGTGAGATATATCTTGAGGTTATACGCAAGGGCGACGTAATCGTCATGAAGGGTCGCCCTCACGCAATCGAACAATTCATCGGCTCGGCAGGTTTGGAATACGCGGGCGGTGAAAAGCACGAAGGTGTCACAAGCGAAACACGTGAACTACTTGAAGTTGCTGTGCCGGAAGGTGCGCGAATTGCTGGGCGTTCCGCCTTTGACCTCCGACTCCTCTATCGGCACGAGGTGACTCTACTCGGTGTCTCACGCAACGGGAAACGGTTTCACGATCGGGTTCGCAAGTTACGTATCAAAGCTGGTGACATGTTGTTGCTCATCGGTAATGAAAATATCCTGGACGAGGTTGTAGACTGGCTGGGCTGCCTCCCGCTAGCCGACCGGAAAGAAAAGCCACTCGAAGTAGTTCAGCGGAACAAGGCTTGGCTGGCAGTCCTAACTTTCGCCGCAGCAGTCCTCACAGCGAGTTTCGGCCTACTCTACTTACCAGTTGCGCTCGGAGCCGTCGCCGTCATCTATCTACTGTTCCGTATCGTGCCACCGTCCCAGGTATACGAGAAGGTACAATGGCCGGTCATCGTTTTACTTGGCTGTTTGATCCCAATAGGAACTGCACTAGAAGAAAGCGGCGGGACGGCCTTGATCGCACAAGGAATTATCGATTGGTCACAAGGATTGCCTGTAGTCGCCGTCCTTGCGATTCTCATGATCGTGACTATGACTCTGTCGGATGTACTAAACAATGTCGCTACCGCGTTGATCGCTGCGCCGATCGGGCTCAACATTGCCCAACAGCTCGGAGTCAGTCCAGATCCATTCTTGATGGCTGTTGCAGTCGCTGCTTCGTGTGCTTTCCTGACGCCCATCGGCCACAAGAACAACACGATCATCATGGGGCCAGGTGGCTACAAATTCGGTGACTATTGGAGGATGGGTTTACCATTGGAAATACTCGTGGTGGCCATCGGACTACCTGTTATTCTCCTAGTCTGGCCATTAGCAGGCAACCTGCAGTGATGAGGCAACTTAACTTCTGCTGTGCGGTGGTTGTTGCGCTGGTAATTTACAGCAACGCCGGAAATCTCTTCGCTGAAGCGCCAAAATTGATCGTCGTTCTAGTGGTCGATCAAATGCGCGCCGATGCTATTGAACGATATCAACACAACTGGACTGCCGGCCTTCGACGTCTTGTAAACGAAGGAGCGTGGTTTCGGCAAGCTCGGTACTCCTACTTCGGAACACTGACCTGTGCGGGACATGCCACAATCTCCACCGGTACAGTGCCGGCCACCCACGGGATGATTCTCGACGGTTGGTGGGACACAACTGTCGGACGACGTGTACGTTGTACTGAGGATTCAGCAATCAATGTCGTACGTTATGGCAGTGGAGGGCGCGAACAGCATGGCCCCTCAAACCTTACAGTTCTCACACTGGCAGACGCTCTTCGGACCCAGCGTGACCCCGACTCAAAAATTGTTGCGTTTTCCATTAAGTCAAGAGCAGCGATTCCATTATCAGGCCAACGGGCTGACGCGGTGGCATGGTTTGACGATGGCAATGCGTGGACAACCTCGACAGCCTTCACATCAGAACCGGTGCCATTCATAGCAAATTGGGTAAAACAACATCCAGTTGAAAACGCTTTCGGCCATGTCTGGACCCCTTCACTCAGACCTGAGCAATTCCGGTTCACGACTGATGATAAGACGTCGTTCGCTCATCGGCTTGGAAGCTCGTCTAATGATCCAGATACGGAGTTTTACAATGAATGGAAACGTAGTCCACTGGCCGACGAGTACGTCGTCAATCTAGGAATTGCCGCAGTCGAAGCCTTGGATCTAGAGACCCAAGGTGGGACAAATTATTTGGCCTTAAGCTTCTCGGCGTCAGACTATGTCGGTCACGACTTTGGCCCACGCAGCCTAGAATTGCAAGATCTCTACTTTAGACTTGATGCCACAATTGGAAAACTCTTGAATCATCTGGATGAAACGGTTGGACGCAACCACTATGTGGTGGCACTAACAGCCGACCACGGGTTAGGACCGTCATCCGACCGTGCAGTCGCGTTGGGATTTGACGCCGGACGTATTAGCCGCCAAGACGTATTGGACCAAGTTAACCGCGCTCTAGAACCCGTCTTGGGACCAGGGCAACACGCAACCGGCATGACCCATACGGACTTCTATTTCGACCCACAGGTGTACCAAACCTTACTTGAAAATCCGAAGGCAATGCGCACTGCCATTGATGCTTTGAATGCGATTCCTGGAGTACGGCGAGTTTTCCAACCAGACGAACTGCTAAAAAGACCCTTTACAGATCCCCTAACGGAACAGGTCGCGCGCAGCTATTATCCAGGTCGTAGTGGCGATCTCATCGTCATTCCAAAACCGTACTGGTACACCTGGATACGTCAAGCTGACCATGGTACCGGGTATGACTACGATGTTCGCGTTCCAGTCATTTTTTATGGTGCTGGCATCGAGTCTGGGCACTACTGGACATCGGCTGCTCCTTCGGACATTGCACCGACGCTTGCGCTATTGGCAGGCGTCACTTTGCCTCATCCTGATGGCCACGTGCTGACAGAAGCACTTGCTGCCTCTCATTAACGTAAGCACCAATGATGACTGAGCGTACACCACCAACTGAACACACAATTGCCGCGTCGACACAAGGTCGCTACCTAATATCGTGTCCAACTAGCCAAGGTCCTCATCCATTACTAGTCGGTTTTCACGGATATGGGGAGCAAGCCGAAACCCACCTGGCTGAGTTGCAACGGCTTCCTGGGGCAGAGCACTGGCTCCTTGCATCCGTCCAAGGCCTGCACTGGTTCTACAGTTCGAAACAACGAATGGTTGTTGCAAGCTGGATGACTCGCCTCGGTCGGGAGCAAGCCATTCTAGATAATATTCAGTACGTTGATGGTGTTGTCCGTAAACTCCAACAAGAGTTCAATGTGAACAATCACTTGGTCTATGTAGGGTTCTCCCAAGGAGCCGCCATGGCATATCGAGCGGCTGCCAAAGCGGGGCACGCGTGTTCCGGCTTGATTGTGCTTGGTGGCGATTTACCAAATGATCTCAAGGAAGGTGGCCCACTTCGACTACCGAAGGTGCTTATCGGTAGAGGGCAAGAAGATGACTGGTACACCCAAGAAAAATACACCTCCGATCTAGTTACCCTCCGGGAGCGTTGTATCGAAGTGTCCACAACTGTCTTTAAAGGCGGACACGAATGGACCGATGCATTCCGCGAAGAAGTCGGCCAATTCCTAACAGCGGTAAACTCGTGAAAGTTGTTCCCTAATTCTTGCTCAGCACTCGCCCCGGCGCAGCTGAAGTGAACTTGCCATTTTCAATGACAACTATTCCGTTCACAACCACGGCATACATGCCTTGCGCCACCTGGTGCGGATCGTTATAAGTCGCCGTTTCGTGGATATCTCCTGGTTCGAAGATGGCCAGGTCGGCCCAAGCTCCAGTTTGAATTACACCGCGATTCGTCAAACCGAACACTGTTGCCGGAAGGCTTGTCATCGATCTCACTGCCGATTCAAGCGACACGACCTTTCGATTGCGTACGTAACGTTCCAACTTTCTGGCATGTGCCCCATAGGAACGGGGATGGGGTTTCCCGTCACCCATTGGCACCAGCCCGCCATCGCTTGATGTCATGGTGTAGCTTTGACGCATGATGTGTTCGAGATCATCTTCCGACATATTGAAAGAGACTATCGATGCTCCCCCTTCTGCCACCAGGTTTAGCGTCGTTTCCTCAGGAGCTTGCCTTCGCATTTCTGCTATATCGGCTAGAGAACGCCCCTCGAGGCTTCGATCTTGACGGGAGAAAGCTATGATCTGGGAGGCCGCGCCACCACGCCGACGAAGATTTGTACGAACCTCTTCTATTAACCGACGCCGTGTTTCCGGCGCACCCATTCGACGTTGTAACTCAGCTTCTCCACCAACTTGCGCCCAGCGAGGAATGAAAGCCCCGGTCAAACTTGTCGACGAAGCTGTGTACGGGTACTGATCTGCAAAAACTTCAACACCGCGACGCCGAGCCATATTAAGGCGCGTCGTCGCCGCCACCGACAACCCCCAGCTGTCAGGCCCCAACACCTTCATGTGACTGACAATCCCTGGGAGTTTAGCTTCCTCTGCAATCCGAATGACCTCATTCACAGCAGCAATTAATCCGACCGAGTAGTTCCCTTCATCGCGGATGTGGCTAGTGTAAAGTCCCCCAAATTCACTGGCTACTGAAGCCAGCGCAATCAATTCGTCTGTCGTGGCAAAATTTCCTGGTGCGTAGAACAAACCACTCGACAGCCCGTACGCGCCATTCTTCATCCCACGACGAACTAAATTGACCATCTCCTCCATCTCGTCTTCGTTAGGAATCCGATCGTCCATGCCGAGGACTGCACGCCGAATACTCCCGTGGCCAATGAGTAAAGCCACGTTAAGGCCCAGTTGGTTGACTTCGAGTTCAGCCCGTTGCGCCGTAAGATCGACTGGACCACCACCGTCTGGGTTGGCAACAATAGTCGTCACACCCTGCGCTAACAGTGGACGTCCCTGACCCAAACCAGGCCGCGCTAAACCCACGCCAGCATGCGAATGAACATCGATGAAGCCCGGTGTCACAAGACGACCCTCAGCATCGATCTCGTTAGCAGACTGACGTTCAAGACGACGCTCGATCGCAACAATGTGACCAGCGCGGACACCAATATCGACTCGGACCCAGGGGTTACCAGAACCGTCCATGACGCGACCATTGATAATAAGCAAGTCGTACGGCAGGTCCTGAAGAGTCTGGGCGCCCAGGGAACCCGCGCCCAGAAAAACAGCTAATAAGGTCGATAGGAAAAATCGCATTGGAGTAGCCAGTAACAATTAAGCCTTAATCGTCACAGCATCAAGAAATGGCATCATCTTGCGCAACTCGGCTCCAACACGCTCAATTTGCTGGTCCTGCTCTTCCTCGCGGGTTTTGTTGAACCAGGGGCGGCCAGCCTCGTTCTCTCCAATCCAATTTTTCGCGTATGTGCCATCTTGAATCTCCGCCAACATCGCCCGCATTGCTTTTCGAGTTTCGTCTGTGACGATGCGCGGGCCGCCAGTGTAATCACCGTGCTCAGCTGTGTCGCTGATGGAATACCTCATGTAGTTCAAACCGCCCCGATACATCAAATCAACAATCAACTTGAGCTCGTGCATACATTCAAAATAGGCGATCTCGGGTTGATAGCCAGCTTCCACGAGCGTACCGAAAGCCGCCTTGACCAACGCGCTCACACCGCCACACAACACGGCCTGCTCACCGAATAAATCTGTCTCTGTCTCTTCGGCAAATGTCGTTTCAATAACGCCGGCACGTGTAACCCCAAGCGCCTTGGCATACGACAGCGTCAAACCTCGTGCTTGGCCGGTCGCATCTTGATCAATTGCCAACAGTGCAGGCGTCCCACCACCTTCCACGTAGACTTCACGGACGCGATGACCAGGTGCCTTTGGCGCAATCATCGTAACGTCAACATTCTCTGGTGGTGAAATCGTCTTGAAACGAATATTAAATCCGTGCCCAAACATCAACATCTTCCCGGCAGTTAAGTTTGTCTCGATCGACTCTGCGTAAATCGCAGGTTGCTTGGTGTCAGGCGCCAAAATCATAATGACGTCGGCCCAGGCCGCAGCATCGGCAACTGACGCCACATCAATCCCAGCAGCTTCTGCCGTCGCACGAGACTTGCTATCGGCGTGCAGACCGACCTTCACCCGCACTCCACTATCCTTTAAATTAAGTGCGTGGGCATGACCTTGTGACCCGTATCCCACCACTGCCACTTTTTTGTCACAAATGAGTCCAAGATCCGCTGCGTCATCGTAATAAATCGTTTTCATGAATCGATCCTCGCCTGAAGGGAAATAGAAAAAATAGAGAAACAGCCGACTCAATTTCTCTATACAGAATATGAAACATTTTCTTTGTCGGTCAGCGTACCATCTCGCTTCGCGCCAGTTCTCACGCCTTGCACTACGCCACTCTTTGGTCCTCGTGACATCGCCACTCGTCCCGTACGCACCATTTCGATCACTCCATACTGCTTGAGCACTTCGACCAGTCCATCAATCTTATCTTCAGTGCCGGTCGTCTCAATAATTATAGAGTCTGAGCTTACATCGACGACCCGAGCGCGAAAAACATCCACGAGTTGCATGACATGGGCACGCGTCTCCGGTGTAGTCTCCACTTTAATCATTGCCAGATCGCGTTCCACCGACCCCTTAGTCGTAATGTCGTCAACCAGCAGTACGTTAACCAGTTTATACAGATTCGCCTCAAGACGACGGGCGCCCGATTCGTCAGTATCAACGACGATTGTCATTCGAGAAACGCCAGACATCTCGGTGTGTCCCACCGTAAGAGACTCGATATTAAAGGCTCGCCTCCTGAATAACGAGGCAACACGATTTAACACACCAGGCGTATCCTCGACGTACACTACGAAAGTGTGACGCATAGTTTTCATCCTTCGTTAATTAATCGTTCGTGCTCACTCGCACTGTTACACATCCGATCCCGTTTCAGCGATGGGACTTGGACGACGAATCATGTTGTCAAGATCGGCACCAGCAGCCACCATTGGAAAAACGGAGTCTTCTTGCTCAACCTGAAAATCTATAATGACCGCACCGTCATGATCGCGTGCTTTTTGCACGCTCGGCACGACCTCGGCACGCTCGGACACTCCAATCCCGAGTAACCCATAGGCCTCTGCGAGCTTCACAAAGTCCGGACTTAGTAACGGTGTGGCTGCATAGCGTCGCTCATAAAAAAACTCCTGCCACTGCCGAACCATACCCAGATATCCATTATTAATAACGGCAACATTGACTTTGATCTGCTCTTGTTTGATGGTCGCCAGTTCAGCTTGCGTCATCTGGAATCCGCCGTCACCGACAATCGCCCATACCTCCGCTTCCGGACACGCAAATTTTGCACCGATTGCCGCTGGGAGGGCAAAGCCCATCGTGCCAAGCCCGCCGGAAGTAATCAACGTTCTAGGCGCGTCGTGCTTGTAGTATTGGGCCTCCCACATTTGGTGCTGACCAACATCAGTTACAACCACCGCCTTGCCCTCAGTCATCCTCCACAAATCGTTGATTACGTGTGCTGCATAGAGATGCCCGCTGTCGGGTAAATTTTGGATGTCACGAACTGCACTGTCACCCTTCAATTCATCGACCTGCGCCAACCAATCCGAACGATCGGCAGATTGTATTTTCGGCAGCATTTCTTCCAACACAGTCCGCAAGTCACCAGTCAACTGAACATCAACCTTTACCGTCTTGTTGAATTCAGACGGGTCGATGTCAATATGAACCTTACGGGCATTTTTTGCGTAAGTTGCCAAGTTTCCAGTAACACGATCGTCAAACCGCATCCCAAACGCTAGTAACAAATCGGCTTCCTGAATCGCCGAATTCACCCAAACTTCACCGTGCATCCCCATCATGCCGAGATTCAACGGATTGTGTGCGGGAAACGAACCAATGCCCAACAATGTCATCGCGACTGGAATCTGGGCACGCTCAGCAATCACCTTCACAACATCCATGGCGCCCGATAAAACAATGCCGTGGCCAGCGAGGATGATCGGTCGTTTAGCGCCATTAATAAGTTCTAACGCACGCTGGTACTCTTCAGGTGCGGCATGCAAGTCAGGGCGGTAACCCGGTAACTGCACTTCCCCATCATCCCATTCGAAATCACAACTCGCCTGCTGCACATCCTTCGTCACGTCGATGAGCACCGGACCTGGTCGACCTGATTTAGCAACGTAGAACGCTTCGTGGATCGTCCCTGCTAAGTCCCGGACGTCAGTAACCTGATAATTATGCTTCGTGATAGGCAACGTCACACCAGTGATATCGGTCTCCTGAAACGCGTCGGAACCAATCAAGCGGCTGCCCACTTGACCAGTAATGCAAACAATCGGCGAAGAATCCATCATGGCCGTAGCAATACCAGTTACCATATTGGTGGCGCCTGGTCCCGATGTTGCCACTGCCACACCCACCTCACCGCTTGCTCTTGCAAAACCATCAGCCATGTGAGTCGCCCCCTGTTCGTGGCGCACGAGAACGTGCTTAATGGGATACTCAAGCATCGCATCGTAGGCTGGCAAGATGGCTCCGCCAGGATACCCAAAGACAGTTTTCACGCCCTCGTGCACCAGGCTTTCCCAGATGATTTGTGAACCAGTTCGTTTCATAATTGCCTCAATCCAAGCATCGCCGGTTTCGGCCGAATTCGATCGACACTATAAATCTCTAGTGTGTCGGGACCATTTCGCAGGCGTAACTTGTATCTCATCCCGTCACCGCTCCCATCGCTGCTGATGTTACGAGCTTCGCGTACTTGGCCATCACGCCTTTCTCGAACCGAGGCGCTGGTGGACACCATTCAGCCAGGCGCGCTTGAATCTCTTCATCGCTCACCTCCATCTGCAACTCACGCTTCTCAATATCAAACCGCACGACGTCACCATCGCGCACTGCTGCAATCGGTCCTCCTTGGGCCGCTTCAGGTGCAACATGACCAGCCATCAGTCCATGTGTAGCTCCAGAAAAGCGACCATCTGTCAGGAGCGCAACGGAGTCACCAAGTCCAGCGCCAACAATCGCTGCAGTGACCCCTAACATCTCTCGCATGCCTGGACCACCCTTCGGACCTTCGTAGCGAATGACCACCACATCACCTGCTCGGATTTTTCCTTGTTCCACCGCCGCAAATGCTTGCTCCTCAGTATCAAACACGCGAGCTGGACCTCGGTGTTCCTTCATTGTGTGACCGGTCACCTTAACCACCGCACCATCCGGTGCTAAATTACCCCTAAGCACAACCAAGCCACCTGTTGGTTTTATCGGGTGATCTAAGGGACGCACTACAGCCTGACCGGTCGTTTCTTGAGCCTGATCGGCCTCATTCCCAAGTGAACGCCCAGTAACGGTTTTCGCGTCGGTGTGCAACAAACCAGCATCGCAAAGCCGTTTCGCAACCAGCGTAATCCCACCAGCCCGGTACAGGTCAGTCGCAACAAATTGTCCGCCAGGTTTGAGATCTGCCAGTAGGGGCACGCGTCGATTAATGCGATCGAAGTCGTCGAGCTCAAGGTTGACGTTAGCTTCGTGCGCTATGGCGAGAAGATGCAAGACGGCATTGGTGGAACCGCCCGTCGCGGCGACCGCGACGATGGCGTTTTCAAGTGCCTCTCGGGTGAGAATCGACCGCGCCCGATCTCCACGTTGTAACACATCCATAACTAGCCGACCTGCCTGCTCCGCCACGCCATCTTTGTCGGCATCCGTCGCTGGCACACTCGCCGACCCCATCGGGGAAATACCGAGAAACTCGCAGACGGTCGCCATAGTGTTCGCAGTAAATTGTCCACCACAGGCTCCAGCTCCAGGACACGCTTGATTTTCAAGCGTCTGAAGTTGCCCATCTGTAATCCGCCCAGCAGCATGCGCACCAACCGCCTCAAAAACATCCTGTATGGTCACATCGTGACCTTCCCAGCTACCGGGTGCGATTGAACCACCGTAGAGAATCAGGCTTGGAAGATCCAGACGGGCGAGCGCCATTACTCCGCCAGGAATTGTCTTGTCACAGCCAACCAAGACGACCAACGCATCAAACAAATTGCCACGTGCTACTAATTCGATTGAATCAGCAATGACCTCACGACTCACCAAAGAGGCACGCATGCCCTCGCTCCCCATCGTAATTCCGTCGGAGATCGATACCGTGTTGAATTCCATCGGTGTTCCACCAGCTGCTCTAATACCCTTCTTGACTTGTTCACTCAGCTGCCGCAGATGAAGATTGCACGGTCCGATTTCGATCCAAGTGTTTGCGACACCTATTAGCGGCCGCTTTAAATCCTCGTCGTTAAAACCAGCAGCTTTGAGCATCGCTCGGGCTGGTGCCCGACTGGGCCCTTCTGTCAGTGCCGCACTTCGGGATTTCAATGGCAGCCTGCTCATGTTACGTTCACCACTCCTTCAAGTTCGCGTCGAACCATCCAATAAGAAAAAAGGCCTTCACCCAGCTCTGGATGATGGCCCCATGGGTTTCTCGTTCGTTGCACGCTCGGCTACATCATCCCGTGACTAACCTCCGGCATGACCATGCCGGTAATCTTAACGACAATGAGCAATCCGTTCGTACACATCCTGTTTTCATTAGACAGCGAACCGCTTATGCAGTCAAATTTATAATGTTTACGATTCTATAAATATTTCTAATGAAGGACTCTGGCCGATCTCACAACTACACAGTATGACTTGATTGCGATTCCAAGGAGTCTCATCGAAAAGCTCTCCCATAATTTGCTATCTATTGAGACGGTCAATGAAAGCCAAGCTCTCGATGATCACTTCGTCCGTAATCCGCATATGCCCTCGATCCGCATAGTGCAAGAACCCATGCGTCACGCCACTCGCCTCTAGCGCCGCTTCCATATCGATTGCCTGTTGGATAGGTACAGAACGATCGTCATCAGAATGGATGATCAAAATGGGTTTAGTCTCCACCGTAATCTGGCGGATTGGTGAAGCGAGTCGCCTAGCCTCCAGCACATCTCCCTCGATAGGTGTCCACAGGTCACCCCAAGAGAGCGTATTGAGTTCATAAGGGCCGGCCACACTAATCGCCGCTCGTATATCAGACCGCGCTTCGTCCCAACCGCCCGTGCGTTCGAAGGGGCCTTCCCCGAGCGTGGCGGCAAGTGCTACTAAGTGACCACCTGACGAATCGCCGATCAAGTAAAGGCTATTCGCATCGATGTTGTACTCATCGGCGTGCGCATGCACCCAACGCACAGCAGTGAGCAGATCCTGGTACGCAGCCGGTGCCGGCGTACTACCAACAAGTCGATAGTCAATCGTCATCGCGAAGTAACCCAACTCGGCCCACTGAGCAACATCCAGACTCTCGCGATAGTCACGAGAGCCACCCCGCCAACGTCCTCCATGGACATAAATAATGGCCGGTAGCTCATTACCCGTTGGGTAGCCAATATCGGCGAGCAGCGCCGAACCGTCAACCTGACCGTAGATCACATTCTTTTCGACAGTAACTTGGAGTTCTTTCTCGCTGGCGACGGCGACAGATGCCACCGCCACTATGAGCCCTAATGCATACAAGAACCGTCTTGGCATCGAAATCTCCATTCTTAACAACACGCTACTGGCAACGAGTCACGGTTGCGCGATGACGGCAGCGTGGAAGGCGTCGAGCCAGGCTTGAGCCATCAGATAGTTCCCAGCTGGCGCAGGATGTACACCATCTGGACACCAGTGCTCCACCGGAGCCCGCATCAAGGCTTCATCGAAGATCGACTGATAAGAAATCCATGTCGCCCCGTAGTCTTCCGCGATCCGTTTGGCGGCCCCCCGATAAGCGGCGTAAGCAGGATACCAGGCCTCACTAAGTGCCGTCCCATCGGTCACGGCAAAAGGTTCACCAATAATCAAAATGACGTCTGGCAAGGCCACGCGCGTCCGATCCAACAAGGCTCGGTAATCCCGTTCGTACGTCTCCACGGTACCATCGTACCCGTGTGACAATGTGTGCCAGAAATCGTTCACACCGATGAGAATACTAAGGACATCAGGCCTAAGGGCAAGGCAATCGGCCTGCCACCTATCTGCCAACTGAAAGACCTTGTGCCCGCTAACTCCACGGTTGTAACACTCCCAGTGGTTTTCTGGCGTCTGTCCCAGTAATTGACCAACCGCCATACCCGCATAGCCTCCCCCAAGACCAGCAGGATCATTAAACCCCTGCTGTTCGCGGTTCCGACTCGAGTCCGTCACTGAATCACCTTGAAAAACAATGATCCGAGAATCATTTGAAGTCGCTTGTGCTTGCATATGTGTACTTGGGGTTCGTGCGGACAGCCCCGACCAATTTGCCGTCAGGCCAACGCCAAGGGCTACCCGCTCAAAAAAATGTCGCCGACCGATGTGAAAAGACTGACTGCTCATCGCACCCATTAAAGAACACTGCAACCTATCAACATTTTGGAAGATTATGACACATTCGCACAAAACTTTTTGTCTTGAGAATCGTCAAATTGTCAGGACAGAAGAGTTACACTCTAATTGAGGTGCATTCAGCCAGACGTATCTGTCTCATCGCAGCAACCTCACTGTTGGGGTTGATATGTTGCAAACCGAGGAGGCCTTATGAAGGACGGGACATCGCATTCAATTACGCTGGAATCAGCCAAAGTGAAATTCTTGGAGGATATGGTTACACAGCACGGGTTGCCCGACACGAACAAGGCGATCCGATGCCTGATCGACTATGCGCGTGCCAACCCTGATCGGCAAACAGAAATTTTTGCCGAAAGCCGCTGCCACGATTGTGGATAGGAGATAGGCTAGTGCTCGTACCGCGGAACCATGTGCGCCCGTAGCTCAGTTGGATAGAGCATCGGCCTTCTAAGCCGAGGGTCCCAGGTTCGAATCCTGGCGGGCGCGCCATATTCACTACGAAGAATCACAAGACACTTGGGACAGGAATCACACTGAGAGGCTAGGAACTTAAATAATGCCGCGTAGCGTACACGTCATAGTGTTGGCACTCTTAATGGCTTCGCCTGGACACACCCAGACCACCGACGATCCTTTTGCCGAATCAATTGGCGCCCGTCAAGCCGCGCTGGAAGTGAGTATTACCGAGTTCGCCACAATCCCGGACAGCGACGGTAGCGCACCCCGCATGATGTTGTTGGTTGACGAACCTGGGACTGGCCGACTGTTCGTGAACGACATGCGTGGCCCCCTCTACAGCGTGAGTTATGACGGCCAGACAGTGACCCCGTACCTCAACCTCAATGACCCCACATGGAATGTGAATGTCGAATTCTCGCGGAACGAACAAGGCTTCCAGAGTTTTGCTTTTCATCCGCAATTCGGCGAACCTGGCACCCGTGGTTATGGGAAATTCTACACACTGACTGACACTAAGAATATGGCACCGCCACCAGATTTTCGCTCTGGGAGTTCCGATAATTCTCACGATACGGTCTTACTTGAATGGAGCACCAAGACTCCGCACGAAAGTATTTATGCGGGGCAACCACCTCGTGAATTAGTCCGCTTCGAACAACCCTTTCGTAACCATAACGGTGGCCATCTCGGGTTTAATCCGCTAGCAGCTCCTGGGAGTGCAGACTTCGGGTTGCTATATATGGGCGCCGCTGATGGTGGAAGTGGCGGCGACCCTCTTCATCTGTCTCAAAACCCCATGTCCGCCTTCGGAAAAATTCTGCGCCTTGACCCGATGGGTTCCAACAGTGCAAATGGCCAGTACGGGATTCCATCAGATAACCCCTTCGTCAATGACAGCCGGGGCGAAATACTCGGTGAGATTTATGCCTTGGGTCTTCGTAACCCTCAACGCTTTTCCTGGGATCCCCAGAACGGCAATATGTTCGTCGCCGACATCGGGCAGAACATCGTAGAAGAAATCAGTCTTGTCACGGCTGGAGCAAACCTCGGCTGGAACGTCTGGGAAGGCAGCTTTGAGTTTATTAGTCGGCGCGCCGTGAGTCTGATAAACCAACGGGGCGATTCCAGAATGTCTTACCCTGTAGTCGAGTACGGACAGCTGGACCCGTTGCTCCAGCGCGGTTCGGCGGCAACCGGCGTCTATGCCTACCGGCAGACCGACATTCCCCAACTTACGAATCTCGTATTATTCGGTGACAATCCGAGCGGCGAGGTGTTCTCTTTTTCGGCGGATGACCTCCCTAACGGTGGACAGGAAGCGATTCGTCGGGTGCTGTTCAAGGATGGCCAAGAAGTCAGAACCTTGCTTCAATTAATCCAAGCCCGGAATATTTCTCAAGGAAAAGACCCGGCAACTCGGGCCGATATGCGTATGAGCCTTGGTCCTGACAGACAACTCTTCATCCTTAACAAGCGCGACGGCACCATTCGCCGACTCGTCACAGACGAATCTTGAGCGCCTCCGATTCCTATGGACACACAAGAACCACGCCGCACCCAGATCCTTAAACTGTTGTTACTGACAGGCCTGGTGCTTCTAGACACCACTCCCGGAAACGCTCAGGTTTCGAATGCTGCAACAAAACCTAACATTCTGTTTATTGCAGTGGACGACCTGAACGACTGGGCTGGCTTTATGAACGGTCATCCGGACATGACGATCCAGACCCCCAACTTAGATCGCCTCGCAGCGTCATCCATGATCTTCACGAACGCTCATACCCCAGCCCCGGCCTGTGCTCCCGCCAGAACCGCAATCCTCACCGGAGTCCATCACGCTCGGTCAGGAGCAGAGAATGTGTACTGGGGAGATGAGCCGAAGTGGCGGGAATTTGAAACGCTGCGGAACGTGGAAACTCTTGAACAGTTTTTCAAGAATCGTGGTTATAAGACCTTAGGGGCTGGAAAGATCTATCACAGTCAAGCCCCACCATGGGCACCCACCAGTCAAGTCGAACCGGCCAATTGGGATTTTTATTACCCAAGTTCCTACATTTCCCACCCCTTCCAGATTCGAGCTCCGAATGAGGTGATTTACCCGCCAACGGTGAACAACAAAACCCGGCCCGGTGGTGGTGAAGGCAGTTGGTGGACGTGGGGACCGGTGACGGTGCCCGACGAAAAAATGGCTGACTATCATGTTGTCGACTGGGCCCGCTACCAACTCGGCCAAAACCACGATAGGCCTTTTTTCTTGGCAATGGGGATCTGGAAACCACATGATCCGTGGGAGGTGCCGCAGAAGTATTTTGACTTATACCCTTTGGAAGACATTGTCCTACCCGTAACCAAGAAAGATGATCTTGAGGACGCCTTTGACCACGGACGTCGTTGGATCCATCAATGGGTGGTGGATAACAAACAATGGAAGCAAGTCGTCCAATCCTACGCTGCGTCGATCACTTTTGCCGACGCCATGCTGGGTCGAGTATTAGAGGCCTTTGAGAATTCAGAGTACGCCCAAGATACCATCTTGGTTGTATGGTCCGATCACGGCATGCATATGGGTGAAAAGGAAAATATCGAGAAGTTTACGCTGTGGGAACGATCAACGCGAGTGCCACTCATCGTTTCAGCTCCTGGGATAACCGAAGCTGGGGCATCCAGCGACCAGCCCGTCAGCTTAATGGATCTCTATCCAACGCTGGTTGATCTCGCAGGATTTAATCCACCGTCACACCTCGACGGAACCAGCCTAGTGCCTCAGTTCAACGACCCCGATGCAGAGACTCCACCGGTTGTGACCAGCTATCAGTTTAGTTGGACGGATGAACCGGTTGTGGGGCATGCCGTGAGAAGCAAACGGTACCGGTACATCTATTATCCTGATATCAATCTTGAGGAACTATATGACCACGAAAATGATCCACATGAATGGGATAACGTGGCATATAAGATAGCCAACAAGCAGGTCATCCGTGATCACCGGCAGGTACTCGAGGACATATTGCCGGACCTGACCTGGACGGATGAGCCTGAAGGATATTCGGTTGATCGAGACGGGAATGTGCGGAAGATTGGATTTGTTTCCTATTGAGCGTTTCTGGTTACGACCGAAGACTCTCGGGGTCCCAATCGAGACAAGGTGCCACCATGCCACAGTCGACTAATCATCGTACGTCGTCAACTTCGCAGTCTCCGGACGGACCAACCACCTTCAGTCGGCGACAAGTGCTCGCCGGTTCTGCGGCACTCCTGCTCGGGGAAAGGATTGTCCAGAGTCAGGCAACATTAAGCAAAACCATCGTCTTTGCTCATACAACCGTAGTCGGCGTCGATGCGGTTCAAGACGATGTAGCCCTTGCAGTCGACGGCGACAAGATCGTTGCAATTGGCCCTACCGAGCAAGTCCTGGAGACCTATCCGAACGCCGATGTCTACGATGGACGGGGAAAGGCGCTACTGCCAGGCTTGATCAACTGTCATGCCCACATGGCGGCGGTCCTCGCCCGTGGCTTCAATGAAGACTTCGGATTCCCGAATTCTGCACGACTGGCTGTCCGGCCCAATAGTCTCCTTGAAGGTGAGGAAGCCACCTTAATGGTGACCGTCGCTGCGCTGGAAGCCATCAAGACCGGGACCACCACGATTGTGGAGAACACCGGAAACATCAGCCCAAACGCCGCGGCCTTAGCGCAAACAGGTCTGCGGTGCGTCTTCGCAGAGTCGGTGCGCGATAGCGAGAATGTTGCCGGACCAATGTCCCCGGGAGGACTTGCAAATAGTGCACCCCCCACGTTCTCCGCCAAGCGGCGGGACGAAGGGTTGCAGCGCATCAACGACTTGTTCACCACGTGGCACGGCAAGGAGCAAGGCCGCATCACCGTGTTCCCGGCCGCCGCGCTCGCCGAGACCTCATCACCTGAACTGCTGCGGGCCATCCGGGCGTTCGCTGACAAACACGATCTCGGATACACGATCCATCTGTCGCAGAGCGTCCCCGAAGTCGAGTTCATGGTGCGACATCATGGCCTTCGTCCTCCGGCGTTTCTTGATCAACATGGTTTCCTCGGTCCTCGGCTCTTCGCCGCACACTGCCGATATGTCAACGATGCCGATATCGCGTTACTTGGGCGCACCGGTACCATCATTTCGCATCAGGCAAATATGGCCGCGAATCGAGGAGTGATTCCACCAATTGCAAAGCTCCGAGCGGCCGGCTGTCCCATCGCAAGCGGTACCGACAACAACACCAACGACATGTTCGGAGTAATGAAGATCGCTCTCCTCACGGAACGCATTTCGCGCAATGATGTGATTCCTGGCACTCGACCGCAGCCAGAAGACATTCTTGAAGACGCGACCCAAGGCGGTGCGCGCGCCGTGAATCAGGAACAGCTCCTCGGTTCACTTGAAATTGGGAAGAAGGCGGACCTGATTGTCCTTGATACCCAGCAGGCCCACCTGGTGCCGGCGGGCCGTATTGTGTCCGCGTGGATCCATAACGGTCAACCGTCCGACATCGAGTCCGTTATGGTCGACGGCCAGTTCGTCATGCGCAGCCGCAAGGTCTTGACGATGGACGAGGACCGCATCATCGCAGAAGCAGACAAGGTGGGACGTCGGATTTGGAGCCAGGTGGAGGCGGCGAGCCCCATTACGGTGCCACGCCTGCCTCGCCGGCAGTGACTATCAGAACCTCCTGCCTGTTACGCTTCACTGCTTGTCGTCGAAGTAACCCTCCGTGGGAATCATGAGATGCGCGTATTTCGTACCACGGAACATGTTATAGGGCGCACCTGTCGTGAAGTCGCTGGTGAAGTTGTCCAGACTCGCAGGGTCTTTAGGCATCAGCATCAGGTGAGGTCCTGATTCGATCCAGTTCGCTGGATCTTCTGCATCGGCCTGATTCCTTACGAACGGGGTGCTGTTGTCCTCACCCTTATCACCATGGAGCATCCACACATAGGTGTCGCGCTCAAGTTGCGGGGTCTCACCGGTCAGATAGGCGCCTATCCATTTGAAGCCTTCTTCGTCTCCGCATAAGGGCATTGCCTCGAGGGCATCGTTCCAGCCGTTCTCCGGGTCGGACATTCCCCGTGGGTTGGCGGCAAGACAGGTCCAGCCATTCGTGCCTTCTCTCAACACATTATTGTCGCCATCCAAGATCGTCGCAGTCTCGCCAATAAACGAAGGAGCGGCAGTGGAATAGGCCCAGAGCTGCCACTCGGCTGAGGTGTGCGCACCGGCAGGCTCCCCCGTCTCGGCGACCGCCTCAGTCGTCTCCACCGCAGGTTCTTCGGCCACCGGTTCGACTTCCGATTCAGTGGCACATGCTGAAAAGCCGAGCCCGGCGAGTAAGGTAACGGCGAGCACAGCAACAGGTAGCTTCGCGTTCATCGTGATCTCCCAGGATAAGGTCTCTTGCTTCTACGTCTCTTTCGCGCTACAGCCTAACGCCCTCAATATTAAATATCAAGGAGGCGCGGTCGCACGGTTCCGGTTTCACGCTCATCAGACGTAGTCGAGATGTGAGGCCAGTTATTCCGGCAAGATATCAATCGTTTTTGGACCAGACTTGGCGTCGTCCAGTGGTTTGTTTTTCGGTTGGGTCACCTTTAGGTCCATGACTTTCTTTCCTGCTGGGACGATCCGATGAGTGAAGCTGCCCTTCGATTTATTAAAGGCCTTGACTGCTTTGGTTAAACCCTCGCCGACCTCTCCATAATGTTCCATCCATTTTTCAACCCGGTCATACAAGGTACGAGCTGCAGTTGCAATCTCTTGGGCATTACGATTTGTTTCCTCGTGCGTCCAATAAATTCGAACGGTTCGTAATAAGGCAACCAGCGAGACTGGACTGGTGATCAGAATTCCCTCAGTGAGAGCTTCATCTTGGAGCTCTGGATGCTCATCCAAGGCGGCGGCCAATAAGTGATCACCAGGCATAAACATGACCGTGAAATCGGAGTCACCGTGAGTATTTTTCGAATAATCTCTTCGGATTAACTCGGTCACATGCCCTTTGACTGCGTCTCCATGAGCTTTCATCAATTCTTTCACTCGTCTAGGTTCAGTTTCCTCTATTGCCTCCGCATATTTTTTAAAGGGACATTTTGAGTCGACTGGAATCCCGGCTCCTCCTGGAAGAAGGATCACCATGT
>CAJXDY010000041.1:0-22288 GCA_913052135.1 uncultured Acidobacteriota bacterium
GAGCATCGCCTTCACACGGCGGGGGTCAGTGGTTCGAATCCACTAGCGCCCACCACTCATTCCACTCACCTTGGATTATTTGAATATTCATGATTGGAATCTGCATTTAAGAGTGGTTACTACTCTATGATGTGCCATAGAGTTTATCTCCAAAATCTCCAAGCCCCGGCACAATATATTGTTGTTCATTCAGCGTTGGATCCACGGCAGAAGTATGCACAGGTACCTTAGGATGGCACTTCTCGAAAGTTCTTATACCGTCTTTGGCGGCAATAATACAAATTAAATGACAATCGGTAGCGCCAACCTTGCGGAGAATGTCCATTGCCCTTACAGCGCTTCCGCTGGTTGCAAGCATTGGGTCTAAGACAAAGACCTGACTGCTGGTGAGATCGTTCGGTAATTTTGAGTAATAGGTCGAGGCAGCAGCAGTTGTTTCGTCGCGTTCTAATCCAATGTAGCCGACACGGGCGGCCGGAATTAACTCAAGTGCGACTTCGAGCATTCCTAAACCAGCGCGAAGGATTGGTACGAATACCACGTCACTGGCGATGGTAAAACCATCAGCGATTCCCAATGATGTCTCAACTTTGATCGGATTTATTCGGATGTTTCGAGTTGTCTCCGCGATCAGTAGATGGCTGATGCGTTTCGTGGCTTTACGAAATTGCTCAGTCGTCGTGGTGGTTCGTCGAAGCGTGGCTAGGGCATCTTGTACTAATGGGTGATTATTCACATAACATGCCATAATTGCCTATACCCCTATTATTGAATGCTAGTCGAAAGCTCTTGCAAGGACTGATCGTCACCCTATCAGATAATCTCGATCTGGAGTTTACATGGTTCAGTTTATAGCATCGTTCATCCTGATATTTCTGATGAGTGGCGCAGGGTACCTGTCTGCAGCACAGCGTGCAGTTTCGCTAATCATTACAGGAGGAGTGATCGTCACTATGGATGATGATCGGCGGGTTTTAACTCCTGGCGCGATTGCCATTGCGGGGGATGGCATTGTGGCTATTGGTTCACCAGACAGAGTTCAGAAGGAGTACATTTCAGACGACACGATTGAGGCATCAGGACAGATAGTATTACCGGGGTTGATTAATACACACACCCATGCGCCGATGGTTATGTATCGGGGCCTTGCCGATGACCTTGCATTGATGGATTGGCTTGACCAGTTCATTTTGCCTGCAGAGGCCAAGACTGTTACACCTGAGTTTGTTCGTGTTGGAACCAAACTGGCTTTACTTGAAATGATTCGATCAGGCACGACGACTTATGCAGACATGTATTATTTTGAAGACGTAATTGCGGAAGTAACCCACGAAGTAGGCATGAGGGCTGTTTTGGGTCAGACGGTGATCCGGTTTCCTGCACCGGACGCTGCGACACCTAGCGAAGCGCTGGAGCGAGCTTCACAATTTATTGAACGATGGCAAGATCATGAATTAATCATACCCGCGGTTGCGCCTCACGCGATGTTTACGCTTGATCGAAAGATGCTGGAGGCGTCGCATGCTTTGTCTCGACAACACAAAGTACCGTTATTGATTCATTTGGCGGAAACGAGGGATGAAGTTGAAATGGCACAGCAACAGTACTCTCAAACGCCAACTGAATACTTGGATGAGATTGGGTTCTGGAGCGCGAATACGGTAGCTGCCCATGGAATTTGGGTGTCCAAAGAAGATATTGCTGTGTTAGCGAAAAACGAGGTTGGAGTGTCGCACAATCCAGAAAGTAATATGAAATTGGCGAGCGGCACTGCACCAGTGTCTAGCTATCTAGCAGCTGGTGTCGCAGTTGGGCTTGGCACGGACGGTGCTGCAAGTAATAACAACTTAGATATGTTTGAGGCGATGCGATTTGCTGCGTTATTACACAAGTTGATTGACAACGATCCACGCGCAGTTGGAGCTGAGGTTGCCTTGGAAATGGCAACCATTGGAGGGGCAAAGGTCTTAGGTCTAGAGGATCAAGTCGGTTCTCTTGAAGTTGGTAAACGCGCTGATTTAATTGTAGTTTCTATGGATGCTGCGCGGCAGACACCAATGTACAATCCAATTTCCCATCTAGTCTACACAACCTATGGAGACGACGTTGTTACAACCATCGTTAATGGTCGAGTGCTAATGCGAGACAAAGACGTGCTTACCCTGGATGAGGATGTTGTAATTTCCGAGGCTCGTGCGATGGCTACTAAAGTACTGGAAGCTATAGGTGTTCGCGATCCGGAATAATTTAAACCAGTTATTGTTCCGATGTAACTTCGACAATCGAGATGTGAGGAAGGTGTCGATACTGCTGTTCGTAATCTAGGCCGTAGCCGACGACAAAATGATCTTCGATTTCAAAGCCTACATGGTCGATGACAACCTTCTTTTGACGCCGTGACGGTTTACTGAGAAGGCATACTGAATGCAGAGTTTTAGGTTTTTTCGATCTAAGAAGTGTCTGGATATATTCAAGTGTGAGACCAGTGTCTACAATGTCTTCGATGATAACCACCGACCGGTCTTTAATATTGGTATCGATGTCTTTCAAGAGTTGCACGGCGCCAGAAGAGACGTTGACGTCATAGCTAGAAACAGCAATGAAATCCAGAGTGATGGGACCTCGCATAGCTCGAATCAGGTCGGCTAGAAATACGATGCTTCCCTTGAGCACTGCAACAAGGTGCAATGGTTCATTAGTAGTTGATTCAAGGGCTTGCGCGAGTTCATATACACGTGTTCGAATTTGGTCTGCCGTTAGTAGTGGTGCGTCGATCAGTTTGTATGACATGAGCTGCTTCTAAGGATTAGCAGCGAAGCGTATCATATAGTTGCTTGTTCCAACTTAGATTATTGTGATGGAGATTTGCCTTACTGAGGTCGAGATGAAGCGCTTTCAGATCATCACAGAAGTTGAAGCTCGAGTCTTAGATGTTGGCTCAACAGTCGAGTTAATCCGAGGAGGGCGAGTTACACCCTTAGCGCGTGACACGCTGAAAATGAGGCGTGTAACAGTTCTGGAATCTGTAGATGCTGATAGTTCAGAAATGACAGGACCAAGCGTTTCTGATTATGTGCGTGCACTGGCCGTTGGAGCTGATCAATCGGGTGTAACGTTTAAAGCCGAACTGATCCGTTACCTGCGTAGTCAAGGTCGTACTGTACATGATCTGGGTGCTTTCGATGCTAAGGATGAAGTAGATTGCCTTGATGTTGCTGCGACAGTTGCTTTGGCAGTAGCTCGTGGTGAAGTAGAAGCCGGAATTGTGATTGATCAGACTGGCATTGGTTCCGCCATTTCAGCGAATAAGATTAAAGGTGTACGTGCGGCTATGGTGCAGAACGAGCAGCTCGCGACTTGTGCTCAAGAAGATTACGACGTGAACGTTCTTACCTTGGGTGCCAGTCTGATTAATGTTGAGCAAGCACGTGCGATTGTAGATGCTTGGCTTGCTGTTGTGTTGCGCAGGTCGAACTACCATCGTCGCCTTGAAAAGCTTTCTAGATTGGAGCAAAGTTAGTTCTGGAGTCTACCTGCCACATGACGCCTAGTGTTGTAGCAGCACTGATCGACCATACTCTTCTCAAGCCTGATACTCCCCAGACCGGTGTTGAGCAATTATGTCGCGAGGCCACGGAGTTCAAATTTGCGACCGTCTGTGTTAATCCAACGTGGGTAAAACTAGCATGTGAACAATTACGGTCAACACAAGTCGGTGTTTGTGCTGTTGTGGGTTTTCCATTTGGTGCGAATACAACGGACATCAAGCGACATGAGGCTGAACGGGTCATACTAGATGGTGCGTCTGAAGTCGACGTGGTCATTAATGTAGGTGCGCTACGGTCTGGCGATTTGAATTTATTCGAACATGATATCGGTAATGTGGTGCAGGTGTGTCGTGAGAACGATGTGATTAGCAAGGTGATTATTGAAGCTGCGCTGCTTACCAACGAACAAAAGGTTGTGGCGTGTCAGATAGCCAAAACAGTTGGTGCGATGTTTGTAAAGACTTGTACCGGTTTCGGACTAGGAGGTGCAACTGTTGAGGATGTAGCGCTAATGCGTAAGACTGTTGGCGCCGGGATCGGTGTGAAGGCTGCTGGTGGAGTGAGGGATTACGACACATTGCAGGCAATGCTCAGAGCCGGAGCAACACGTATCGGTTCGAGCTCTGGAGTGTATATAGTGCAAGAAGTTGCTTCCAGAATGCCTCGCACTTAATATAAGTTACCCTTTCGATCCGACCCTGTGTAATCCCAGTAGACCACTTTCAGTTCAGTGTAGAACGCTATAGCCTCACGACCCATTTCTCGGAGTCCTACGCCGGTCGCCTTCATTCCTCCAAATGGGATATGTGCTTCACCGCCAACAGTTGGAGAGTTTACATGTACGATTCCAGCTTGCAATTTATCCGTAAAAGTTAATGCCTTGGAAATATCTCGTGTGTAGATCGAGGCGGTAAGTCCATATCGTACGTCGTTGGCAACGGATAGAGCAGTTGCTGTATCTGGTACTCGGAGGACCGACAGAACTGGACCGAAAATCTCTTCCTGTGCGATTCGCATATCTGATGTAACGTGGTCGAAAAGAGATGGTTCGATGAAGAATCCATGCTTGTGTATTTCGGTGGCAAGTAATTTGCCTCCTGTAATCAGTTGAGCTCCCTCTTGTTGTCCAATATTGATAAAGTCAAGGACCGTTTCAAGCTGTTGTTTATCTACGGAAGGTCCCACGTCGGTTTCTGGCTCAAGACCGTTACCAATCGAGAGAGCATTGACCTGTTCCTCAACACGTTCCACGAAAGTATCAGCGATGGAGTCGACGACAACGGCACGACTAGTGGCGGTGCAACGTTGCCCAGTTGAGCCGTAGGCACCCTGTACAGCACTGTTGACTGCCAGTTCGAGGTCGGCGTCGTCCAGCACGATAATCGGGTTTTTCCCTCCCATTTCACATTGGCATTTAATTCCTCGTGCAGCCCCTGTTCCATAGAGGTTGGCACCGACGTCGTTCGAGCCCGTAAATGAAACGCCCTTAATTGAAGGGTGTGCGACAAGGGGTTCGCCGACGTTACGGCCACTCCCATATACAATGTTGAGTACTCCAGCTGGAGTGTCACACTCATTGAAGATCTCTGCGATGAGTGCTGCGGAAAGAGGAGTTAGAGATGCAGGTTTAAGCACCACAGTATTTCCACATGCGATTGCAGGTGCAAGCTTCCACATCGGGATGGCAATAGGGAAATTCCAGGGCGTGATAAGCGCTAATGGGCCAACTGGTTCTCGTACGGTATAGCAAAAGGTATTTGGAAATTCAGACGGAATTGTTTCGCCGTTAATGCGGCGCGATTCTGCAGCAAAAAATTCGACTACGTTGATGGCACGTTGAACCTCGCCATGTGATTCAGCGAGCGTTTTTCCCTCTTCGCGTGTTAGTGCCTCTGCAAGCTCATCTCGGCGTTCCTCCATTTTTCGCTGCACCCGGTACAGTAGCTGCCCTCGTTTCGGTGCTGGTGTGGCACGCCAATCGGGAAAGGCTCGCTCAGCTGCTTTAACAGCCTTTGCTACATCGACTGAGGTCGAGAGCGGCGCCTCAGCAATAATTTCCCTTGTGTCTGCTGGGTTGATGTTCGGTACTCGGTTAGATGAATCTGGTGACTGCCAGGAACCATCGATGAAATTATCTATTAAACGCATCAGTTTGACTTACATTATAGCAGCGCTGTATTAATTTCCTTCGATAAGACATGAGCGCACGAGTAAGCTTAAGGCTTTATCTGGTTAGGAGAACATTCTTGGCAAGCCATTCCATTCCCTATGGGGATCTTCGGACTCTCTTTTTTGATGTTGGGAATACCCTGGTTTCCTTTGATCTCGAACTAGTAAAGGCTGAGTTGGCTAGGCATCAGATTGCCTGTGATGTCCAAGATCTACGGCGTGCAGAAGCGGCTGCTAGACCAACTGTTTCGGCGTCACTAAACTCTGAGCGAACCACCGAGACATTGAGCACTTTTGAGCTCTACTTACACGTCATGTTGTTAAATCTTCCACCTCAGCCAGTCCATAATGAATCGTCACTCTCTAGAGTAGCGCATGATCTTGTTCAGGCGTTCGACGCGATCGGTCGAGTGAGACTCTGGTCGAATTTGTTACCTCAAGTGCCTGAGACTCTGGCGGCGTTGAAGAATCGTGGCCTACAGTTGGTTGTGGTAAGTAATTCTGATGGTACGGTCGAAGAGTTGATTGCTGCCGTAAACTTGCGGGACTTGTTCGAGTCAGTGATTGATTCACGTATTGTGGGGTATGAGAAACCAGACCCTCGTATTTTTGAACACGCACTCAACGTGTCTGGAGCCTCACCAGAAACCACTCTTCACGTAGGTGACATGTATCATGCCGACGTGGTTGGAGCGAGGGCAGCTGGGATTCATGCACTTCTGCTTGATCCCTATGGTGACTGGATCAATGTTGATTGCGAGCTCGCGCCAGATGTGCCCGCGCTTCTTCAACAGTTTCCTGGACCATAAAAAGAATTCCGAGTAAATTCTTTCAACTTAATGTTCTGCTTAACTAGTTAGGAATTGCCCATTTCGGTTTGTTCGACGTGTGACAGGGATTTATCAAGTATGTCGATTGCCTCGTCTACGTTAGCTTTAGTGATATTCAGTGGTGGCGAGAGGCGCACACTGTTGCCATACAAACCACCTTTGCCAATTAATAGGCCGTTTTCTCGAGTTGCTTCAAGGAGTGCATTCATAGCGGTCGGCGCTGGTTGTCTGCTTTCCTTATCATGGACTAATTCAATCGCTTGCATTAGTCCCATACCGCGAACATCACCGACAATTTCGTGAGAAGCCTTTAATTGTTCAAGACCGTCAGCGAATTCGAGGCCCAGAGTAGCTGAATTCTCAAGCAACCCTTCTTCCTCGATGACTTCAATCGTTGCTAAGGCTGCGGTTGCAGTGACTGGATTTCCGCCGAAGGTCGAGATTTGTGCTCCCGTGATCGCAGCTGCAATTTCAGGAGTGGTCACCGTGGCACCGACCGGCGTGCCATTAGCCATCGCCTTTGCGCACGTGATAATGTCTGGTTCGATTCCCCAGTGCTCGATGCCAAACCAGTGTTTGCCAGTGCGACCAAAGCCAGTTTGCACTTCATCACTTATGAAAAGCCCACCATGCTGGCGCACAATCTTGGCAATTTCTTGAAAATACTCGGCCGGTGGAGTGACGAAGCCACCTACACCTTGAATTGGTTCAGCGATAAATGCAGCTATCTTGCCTGATGTTGCAGTTGCAATAAGCTCCTCGATATCTCGAGCGCACAACAATTTGCAGTCTGGATATGTTTTTTCGAACGCACACCGATAGCAATATGCATTATGCGCGTGGACAATACTTGGATCAGTTACCGGGTTGAGTCGCCAATTAGCGTGGGCAGTTAGTGACATTGCAGTTAATGAGCGACCGCTATAACCATGACGAAGTGCAACGATTTCGTTCCGACCAGTATGTAAACGGGCCAACAGCACCGCAGTCTCATTGGCTTCGGATCCGCTATTAGTGAAATAAGTCTGCTTGAGTGGGCCGGGAGTAATCGACGCCATTTTTTCGGCCAGACGGACAGTTGACTCGTGTGGAAACATCGTGGACGTGTGTTGCAATGTCTTGACCTGTTCGGCGATGCGAGCTGTTACTTTTGGATGACAGTGTCCTACACCAACAGTGACGATGCCGGCAAAGAAGTCGAGATATCGTTTGCCTTCCACATCCCACACGTACTGACCTTCACCCCGGGCAAGTGGTAGTGGATCTTTATAGAAGGTCGCCACTGATGGGAATAGAAATTCTTTTTGTTTCGCGATAATGTCAGATCTATTCATGGGTATTTCTCGAAAATAGAGGATGAATTCAATGTTATTTACTTCAGAATACAGGATCTTTAGTTTGAGGTTTCTGTTTTCTATTGTGATCGAAGATTTACCTCTACATATCCAGTGGATTCTGTCCACTGTACTCGACGGTCCGGTAAGCCTCCTTGTCCATCGGGAGGGAAAAAGTATACGAGGATTTCATTGTACGAATCCTGTACTGGTTCGGCGAGTTGTTGGGCAATAGATTTCGCATCAGAAAGATTTTCAGCTTCGACTTCCAGTATCAGGGCATAGTGCGCAGAAAATTGTTCGACCAGTCTCCATCCGGAGCCCGTCATGGCTAATCGGGGTGTATTGTTTTTATTATCAACGAGCGATGTTGCCCTCGGCGCGCTATTTAATTGCTCATGAACGGTTGAGTTGTCTTCATTGACAATCAAAATTAATCCTACAATGGCACCTAGTTGTAACGCGATCGCAACACCGATCGCGACGAACTTAGCACTCATTAGCTTTACCGTATTGGTTTCGCAGTTCTGGATACGGGGGTGGGCCGAAGGCGGTTTGCAGTAAGTGGTGCCTCATTGGCTTCTTTTTAAGAGTCTGTTTAAAACATCTATCGGTTTGTTGAGACTTATTGGCGAGTAAGATTCTGACAACTTAAAAAGTGGATGCAATTATTGCCATATGGGCACCAACACCATGTTTTGCAAACGGTGGACAGATGTCAAGTTGTCGAGAGGTTGATCGAGATAAGCTTGGTTACAGGAATCGTGTATGATGAGTATTGGAATGTATGTTGTAAGCGTGTTTTGTCGGTTAAATTGAGCCATTAATGATGTAGCAAGTCGTGAGGTTAAGGAGCGCATCGATGATCAAGATGTTACTGGTGATTTGCGTAGTGTTGAGTGTGATGGCGATCGGCGCGTTCGTTGTCAGCGCTGAAGACTTAAAACCTGGCGACATGGCGCCCGAGTTTTCATTAGCTGGTTCCGATGGTAATACTCACTCGCTCTCTGAGCTTAGAGGCACAACGGTTGTCCTTGCGTGGTTTCCAAAGGCTTTCACTGGTGGGTGAACGGCTGAATGTAAATCGTTCCGTGAGAACGGTGACTCTATTAAGAAATTTAACGCTGCTTATTTCATGGTCAGCGTCGACGACATAGAGACCAATACCAAGTTTGCCGAATCGTTAGAGGCAGATTTTCCATTATTAAGTAACGAGGAAAAAGATGTCGCGGAAGCTTATGGTGTCGTAACAGCAGTGCGCCCGTTTCCGGCGCGTTGGACTTTCTATATCGATGGTGCTGGCAAGATTATTTATATCGACAAAGAAGTCAATGCTTCCACAGCGGGTAGTGATGTCGCCGTAAGACTGGCGGCGCTTGGCGTGGCCGAGAGGTAAAGGCCCACTAAACGTATCACCTAATTTTAGCCGGTCGAGACATATCCCTAGTCTTCGACGGAGTTAGGTTAAAGGCTGAGCAAGATTAGTGGAACCTCGCTCAGTCTTCGCTTTTCTGGTCGTCCGGATCTTTGACTTCTTCCTTGAATCCTTTGATCGCCTGCCCCATGCCTCGACCAAGGCCTGAGAGGCGTTTCGCCCCAAAGATCAGTACGAGAATGAAGAAGATGACCAGCAGTTCTGGAAGACCAATACCAAAGGGCATTTCTACACCTTTCTCTATAAGACATCCTCACAATATCATGTGCGCATGCCTAATTAGAAGCGTTCACTAATTTGACTTAAATGAACAAGTTTTTCGAGTACTTCGTCCAGCCGTTCTTTGGTTTCTGCATCTTCTAGGACTCCGTCAGAGAAAGCTTCTTTCGTGACATAAACGAAGCGGGGAATTATGAGGCAGTGGAAGTCGAGCATCAAGCTGTTGGCAAGTCCCATGAGGGACATATAACTGCCTTTTCCTCCTGCGGCACAGAGAAATCCGACCACTTTCTCTGACCAGGCTTTTCCAGTTAATTCGATGAGATTCTTCGTAGCGGCGCTGGCGCCGTAGTTATAAACGGGTGTTGCGATCAAGATGCCACGGGCCTCTTGAATCCAGGTTTGGAGTTGAATGACCGATTCAGTCGAATAACAGTCGGAATCATTACAAAGTGGTAACTGGTAATCGGCCAAATTGACAAACCTTGTTTCCTGGCCCGCCGCTAGTAGCTGTTCGTTGGCACGCTTGGCGAGAATACGAGAACGACTATTCGGATTTAAGCTGCAACTAAGAACGAGTAACATTTCAGCATCGTATCATGATGTCTTGGTGGTTCATGAAGGTTGATGCGCGGGGAGGGGCGTGTCATTACTCTGGATAGTTCTTTCTCACTGCATGCCAAGACCGTTAACATGCCAGGTTGAAGACTGCTTCAGTTGTAAAGCGTTCGATCTAAACGAGTCAAGCCTAATTAAGATAGATTTACACGCCAGGTGGATGATATCGTCCATCCGCTGCTGTCCAGCCGCCGTCAACAAATAGCACGGTTCCTGTAACATAACTTGAAGCATCCGATGATAAAAATATTATAGGCCCAACCATTTCCTCTGGGGTTGCCCAGCGTCCAAGTACAGTCTTGGAAGCATACGCTTCATACCAATCTGGGACGGACTTAATTGGCTCTGTCAGGGGTGTTTCAACAATGCCTGGGGCCAGTGCATTAACTCGAACCCCTGAAGGTCCGAATTCTGCAGCGGCTGTCCGTACAAGTTGTACGATACCGGCTTTGGTTGCGGCATAGACCGACTGACCTGGTTCAACCACTTGTGAACGGATCGAGGAAAACAGGACGATGCTACCTGCGCCTGCCTGAGTCATGTGTCGCCCAGCCGTCCGAAGCACATTAAAACTACCTTTTAGATTAAGGGAAACCACTTTGTCGAATTCATCAGAACTGTAGTTCAGTAGCGATTTCCGCACGTTTACACTTGGCGTGCATATTACGACGTCAAGTTGGCTGTGGCACTGCACAATGCTATCAAGAGCTTCGTTAACTAAATCTTCCTTTGTGATGTCTAGCATTGTGCCGTAGGATGCACATCCAGATTCATTGATTTGTTGAACAACCGCCTGGACGCCAGCGTCGTTAATGTCGAAGCAGTGAACGATTGCGCCATGTTTAGCGAATTCAAGTGAAGTGGCTTTGCCAATACCTGAAGCTGCGCCAATTATCGCAACTATTTTATTTTTTAGATTAAAGTAATCTTTGGTTGACATCCCAGAGTCATCCTTTCAGAGGCGGGCCGCTGGTGTATTAGAACTCCTTGGTGAGCCTGTTAGGTATCGTCTCGCTGCCCAGATTGTCATGCACACTGTGACGCTAGCAATGACGCCCAGCGTGGCTGAGGTGAACACTCCAGAAGTTTGTTCGATCGAGATTATCTCGACCGTCACTACCAGAGCAAGCCCTGCAGCAATTGCAGACAATACTTCGGGAGTTCCAATCTTACGAATGTAGAGACCCATGACGATTGGAACAAACAAACTCACGGTTAGTAATGTGTAGAACACACTCATCACAGTAATGATCGATTTAGCAAAAATTGCGATGAGTAACGCCAGAGTGCCACCACCTATGGCTGCTCGACGTGCGACTTTTAATACAGATGAGTCGTTGGCCTCTCTATTAATGAACCGCCGATAGAGGTCCTGACTGAGTGACGTTGATAGCATAAATAAAATAGCGTCAGCTGAACTGACCTCAGCTGAAAATAGCGCGACAAGGCCAATTGCACCTATTAGTGGAGGCAAAGATTCCATTAGCAGGAGTGGTAAGGCCATTCCAGGGTTAATTAGGTCTGGATATGCCGATCGCGCGATAGCACCTAAGAATGCTGGGACAAAAGCGAATAGAAGCAAGACTAGGCCGCTCCAGCCGACAGCACGGCGTACTGTGTGCTCATCCGCTGCGCCGTACACTTTTTGCAGTAAGCCTGGTGAGACAATAAAGGCTGGTACGAGCATTGGTAAGTAGATCCACCCGCCTCTAGAACCACCTAAGAAGTTCCAGTATTCAGGTATTGCTTCGGTGTTTGTGAAGACGGTCTCGAGGCCACCGCCTTGAAAGAGTGCAAAGGGTACGGCCAACATAAAACCAATAAGCAGCATGCACAGTTGAATTACATTGACCCAAGCAGAGGCCAATAATCCACCAGCTGTAAAATACGTCATGATGACGACGCCACCGATAATGCAGCCGACGTACTGTGGAAGGCCCGTAATGACATTTAATACAAAGGCAATTGCCAAGAGCTGTGCTGCCAAAATAATAAGTGTTCCGAACCAGAGCAACACTGCTATCACTGCACGGACATTATGGTCATATCGATGTTCGAGGAAATCGCCTACAGTTTTGAATTTGTGGCGAGTGGCAAGTTGATGCATTCGTGGGCCGACCCAAAAAGCGAGCACTAGGGAACCTATACCAGCTGAACCGACCCACCACCACGCACTCAAGCCGATTCGGTAGCCTAATTCAGTAGCGCCAACCGTCGAGCCGGCTCCTATGTTTGCTGCGAGCATGGTTGAGAAAAGTAGGCCGGGTTTAAGACGTCGACCTGCCACGAAAAAGTCATTTGTGTCACGTACTCGGCGGCCGACCCAAAGACCGATTCCAATGAGGATTAAACCGTAGATGAGTAGTAATGAAAGATGAAGTGTCACGGGTGGGACAAATCGAAATCTCGCGCAGCAGGATAGCCGGGTATGCTTGTTGCCTGGCGTACGGCTCGTACGACCGCTTCGGCCATTACTTCGGCTGCGAGTGCGCCGATGGTTAACATGTCAGGTGCACCGGAAAGTTTACCAGTGGCAAGGGCAAAAATGGTATCACCGTCAACATGGGTGTGAGCTGGCGAGATAGTACGTGCAAGTCCATCATGGGCCATCTGCGCGATCTTTTTAGCCTGCGACTTCGTTAAAACTGCATTGGTGGCTACTACGCCAATCGTCGTATTTTCACCTTGGCGGAGCCGTCCGATCTCGCCCGAGCGAATCAAGCGCCGTGCGTCAGCGAAGCTCTGTCCGTCTTCCGTACGTACTCCTGCGACTATTTCTCCAGTCGTGGGATCTAAAATGTCTCCTACCGCATTGACAGCAACGAGTGCGGCGACGGTTAATCCATTAGGCATTGTCACAGCCGCGCTGCCGAGCCCGCCCTTCATCGCGCGTGATTCACCTCGCAGTTTACCTACGGTGGCGCCAGCTCCCGCGCCGATGTTCCCTTCCTTTACGGGCGCGACGCTAGCTATTGTGGCTGCTTGGAGGCCACAGTCGGCCGTGGGTCGTACGTCTGGCGCGTTACCGACGCCTAGGTCGAATAAGATTGCGGCTGGCACGATCGGTACACGGGCAAACCGTGTTTCGTATCCGATGTTATGGGATTCGAGGTACTGCATCACTCCCGTGGCTGCATCCAGTCCAAAGGCACTTCCACCGGCGAGTACTAGCGCATGCACTTGTTGCACCGTATTAATTGGATCTAAGAGGTCGGTTTCACGTGTGCCAGGTGCACTACCACGCACGTCTACACCTGCCACGGCACCATCCTCAACCATGATGACCGTGCATCCAGTGGGACGTTCTGAAAGTGTGTGATGCCCAACTTTTATTCCCTCAACCGCTGTCAATCCATGTCTGTTGACCGCTGCAGCCTCCTCCTGATGGGGTAAAGCCCACAGCAGTGTCCAGGAAATCAACGCAATTCCGACCGTAATAGCAGATGCTCGATACATGATTCCAGTCATTGTCTGTTCCTACAGGAAAACTCTTCTGATAATACTTGAAATTGGTCTGGCTTCGTTAACGTTGGATGTTAGAATCCCACCACGTTTTACAGGTAAAACGCTACAATGACGCCAGCTACTAAGGTAAATGACTTATCACGCTGAAACTGAAAAAGTATTACAGGTGGTCGACGGGATTACTGACGAGATCGTCGAATTTGCCGCAGATTTGGTACGAATTCCGACTGTTAACCCACCCGGGGCCCTGTACGAAGTTTGCGCCCACACTATAGGTGAACGCCTTAAATCTTTCGGGTTTTCGGTCAATTACGTTGCAGCGGAAGGGCTTCCTGAACACAGTCCCACACACCCGCGCGTCAATGTCATCGGTTCTCGTGCAGGTAGTATTTCTCGACCATTACTGCATTTGAATGGACATTTTGATGTTGTTCCACCAGGTTACGGCTGGACCCTTGATCCCTTCGGGGGAATTGTGCGGGATGGTCGCCTGTATGGCCGTGGTAGCGCGGATATGAAGGCTGGGCTCGCCGCCGCTATCTACGCGGCAGAGGCTGTCCGTCGTGCAGGAGTTGAGTTACGAGGGACGATTGAAGTTAGTGGCACGGTGGATGAGGAGAGCGGTGGTATGGCGGGCGTAGCTTGGCTTGCTCAACATGGCCTGATTTCGTCGAATAAGACTGACTATGTGATCATTCCTGAACCCCTTAATGTTGACTGCGTGTGTGTAGGTCATCGCGGTGTTTACTGGTTTGACATAACAACTTATGGTCGCGTGGCACATGGGAGCATGCCTTTTCTTGGGATAAATGCAATCGATCAAATGAATAAGGTGCTTAATGCCGTTCGCGAAGAACTTGTTCCAGAATTAGCAACACGTATAACAGACATGCCGGTAATACCCTCACAGGCTCGATATGCCACCATCAACACCAACACAATTGAAGGGGGCCAGGCGAACCAATTGATGCAGACTCCATGTGTTGCAGATCGATGCACCGTTATCTTCGATCGACGTTTTTTACCCGAGGAAGAATTCGAAACTGTTCGGGGCGAAGTTGAAGAACTCTTAAAACGGTTATCGGTTAGGACACCTGACTTGAGGTGCGACTTGCAGGATCGTTTGATTGTGCAGCCAATGCGGACCCCTGAGATGTCGCCCGTAGTAGTGGCCGTTCGAGACGGTGTGCAGTCAGTGCTCGGTCGTGAGGCGACCCTTGTAGCCAGTCCGGGCACCTATGATCACAAACATGTAACCAATATTGGCGGGGTCACAGACTGCATTGCGTATGGTCCTGGTGCGCTTGAATTGGCACACCAACCTGATGAATGGTGTGGGATCGATGACCTTGTCGCTGCGACTAAGGTACTCGCTCTCTCCATACTTAAGCTGGTGGCTTGACTTAACGTGTTCTACGGTCTTGTCAATTTTTTAAGTGAGTCAAGGAAGTCTAGCTGCCACCTATTGTGATCTAGTGAATAAGGTATAACTCAGTTTGTCGTCCAGCGATCCACCTCCAGCCATCTTCGAGCAGGGCTGCATCTTCCTCGAGTGCGAAGCTGACTTGTTGGCCATCCCACTCCGGAACGCTATGTCTGACATTAAGTTCGATCGAGTGCCAAGTATTCGATTGGAAAGTGTAATCTCCACGTACTGGCACGCCTTGCTGATGATCCCACATACCAATGGGTGGACCGGCAGCATGGCCGTGGTACCCGATCGCGTGGCAATAGATTGACGGCACTAGATTGTCTCTTTTGGCATGTGCCAACGCCTGAAGGAGAGCTTCGTTACCAGAGACCCCTTGTTGTGCGTACTGCATCGTAATGTCTTGGAGTTTGTTGCCAGCTTTTAGTCCATTCAAGATGCCTTGCGGTGGCGTGGTTTCAAGAGGCCTTAAAACGTAGGCATTGTGTTGGGTATCTGTAGAGAAGCCTAGGTATATAAGCCCAAAGTCACAATGGAGAAGGTCACCGTACTGGATGACGAATGCATTGTCTTCATCAGATGCAGGTGATGACTTAGCTCTTCGTTGAATCGATACCGATGGGTGAAACCATTGTCCGAGACCTAGGTTTGCGACGCGTTGCCGCATCCACCAGACTACATCCTCAGTGGTTGTGACATTCGGCACAATCACTTTATTAGAGAATGCCTCCGCGATAATTGCGTGAGCAATGTTCATGACATGTCGATATTGATCGGTTTCTTCCGGAAGCTTAGTTTCAAGCCAGCCCACCGCCAGCATTTCCGCCGAGTGCACACGAGCAGAGTAGGTCGGGCCCAAGGCTTTAAGGAGTTCGCGTTCTTGTTGGGCGCTCAATCCGTCAGCGTGGTTCCATGCAGATGACGTGTTGACGCCGATCACTTTTGGATTTCGCAGACGCACGGCGTCTGCTAAGCCAGTCCATTGTGTCTCGTTTGCGTCATTGGTCGGAGAGAATAGGCCGTCGTAATCGAATCGTCCGATTGAGATTCGCTCAATTCCAAGTTCATTGCCACGATCGAAGAAGACGAGAATTGTGCGCCGTCTCGAAGAGTATGTAGTTAATGGAGCCATCGAACGAAAGACAGGGTCATCATTATATTCACGTGAAACAATAATCCACATGTCGATTCCTGCCCGTCGCATGAGGGTTGGCAAGATGACGTTAAAGCGCGTTTCGATTCTCGATCGAATCAAAGGCGCTTGCTCTCTATGTGTCAGAACTCGCTCACGAAGTAGATCATCAGCAGATAGAGGAATCCACGCTAACATCACCATGTATGTTGTTAAAAGTACGTGTCGCATGATCTAACTCCCTTCATGCCTAGTGGTGCGGGCATTTATTAAACCAGAAATTATCACCCGTTCTGATTAGTAAACTTGGAACAATCGATTAAGGAGCGGACTATAGCATAATAGAGTGTTGTGTATATTCAAGGCGACGTAAACAGCGCCCAGAGCCCCACATTCGAACACCGGAGCGGTTTAGTGCTTCTCGCCCTCGTGCTCATCGCTTCTTTGGCGTGCAATTCTGCGGCGCCAGACGGTTCACAGCGGTCCTCTTCAAATGATCGAACAATGGAGATTGAAAGGACTGTGCCGTTGGAGAACAATTATCAGGATACGCGTCCCCTTATCTTATTTCTTGGTGACAGTGTGACGTTTGGTCTTGGGCTGCCTCCGCACGAGGCATATCCGTCAATTATTCAGGAATTAATCGACGCAGAAGGATATGGGTACAAGGTGCACAATGTGAGTGTGTCCGGTGATACGACAGCTGGCGGCCTCAGACGTCTGTCCTGGGTGCTTGATGGTGACATTCATGTACTGGTGATTGCCTTGGGAGCTAATGATGGTTTGCGAGGTCTTTCAATCGTACAGATGCAGGAGAATCTCTCGGGAATTATTGAGCAAGCGCAGTCGAAGGATATTCTTGTTCTCTTAACCGGCATGGAAGCTCTGCCAAATCTCGGGTCGCTTTATGCGAATGATTTTCGTGGTGTGTTTCGTGATTTGGCCGATGAGTATGACGTTACCCTGTTACCATTTTTACTTGAAGGTGTGGCAGGTAATGTGGAATTCAATCAGGCGGATGGCATTCATCCAAATACAAAAGGTGCTCAAATGATTGCGGAGATGGTGTGGCTCACTCTCAAACCGATGCTTAGGATGGATTCGGCGAGATGATTGAATTACGAGGTGTATCAAAGACGGTGAGCAGTGGTGACTCATCTTTAACCATACTGCATCCTGTGGATTTCAGTATTGCAGCGAGTCAACGTGTGGCAATCGTTGGGCCTTCCGGGAGTGGTAAATCAACGTTACTTGGGTTGATCGCGGGACTGGATGCCCCTTCAAGTGGACAGATTTTCATTGACGGTATTGATATTACTGCACTCAATGAAGATAAGCTGGCACAGTTACGCGGCTCGAAAATTGGATTTGTTTTCCAGTCCTTTCATTTGATTCCGTCGCTTACCGCAATGGAGAATATTCTAGTTCCGTTAGAAATAGCTGGTGTGTCCAATGCCCGCGTTAAGGCACATGCTCTTCTTGAAGAAGTTGGCTTGGTAAATCGAGGGCATCACTATCCGTCTCAACTCTCTGGTGGAGAACAGCAGCGAATAGCGATTGCTCGGGCGCTGGCTAACGAGCCATCGATTGTGTTAGCGGATGAACCTACCGGTAATCTCGACAGTGCAAACGGGGGCCATATTGTTGAACTATTGCTGGAGGTGAATCGGAGTCGTGGCACCACCATCGTTTTGGGGACCCATGACTCTAATCTTGCCAAAATTGCCCAAGTCACGTTGGCTATGAGAGATGGACATATCCAACGCAAAGAGATGCTATGAATTTGTTTGTTCTGCGAATGGTTTCGCGTGAAATCCGTGCCTCATGGAGACGCTTGCTACTCTTTTTTTTCTGCGTGGCACTGGGTGTTAGTGCGATCGTCGGCGTGCGATCAATTATTCAAAGTACGCATGGAACTCTAATGTCTGAGGCGCGTACTCTGTTGGCCGCGGACATGATCATACGGAGTAGAAGTCCTTGGACCGACGACGTAAGCGCCACAATTTCCAAACGTCTAGTGGAGGCGAATGTTTTAGCTCGCACAGAATCAATTGAAACTGCAACCATGGTGCGTCCAGCTGATGCAACCAAAGCTATCGCCAAGATGATTGAGGCGAGGGGAGTGCAATCCGGATTTCCGTTTTATGGCGTTATTCAAATTGCCGGCGGCCAATTGTATTCACACGAATTATTGGCAGGGCAGGGTGCTCTGGTTAGGCCAGAATTATTGACTCAACTTGACGTGAAGGTTGGGGACAAGATTCTTATTGGAAATAGCACCTTTACTATACGCGGAGTTATGTTAACCGAGCCTGGCAACGGCATGGGCGCGTTTAGTTTGGGCTCCCGCGTTTTGGTTGATCACGACGATCTACAAGAGGCAGGCTTATTCAGCTTTGGCAGCCGCGCCAATTACGAAACCCTTATAAAGATTTCCGAAGAAGGCATTGAGCCTCTGGTGAATCAACTCAAAGAGGATTTAAGTGAGACGTTTATTCGTGTTCGGTCTTATCACAACAGTGAGAACCGAGTATCGCGAAATCTCTTACGAGCTGAAAACTACCTTAGCCTCATAGGTTTCATTATCGTCATTCTTGGTGGGATTGGCGTCTGGAGCGTGACGCGAGTCTTTGTGAGGCAAAAAATTAAGAGCATCGCAATTCTTAAGTGTATCGGCGCGACTAGTAAGGATCTCTTGACGATCTATTTGCTTCAAGTAATTCTTCTTGCGGTTTGTGGTAGCTTACTGGGTGTTGCGATTGCTGCGGTCGCAATCGAAGCTATACCGTCTGACATGGTCACAGGTTACGCTCCCATTGACTATCAGTTGACAATGTCAGCAACGTTGCAGGGTTTTGGCATTGGTGTGCTGGTTTCCTTGTTGTTTTCTGTCGTACCCCTTCTTGACGTCCGTCACGTGCGTCCCTTATTGCTGTTACGTTATGAAATGAGTAATGAACGACAATTGGTAGACTGGCTGCGTGTGACAGCCGTGATAGTTGTGATGGTTGCGTTGATCGGTGTGGCTAGTTGGCAGGCTGGTTCGCTAACAATTGGTTTTTATGTGAGTGGCGGTTTTGCACTCCTGGCGATCTGTCTTCATTTGGCATCAGGTGTGTTGATCAAGGCTGTGGCACCTCTAAGTCGACTGTCATGGTTTCCTCTCCGGCATGCCGTAATGAGTCTAGTTTCTCCAGGCAATCAGACTAGAACCATTATTCTGGCCGTGGGCCTTGGCAGTTTTTTTCTCATAGGCATTCGCACTCTCCAAACGAATCTCCTTGAAGAATTTGCACTTGAAATTCGAGACGATGCGCCCGACATGTATTTGATCGACATCCAATATGACCAAGCAAATGGTGTACGCGATTTCCTATCAGACCACGGTGACAATGATTCCGCAGAATTGGTTCCAGTCCTTCGCGCACGGGTGACGAGTGTAGCGGGAAAACAAGTTAATTTGGAAGGGGTTGAGGATGTTAGAGGTATGGGTTCGTTGGCACGAGAATATGTTGTAACCTACCGTGCCATTTTTGAGAAGAATGAAGCACTCGTCGCTGGACGAGTCTGGAGTGACGATGTAATTCCTGAGGTCTCCATCGAAGAAAGCATTCGCGATCGTTTTCAGATCGATGTTGGGGACCTGATGGAATTTGCAGTTCTTGGACGAACGGTGCGTGCAACTGTCGCTAGTGTCCGAAGTGTCGAATGGTCCGATACACGGCGCGGTGGGTTTATGTTTGTTTTTCGTCCTGACACCTTTAGCGACGCGCCACATTCTTACATAGCAACGATGCGAGGCCCGGTAAGCACGGAACAGCGGGCTAGGATGCAGCGGAATCTTGTTGAGATGTATCCGAATGTTTCAATCATCGATGTCCGAGAGGTCATGATTGTAGCTAAGAAGATGCTTGATACTGTGACACTCGCTGTCTCCACAGTCGGAGCCATTTCAGTGTTGATTGGTGTTTTGATTCTTTGTGGAGCCGTAGCCATGACCAAGTTTCAACGACTCTACGATTCGTCTATTTTTAGAATGCTCGGCGCGAATTCCAAAGTTATTACAACTATGCTGCTCATTGAGTATCTAGGGCTCGGTGCGCTGGCAGGATTCATTGGGTCATGTGGTGCGATCATATTGACGTGGGCGCTTAGCCGTTTCGTCTTTGATATTGGATGGCGTTTTACTTATGTTGAAAATATTGGTGGCATTCTGGCGACAGCGTTTCTTGTTGGGGTTGTTGGCGTGCTTTCCAGTTTAGATGTCCTATACCGAAAACCGATGTTGGCACTACGCACTGAATAACCATACAAGACGTGAAGAATTGCCATTAACGTGTGTTTTTGTCTCAAATCATAATGATAGAATAGTGTGTTCTTGATGATTTAGACTTAGTTTTCCTAGAGAGTGTGAATGAATAAAGCCACGTATAAGGATGCCTTATTACAGAAGCGGTCTGAAATTTTATCCGAGGGCGGAGTTAATCCATTACAGGCAACAATGGAAAACAATTCTCGTCAGGGTGATTTGGCAGATCAGGCAACAGGTAATAATGAGGTTCACATTAAGCTTAAACTAAAGCAGACAGATGCAAAGATTCTCCAGGCAATCGAAGAAGCACTTGGACGTCTTGAGCAGGATACCTATGGTGTATGTCGAGATTGCGGCGACGACATAGCAAAAGTCCGTCTACAGGCGATTCCCTGGACTCGTGTTTGTGTCACCTGTAAGGAAAATCAGAACACGCCACAACCTGACTGAGTGTGTCCTGACTATCGATTTACTGACAAGTTTCGCGTTCATACGGGTTACGCATGAGCGAACAGCGACGGATAGCCATTGCGCTTGGCAGTAATCTTGGAGATAGGCTCAGTTATCTGCATCGGGCGGTAGATAGCTTAAAGCAGCTCTTGGATGGTCTTGTCGTCTCGAAGTTCATTCAGACATCTCCGGTAGGCGTTCGACCTCAACCTGCGTTTCTGAATGGTGCAGTCGTCGGTTTATCCCAAGATGATCCGAGCAGACTACTGAAGAGTTTATTGGCAATCGAGAGCCAATCTGGTCGCACAAGACCAACTGCGGGGTCGCCTCGTACTCTGGACTTGGATCTCATATTGGTTGGCTCAATGGTTGTTGTACAGCCGGACCTGGAGCTACCGCATCCACGATTTCGTGAGCGACTTTTCGTTTTAGCTCCACTTGCAGAAATTGCGCCTACCTTGGTAGATCCAATTACAGGGTGCTCAATGGCCACGTTACTTCGCAAGGCGAAAAGTTGTGGCGACAGATAAGCGGACCAGTGCAGGGACGTTTATTCGAAGCGAAGTGATTCAATCGGGTCAAGTTGTGCAGCCTTGCGTGCCGGATAGAATCCAAAAAATACACCAGTGAGAGCAGCAAAACCAAACGCCACTACAACGGCATCAAGAGATACCATAGTTGGCCAACCAAATAACTGAGTAATCGCTTGAGCTACGCCGAACCCCAGTGATACACCGATCAACCCTCCTAAGAGACTCAACACTAGCGCTTCAACTAGAAACTGATAAAGCACGTCAGGAGCTTTGGCTCCGACGGCCATTCTGAGGCCGATTTCTCGAGTCCGCTCGGTGACCGAAACGAGCATGATGTTCATGATACCGATGCCACCCACAATCAGTGAAACACCCGCAATGCTAGCGAGGAGACTTGTCATGGTGCGAGTAGTTTCTGTTCGAACATCGGCCATCTCTTCTAAGGTGCGAACTCGAAAATCATCCTCATCTCCTGGGATTAGCTTGTGTTGTCTACGTAAGAGGGCAGAGATCTCATCTGCGACCCTCAAGGTGTCATTGGCAGAGACCGCCGAGACAGTAATGCTTTGAACGTAGGTGATACCGCGCATCTTTTTCTGGACAGTTGTGTAGGGTACAAAAATTGTATCATCCTGATCTTCGCCCCATGACCCGGACCCCTTGCCTGACATCACACCAATGACCTTGAATGGAAGGTTGTGAAGACGGATCATCTGTCCTACGGGATCGACACCTTCGCCGAAGAGGGTATTACTCGTCAGGGAACCGAGGACCGCCACTTTAGCAGCTGCGTTGACGTCGGTTGAACTAAAAA
>CAJXDY010000042.1:0-21881 GCA_913052135.1 uncultured Acidobacteriota bacterium
GAAGATGCGTTCCACTTCTCCGGTTGTGTATTCTTGCCCCTCCTCGTCGTCGGGGTCGTCAGGGTAGACAAAGGGGTCCACGTGCAGATGCTTGAACCGCTGAAAGTTCGGGTCGTCTGTCCCGTACATGAAAATAAACTTGCATCCATTCGGGAAGATGCGGACATCCACCATGGGATGCCCGCCCTTGCATGCCTCAATGAACGTGACACTATCCATCTTGTAAAATGACTGTACATGTAGGCTCTATGACGTTAATACTTGAGCAGTCCCGCTTGTTCTCGCGCTTGCGGTCGCGCCGCGCACGCTCCTGTTCCTGGCGCGCCTCCTTGAGGCAGCGCTCCTCGGCGCCCTTGAGCAGGTACGGGTGGTTGCAGCACTTGCGCAGCTGCATGACGAGGTTCATCAGGCGCGACTTGTTGGCCGTGAGCGCCGTGCCCGACGACTGGTAGAGGGCGTCCATGTCGCGCTTGAGGATGTTCTTGTACTGCTCGCGCTGCATCGGCGCGAGCTGCGTGTAGACGATGAGCTCGGTCTTGGGCGGGATGGAGCTCTCGACGTCGACCTTGATGCGCCGGAGCAGGAAGGGCTTGAGGACGCGGTGCAGCTGCGTGATGACCTCCTGCTCGACCTGCTTGTCCTTGAGGTCGAACCAGCTGTCGAAGTCCTCCGAGTTGGTGAAGACGTCGGGCAGCAGGAAGTTGAGCAGCGCCCACAGCTCGTGCAGGTTGTTCTGCAGCGGCGTGCCCGTGAGCAGCAGCTTGCGCTGTGCCTTGATGAGCCGCAGCCGCTCGTAGAGGCTCGTCTTCTCGTTCTTGATGCGGTGGCCCTCGTCGAGCACGATCAGGTCGGGCCCAGGGTCCTGCAGCAGCGGCGTCGCCTCGCGCCAGCCGTACTCGGGTGTGTGTTGTGATCGGAATATGTTTCCTGACGCTTTCCTGGACTTCTCTACCACTGGGGAACAGTGTCCGCACAGAGCGGATTCCAGTTCATGGTGAATATCGGCGGTACAATGGATGTCGCCCCCCTCCGCCGTCGCGGGGCCGTCGTCGACGCCGTGGCTCCACCACTGCATACCGGCCTCGGCGAACATCGGGTGGTAGCGGTAGATCGCGTCGTAGTGCACCGTCTCCCGGCGCCGCGCCTTCTTGTGCATCGAGTTGACCGCGACGCCGTCGTGCACCCAGGCGGAGGTGTCCCGGGTGAACAGGTGGTTGGGCAGCGGCGCGAGGACCGAGTCGTGCAGGCCGAACTGGTCGATGACCACCGAGCGCGGGCTGCCGATGCGCTCGAGCACCTCATGGAAGAGGAACTTGAAGATCACATGCTCGAACAGGGCATGCAGGCCGGCGTCTATCCGACCGTTGCCGAGCTCGAAGAGCGAAACAAGGATTTGACTCGCCGTTCTCGCCGCGGCATTGGCGGTATATTTGTGCCCCGAGGTGATGCGGATCTCCGGCCACTCCAGCCGATGCCAGAAAAGCCGACGCTTATTGACTTCTTCAGGTATCGTTTCGGTACGGGCACACACGTTCAGCAGAGTGCTGCACGTGCCTTGAAAACTGGCATGCCCGAGAAGGTTGTGCTGGCCTGCCTCCTCCATGATGTAGTTAATAATCTGATGCGTGCGGACCATGGTTGGTGGGGCGGTCAGTTGATTGAGCCTTACGTGCCAGAGGAGACTGCATTCGCAGTTCGCTATCATTCGACGTTGCGCTTCTTTCCGGACTCCGATTATGGGTATGAGTATCCGGAAAGTTACCTTCGTACGTTTGGTGAGGATTACGTGCCGGAGCCCTATCTGCAGCGTACCTACAAGAAGGTGCGTAATCACAAGTGGTATGAGTATTCCAGGCTCGTGACGGTAAACGATCTTTATGCCTTCGACCGTAGCAAGACGGTGTCGATCGAGCCGTTCATTGATATTATCGGACGCCACTTCAAGCAGCCTAAAGAAGGCTTGGGATGGGACGATACGTCGTCATCCCATATGTGGCGGACGATTATCAATCCGGATAGAAGGCTATAGTTAGGTTGTGTTTCTAAGCGGCACACGGTTTGCCCGCGTGCCGCTTAGAAAGTTTTATTAAGCTCGGTATCCTCCTGCCTCCTGCCGTACCGTGGTATCGATTGGTCCTAGTGTCAGAATTTTCAGACGACTGGACAGGTATTTGGGTAGGCGTGTCCAGATTTTTGATGAACTTACTCTAATAGGGAGTTTTGGTAATGTCTGATCGAAATCGCAAGGTCGTGACTGGAGCGGCTAATATCGCCGCCGCGTTCTTAATAATTGGGGCATCCGCTTGCGGGGAAGCTGGCGTCCAATCAGGTGATGTCGAATCTGTAGAAACTGAAGCACCTGTCGTCAATCCACTCAATGATTATTCAAACCCCTATCAAACTGTAGACGGTTGGGCGACGCTCCCTGACGGCAGAACCTGGGGTTCAACTGCTGGTGTTGATATTGATCCTGACGGTCAACATATTTGGGCGATTGATCGTTGCGGTGCAAATTCTTGCGCCGGGTCTGACCTTGATCCGATTGTGAAATTTGATCCTGAGGGCAACGTAGTGACAACCTTCGGTGGAGGAACGATGCTGTTTCCACATGGCCTCCACGTTGATCAGGATGGCAATGTTTGGGTCACAGATGCACGTGGTCCAGATCCCGATGATCCGAGCCAGGCAGGCAAGGGTCACGTAGCTATTAAATTTAGTGCTGAGGGAGAAGTTCTTCTAACGTTAGGGGAACCTGGTGTTGCTGGTACGGGCGAAGGAGCTATTCTGAATACACCCAATGATGTAGCCGTCGGTCCGAATGGAGATATCTACGTCGGCGACGGACATGAAGGTCAGAATTCAGAGGATCCCACGACAGTTGCTCGCATCGTCAAATTCTCAGCAGACGGAGAATTTATTACTTCTTGGGGCCAGTATGGTTCAGAGGCGGGTGATCTAAGAACACCGCATGCGTTGGCGTTTAGCCCAGAAGGACAACTCGTCGTTGCCGACCGAGGGAACAATCGTTTGCAGATCTTCGACGAGGAAGGTAATTACATCGATCAGTTCAAACAATTCAGTCGACCAAGTGACTTTGCCTTTGATGCTAGCGGCTTGATCTATGTCGCGGATTCAGAATCGGCCTTCGACAATATCCGTAACCCGGGCGCCCAGCCAGGAATTAGGGTTGGCAGTCTCGTTGATGGAACGGTGAACTACCTTATCGGTGGAGAGGTGGCAGCCTATCCGGACGGTTCTAATCCCGAGGGTGTTGCTGTAGATGCTGCTGGCAATGTGTACGGGGCTGTCGTCTCTGGTGGCGGTGCCATGTTGAAGTCTGTTATGCAGTAAGCTTTTGACTTCGTGATGTTCATATATCGATTAAGGGCGTGTTGCTTATGCCTTTAGGTCTATAGCTACCATGTTAATAAGATCGATATTCTTGGAAAGCTTGGGGGCCATAAGGTTACTGATGGCCACCCTTGGCTTCACTGTCGCCCTGATCGGTTCAGGTATTGCACAGACCCGTGCGCCAGAAGCTTGGCCTTATTTGGGTGGAGATGCTGGGCATACGCGTTCTTCGCCTCTGGATCAAATCGACGCTAATAATTTTGAAGATCTGGAAGTTGCGTGGATTTGGCGAGGAGATAATTTTGGACCGCGGGTAGATTATCTGTTTCGGTCGACGCCGATTTATGTTGATGGTCTTCTGTATACCGTCGCAGGGCAGCGCCGAACGGTAGTGGCGATTGAACCAGCTACGGGTGAGACCGTCTGGACTTATCGGGAACCACATACGACTCGGTACGAACGGGGTATGCGAAACAATTATGGAAAAGGTGTCGCATATGGTGAAGTGAACGGGCGAGGTGTGATCTTTACGACTAGTCCCGCTTTTTTTCTGCATGCGCTGGATGCCAAAACGGGTCGCCATCTCGAAAACTGGGGGCAGGCAGTACCCCTACCAGGTTTTCCAGAGAGCGGAGTTGTGGACATGCTGCCCGATCTTGTAAGTGACTGGGATCCATGGCTCGATTCCGGCTATGTCTACGATCCTGACCACGGTATTCCTCGTGACCTGGGCAACTTGAGCACCTCATCGCCTCCTATTGTGGTAGGCGGTGTGGTGGTAGTTAGCAACGTACACGAGCAGGGCTACTATCAAACGCGTACGGAGAATATTCCAGGCGATATTCTTGGGTATGACTTGCGGACTGGAGACCCACTCTGGAAATTTCACGTAATACCACGTCCTGGTGAATTTGGACACGAGACATGGGAGAACGACGCTTGGAAAACTACTGGTGATGTCTCGTCATGGGCGCCGATGTCGGCTGATTTGAAACGCGGCATTGTGTACATTCCAACCAACCCCCCGACAATTGATTTTTATGGTGGGTTCAGGCCGGGCGACAATCTTTTTGGCACTAGTCTTCTCGCCCTTAATGCCCAGACGGGAGAGCGGGTGTGGCACTTTCAGATGGTGCATCACGACATCTGGAATTTTGATAACCCGACCGCGCCTGTCGTGTTAGACGTAACCGTCGACGGACGCCCGACTCCGATTGTAGTGCAAACTACTAAACAGGCGTGGGCCTACACGTTTAACAGGGAGACAGGTGAACCAGTCTGGCCGATTGAAGAGCGCGAAGTACCCGAATCAGATGTGCCGGGCGAACAGTTGTCGCCTACGCAACCATTTCCCACTTGGCCTTTACCTTACGACATGCAAGGGCTCACGGAAGATGACCTTATTGATTTCACGCCAGAGCTTCGTCAAGAGGCCTTAGAGATTATTAGCCGCTATCGCACTGGACCGATTTTTAATCCCCCGATTCAAGTCGGACACCCTTCTGGTTTGCGGTCGTTCGTTAGTTGTCCTCAGGGCGCTACCAATATTCATGGTCCAACATCAGCGGACCCTGAGACGGGTATTATTTACGTTTCTTCGAGAACAGCGTGTCGCTCTGAAAATATCGTGCCTGGAACGCAGATGGATGAACCAGATGATCCTATGACTACAGGCAAGACCATCGCGGATTGGGTTGTTGCGAATCGTGGTGATTTTCGTGGTCCACAAGGTCTGCCTATCGTTAAGCCCCCGTACACTCGAATCACGGCAATTAACATGCATACCGGTGAGCATTTGTGGCACATTCCTAATGGTGATACACCTGACCGGATCAAAAACCATCGGGCGTTACAAGGAGTGGATTTACCGAACACAGGTGTTACGTCACTTCCGAATACGATGGTGACCGGAAGCCTGTTGATCCATGCTGAAGGTTCGGCAGGAAAGCCAGTGCTACATGCCATCGATAAACAGACGGGTGAGCGACTTGGTACGGTTGAACTTCCTGCGACGGGCGAGTACGGCATGATGACCTATCAACATGAAGGACGGCAGTACATAGTGGCGCAAGTTGCCAGCAGAAATTTACCAGGCTCGCTAGCAGCGTTACGGCTACCCTGAGTGTGAAAGTAATCGTTCGAAAGGAGTTTGAAATGGCACGGTTCCGTCTGGTGAAATCACTGTTGGTGTTAGTCGGTACCACTTTAGTGTTTATGCAGGGGCTGACAGTCGAAGCTCAATCTGTCGCGAACAATCCCTACCATGCGGTCCACGGCTGGGAAAAGATGCCCAATGGATGGAAACTTGGCGTGCCGAGTGGCATCTTCCCTGACCCTGACGGTGAGCATCTGTGGATCTTGTCTCGGTGTGGAGCAAATCACTGTGCAAATTCTGACCAGGATGCAATTTTTAAGTTTGATCTAGATGGAAACGTCGTGAAGAGTTTTGGTTCCAGGCTATTTTCATTTCCTCATGGATTTTTTCTCGACCACGAAGGCTACTTATGGGTAACCGAAGGTGCTCCTGCTGGTGATGCGCGCGAAGTCGAAGGGCTCAAAAGAGGACTTGGGCATCAAGTCTTTAAATTCAGTCAAGACGGCGAAATAGTCATGACCTTGGGGGAGGCTGCCGTTTCTGGATACGGCCCAGCTCATTTTAATGGACCTGCCGGTGTTGTCGTCGCCGACAATGGCGACATTTGGGTGTCAGATGGACATCGTGATGGTAACAACCGTATCGTAAAATTTAACAAAGATGGGGAGTTCCTTCTTGAGGTCGGTGGAGGGGTAGAGTCACGTAGTGGCGATCCTGGAAAATTTAACGATCCACATGACATCACCATTGATGCACATGGTCGAATCCTCGTGGCAGACCGAGGTAATAATCGGATACAAATCTTTGATCAGGATGGCAATCTCATTGCTGTGTGGACCCAGTTTGGCCGACCAAGTACAGTAGTCGTCGACCGAAACGGTATGATCTATGCCGGTGATGGAATGTCGAATGACCAGTGGAATCCTGGATGGGAGCGAGGTATTCGAATCGGTGATGTCGACACAGGCTGGGTTACTGCATTCATTCCAGATTCTGAGAGACCTGAGGGTACCGGAGTGGAATTCCTTGGGGTTGATTTCGACGGGAATATTTACGCGGGTGAGGTTGGGCGGCAACGGTTGGTGAAGTATGAACGGTTTAGGCCGTAGTGTCTTTTGACCTTTTAAGAAAACATTTGCTAACGAAGGAGCCACATGCGATCGATTCTATTCCACATCATGTTCCTGTTATTGACGGCGACACCCTTATTTGCGACCCAAAGTGAGTCGCCTGGAGCGAGTGTTGAGCCGTTCAAACTCGGGACCTTTAACATTGGTGGTGTCCAGCAGATCGGAATCGTTTTACGAGATAGTCTGATAGTCGAGATGAACAGTGCGAATGCTGCGCTGGAAGGTGATGCGACTTATCCTGCTATCCCGATGCCAGTTGATATGTTGGAGCTCATCGGTCGATACGAATATGGATTAAGAGTTCGTTTATACGAAATTGTTAATGACTTAGTTGCGAACGACAGACTCATAGGGAGTTTACGCCCTACTTACGTGCATGATGTTGCTGACGTACGAACGCTTGCGCCTATCCTCTATCCTGGCAAGATCTTGAATGCAGCTGTTAATTTCTATAGCCACGTTAATGAAACGGGTAATCCTGAAGAGCGAACGGCGGCTCGACGCGCTAGACGGGAAAACCGTGGTGTGCCTTATCTGTTTCTTAAACCGACGAGGGGAGTCGTTATCGGCAATGGTGCGCCGGTGGTAATTCCCCACGGTCGAGATCGTACCGACTGGGAAGTTGAATTAGCTACAGTTATTGGACGAGCGGCGAAGTACGTCAGTGCGGATGATGCTCAAGATCACATATTTGGTTATATGGTCAGTCTAGATATTTCCGATCGGGGTGGACGTCCACCAGGTGGTAATCCCTTGCGGTCTGACTGGTTTGTAGGAAAGGGTCATGACACGTTTGCACCGATGGGCCCATGGATTGTTCCAAAGGAATTCTACGGTGATCCAATGGAAAACCTTCGTCAGACACTTCGTATTGGCGATCAGCAAATGCAAGAGGCGACAGCGGGTGACATGATCCATTCGCTGTACGAGTTGATTGAGTACGCATCGTCAATCGTTACACTCTATCCCGGGGACGTTATTAATAATGGCACGTCAGGTGGTGTTGGTATGGGCACGGCAGTACGCGGCGAGCAACAGTTTTTGCAACCCGGTGACGAAATCATTGCAACCATTGATGGTATCGGAACACTTACGATGCCCGTTGTTGACGAAGAACCTCCGTCTGCTGGCAGTGGCGCCCGCCTACCACCAGTCAGTAGCTACCGTCGTTAATTTTCTGTTAACCCGGTAAGACGGTGATAGTAGTTTTAGGGGTACTGATTCAATGTTTCAGGCTGATATGTCACGTGCTTGGGGTCTTTTACGCATGGATCGGCTCAGTTCATGGATTTGGAATCTGCTTAGCATACGAGTGCAGCGAATTGCCTTAGTTGTAATATGCAGTTCCGTCTTTACTGTTGGCCTGGTCGCTCAAACCTTGGAGATTACAGCGTCCACGATTGAAGACATCAACGCAGCTTTCAACAACGAATCGTTGACTTCTGAGCAATTGGTTGAATTATACCTTGCCCGAATTGAGGCGTACGACGATGCAGGGCCAGCTATCAATGCGGTACTTGCGCTAAATGGCCAGGCAGTAGATCGGGCTCGTGCTCTCGATGCCGAGAGACGAGCCAAGGGACCTCGATCGCGATTACATGGGATTCCGATCGTTCTGAAGGACAACATTGATACGGCCGATCTTCCAACGACTGCTGGTTCTTCACTGTTGGCAGGATCCTTGCCGCCAGACGATGCGTTCATTGTGCAGAAATTGCGAGCGGCCGGAGCTATTATCCTGGCGAAAGTAAATATGAGTGAATTCGCGTCGGGTGGAGCCATGAGTTCTTTGGGTGGACCGATTCGGAATCCGCACGACTTGGAGCGGTCTCCTCTAGGGTCGTCAGGGGGGACGGGCGCGTCTATTGCAGCGGCCTATGCACAGTTCGGATTGGGTACGGATACCGGTGGTTCGGTGCGATGGCCTTCGACCGCCAATGGTATCGTCGGACTTAAACCGACATATGGATTAGTGAGCCGTGACGGAATCATTCCACTTGCTCTCTCGTTCGATATGGCTGGCCCAATGGCACGAAATGTGTATGACGTAGCGGCCGCATTGAGTGTGATGACTGGTATCGATCCGGCTGATCAAGCAACCGTTCAGAGCAAAGGGCGAATCGGTATTGATTACACTGAACATCTTGATGTAGCAGCACTGGATGGTGCACGCATTGGAATCGCGCGAGATTTTCTCGACCAAGATTCAGAAGTTGACTGGATTATTGAAGCCTCGCTGGATGTTATGCGAGGTGCTGGAGCGACTGTTGTCACGGTGCGCTTCCCACAATGGTTACTTGATGCGAATGGAGAATTGTATACAGCAGTCCGTCATCGAGAGTTTCGGGTTCAGATTGCCGAGTACCTCGCCACGCTCAAACCTAAATATCCCAAGACACTTGCGCAGTTAATTGAACAAGCCACTCGCATGACAGCGCCGAACGACAACGGACAACCGAATCCAGGCCGGTGGAGCTTGATGCGACGTGAAGAGGACAGTGGAGATCTTGATGATCCTGAGTATCAGGCCGTCCGTGAACATGGTCTAGCTTTGGTACGCAGTTTTATCGATGGCCTTCTAGAATCCAAGAAACTTGACGCTATCGTGTATCCGACATCGCCGAGGCGTCCCTCACGCATTGATGCGGATTCGAGTTCTGGTGGTACCCGGGGCGTATCTCCAATTCGGCTAGCGAACCTGACGGGTTTCCCAGATCTCGTGGTGCCAGCAGGATTTACGGGTAACGGTTTGCCGGTCGGTATTTCATTTTTGGGAACAGCGTTCAGCGAGCCTAAATTATTAGCGTTGGGCTATGCGTTCGAGCAAGTCACGAAAGCCAGACGTCTACCAATCAATACGCCGTCTCGACCTGACGAAATTATTGCGATCGGTCAGTAACTCGAATGAACCTGGAGTTATTTTGGTGACTGGAGGCCTGGTAGCAATGTCGGAGAGTTGAAGCTATTTTGTGGGCTGTCCCAAGCTAGAAGGACTCCAAAGAGAACACTTTGTGAATCATGGCGTGATGGAGGATGCGATGAGCGAGAGAGCAACAAACATTTCGTGGTTTTGGGTGAAAGTTACTGGAACGGTACTTGTAACGTTCAGTTTGGCCATGTGCGGTGGTGCAGAACCACCCGTTGAAGATGCCATCGTCGAATCGTCACTGGTCGAGCCGGATGTGTCAACGCTTACACCAGAGGCGACGGATGAAGACATCATGCAACACATGCTTTGGGTCATGGAGAATCAAAGTATTTCGACGGAGTTAACGCAGCACTTCCCAGATATTGACCGTGCTCGTGCATATGACATCCAGCGTTTGCGGTTGGAGCATCGAGAGCAGACAGAGGCGAGAGTAGGTTGGAAAATTGGGTGGTCTAATCAACCGAATCCGCGTGTTGCGATCGATCCAGTGTTTGGACACATTATGGCGTCCAACGTATTGGAACCTGGTCGTGAGGTGTCGCTAGACCACTTGATTAATGGTAGTACTGGCCTCGAAGCGGAGGTTGTGTTCTGGCTGGATAAGGACTTGCCTGGACCTACGGTGACCCGGGACGATGTGCTCGAAGCAACCGCAGAAGTCGCTGCTGCCGTTGAATTAATCAAACCGCGCGTGGCAGCCTATGACAGTGAATCGCTTGCGGTACCGGCTGGAGGCGAGCAACCGATCTCAATTTGGCCCAATCGTCATAACCACGGGATTATTGACAATGTCTGGCACATCGGCGTGATTTTTGGTTCGACTCGGGTTGGCGTTGACGAAGTTGATTTGATGAACGAGCGGGTGTCGATTGCTGTCAATGACGAGACCATCGAGGAAGGGCGTTTCGCGTGGACTATGGGCCGTGATCCGATTCAAGGAGTTGTTTGGCTTGCGAACGAATTGCTTAAGTACGGTTATCAATTAAATGCGGGCGATTTTGTTATTACGGGTTCTGTAGCCTATACAGAATCGGTGTTTCCTGGTGATAGGGCGACCCTGACGTATTCAAGTCTTGGTGCAATCGATATGTCGGTAGCCTCAACGCCTTAGGTGCGTCGATTATTGACGTGGGAATTTGTCTGGATTGTCGGTAAACAATGCATCGACGCCCAGGTTGAACAGGAAATGCCGCATTTCCGCTTCTACATCTGGAAATGGTTGTGTTGACGACGATCGAAACGTATAAGGCGTCACTGACAACCCAACCGTGTGTGCGCGGGCGACAAGCTTAGGTTGCGCGGAGATGATTGATTTAGCCGGCCCAATGCCTGTAGCGAACTCGGCGATTTCCTTCAGCCACTTGTCCGAAATTGGTGCCGCAGGATCTTGTGCACCGAAGAGAAAGACCCGTGGCAGTAACGGCTGCTTAGCGGCGATGGTTCGTAGACTCGCTGCATCAAACGACTGGATAATGACTGGCGTTGTTGGGTCGGTTGCCGGTTCGTCCAAACCATTACTGCGGAGAACTTCCAGTACGAGAGTCGCCATATCAATACCGGCTGCCTCATAATCACTCGGACTTTTTAATTCTGGAAAAAGTCCTGCTTGACCGCGGATAAGGTTGATCGCTTCTTGCCAGGTCGGAATTTGAGCACCAGCGAATTCTTTGGAGAACCAGCTCCCAGCATCGAGTGTCTTAATTTCAGCAAGTGTAAAATCTCGTAGTAGCCACAGTCGATAGCTCTTTCCGGATCGTGAGACCGTCGTATAACGATCTGGAAATATTTCTTCCACGTTGGTCGTTCGTTCAAGACTATCGTCGTGGAGGCATACAAGAACACCATCGCGGGTTACTCCGAGATCTTGTTCCACGAAATCGGCACCTTGGGTGAGTGCCAGTTGGTATGCGGCGAGAGTATGTTCGGGAGCGTAGGCCGATGCGCCGCGGTGAGCGACGAGGGTTTTATCCTGATACTGTCGCGAGGATCCCATAATCGTCAGACTGAAGATGATTACCAGGCTGAACAGGAGTTGTGCGCCGTAGCAGGAAAAAGAAGCATTTCGTGTCATTGATACACCGCCACAGTGTTACGAGGGGTTAAATTCTCACTAGGAATTCGCACCAGTATCACCCAAACACAAAGTCTTCTAATACATGTTGAGCAGGCCTAGCGTTTGTGTGTGATTATGTGCGACGATCACAAAATGGCCAAGCTTCTCTTGTTATTCATTTTAGTTCCGGCGACAGAATTAGCGTTACTTATTGAGATTGGGTCTCGTATTGGGACTATCAACACGCTACTCCTTATCGTTGTTACTGGAGTGTTAGGTGCTTCACTCGCGAGTCGCCAAGGGCTTGCGGTGTTACGTCAGATTCAGGACGAGACGGTACGTGGTCAAATGCCTGGCAGTGCAATTGTTGATGGCGTGATTATCTTAGTGGCCGGAATTGTCCTGATGACACCAGGGATCCTTACAGATATTCTTGGATTCTTATGCCTGATACCGGCAACTCGCAGCCTTATTAAAGGCCAGCTGCGGCAAATGCTCGAGCGGGCAGTCCGCAACAATCGAGCCAGAGTTGTCGTCAACATGGGCTCGTCAGAGACTCAAGATCATGGACCAAGTGATCAAGATCAATCTTGGCCACCGTCATTTCCACATCAATAGTGGTGGTGTGGCGTCAGACACGTCATTCTTCGGTTAATCCTGGTTCACATATTGTGATTCCGTGACAGTGGAGTAATTCACTGTTGTGAACAATTCCGTAACTACGAGTCTGAGTCGAGCTTGAGTGCCACCGAATTAATGCAGTAGCGGAGGCCGGTCGGCCTAGGTCCATCATCAAAAACATGACCAAGATGTGCGTCGCAACTACCGCACCGCACTTCGGTTCGTCGCATTCCAGATGACAGATCGACTACTGTAGTGACTTTTGTATTTGCCGCTGGTTCAAAAAAGCTTGGCCAGCCAGTTCCGGAATCAAATTTGGTCCTGGATTGAAAGAGTTCGTTGTCACAACAGACGCATCGGTAAGTACCATCTTGATCGCAGTTGTAGTACTTGCCACTAAATGGCGGCTCGGTGCCTCCCTTGCGACATACGTCATATTGCTCATCAGTAAGATCAGCACGCCATTCTGCATCAGATTTTTCTATTGGTTTCGACATCGTTACCTCATAGGCAATCTAGGACACCCTAGGCAGGACCAGGTGAGTTAGTGGGTATTATAGCGTAGAGCTTTATACCGATTCGAAGCTTGGCATTTAGAGACGGATTGTCTTGTGCTAGGATGAGTCGGCATTGATATCTCCTGTGTTCTGATTGTCGTGTGAAATGATTTCTGGACTGCCTTGGACGACGTGGCTGTTGTTTGCTGCTGGTGTTGGTATCGGTTTGGTTGTCGAAGTCTATTTCGTTTTGTCTCACCGCGTGTCTCGGTCCAGTCGTCGTCCATCGAATCAGCTTTCCCCGCCTCGGTAGGTTACTCAATTTATGGATTTGACAATTATTATCAGTGTTCTCGTTCTCTATCTGATTGTTTTGCTTGGCATTGGCGCTTGGGGGGCACGCGATACAAAAAATCTCGCAGGTTACTATCTGGCAAATAAACGACTCCCTGGTTGGGTGGTTGGTTTTAGTTCTAATGCTACGGGTGAGAGTGGATGGCTCTTGCTGGGATTAACAGGTATGGGATACGCAGTCGGGGCTCATGCACTCTGGGTGGTGCTGGGGGAGGTTCTTGGCGTGACGTGCGGCTGGGTCTTGGTGGCGATTCCCTTTAAACATTTTACTGACCGTTATGGATCTATTACCGTGCCGGATTATTTGGAGTCCAGATTGCGGGATAAGAACCAAGGTCTGCGTCTCGTCAGTGCAGTAATTGTGTGCAGTATGGTCATTGCGTATACCGCAGCGCAAATGACGGCGTCTGGTAAAGCGTTTGATGCGTTTCTCGGGACAGGTTACACGGGCGGCGTGCTGATTGGGGCGGCGGTGATTTTCTATTACACGACTATCGGAGGCTTTAAGGCTGTTGCCTATAGTGATTTCGTTCAAGGGCTCTTGATGTTTTTCGGCCTTCTTGTGTTGCCAGTAGTTGGTGTCGCCGCCGCGGGGGGCTGGCTACCCATGATGAGTACTTTGCGCGAAATTGATCCGAACTTGCTGCAGCCAATGGGAGAGTTTGGTCTTTCGAAGTCAGGAATCTTCAGCGCGTTAAGTTTTACGGGTATTGGTTTGGCATTTTTAGGGGCACCACAATTATTAACAAGATTTATGGCAGCGCGATCTCGCGATGACATTGTTTCCGGTAGTGCGGTGGCTGTCATCACAATCATTGTTTTTGATATTGGTGCCGTACTGACAGGCATGGCTGGGCGTGCGTTATTTCCCGGGTTGCTCGATTCGGAGATGATTTTACCGCAGATGGCTTCAGCTCTTCTTCCTTCAGTGTTGACAGGCGTGTTTATGGTAATCGTGTTAGCCGCGATTATGTCAACGGCAGATTCACTCCTCATTCTTGCGTCATCATCTGTCGTGCGTGATGTCATGCAGAAAGTGGTGCGACCGCAGTTCACAGAGTATGAATTGTCACGATACGGGAAAGTCACGACAGTGCTGATTGGTCTGGCCGCACTGACATTTGCGTTGGGAGCAGAACGGGTTATTTTCTGGTTTGTCTTGTTCGCCTGGTCAGGACTCGCATCAGCATTCGCTCCTGTTGTGCTTTGTTCATTGTTTTGGAGGCGGACGACTTGGCAGGGTGCGGTCGCAGGTATGACAGTCGGCTTTTTAGCTACCGTCAGCTGGGTATTGATTTTTAAAGATCGCTTTTACGATCTTTATGAGATGTTTCCTGGTTTTGCTGCAGGATTCATTGTGACCATTGCTGTTAGTGTCATGACGAAGCCCAACGATGAGGCGGTACAGGAATTTGACGAAATTTGGAAAGAAGTGAACTACTAAATCCCAGGCTCGGATTAGTGTTTCTTCAACTTCGTAGAAAATGTAGGAGTCCTACTGGAGCGTATCAGTGATATCAGGGCCAGGAGTGGGCGGTGACGGCATAACCAACCAGGCTATGACGTAGGCAGCGATTCCACCAATGATGAAGCCAGGCACGATGGATAGTACCGTCCACAGGAGACGGGCTGCTGTAGGATCGACACCGAAGTACTCACCAATTCCACCACAGATACCAGCAATCTTTCGGTTGGTCGCTGATCGTGTAAGGCTCCGATCAGATCTTGCATTCGCCGAAGTTATGGAGTCTGGCATGATTAGCCAGGCTAGAAGATAAACTGCAATACCTCCGAAGACAGCTCCAGGGACAATTGATACGATCACCCAAATGAGTCTGACGATTGTGACCTCGACATCTAGGTACTCAGCGATGCCACCACAAACACCAGCGAATTTTCGTTTGGTGGCGGACCGGCGGAGTTGTCTTGCGTCAAATGGGGGTACCGCGGTGGGTTGTCTCTGATCGGTACCGCACGCCGGGCAGAAATTCGAGTCCGCCGGTAAGCTTTGCTGGCAGTGTCGGCATGTCATAGGGTATGCCTAGTTTTGACAGGTTTGAAAAACATTCGTATTTAAAACTATTCTAACACAGTGATCAAAACGCACTCTTTCGCTATTATTTGTTTTGTGGCGAATGTTAAGATTGGTTCAGTTTCTATTTGAGCCTCTTGAATTGATCGGATGAATTGATCGCATAATGTTGTCCGGCCTTCACTCTTGCGAATGTAAGCAATGTGACTGCAGGAGAAACTGTTCGAAAGGAGTTGTTATGCAGGGTTATGTGCTGAATGGCCTATTGGCCAGTTTGCTGTTGTTGGTTCCAGTGGTTGTAGAGAGTGCACAGTCAGACACGCCGCCGGTGGAACAACAAATCGAGGAGGCGGTCAATCCATTGCCGGAGTCTATGCGCGAGGGTGCTGCTGTATGGGGTTATGATGACGCAGGAACCCTTGTCTTACTTCGAGAAGGCACCAGTTATATTTCCTGTATTGCTAATGACGCGTCCGTCTTGCGAGGTTACGTTGTCACCTGCTACTACCAGGGCATGGAGGCGTATGTGCAACGTAGTTTGGACCTGACCAAAAATGGCGCTGATACGCCGGAACGTATGAGGACGTTAAAAGCTGAACTCGATGACGGTAGCCTCACGTTACCTGACCGCGGCGTCATTTATGAACGTGCAGGGAATGACCAGGAGTTCAGCGATGTTGGTATGAAAGTGTTCTTGCCGAATGCGACTCCGCAATCCACTGGCTTAACTTCGTTGCCAAGTCGTCAACACCCGTGGTTGCGAGAACCGGGCACTAGTCAGGCACATATCATGATACCGATGGAATGATTTAGGGTGCCGATCTGTTGTATGTAAGTAGATGTTAGGGTGCTGTGAGAGCGTAGGTGCCTCTGTGGCTGTTCAATCGAGAAATCCTGTTCGGCCAAAAGATTATTCGCTTTCGCTACCTAGGGCTGACGTGTTGAAGACACTCTGAATGGTGGGGAGGTCGACACCCAAAACTGTTTGAGCGATTGCATTCAGGTCGTTCGATGAACCTTCGAAATGAAAGGTACGATGTACGTGGGTGATGGAGGCATTCGGCGAGAGGGCAGCCGCAGGTGAGGACGTTTCAAGTTCATAGAATGGTCCCAAGGGTGGGGTCGTAGCGTCTGGCGGCCCATCGTTATAACTATTTAAGGCATCACCGGCGTAGGGCGCATCTTGAAGTTCCCACATAGAGTTCACATAATCGGTGATTCCATCGGGTAGGGTGTAGTGGACCACGGTTAACAGGTTCCGGGACGGATCATAGCTCCCAATGACGGGGGTGGCCCGTTTGGGCGTAAGGCCAATCTTGCTGCGGTACTGCCCATCTCCCTTAAAGAACAGCGTGTTGTCCTGCGTGAGTAAGCGGTCGTCTGGGACCGCACCGAAGTAAGCATCGTTCACAATGGGGCCCAGATCTTCGACGGATCCGTCACGATATGGAATCACGACCGTGGTCACTGGTGAATGTTGAAACATACCGAGAATCCAGATTGACAGCAGGCCAGTGTCCTTGTTCCAGGCGGTAGTACCTGTGTTGGTAATCGTGTTGTCGGATTTGTAGGCGACCATTTGGACGCTCGAGCCAAGCTCGACACCGAGTGTCTGCTGCAGTTGCGCTTGGTCGAGTAACCGGATGACCCGGTCGATCCGTAGATCAAACACGGTGCCGGTGTAGTTGGTGACCTGCGAATCATGTCGGAAGGTCACGTGCTGCGCATCGTGGGACACGACCGCGTAGGCATCGGTGTCGATCAGCGGTGGTGTTTGCCAATGGTCTAGGTCGAAGGGGTCACTTGGTGCAAAGAAGATGGAAAATTGCCCACCCTCAGGACCGAGCCAAAATCGATCCTCACCCCCCAACGCGTTGATATGTGGTTGATGCTCGCCCGATGTGATCAAGGATTTATTAAGCCAGCCGTACCCCGTGCCGGTTGCGGCATCGGCCGTGCTCGTCATGACGCGCCCCTGCCAGGCCGGTACCACGACGACTTGCGGTCCATTCGGATCATCACCGAGGACGACAACATTCGTATGTTCTTCAAGAAACGTCCGGTCCTCCAGGAATGTGCTTGCGCTGCTTGCTGCTTGTTCCTGTCTTGTCGTCATTTCACTGCACCCCGTAATACTGACAAGCGACGCAACAATTATCCAGGATACTTGTTTCACTCCGTCACCTCATGATGTAGACACGGACGTCCGATTCGTGTTTTCCACGATAAACGAAGCGTATCATGACATCCCTTAGCCGAGGACTAAAGAGGGAATCAAGCTCTCTGTTGTATAATCCGCAGCGAAAGAAAGAGAGTGCATTGTATGAAATCGACCTGGATTATCGGATTTTCGTTAATTTGCCTAGCCGGTTGTCAATCAGTACAGGAAGAATTTCCTGACGTTGAGAGTTGGACAACAGCTGAGGGCCCGCTCGCAACCCGTTGGACGTCTCAAGTAACGCCAGACGCTCCGCATTCCGAGTACCCGCGTCCGCAGATGGTACGCGACGCTTGGATCAATCTCAACGGGTTGTGGGAGTACGCAATTCGTCCACTGGAAGACAGTCAACCGCATAACTTTGATGGGCACATTTTGGTACCGTTCGCTCCTGAGTCAGCCTTGTCCGGAGTCATGCGTTCGGTGGGTGAAGATGCACAGCTCTGGTATCGGCGGACCTTTAATACGTCGGAACTGTCTGGTGACGGGCGGGTTTTGCTGCATTTTGGAGCCGTCGATTGGCGTGCCACTGTCTGGCTGAATGGTAAGCAGATTGGCCAGCATGCGGGCGGCTATGATGCATTCACGTTCGATATCAGCGACAGTATTGACCCGGCCGTTCCTTTGCAAGAATTAGTGGTAGCAGTCTGGGACCCTGTTGACACGAGCATCCAACCGCGTGGCAAGCAGGTTAACGAACCTGAAGGCATCTGGTATACGTCGGTCACGGGTATTTGGCAGACAGTGTGGTTGGAGCAGGTGCCGGAGTCATCAATTGCCTCTTTGGAGATGACATCGGACATTGATGCCAATATTTTCGGTTTACGTGTGACCGGACGAGGTGTGGCCGATCGTTACCAGGTTGAGGCGATTGCAAGTGTCGGCGGTGTGCAGGTTGCAGAACAGCGCGGTGTTGTTGACGATCTTCTTGAATTAGTCATTGACGCCCCGAGGCTCTGGTCTCCAGAAGATCCGTTCTTGTACGACTTAACCGTTCGTTTGGTTGGCGATGGGGATCCAGTGGATGAGGTGACGAGTTATTTCGGGATGCGGAAGATCGCTGTTGCGACCGATGCCGGCGGCGTTAATCGATTATTTTTAAACAATGAACCAGTGCTGATGTTGGGACCGCTCGACCAGGGTTGGTGGCCTGATGGCTTGTATACAGCACCCACGGATGAAGCCCTGCTGTATGACCTTCAAATTACGAAGCAACTTGGCTTCAACATGGTTAGGAAGCATGTGAAAGTGGAGCCAGAACGATGGTATTACCACTGTGACCGTCTTGGGTTACTCGTTTGGCAAGATATGCCAAATGGCGATCGGCACATTGAGCGGACTGCATCCGATCTCGTGCGTTCGAGCGATTCTGCATCGGTCTATCACAAGGAATTGAAGGCTATGATTGACACTCACGCCAATCATCCCAGTATTGTCGTGTGGGTCCCCTTTAATGAGGGCTGGGGGCAGTTTGACACCGATGCAGTGTTGTCGTTGGTCAAGGAATACGACCCAACGCGGTTAGTCGATGGGCCCAGTGGTTGGGCGGACCGAGGGAGTGGCGATATTTACGATTTGCATGATTATCCTGGACCGCCACTTCTAATTCCTGTGGAATTGGACCGAGCAGTGGTGTTGGGCGAGTTTGGCGGTTTAGGACTGCCACTCGAGGGACACTTGTGGTGGAACAAACGGAACTGGGGTTATCGTACGTATGGGACTACGGACGAATTGCATGCAAGCTACGAAGAATTAATGAAGCGTCTTGGTCCACTGGTGGTCAAGGGTCTTGCAGCGGCCGTCTATACCCAGACGACGGATGTGGAAGGGGAAGTTAATGGACTGATGACCTACGACCGTGAGGTCGTAAAATTCGATGCAGAGTCTCTCACGGCCATTCACCAGGCGCTCTATGCTCTGGTTGTACCTTGAAGATCTGTTAACCCAGACGGAAGTATTTACCAGATCACGTAATCTGTAACTTCGACCCGTTTACCGTTCTCTCCCAGCTCGGTCACGTTGGGTCCTTCGAGCAGTTCACCGCGATCCCCAAATTGAGTAATGATGCGGTTTGGCTGTTGTATCTCGCTGTTGATAAAGTCCATTTGAAACGCCACCCAGACTTCAAGTTCTCCAGGTTCAAAATTTCGGATGTCGACCGTCACTCCATACTGACCATCGGACACCGTCATGCGGCCTTCTTGGAAGAGCATGTCAATGGGTGTTTCAGGATCGAAGTTCATGTCCTTGTGTCGAAGTTCGTAACCCAGTAGGGCACCATCGCGGAGGTCTGTCGCGCCTGTAATCGTAATTACGCCACCATCACGCTGAGCGCTCATCGATAATTCGATCGTTGGTGGCGGAGTCTCGCATGAGACTATTACGAGCATCCACATTATGCTTGAAAAGATTCGTCGCCGAGCCATAACTCTCAATTACAGTCTGTCATCTTTGGTTATCGAAGAATCGCACTGAGTTCGGTGCCATCTTCACGGAAGAAATTAAATTCAATACGATTGTCCTCAGTGCCGTTCAGTAAAAACAACTGGGTGGCTTGTTCGGGGCCATCACGATAGATGGGAAAGAGGACGGTGCTCTTTGGCGAGCCTGTCGATGTCATGGACGGGAGGGAAGCCGTGATGGTTTCATTTCTTAGGTTCACAGTTTGTTGCTCTGCGGTCATGGCGATCGCAATGTCGCTGATGATCCGGACACTACCTCGAAAGTTACCCTTGTCGGCTAAATCAACATGCGTAAAGGCTACCTGACGACCAGCTGGTAGGATCTGATAAGTGCGCTTCAACAACTGACCATCTTCATTGTAGACGAGGAAACGAACGTCGGCTGCTCCCTCATTATCATTCGTTGCAAATAGGGTAAAGCTTGTTTGGCCATGTCGAACGATGCTCGGATAGGTTTCAATGGGGAACCAACTTTCCCGGATGCTGCCACTTAGAATTTGATGTTCGGAAACCAGCGTCTGACCTTTGTGAAAACTAACAATCGCGCTACCACTTGGTGTTCCTGAGTACGAGGTAAACATCGCAAAGCCCGCTTCACCTGTAGTCGCGTGGTTTGTAGACTCCCAAAGGTGCACTCCATATGGTGGCACGTTTAAGGAGAACTCGCTCGCACCGCCAATCGTTAAGGGTTCGCCGCTTAACGTGAAAATCACGACGCGCGACGACCTTCGCCTGGCCGAGCAAGTCTTGAAGGTGCTCCCCAAGCCCAAAGGTGCAGCCGGCAACCCTTTTGCCGAGGACGACCTGTGGCGGTAGGAGTTTCGGATTTCGGATTGTGCGGGTAAGATGCTGCTTCCAGCAGTGACACCCGTAAATTTAGATGTCATATATTCACAAGTTCCAATCCGAATTTCCTGTTCGCAACATCAAGACTCGGTACTCGGTACTCAAACGCCGCCCCGCTTGTTAAACTACCGCCCTCGGCTTTACTACACAAAGGACTACCGCGATCCGACTCGCTACCTCGCTATTGCTCGGCGTCGTCACTTGCTTCCTCCGCGGCGGCCGGCGGCCCTGAGTTGCTTCCGCAATCCCATGCATGTCGCTGTTCACTATCTGCCGCAGTTCGTCGCCGAAACGGAGCTTGCCGGCCGAGCCGTCGTTATTGTTGATCTGTTGCGCGCATCAACCACCATTTGCCAGGCACTAGCGTCTGGGGCCGAGTGCGTGGTGCCCTGTGTCGAGGTGGACGAAACCTGGGCCAAATCCCGACCTCATGAACGTAGTCGCATCGTCCTAGGTGGTGAGCGGGGCGGTAAGCGAATTGCCGGATTTGATCTTGGCAACTCGCCGACGGACTACAGTCCCGACCAAGTGTTTGGACGCACGGTTTTCTTCACTACCACCAATGGCACGCGTGCCTTGGCGCACGCTCATTTGGCCCGCCGGGTGCTGATCGGTGCGGCGGTCAATCGCAGGGCCCTCGTGAGTACAATTGCTAAAGAAGCTCGCATCGAAATTCTCTGTGCCGGCACCGGTGGGAACGTGACTCGCGAAGATGTTTTGGCCGCCGGAGCGATCGTTGATCAACTTTCCCCCACCGCCGAACAAACCAATCACTGGGCCGCCGCCGCCGTGCCTGCGCCGTACAACCCCGGCTTGAAGGTGGGATCCGCGATGCTGCTCACCGCCGTGGTGAGAAAAAGTTTGTCGCCCCACACGATGGGGGACGAATGTGCGAGTCCGGGTATGGCAACCTTGAACCGAATTCCCTTGCCAGTCTTGGCATCCCATTCCACCGGCAAATTCATTTTGTCTAACACCCCGGAAGCATGAACGCCCCGGAAGGATGGCCATTGCTCAGAACCATGAGCCCCAAAAACCACCAACCCGAATATCAAAACCCAACGCAACATCCACCTCTTGTACCGTCCGCAATGGCATTTCACAAGGGCGTTGACATTGGCTGGAATAAGCGGAGCATTTGCCTAAGAGCATGGGATGTTCCACCCGCCAACTTCATCGTCGCGACGCCATGATTCGGGTGGGTCAGGCCGGCCTCGGGGCGCTGGCGTTGCCGGGGTTGTTGCAAGCGCAGAAGGCAACCGGCAACAATGGCACGGGCGGCAAGGCGAAGTC
>CAJXDY010000043.1:0-21855 GCA_913052135.1 uncultured Acidobacteriota bacterium
AACACCCATTACGATTATCGAAAACGTCAGCCGTACCAATCAGCAAATCATCGCCACAACGCTGGGTAACCTCGAACCAACACTGACGCGTGCCAATCTGCGGGGTCCGGCAATTACATTCTACGGCCTTGCCCCACGCGCGGCGATGAACGTTGCAGCCGCGTTGCCAAGACGGGTGTGATATAAACGGACGTTGGCAAGGGACAGGGAATGGCGGACACATCCAACGCGATCGAGGCGGACTACGGCTCGGCGGGGCTCGGCGAGCGGATCCTCGCGGCACTTGAGGCCTATTCGGTGCTTGATGTGGCAACTGACATGAAGCCTCAAAGCGTGTTGCCTCTTACGTCCGCCAAAACTTTACTTACCTCGAATAAGACAATGCTTAGACCGCTACCTGAGTGATAGCTTCTAAGTCGAAGAATACGTTCTTACAGGTGTGCCGGAAGCACTTCTAAGATGCCCGCTATTTAAGGCAGTCACATATGGTGAAGAAACCTATCTACGTCGACAATCATGCGACCACACGTACGGATCCGCGAGTGGTTGATGCAATGCTGCCGTACTTCACTGAACACTTCGGTAACGCCGCAAGTCGTACGCACGACTTTGGCTGGCAGGCTGCCGACGCAGTCGACACTGCACGCACGCAGGTAGCAGCCCTTGTTGGTGCAAGAGCTACTGAAATCGTATTTACAAGTGGTGCGACTGAAGCGAATAATCTTGCGATCCAAGGTATTACGAAGAAGTGCTCTGGCGAACCCCATCATGTCATAACGGTGGTGACTGAACATCGGGCGGTGTTGGATCCATGTGAGATGGTGGAACAACAGGGTGGGCGTGTGACCTATCTGTCGGTACAGCCCGATGGCTTGGTGGATGTTGATGAACTTGACCGAGCTGTTAGACCAGACACTATTCTAATTACCGTGATGACCGTTAATAACGAAATCGGTGTAATCCAGCCGATTGCCGATATCTCGAAAGTGGCACGGGCACACGGTGTGCCCTTACACACCGATGCTGCTCAAGCGTTAGGAAAAACACCTGTCGAGGTCGATCAACTCGGCGTTGACTTTTTGTCTATGTCGGCCCACAAGATGTACGGACCAAAAGGTGTAGGCGCGTTGTATATCAGGGGCGGGAATCGCCGGACTGCGCTCGAACCACTTATCTATGGGGGAGGACACGAGCAAGGTCTGCGTTCCGGTACTTTAAATGTACCGGGCATAGTCGGTTTTGGTTGTGCAGCAGGACTTTGTTCGAAAGAATTCATGACGGAACTCGACTACGTTAAACGGTTGCGTGACCGGCTTTGGAATGGTTTAAACGACCGCGTGTCTGATATTCGCCTAAATGGTTCGATGGATCGGCGTGTTCACCACAACTTAAACGTGAGCTTTACCGGCGTGGATGGTGAGGCGTTATTAATCGGTCTCGATGATATCGCAGCGTCATCTGGTTCGGCATGTTCTTCAGAAAGTCATACGCCATCTCATGTGGTTAAGGCACTAGGTGTTGAGGACAACTTAGCACGGGCGTCCATTCGGTTTGGCCTCAGTCACGACAACACCGATGCGGAGATTGACTATATCGTGAATAAAGTGGCGGACATGGTTCGACATCTACGTGCTCTATCACCGCTTCGTAAAGATGATGCATCACATGAAGAAAATGATCCTGTTGTTGCTCGTTGGCTTGGAGATCGGTAGTTGAGGAGGGTGCTACCCGTATGAAATACTCGCCTGATGTCATCGATCACGTTCAACACCCAAGAAACGTGGGTTCATTGCCGGTGGATGGGATTGACATTGGGACAGGTTTGGTTGAGTCTCCAGAACATGGTGTGGTGACTCGCTTGCAGATTAAGGTCGACTCCGCGACAGGTATCATTAATGAAGCAAGGTTCAAGACATTTGGCTGTGGGTTTGCGATTGCAAGTTCGAGTATTGTAACTGAATGGATTAAAGGACAAACGCTTAATAAAGCGTTGGCAATCAAACCTGCAGATATTGAGAAGGCACTAAATTTGAGTTCATCGAAACGGCACTGTTCGGTTCTGGCTGAAGATGCAGTGAAGGCAGCGATTGCAGATTATCGAAAAAAACGAGGTTAGCAGACACTATAGGATCTGGCGTTACCTGTTTCGGTGCGTCTGAGGATGAGACAATGATTGAGATTACAACTGCTGCTGCGAAGCGTATTCAAGAATTAATGATAGCGCAGGGATTCAGCGACGGTGGATTGCGCATCGGGGTTAAGGCTGGCGGTTGCTCTGGGTTTAGTTACGTGTACGACTGGGCATCTAAACCAAAAAGCGATGATCAGGTTTTCGAAAGCGCTGAAGGCATCAAAGTGTTTGTCGATCCAAAGAGCTATGCACTCTTGGATGGCACTGTGCTTGACTGTGATACGAACATGCTAGGGCAGTCACTGGTATTCAAAAATCCTAACGCAACCTCTTCATGCGGCTGCGGTGAGTCATTTAGCGTTTGAGATCTAAAGCTGAGTTTAACTTCCAATAATTTCACGCTACTTCCGCTCAACAGTTTCTGTTGAGCATGGCAACTGCGTGGTACACTGATATTCGTGAGGCTATTAGCGCTCCTGCAGACGGCTCGCCACGATCCGATGCGGGGATATTATGTGGCTGCGATAGCTGGTGTAACACTCACGGTGAGTGCATTCTTACCGTGGGTAGTAGTTGGTGAAAACAACCTGGGTGGTTTTCCAAGTATGTCGAGTGTTTGGATCGCGGGGCTTGGGCTATCGGCTACAGTGCTTGCAGCGCTGAGCCTTATTACTAGAAAAAACTCCAGACATCCGTTACTAGTTGTAGGACTGCTTGCCTTCGTGATTTTATTCGTGGTCGAGCGACTGATGGTGCGAATGGCGACTGAACGTGCTTGGGCGACTGAGCAGGCTTCTGCTCTGGTTGGTAGTAATACCAGTCAGGTGTCAATTGAAGCTGCCGCTGCTCCAGGGCTCTACTTAGGTCTGGGCTCGTCGTTCTTGATAGTGTTGTTTGGTCTCACGATTGTGGTTAAACGTGCGTCGAATCCTTATACAGAAGAAACTGATGATGACGTCTAACACTGCTGCTGATTGACACCAAGTTGTATGAGTTCAAAATTATGAAAATAACAGTTGCCCACAGTCCTGACTCTGACGACGCGTTCATGTTCTACGGCTTAGCTAGCAATAACGTTGTTACTGACGGGTTTGAGGTTAAGCAAGTACTTGACGACATCGAGACCTTAAATCGAGCGGCGTTCGAGGGGCAATACGAAGTAACGGCGGTATCGTTTCACGCCTACGCGCATTTAACGGATCGTTATGCCCTGCTTCCACACGGCGCGAGTATGGGTGATAGGTATGGACCGATTGTCGTTACGATGCCAGAAGGTCCATCCTCGGTCAAGGGGGCAAAGGTTGCGATTCCAGGCACCTTAACGACTGCGTATTTAGTGCTACAACTTCTTGAACCAGAATTTGAATATGTTGTAGTCCCGTTCGATCGAATCCAAGAAGCAGTAACGGGTGGCGAAGTGGATGCTGGGCTTCTCATTCATGAAGGTCAGTTAACCTATGCGGATGACGGCCTACGCAAGATTGTTGATCTAGGAGAATGGTGGGCTGATGAAACAGACGGCCTCCCTTTACCCCTTGGCGGAAATATCATTCGCCGCGACCTCGGCACTCCAATCATGAAGCGCGTATCCAGTATGTTACACGACAGCATCGCCTATGCGATGTCCCATCGCCTTGAGGCAATCGAGTACGCACAGCAGTTCGGACGCGGGCTCGATCAGACGCGCACAGATACATTTGTAGGTATGTACGTCAATGATCTAACCCTCGATTATGGCGAGCGTGGAAGAGCTGCAGTCCGGCACTTGTTCAATACGGCCTATGAGCGTGGACTGATTCCAAAGCCGATTGATGTTGAATTTATTAAATAGTCTATTTACTTAGACTTCACAGGTCCTTTTCATCACGTCGAATTCCCGATTATTGTTTAAATGCGTCTGGGTGTAATGCGCGAGCTAGGCGTTCGGTTGCCATTGCTATCCGCGGACCTGGAACGACGAGGTCCGTACCCTGCAGAAAGTAGACGCGTCCTGTTTGAACAGCGGGAAGTGAAGGAAGCAGGTTCCATACGGCAATTTCTCTTCTGATATCTGTCTGTTTTAGGGTGTTGCCCGCTCTAACTTCGATTATGACTTCTGGAGCCCGAGCTAAAATCGTTTCCGTGCTAGCCTGCACTGATGGACGCGGCGTGTCAGCGAAAACGTTTTTTGATCCGGCTATTTCAAGCATTTCATTGTGAAACCCTTTTCCACCGTTAGCGAATAGATTACGGATTGATAGAGGTTCCTTAGCAAAAACAAACAACGTACGAGGACGATTACGCCCAGCGACTCTTGCTCTAATTCCTTGCAAATCTGATTCGATCTGTCTTGCGACCTGTTCTGCTCTGGTGGCGTGGCCAGTCTGCACTCCAAGCGAACGGATCCCTGCCAGGATATGGTCAAGCGTGCCATGTGTATAACTGGAAACATCAATGCCTGCGTTGGTTAGCTGTTTGAGTAGGTCGAATTGTGTTTCGTAGGCGATAACTAAATCTGGTTGTAATGACAGGATAATTTCGACAGCAGGATTAATAAGCCCACCGACACGCGGCAATTGAGTGGCGGCCGGCGGATAGACATCATAGTTGCTGACACCAATTACCTGGGAACCCGCACCGATGGCGAACAAGATTTCCGTGACTGCTGGAATCAGAGAAATTATTCGCTGTGGTGGAGACGATTGTGATGTGACCGCGGTAGAAGAGATCACGAATAAAAGTGCAAGGCTCGCGCATCTATAACTTCGCATCGAAGAACTTTTTGGCTTAACCCTTGTCATTGGCGTCGTACCAGTAGCCAGAGGAAGAATGGCCCACCAATGAGGGCCGTGATGATACCAACGGGTAGCTCGAGCGGCGCCATCACCGTACGGGCTACTACATCGCATGCTACGAGAAATGAAGCACCAAGGCATGCCGAAGCAGGCATTACAATGCGATGATCCGCACCGACAAGAAGTCTCACGAGATGTGGAATCACGATGCCGATGAAGCCAATCGGTCCACTAAGAGAGACTGCTGCGGCGGTAGCCAGTGAGGCAGTCAAGAAGGCGAGACGCTGAGTTCTCAGCACGTCCACGCCTCGTGAGGCTGCACTATCAACACCAAGTGTAAGTAGATTCAATGACTTGGGTAGCCAAGCGAACCCTATAAATGCGATTAACGTAAACGGTAGCGCTGCAAGAATAGGCTGATAGCCACTAACATCAAGGTTGCCCATCAGCCACCTTACCGTCTGGAAGGTTTGGGTAAAGTCATTCAAGTACTGAACGAACATGATTACGGATGTAACAAACGCATTGATCGTAACACCGGCAAGAAGCAAGACCATTGTCGACAAATCACGGTGTCGCAAGGTAGCCAGTGCGTACACAATTCCAGCTGCCATAAGTGAACCCAGAAAGCTGGCAAGTGGCAACGCAGGGATGACGCTAGCTAGGACAGGCGCTCCAAAGGTGATCACCAAGATCGCTCCAAGCGATGCGCCTGCAGAAATTCCGAGGGTGTATGGCGTTGCCAAGGGATTACGAAGCAGTGCTTGGAATACAACGCCAGCGGCAGCGAGTGAAGCACCTACGAGTGCTCCAGTCAGAGCCCGTGGTAGGCGGGCAATGAAAAAGATTTGCGCGTCGACATTTTCGACGAAGGGAAGCGAACGGTCGATTACTGAACTAAGTGTGATTGAAGTCGGTCCAATGAGAGGTGCGATGAGTAATGTGAGAATCATTAGGCTTCCAAAACTAAGCCAAGTGACGGTCAGTCGCCACCGAATTGGAGGTTGCGCCTCGATTGAGGTTCCTTGAGAGGCTTTCGTGTTGTGGTTCAGTATCATCGGATGCTTCGCATTTAGAATTACTGCACGATCACGTTGATTCTTCGGAGGAAGAATATTGCGATGCAACTGAGGAGGGTGACTGTCGCCTGAATGGCACAATGCTGAGTTGACCACTTAGTGGATGGCGGTCGATCGACGCGTCAACGTCGTAGAGTCGCGAAATATTCTTGGGAGTAAGGACAGCGTCCAGTTCACCTGCAGCTAGGATTCGACCATCGCGCAGCAAAACCACCTTCTGACAAATGCTAGCGGCGAAATTGAGATCATGAGTTGAAACGATCATCGTGATGCCACGTTTAGCGTTCAGTCGCCGAAGTGTTGCACTGATCTCCATTTGGTATCCGAGGTCGAGTGATGCGGTCGGTTCGTCCAGCAGTAAGATTTCTGGTGCTAATTCCGCAGGGACATCAACAGGTGAGTGTCCGAACTGTGCTAGGGCGCTCGCAATAATAACCCGTTGTTTTTCTCCTCCACTCAGTGTCATGAAGGACCGATCGGCTAATGCTGCAGTGCCGGTTTGGGCGAGGGCCGTTCTCGCGACCGCTAGATCGTTAGGTCCTTCAGTTTCGAACGGCTGTAGGTGTGGATAACGTCCCATTAAAACAATTTCTAAGACCGAATAATCGAACGCAACGTGGGTTTCTTGAGGCACGATTGCCATCTGTCTTGCCAATAAACTCCGGGGGATGTTTTGCAGGTTAACGCCATTCACTTCTACTCGCCCACTGGGCGGTGTCAGCATTCCTGATAACAATCGCAGTAAGGTGGTTTTACCTGAACCATTTGGACCGAGAATGCCAACCACAGTGGTTGGCTGGATGGTCAGGGTGATGTCTTGTAATACTGGTTGCGCACCGTACGAGTACGATAGATCAACGATACTGAGCAATATAGATCTCCCTAAGAACGTTGGGTGTCCAGTTCGATAATCCTAACGATTCGCCATGCTCAAACATTTGATAAAAGCCGAGGAGGACCAGCAGGCTGGTCAAAAAGCATGGTCTGGTAGGTGTAAAGTACGACATGGGCTCCTTCTCGGCGTAACCGCGCGCCGAACCTACCTGTTTAAGCCAAGTGCAACAGGCAGAAAGGACGAAGCCCAGTAGCCAGGTATCCTGACTTGCGGATCGACACGAATCAACTTCGCCTTCCCATGCTTCCTCTGAGCACAGTGGCGGCTCTTGGTGTCCACATCTAACTCATATGAGTCGGCCTCAAACCGATTTATACAAGTGATGTTTTGATGGCCAAGAACACAACGCTGACTCGCTCCCCGCTAACAGTGGCGGGACCGTGTGGGATTTTCACCCACTTCCCAACAGCCACTGGGAAGCGTCAATTTGTGGCCTGAGTATAGCACGGCCAATCTATGTGTTTCAGTGAGCACAACACTCATGACATGATAAGAATCTATAAGGAGTAAATCCGTATATAAAATAATGCGTACACGCCTCGCTAAATCCGGGCTGCTCGATATCGCGGATCGGCTAGACGCCGGTGAACGGCTCGCTCTAGCCGATGGTGTCAAACTATTCGAGTGCCAAGATTTGCTCGCAGTAGGATGGCTGGCGAATCGCGCCCGCGAAAGTCGCCACCAAGCCCGCACATACTTCAACCATAACATCCGACTCGAAGCGACGAATGTCTGCGTGGCTAGCTGTCTATTTTGCTCCTTCGCACGACTCAAACCTGGCGATGCGGATGCCTACACGATGACCCTTGAGCAAGCATGGGAGAAGCTTCGTCAACGACGTGAGCAGCCGTTGACGGAAGTGCATATCGTGAATGGACTGCACCCAGACCTGCCGTTTTCGTACTACACAGAACTTTTGCGCGGCTTTAAGCGCATCCGTCCCGACGTACATTTAAAGTGCTTTACTGCCGTAGAAATTGCATTTTTTGCAGATCTTTATCACATGACAGATGAGAACGTCCTTTGGGAATTAATGCAAGCCGGTCTCGGTTCACTCCCTGGTGGGGGCGCTGAGATTTTTGCAGAGCGTGTTCGTCGCAAGATCAGTCATGACAAGTGTGGCACCGATCGGTATCTTGCCGTCCATCGCACAGCACATCGACTGGGTCTACGCTCTAATGTAACCATGCTGTACGGACACATCGAGACACTAGAAGAGCGAGTTGATCATATGTTGCGTGCACGAACACTCCAAGATGAGACCGGTGGTTTTCAAGCGTTCATCCCTTTAGCATTTCATCCTGAGAACAATCAGATGCGAAAGTTGCCGGCACCGACGGCTGCCGACACTTTGCGTGTCCATGCCGTTGCACGTCTCATGTTGGACAACATCGAGCATGTGAAGGCTTTTTGGATTGCGACTGGCATCGAGGTCGCGCAGACCGCTTTATGGTTTGGGGCAGACGATCTTGACGGTACAGTTCAGGAGGAAAAGATCTACCATATGGCTGGTGCGAGTACGCCTGAATCGATGACAACGGCGGACATCAGTCACCTCATCCGCGCGGCTCAACGACAGCCAATAGAGCGTGACACTTTATACAAGGTAGTGTCGGAGTCAGCCTGAGCCCACTTGTGGGTAATTGTGCTAGAATTCATTTAAGTCAGATTTCACTAGACAATAGTCAGGCGGGCAGAATGGTGGAACTGGCCTTTTTCGTATCTTGATATTGAGAAAAATTTCACAAAGTGTGAAGTTGAACGGAATCCATCCGACTCGAGTAGAGCAGTAGGTTGCTGATGAATGTTCAGTTATTGAATGAGGTCGAAGAGCAGGCAGATCAACAAGTTCTGCCAGACCGCTATCTCGGGCTATCCGAAGAAGAGCTTGAAGTCCGTATTGGTGCTGCGCGTGCCACGCTGGGCGAGCGACTCTTAATTCTCGGACATCACTATCAACGCGACGAGGTTTTCAAGTTCGCTGATGATACTGGCGATTCATTTAAGCTTGCGCAAGTAGCCGCTGCTCGACGGGAAGCGGATTTTATCGTGTTGTGCGGCGTTCATTTCATGGCCGAAAGCGCTGATGTCCTCAGCGCGGAACACCAGAAGGTTGTCCTTCCCGATTTAGCTGCTGGCTGTTCCATGGCTGACATGGCTGTACTTGATGAACTTGAAGTTTGTTGGGATGAGCTGTCAGAAATGGGGATTAACGACGTAGTTCCTGTGACTTACATGAATTCCGCAGCTTCGATAAAAGCGTTTTGCGGGCAACATGGTGGAACGGTGTGTACGTCTTCAAATGCGGTAGCAACATTTCAATGGGCCTGGAATCGTGGTGCGCGTATTTTGTTCCTGCCGGACCAGAATCTCGGGCGAAACACAGCATTTGGTATGGGCGTCGCGTTGCAGCAGATGTGTGTCTGGGATCCTAATGTTACGTGGGGTGGCTTAGAACCGTCAGAACTGCATGGTGCACGCATGATTTTATGGAAGGGTCACTGTTCCGTGCATACCGCATTCACGGTAAAGCAGATCGAGCGACTCCGTGCTTCACATCCCGACATCCGGATTATTTCTCATCCAGAATGTACTTGGGAGGTTATACAAGCCTCGGATGAGGTTGGTTCGACTTCACACATTATTCGCCAGGTTACCGAGAGTCCCGCGGGTTCGATTTGGGGTATTGGAACTGAGATTCATTTAGTGAACCGGCTCGCGCAAGAGCTGGCTCCCGAGCGTACCGTGATGACATTAGATGCACTCGGATGTTTATGCTCGACGATGTACCGCGTATCGCCCAATCACTTGTGCTGGGTGTTGGAAGGCTTGGTGAATGGTGAAGTACGTAATCAGGTGTCTGTACCGGACGATCAGAAGCGCTGGACACGCGTTGCGCTCGACCGGATGCTTTCGATCCAATAAACTCCAAGATTTCGGAATTGTTTGATCGTCACGTGACGATCGTATGAAGGAGGAATTTTTATGGCTCATGAACTACCAGCGTTACCATACGCTTACGCTGCACTCGAACCACACATTGACGAACAGACGATGCAAATTCATCATGACAAACATCACGCAACGTACGTGACGAAATTGAACGCTGCATTGGAAAAGCATCCTGAACTGGCAGAGAAGACTCTTGACGAATTAGTGAGTACTCTCGATAGCGTGCCTGAAGGTATCCGGACTGCTGTTCGGAATAATGGTGGTGGACACTGGAACCATTCGATGTTCTGGCAGGTTATGGGACCGAATGCGGGAGGTGATCCAAATGGCAACGTTGGAGACGCCATTAACGCTTCGTTCGGCAGTTACGACTCTATGAAGGAGCAGTTTACAAAATCTGCACTGGGCCGTTTCGGTAGCGGATGGGTTTGGGTTGTAGCCTCCGGCGGAACGTTATCAATAATGAGTACCCCGAATCAGGATAATCCGGCAATGGAAGGGAAGAAGGCGATTCTTGGGTTGGACGTTTGGGAACACGCTTATTATCTAAGGTATCAGAACCGGCGTCCGGAGTACGTTGGTGCGTTCTGGAACGTTATTAACTGGACCGCAGTGAATCTGCGCCTCGGCTAAAAAGACAGTTCGGACCGGTCGCAGTCTGGAATTCGTATAGGGCACACTCTACTGTTACTGGATTCCTTTCGATTTGTATACCTTCGCCCGTGTCCTCTGGTGCTGAAGCATGTCGCTTTCACTAGTTCTGTTTCTTTTCCTGACGCACCTAGGTGTGGGCATCGCCTGGACTTTATTGTTGGTGCCTCGTGCTGCCGGCGTGAAGTTCTTTCGGTTTAATGCCGGGCTAGCTGTCGTACTTTTAGTCATCGGACTCGCCTTCGACCCAGGAATTGGTGATGCAGGGAATGTCTGGAATAGTGTTTCGGCGCTGGCACTGCGTACCGCAACAGGTGCACTGCTTTTGTTTTGGATCACCGTTGGTCGGATGGCCAAAGCATTGCAGCCTGGATTCCTATGGACGACCGTTGTTGCCAGCGGCGTGATGCTGGTTGCGCAGGCTTTCGGCGTGGCTTCGGTACACCCGGTCTCAATGCCGGTACTAGCTGTAGCGAGTTTTGTGAGTTCGGCTGCCCTTCTGGGTGGCACTTGCACGGCGATGATCTTGGGACACTGGTACCTGGTTCTGCCATCCATGGACGTCTCCTTGCTCCAGAAGATCGTTAAGTTTCATATCGGTTCTACCATTGTTCGTATCGCTGTCGTAGGTGTAGCGGTATACATTGCGGTGGTGAGTTTGGAGTCAGGACTGGGGTTCAATTTTCAGCGCTACGTTCTATCGGTTGCAGGCATTTTCTTCTGGCAGCGCGTTCTGTTTGGTTTACTCGGACCAAGTGTTTTGGCGTATCTTACCTGGGAGACAGCGAAAATTCGCTCGACCCAATCGGCAACCGGTATTCTCTATGTCGATTTTTTTACAGTCATGGTTGGTGAGATTCTTGCCAAGTACCTCTTTCTTTCAACAGGCGTGCCACTGTAAATTGATCGAATATTTTGCACTGAAAGTTTTCACGTGGAAGTAACTTTTCATTGTCCATCCTGCCGAGCGGCACTCCCTGTTACAGTGGATATAACTTCGACCTCCATTGTGTGCGGCGGGTGTGGGCGCACTCTCGACCTCACGTTCACTGATGGTGTAACGAATGATGACGAAGTCGATCGGTGTCCGCTTTGCGAAGGTCGAGACTTCTATATCAGGAAGGATTTCAACCCCCAGCTCGGTTTAACCATCGTGATCATTGGGGCGCTTATCAGTGCTGGATTCTATTGGTTTGAGATGGATCTCGTCGCATACGGAGTATTGGGTTTTGCTGCGTTGATTGATCTAGTCGTCTATCGCCGACTGGGCGACATCACCGTTTGCTACCGGTGTCATGCTGAATTTAGAGGTGTGTACCGTCGGACTGCAGCAATATTCGATTTACATGTAGCGGATGAACTCGAACCGGAGTACGAACGCCAAATTGGTCTCAGGTAGTCTTTAAAACAATTTCACATCGACCACTTCACCTTTTTCAACGATATCAGTTTGAGGCGGAATCTCGACGTACCCATCGGCTAACGACATGCTGGTGATATCGCCTGAAGCTTTAAAGGCTGGCACAGCCATGCCGTCGGTGACCCGCACTGTATAGAATTGGTGACGTCCCGTTGTTGAAACGATCCGTTTAGCGAGCGGAAGTGTCAGCGTCCGTGGATGGTACAGCGGGAGTCTGCCAATTCGCCTCAACATAGGGATTAGCAACATATAGGCGTTTGAGAGGCAGGATGTGGGATATCCCGGCATGCCGAGAACTGGCATTGTACCAATTCGTCCAAATACAGTGGGCTTACCTGGTTTGACAGCGATTCCGTGGAACAGAATTTCACCGTGTTGCTGCAGGACGTCCACAATCAAGTCGTGAGCACCAACCGAACTACCTCCTGAAAACACCAAGAGGTCGTGCGTCAAGCAGGATTTAATGGTTGCAGTTAACGCATCAAGCGTGTCTGCGGTTGGGGGGTGGTGTATGGCTATACCACCGTGGCTGCGAACTAAGGTTTCAAGAGTGAACCGATTGATGTCATAAATCTGCCCGGGTGCGAGTACTTGGCCGGGTTCGATAATTTCATCCCCTGTGGATAGTAGTGCCACGCGTGGCCTTTCGTACACTTCAACCCTCGATACGCCAATGGCAGCTAATGCGCCGATACGACTAGCAGTGATCTGCTCGCCATCCTTTACCAGTGTTTGTCCAGGCGTGATGTCGGCACCTCGTTGTCCAACGTTCTGGTGAGGATAGACGGGGATCATGATAGCGATGTTGTTGTCTTCGGCTTTATCCGTCTCCTCGACCATGACCACCGCGTCAGCGCCCTCAGGCATTGGCGCGCCAGTCGCGATTTCGACACACTGACCACGTTCAATCGATCGGGTTGGAATCGTGCCGGTGTAGACTTTTTCCACACATTCCAGGCTTCGTGGTCGCTGTCGGCTGGCCCCAAAGGTATCCTCCGCCACCACGGCATAGCCGTCCATGGCTGCACGGTCGAACGGTGGCACGTGGGTGTCTGAATTCACGGTGCAGGCGAGGATGCGTTCACCCGCTTCGTGGAGAGGAACTTGTTCGGTTCTCTTGAGTGGTGGAGTTGCCTCTTCTACGATGCGAAGCGCATCGACTAACGAAATAGTCTCACGGATGGGCCGCATTTTTCCTGCAGACATAATGTGTTCGTGGTTCGGTTTTTGATTACCGGGATGCCTCTCGTACAAGGTGTCCAAGTTCCGGCAATATGAGTTTGGTCATAGCTAAACGGACACCATGTTCAGAACCCGGCAAGGAGATGATGATCTTTTTCCGTGCTGTCCCCGCAAATGCCCGGCTTAGCATTGCCGCAGATCCAATTTCCGCGTAACTTAGCGAGCGGAACAATTCGCCAAACCCATCGACACGCTTTTCAATGAAAGCTGTAATCGCTTCGTATGATTGATCACGAGACGAGATACCAGTGCCACCGGTTGTAATAATGGCGTCGACTGACGAGGAGCTTACCTGCTCCGTGACCGTCGCCTGCACGAGATCTGGTTCGTCGCGCACAATGCGTCGTCCACGTATTTCGTGACCCGCTTCGGTTAATAAATCGATAATCGCTTGCCCTCCCGCATCGGTCTCTTCGGTGCGGGTGTCACTAATAGTTACAACGTAACAACGCACAGTAGCAGGTGCCGCCTTACGGTGCTCAAGGTGTCCCATCAGTTGATTATACAGGTCCACACGATGATCAGAATGGCTTCCCAGTTTGCGGCGGGACTAAATTCGATTTACCATCGGCCTCATGCTAAGCATTGTGATTCATGTGGCACGAGCATTTGTTGGACTTTTGGCTGTGGTGATATTGCCGGCACTCGCTACTTCAGTCACTGCTCACAACGGGAATCAAGTCGACAGCACAGCTGAAACTTGGGTGAACAGGACGCTTGAGACCATGTCGCTGGATGAGCAAATCGGCCAGTTGATTATGCCCTCATTTTTTGGCACCTATACCAGTAGTGATAGTGATGTCTATGACGAGCTCGTCCGTTTTGTGCGCGAGTATCATGTGGGTGGTTTTCTCGTATTTGGTGGACGTGTGCCAACGCCTGGCGTGTTGCTTAATCCAACATACGGATCTGTGATTCTTGGCCAGCCGTTAGCAACCGCTTCAATGTTGAATCGTTTGCAAGCCGTTGCGAAGGTGCCATTGTTAAATGCGGCTGATTTTGAGGCTGGCGTAGGCTTTCGCCTGGCGGGAGCTACTGTCTTACCACGTGCCATGGCTTTTGGTGCCAGTGGAGACGAGCAGTTGTCTTACGATGCAGGTCGGACAACAGCACTGGAGGCTCGGGCAATCGGAGTGCATCTCAATTTTGCTCCGGTCGTCGACGTCAATAACAACCCGGACAATCCAGTCATTAATACGCGCTCGTTCGGTGAGGATCCTATAGCAGTGGGCCGGCTGGCTGCCGCCTATGTGCGAGGTCTTCATGCCGGAGGGATGCTTGCGACCCTCAAACATTTCCCAGGTCACGGCGATACTAACGTGGATTCCCACGTCGGACTACCGATCATCCGTCATCCACGTGAGCGACTTGAGCGTGTTGAGTGGCCACCGTTCCGGGACGGTATTGCGGCGGGAGCTGACGCCATCATGACGGGACACATCGAATTTCCAGCATTGGACCCGACCGTTGGCGTGCCAGCGTCGTTGAGTCGAGAAGTTGTGATGAAAGGGATTCGCGAGGGACTTGGGTTCGACGGCCTGATTTACACCGATGGAATGCAGATGGGTGCTGTTACGGCACTCATGTCATCTGGTGACGCGGCTGTTCGGGCCATTCAGGCGGGGAATGACGTGCTCGTGCACTCAGCAGATCCAGCTGAAGCCTTTAACGCCATCCGGATGGCCGTTGAGCGTGGCGAAATCGACCCAGCGCAGGTGCGAGCTTCCGCCGCCCGCGTCCTCCGAGCGAAGACTGCGGTGAACTTACATCGAACTCGAATGGTCGATCTCGCTGCACTCCCTGCTACGCTTGGTGGCCGGGTTCACGCTGAAGTAGCGAACCGTGCCAGCGAACAGGCTGTCACGCTGATCGCCGACGCGCGAAACCAAATTCCGTTACAGATCGCTCCGAATGCACGCGTCTTGTATTTATCAGTTCTTGATCGACCGTCTGGTTGGTTGATCGCGGCACCGAGTCGCACGTTTGTCGCTGAACTAAAGGCTCGCTGGGCCAATGTGACAGCCATCGAGCTCTCAAATCAGACTTTGCCGGCGACTCTGGATTTGGTGCGAAGTACAGCTGATCGCTACGATGCAATCATTGTGTCGATTTTTGTTCGCACAACTCCTCGCCCAGGCGGGATGACGCTCGCACCACCACTCGTGTCGTTGCTGAAGGATCTGGTAACCACATCAGCAACATACGATCAGCCATACGCTGCAACATTGTTTGGAAGTCCCTATACAGCGATGGTGCTACCAGATTTGCCAGCTGTGCTGCTTACCTACGATTTCTATGATCGGGCAGAACGTACAGCTGTGAGGGCTCTTGCTGGAGAAATTCCGATTACTGGTCGACTCCCCATTGAGTTGCCAGGCCTGCTACCAGTTGGACATGGACTGATGCGTCCGTAGTCTTGCATCAGTATCAGCTGGTCAATCCATCACCAGATGTATCAATAACCGCATGTTATACTTAGCGATTTGAGAGTGGACTCTGTCCTATGTGACACGGTTCCCTTAAGATTCGCGCCCTTAGCTCAGCTGGATAGAGCGTCTGGCTACGAACCAGGAGGTCGCAGGTTCGAATCCTGCAGGGCGCGCCACATGATCGTCATGCATGAAGCATATATGCGGGCCGCGCTGGACGAAGCACACCGAGCGTCCGCACAACACGAAGTGCCAATTGGTGCGGTCGTAGTTGTCGATGGCAAGGTGGTAGGCGCTGGCTTCAATCAGCCGATTTCGACATCCGACCCGACTGCTCATGCGGAGGTAATTGCCTTGCGAGCAAGTGCCCGCACGATCGGTAATTACCGGATCACCGGTGGCACGCTCTTTGTCACGGTCGAACCCTGCTTGATGTGTGTGGGTGCCATCATCCATGCACGCCTTGGAACGGTGGTGTATGGTGCCGCTGAGCCAAAGACCGGCGCGGTCCAGTCAACGATGCACGCTTTCGACCAGAAGGCCTTAAATCATCGCGTGACTGTGGTGAGTGGAGTGCTTGAAGAGGAGTGTGCTGAACTACTCCAGAAGTTTTTTCGCGAACGGCGCAACAAGAATGTGGCAACTGGCTAGGTGCCTATTTACCAGCTGTCGCGGATTGAAATGTTTTCGGAGAGGTACCGAAGTGGTCGTAACGGGGGCGCCTCGAAAGCGTCTTGTCGGGTAACCGGCACGTGGGTTCGAATCCCACCCTCTCCGCCATTCCTTCGTCCACGGGAATCCCATAAAATGTTCCCATGAACCCTGAGTCGATTGACCTGTTATTTCGACCCGAAGCCCCCATCTCGTCTCTAGAAGAGCTTGATGAAATTTACCCTGGCAGCTGGGACCCTTGGGATATTTGTGACCGCGGGGAGCCCGTCGCTTCCATCACGACCGGCGTTAATATCGTCAAGTTGGGTGGTGCCACTGTCTGGGTGGGGGTCATGGGACTACGTGTAGGGTCGGATATTCACTACCTTATTCAACACGAAATAACCGGCGACGCTCTACACGAACCCACTTACCGAAAGTCCGCAGCGCCGCTGACCCTCGGTGAACTGTATGACTTCCTGATGGGTGCAGTGCATCTGTTTGAAGGCGAGGACAATCTTTTTGAAGTATTTAAGCATGGAGGTTTTATTCAGCTTGAGCGGGGTAATCGAGAACAAAGTCAGTTTCTGCAATTCTTCGAAGTCGACTCGGACTTTTACCCCGACCTTGACAGATTGGTGCGCCAGCGCTTCATAGAGCGTTGGGGATAACCAGCCTCTGTCTATTCCCTTACCGAGCCTTGTCGCGGCTTCGGTCGGTCTGACTAGTCTTAGAACGCGCGAATAAATCCGCCATTCGAACCGGCAAACCGTGAATTGACGACGTTGTTGTAAATTGATCCGAAGGTGTAGGTAAAGCCAACCCGTAGGCCGTATTCATAGTCGGTGGCCAATTGGCGCTGTTTTAAGAGGATTTCCGCATCAGTGATGCCGCTTCTCGCAAGAAAAATTTGATCACGGATGAGGGAGGCGTCGCCTCGAACGTTGAACGAGAATCCCCGAAACACCCGGACGTCAAACCGTCCGAACAGCACAACCCGATACTTGCTAGGGTCATTCAGAAATTGCCGATACTCCATGGTCACGCCGCTTTCACCCCAAGGTTGATTCAGGTCGAGCGAGACCATTGCCCCGTGACTGGGACGTTGTTCCGTTGTTTTGTCAAAAAGGGTAATTTTGTTGAAGTCGAAGTAGGTGTATCCAAGTGAATAGTTGATGGTGAACTGCTTGCGTGTGGATTCCGAGTACGGGAAGAAATTGTACTCAATGGCTGGTGCTATATGAACGGTGAGATCTTGATTGCGATACGTCGTTGAAACAGCCGACCCTCCGAAGCCGAGGCCAACATGCTCTCCGAAACTTTTAATAAATCTTGCGGTTATAGCGTTGTTTCGGCGGATGTTGAGTAACTTGGTTTTGTTGCTCAACTCGTACGAGTCTTCGTCATAATCGATCCAAATGCCAAGATTAACTTTCCAATCTTCCGTGATGTGATTCGCTGAGAGGGACCCACCAAACTCTTTGGACGTTTCAGATTCCTCTAAGTCCAGTCGGGTATTCAACCGGGTGCGGAAGACCCAAAAATTCCACGGGTCGTCGTCCGGTTGCGCACTCATCGCAGGACGTTCTGAAGCGTTTTCTTGTTCAACGGTGAGTTGTTCAGCCAAGGGTGTTTCGGCCGCATAGCGCATGAGACCCAGCCGGAGCATCTGCGCGGATCGCTGCTGGATTTCGTAATCCGTCTCATGCATGGCCTCGAAAAACGTAAGTTGATCGTCAAGACCCTCGAAGGTTTCCAGCCCAATAAAATCCATCGTATAGGCGCGACCCCCACCACCCGTCGTTTCACGGGTCACGAGCACATGGACTTGAGCGTCCTGACGATCACGCATGAAGTTCACGAAGGTGATTTCCTGGCGGAAGAAATCGTCATCGCAGATTCTCCGATCGCAGTCGAGAAAAATACGGAGCGCCTGATTGTTCCCTTCGGTAGTCGAATCTGGCCGTTCTTGCCCGAATGCGGTTGTGGAAAGTGCTAGGAAAAGCAGCGTTAGAGCGAATCGGTGACCACGTTTTCTTATCATTGAAAAAAATGGAACAAAAGATTGATTCTGGCGGAGAGAGTGGGATTCGAACCCACGGTAGAGTTACCCCTACACACGCTTTCCAAGCGTGCTCCTTCAACCACTCGGACATCTCTCCATATGTTTACGACACGAACTTATAAATCGTTTATGGTTCTGCTAGGCACAAAACGCGAATGAGCTTACCACAGTGATAGAACTCACGGGGTCAACTTGATCGAGTTGCATGCTGCACGCTACACTGATGGCCGTTCGTCCACATATAAGTAGACCATACTGTTACAAATGTCCTATGAAGTAATTGCCAGAAAATGGCGTCCTCGAGTCTTTGAAGACGTAGTTGGGCAGCCGGGGGTGACCCAGACCCTGCGGAATGCAATTGTCAGCGAGCACATTGCTCAAGCCTTCGTCTTTGCGGGTCCACGAGGTGTTGGTAAAACAACGACAGCTCGGATTTTGGCGCGAGCCTTGAATTGTGAAAAAGGGCCGACGCCGGACCCGTGCGGCACATGTGCCGCCTGCAAGGAAATCGCGGACGGTCGGGATATCGATGTCCTCGAACTTGATGGCGCGACGCACACAGGTATCGATACGATTCGGGAAGTGATTATTGATGGCCTGGCGATCATGCCAGTTCGTGACCGCTACAAAATCTTTGTAATCGATGAGTGCCATCAATTATCCACTAGTTCATTTAACGCATTACTGAAATCCCTCGAAGAGCCGCCGCCGCATGTGGTCTTTATGATGGCAACGACTAGGCTCGACAAAATTCCAGATACCATTCTGTCCCGTTCGCAAGTGTTCGAATTTCGCACCATTGGTACCAAGGTGATCAGTGAACAGCTTTGGAAGATTGCGTCAAAGGAGAAAATTCAGATCGACGAGGCAGCCATTGCGCTATTGGCGCGTGAAGCGGAAGGCAGTATGCGGGATGCGCAAAGTTCGTTTGACCAGGTCATCGCGTTCTCCAATGAAAAGATTACAACCGACGAAGTGTCCACGGTCCTTGGGTTGGTCGCTCGAGATTTACTGTTCGACGTGTTTACGGCAGTGGCCGACGAACGCGCATCAGCGCTATTCGAGTTGGCAGGTTCTTTCGTGGAATCCGGGTGCAACCTAACGTTGGTATGTCGAGACCTCTCTCGGTTATGTCGCGATCTGCTGGTCTTGGGCATTGATTCGAAGCGTATCGATGATCCGGAGATTGCTCCAGAACACGAACGCGATCGACTTCAGACGCTGCAAGCACAATTTTCTCGTGAGGATCTCATGCGCGGCTTTGAAGTTCTCGCCCGTGCGGAAAAAGATATTCGTAGCGCTGCTCAACCTCGCTACCATTTGGAAATGGCCTTATTGCGCTGGGTGCACCTGCGCAAGTTAGTGCCACTAACCGAACTCATGAAGGGTCTACAGGAGGGCAGGCCGGGAAGTAGCCCCGTCAACGATGTTCCGCATCCATCTCAGTCAGGACCATCCTTACCCTCTATAAGTAAGAAGAAACCATCAAACCGACCGGCAGCATCGTCCTCAAAGCGGGTACCCACAAAAAGTGCAGCGAAACACGATGAGGTGGTGGCGCCAAGAGACACTGCGTCTGTCGAAGGTGGCGGGGAACCGACTGATATTAAGAATGCGCTTCTTACTGCGATCAAGAGCGCTAAGAAATTCTTTTATGGAACGGTTGTAGCACAGGCTAAACAGATCGAGGTGAGCGGCGACCGAGTCACTTTCGTTTTCTCGCCTACTCATCGGACGCTCCAGGAGCAATTTGAGCAACAACGCAGTTGGCTTGAGTCCAAAGCGACTGAGATAATGAGTCGTAAGATTGTCGTCGTCGCGAAGCAAGCAGAGGTCGACCCTGACGAGAGCGCGGGTGGGGCAGAAGGGGACTCGCCGCTACAGAACCCGGCTGCACAGGGCTCAGAGACGATGGACACAAGCCTTAAAAAAGAAGCTATGGCCGAGGCCGCTGTACAAGAGATGCTAGATGTGTTGCCAGCGCAGATTCGCGATGTAAAAAAAATCTGAGGTATAGAGAGGTCATGAACATTCAAGAACTTATGAAGCAGGCTCAGCAAATGCAAGAACGTATGCAAAAGCAACTCGCTGAGACTCAGGTTGAGGCCACCGCTGGCGGCGGTATGGTGACGGTTGTGATGAACGGAGCGAAGCAAATAATGAAGTTAACAATCGATCCTGAAGTTGTATCGAAGGAAGATGTCGACATGCTCCAAGATCTCATCGTTGCGGCCGTGAATGACGCACAGAGAAAAGTCGACGAGACCGTCACAAATCAAATGGGTGGGCTCATGGGTGGCCTGAAGATGCCTGGGCTGATGGGATGATCGAACTCGCTCCCCTAGCGGTGTTGATCGAGCAGCTTCAACGGTTGCCAGGCATCGGTGTGAAAAGTGCGCAACGGTTGGCGTTTCACATTCTCAAACATCCACGTGATAACGTTGAGCAGTTGTGTGACGCCCTTCGTGAGGTGAAGGATCAAATAACGTACTGTTCAATTTGCAGTAATGTCACCGACGTTGAACCATGTCGATTCTGCACCGATCCGGATCGCAACAAGCGTCTCATTTGCGTGGTGGAAGAACCCCATAATGTGTCGTCTGTTGAGAAAACAAGAGATTTTGATGGTACATACCATGTGCTTATGGGGGCGTTATCGCCACTTCAGGGCATAGGGCCTGATGACTTGAAGGTGAAGGAACTATTAGCGCGGGTTAGCGATCATCAGGTCGATGAAGTGATCTTGGCTACCAATCCGAATGTTGAAGGAGAAGCAACTGCTATCTACCTCGCCAAGTTGCTTAAATCACTCGATGTCCGCGTGACACGGATTGCGATGGGTGTCCCCGTGGGTAGCGATCTGGAGTATGCAGACGAAATGACAATGCACAAGGCGCTTGAGGGAAGACGGGACTATTGACAGACGTCTCGGGATAGAAGGTAGTGTTCTGTTGTTACCACGGAAATCAAAAATTAAGGCTTTGATTTCGCCAATCCAAAGAGGCGATTCAGGATTGTTGTGGTGGCTGGCGCTTGCACGGTGTTTAGGGGGTCCGCGAGTTCCTTGCGCAACCGCCGTAGGGATATTTCGTCATCTATGTCATACCAAGCCGTCAGAGTGTGCACACGTAACCCGCATCGTGCCGCTGCGGCTACAGTGTCGTCCATCGTCCACGGTGTGCTCCAGCGAATGTTTGTGAATAAATCCTGAAGTGCTTGGGTAGGTGCAGGGACTGTGAGTCCCAGTAGATAATAACCGCCGTCTTCTGCAGGGCCGATCACCATCGTGTTCGACTCTTTTAACTGATCCAACGCTTCGGTTAGATGATTTGACGGTAGTGTTGGCAGATCGGATCCGATAATCACGACGCGCTGAAATCCCTGCTCGAACAAAGTGTGAAACAAATTGCGTTCTCGTTCGCCAAGTGTCTTTCCTCGTTGCTCTAGAAATTGATCAACATGGATGCCAAGTTGATCTAAGCCTGTTGAGCCACCTTCTGGTGTGTAGGCAATGCAGGTGGATACACCGGTCAGGTTGCGGCAGGGCCGCACGCTATCCCTGAGAA
>CAJXDY010000044.1:0-21716 GCA_913052135.1 uncultured Acidobacteriota bacterium
ATGCCCACTCTTCGTCGGTCCCCCGTCGACCAAACCACGCATGAACTCGTGCAATTCGGACACGTTGAACGCGCTATGTTCGAAGTTGTAAGTGATGTAGTCAGCCCAGGTCTGCGCCAGCGCCTTTCCGGCTTCGTAGCCGCCACCATTAACCTGCGTGTAATAGATTGGTTGCCCTCGTTCTAACAACTCGATGGCCTTGTTAATTCGCTTCGGTGCCGAGAGCGCTGACGTCGACTGTGCGCGAGACAGTCCAGCGTGACCGTTAATCAGAAGGAGGAACAAGAGCGTCGCAAGTCTGGTTACGTGCAACATGGTGAATTATCTTAAGATGATGTCCTTGGACTGACCTTCCGAACCGACGAATATCATTTGACCTTTTGCTGTCTCGTTCGACGGATTAATCAGCATAATTTCTGTGGCTAGTCCTTGCCCATCGAAAATTGCCGGAAACTCAAGGTCCTGGCTTGTGAGCGCGGCTGTCTCAACATACCCGAGTTCATTTTCTACGGATTCTCCACGCAGATTTCGTGTGACCCGCTGCGCGCTGAGTGCCAGAGGCACATCCGTCCACAGTCGCACCGCACCACGATGCTTCTGCACGTTGAACAATTCACCCAATGACCACACTCGCTGGCTGAAAGCTGGCAGGATTCGCTCCCAACGCCCGTGCTCCTTGCCCAACTCGTCGAAGAGTGTCAAACGTACGGTCGCAGGAGTGCGGGTGGCATTCGCGAAGGTAAAGAGCATCTGTGACTCACCGTGACGAAGAATCGACGGCAAGGTGTCAATCGGAAACCAGGCGTTCTGGGTCGAAACCCGCGCCGGGATCTCAGTCTCACTCAAAAGCAGCGTCCCCTTCAACAACCTCACTCGCGCCATCGCTGAGGGAGCGACCCCTACCGTTGGACGGATCACGCCATAGGAGGTCTCAGACACTCCGTAAGATGACTCAAGACTCCATCGAAATACTTCACCAGGGGCGAGGTGGTAAGGTACAGGTTGAGACGCCCCGGAAACGGCTCCGCTATCTCGACCAAACACGGTGATCACTCCCTCCATAACCGACTCATCGGGGTTGATGAGAACTAGTTCAGAGCGATAGCCACCGCCAGCTTTCAAACCCGGGATTACCAACGGACCATGTCCATCCCATGCACTGGAGCCCTTGGAGGCCAGCACGAGGGTCTCGCCCCGCTCGGTCAAGGTGTGCGTCAAGACCATAGCAGCGACGGGGTGTGGTGCGCTCACTTCGAGCGTGCCCTCGACGAGCCATTCGTCGGGATCAAAGATTTCAAGAAGCCTTGCGCGGAAACCATTCGCCCTCAAGGAAACCTTTGCAGTGCGCACGTGGTCTCCATAGGACAAGCGAAGGGTCACCTGGACTTCTCGAGACTCGGGATTGGTCACCATCAGAGTGACTTGTTGACCCTGGCGCACATCCACGTAGAACACAGTCTTTGTCTGGGGTTGTGGCGTTACGACACTCGTCTCGCTTAAGAGCATCCGACTGCGTCGTTTTGCCAAGACATCCAACTCGCGGTGCGTGTTGTAGTAGACCAGCATGGCACCCGGTGCAGGCCCACCTTCACTTCTCAGCGATCCACGCCACGCGTGACGAAGGTCCTGGTCAGATTGGTCTCGCCCATTCCAGGCATCCAGCGTTCTATAGCTCATCGTGGTGTTGGCTGGAATGGCTACGGACCGCTCAGCGCGCGGCAGGTCAAAAACCATCAGCCGAGCCCAGAAGGAATCGGTAACGTACAAGCGCTGATGCTCGGGGTCGAAGGTAATTTCACGGGGGTCGAGCAGCTGCTCCTGTTCACCGTTGCCGGCAATTCGGCTCACGTAATCCTTTTGCCCAATGACACCGCTGGCCGCCATGCCGGTCTCCAATACGTCCGGATGGGCCTCGAAGAATAAAATGCGGTCGTTCCCCTTGTCGTTCACCAGGAGCCTGTCGTTGGCCGTATCGTAGGTGAGGCCACTGGGCATCCGCATACGGCGCCGACCCGTGTCTTCATCGACGTCCAGCCTATCCAGACGCACTTCGTCTCCTTCCGCGTCGTTCATCTGTCCCAAGATGGCAATGGACTCTTGACCGTCCTGCCATCTGCTGGGCGCTGCATCAAACGCCATCACGCGTGAGTTGTTACCATCCACGACGAACAGCCGGTCATGGTTGACGTCATAGACCAGTCCGCTGGGAGTATCGAAGCCACGATTGTTAACAGGTGCTCGCCCACTTACAACCCGTGCGCCCAATACGCCGAGACTATCGGTGACACGACTACTCTCCTTCGGCGTAGGGTCGTTCTGTTCGAAGTCCCTCTGCCCTAGTACACCGACCGCAGAGGCCCCCGTTTTGACCATGCCCGGACGAATGTCGAAGACCAGTACCCGGTGATTGATGCCATCAGAGACAAACAATCGGTGGTGATTAGTGTCAACCTCAAGGGCAAGTGGAGTTGGGGCTGCGGACTGAATACCTCGGCCCCAAGAGACACCGAAGTTGAGTCGGTCGGGTCCTACGTTGGGCTCGTCTGATTCGAAATCCCGTTGACCTAAGGCGGCCACCGCCTCATCAAAGGTGCGGAGGCGGTCGGGGTGCGCGTCAAACACCATGACGCGATTGTTCCACCCGTCGCCCACGAAGAGCTGTTTACTGTTGACGTCATAGGCGAGTGCCAGAGGAATCTGTAGTGTTCGCGCCGAAATCTCTCGCAACTGCCCTGTGTGGGCATTCGGTTGCCCCAAGACGACGTCCACCACCCGGTCGGCGATGCGATTCTCCGCGTCCAACTCAAACATCAACACCCTGTTGTTGTATTGATCATTAACAAAGAGTCGGTGATCGACCGGGTCCAGTGCTACCCCTCGGGGGTAGATGAACCGGTCGTTGATGCGTCCGTAGGCCGCGCGCGCGTCGAAATTGGGCTTTCCTTCATCATCGTAGTGACCGATCAAATCAAAAGCCGGCATCCCGGTCGTCACCTGGCCAGGCGACATATCCATGAGCAGGACTCGATTCCCGCCGGGGTAGCCTGACGCCACATACAGTGTGTTGGTGTCCTCATCCAAGAACGGGCGTGGGGAGTTTTCGTAAATCTGACTGGTTCGTCGCTCTGATTTCTCGAAGTCCGTCTGAAAGAGGACAGCCATGGCATCGGGGTTGTTCTCGATTCGGTCGGGATGCACGTCGAAGACGAGTGTTCGATTGGCCACAGTTCCTTCATTTACCATGAGCTGCTGCTGACGTCGATTAAGAATCATCTGTCCCGGTGCCAGCTTCCGAAGGTCCACTCGACGCTCGGACGTGCCAAAGGTGTCCTGACCCAAGACATGCGTGGCAGTCGAACCCGAATCAAGAGCAGCTGGGCGTACATCGAAAACGAGCACTCGCTGATTCCCGCCATCGGCCACAAACAGACGCTCGGTTAAGTGGTCAAACGAAAGTCGACTTGGACGATCCAACCGTGCAGCACCCACACCTGGTTGATTCGAATCAAAGTCAGGTTGCCCGATCACCGTCTGTGCAGACATACCGGTCTCAAGGCTGTCGGGAGTCACGTCGAAGGTGAGAATGCGGTGGTTGCCACCATCGACCACAAATAAGCGGTCGGTTGCAACCTCATAGTGAATACTGCCTGGATCATTGAGCCCTGACGCTCCAACGTGAGGCTCGTTCTGGTAAAAGTCCGGCTGTCCAATCACCGCCATGGCCTTCGGAGTTTCCGTCAAGCGTGCAGGGTCCACATCCCAGATGAGGATACGATTGTTGTCACCATCGCTGACAAACAGTCGCTGATGCTTTTCGTCCAGCACGGTTCCATTAATGGAGGCAAGTTTCTGTGGTCCCACACCTCCCAGTCTTCGGGTCGTGAAATCTGGCTGGCCGAACACCGCCAGGGCTTGGGGTCCGTTGACCATGCGGTCGGGGTGAACGTCAAACACCAATAAGCGGCCGTTCGGGCCCCAGGCAATGACCGAAGTGTCCCGAGCAAACAGCCGATGGTTGACACTGTCGTAGGCAATTCCTGAGATCAGTGAGCCCTCTGAACGTGTCGCAATTTCTGGAGAATTGCGTCGCCCATAGAGCGAGGCCTCACCAATGACGTAATCGGCAGTACGACTCGCGAGCCTGCCGTTCTCGTCCAGCTGATACACGGTGATGCGACTACCATGAGAGCTGACAAATAACCGATTGTTGGCGCGATCCAGCGCCGAAACGCTGTTTCACCACTCGCTGTGGGCAGTCGGTCCACCGTTGACCACGCCACCCACGAAGGTGGGATTGCCCCAGATATCTTCAGCACCCAACGCGTCACTTGCAGGAATACCCTGAAGTGGGATGGATTGAGCACTGAGCTCTCCGGCGACAACAAAAACGCCCAACAAGCCACAAAATACAATGAACGAACGGCATAACTTACTCATGCTCTTCCCCTCTGCTGGTTTTACCGATGAAGCAAACTCCTGAACGAATCCTAGCATTCATTATCCTGAAGTAATCTGCGGGATTAGGATGCCAGCCACATCGGTCAGGCGAATGTCGCGACCATTGAACCGATACGTCAGCTTCGTGTGATCCATGCCTAAGAGATGCAGGACGGTGGCGTGCAGGTCGTGCGCTGAAATCGGCTGCTCCAACGCCTTGTACCCAAACTCGTCACTTGAACCGATGACTTGGCCGCCTCGAATTCCCGCTCCCGCCATCCAGGCCGTCATTGTCCCGGGGTTATGGTCGCGACCGACACCCCGTTGCGAAATCGGGAGGCGCCCAAACTCGCCATGCCACAGCACAAGCGTCTTGTCCAACAAACCGTGCGCTTTCAGGTCAGTGAGTAATCCAGAAATCGGTAAATCCGACTCAGCAGCGTGCTGTCGGTGATTCTCTTCCAAGTTACTGTGTGCGTCCCACGTGTCGGTGTTCTGGTTCCCCATCCCACCATGGAATAGCTGCACGAAACGTACACCGCGTTCAACCAACCGGCGCGCCATCAAGCACTGGCGACCGAAGGGCGCGGTGATTTCCTGATCAATCCCATAGAGTTTTTGCGTTGCTTCCGATTCAGAAGAGGTGTCGATCGCGTCGGGGGCACAACCTTGCATACGGTACGCCAACTCGTACGACGAGATGCGTGCAGCGAGTTCCGAGTTGCCTGGGTGCTTCGCCAAGTCGACCTCATTCAATTTCGCCAAGGTGTTAAGCCGAGCCCGTTGTTGCTCCGCAGACATGCCCCTTGGAGGACGCAAGTCAACGATGGGATCGCTTCCGGCGCGGAACAAGGTCCCTTGGTAGCTCGCAGGCATAAATCCCGCGCTCCAATCATTCGGACCGCCAAGCGGCCCACCTCGGTAGTCATTCATCACAACATACGCCGGCAGATTGGCACTCTCAGAACCCAGGCCATAGGTCACCCACGAACCCACGCTCGGGAAACCCACCTGGATTTGACCGGTCTGCATTTCATAGGTCGCCTGGACATGATCATTGGACTGCCCATACACCGAGCGCAGGAAGGCCAGCTCGTCGACATGCCGAGCCAAATGCGGAAACAGTTCCGAGACCTCAATGCCGCTCTGCCCATATTTTTGAAACGTGAAGGGACTCGGCATCAGTGGACCGGGAAAGCCTTGACGCGCAACGATGTTGCCCTCCACCTTGTCATGAAGAGGCTCACCGGCGTACCGCGACAACGCTGGCTTGGGATCGAAGGTGTCGACTTGACTGACCCCACCACTCATAAAAAGTGAAATCACCGCCGTGGCGCGTGGCGCGTAGTGTGGTGGTTTGGGTGTAAACGGATTTTCCCCAAGCGCCGGGGCCGCACACGGGTTGACTGCGCTCTGTTGTGCCGCCTTGAGTCCGTCACGCTCTAGGAGATGGGCTAAGGCGAGCCCGCTAATGCCTCCACCGGACTGGAAGAGAAAATCGCGCCGTGACCAGAACATCTTCTTCGGACGCATGGCGATTACCTTATATATAAAAACTCGTTTAAGTTAAACATCACGTGAGCCAGGTCCACCAGCGATTGCTGATCGACCAGTTTACGCGCCAACACCATTTCGGCCGTGGTGGGTTGTCGCGTTAACGCAATTTCATAGGCAAGTTCAATCTGTCGACGAGGATCGCTTGGAGCAGTCTGCTTTAACCTCTCCGCGAAGAGCTCAGCCTGTCGCAAAACGAACGGGTTGTTCATTAGCGTCAATGCCTGCGTTGGTACCGTCGAGACATTCCGCGCCGCAGCAGTCACGTTCTGATCAGGCAGATCGAAAGTGTCGAAGAACGGCAATCCGAGAGATCGGCGACGGTACACGTACACACTACGGCGCCAAGCATGCGGGCCATCGGGTTGATTGTCCCATCGGCCATATGGGGCTGGTGACGACCGCAGAATTTCCTCAGGTATGTACGGGAAGACGGGCGGCCCGCCAACCGTGAGGTCAAGACCCCCGCTCACCATCATGACTGCATCACGAAGAATTTCCGCTTCCAGTCGTTGCAGTCGGTACCGCCAGAGTAATTGGTTTTGGGGATCATTGACTGCGTTTTCTGCATTTTCAAACACCGACGTCATCTGATACGCCTGAGAGGTCATAATCAACCGGTGCATTTCCTTGATGCTCCACCCGCGGTGCATAAACTCCACGGCCAGCCAATCGAGTAGTTCGGGATGCGTTGGTGGTGTCCCCATGAGGCCTAAGTTGTCGAGCGTGCCGAAAATACCGCGTCCAAAGTGGTGATGCCATAAGCGATTGACTAAGACGCGAGCGGTCAGCGGGTTTTGGGGCGACCCCAACCACTCAGCCAGTGCCAACCGCCGTCCTGAGGTGCGTCCGTTGGCTCGAGGAATCTCAGTCGGCGGATTGCCGTATGTTGCCACGGTCACGAAACCCGGCGCCGTCTCAGTGCCCTTGCGGAACGGATCACCCCGCACCAAGAAATGGCTCGGTGGCGTCTCGTATGAGCCCACGCCGTCATGGAGAAAACTTCCAGACGTATCAGGCATGACGCGACACTCGGGGCATCCAATGACGTCGTCACCTGGTCCGTCAGGTGCATAGCGATAGTCGCCGTCGGTCACAATTTCTGCCACTGGTACTTGAGCCGGACGTTGTTGCTCAATAGCTGCAATTTGATCAACAAGCTGCTGTCGCCGAACTCGGTCTTCCGGTCGCAATGCCTCGTCGAGTTGCTCACGTGGCACATTAATCGACAGTACCTGCGTGGCTAACAGCTGCTCCCCCCGTGTGCGCTCCGCTGCTGGCTTCAACGCAGCACGTTGAATATTTTCTGGAAAGCGTTGTCTTAACTGCTGCAACTTAAGCTGCTCACGATAGGGTGCCTCAAGTTGCGTGATCTCGTCCCGAAGCGGTTGCTGGCGCGTGCTAATCTCGGCATTCGTCCGTGCATAGACTTCCGCGTCTCCCCGAGAAAGCAATGGATGCTCGGTTTCAACATAACCAAAGATGGACGCCTGCAGACTGTAATAGTCAGCTTGGGGAATTGGGTCGAATTTATGGTCGTGGCACCGAGCACAATGCACCGTCAATCCCAACATCCCACGACCAATGGTGGCTAGCACATCATCGAGATAATCATGTCGACGCTCGGGGTTGTCTTTCTCACGAAATTGGACCCGTGGCCCGGCCCGCAGAAAGCCCGTAGCTATGCGTGTCTCATCTGTCGTGTAATCGAGTTCGTCTCCAGCTACTTGCTCCTTGACAAACAGGTTGTACGGTTTGTCCTTGTTAAAGGCCGCAATGACGTAGTCACGGTAGCGCCAGGCATTCGGACGATCGAAGTCCTGTTCATATCCGGTGGAATCAGCGTAGCGCGCTACGTCTAGCCAATGGCGCCCCCAGCGCTCACCGTAGTGAGGAGAAGCAAGTAGGCGATCAATTAAACGTTCCCAAGCTCCGCGCTCCGTGTCCGCTAGAAACTGTGCGGTCTCAGCAGGCGTGGGTGGTAACCCGATCAAATCGAGAGAAGCGCGACGTAACAACGTCCGACGGTCAGCCCTCGGCCCTGCAGTAAGGCCTTGGTCGTACCGAGCCTGTTCGAGAAAACGATCAACGGGATGTTCCAACTCTGGAAAGAGCGGCACCGCCGCTTGCATGGGAAGTTTAAAAGCCCAATAGTCACGGTCGTTTGCAGAAGAATCCTCAACCTCAGAATTTGGCAGGTCTGTGGTCTCCACTACTGTTGTCGCTGGTCCAGTACTCCAGTGGGCCCCTTGATCGATCCACGTGCGAATCGCGGAAATTTCAGCAGAACTTAGTGAACCATCAGGCGGCATACTGGGCTGCTCAAAACCCGCGATGCGACGGTACAATCGACTAGCCTCACTATCGCCAGGAACAATTGCTTCACCCCGGCGGCCACCCTTCAGCGCCGCCAAACGCGTGCGTAGATCGAATTCTGAGCGCTGGTCAGCGCCATGGCAACTCCAACAGTGACGGGAGAGGATTGGCTGAATGTCACTGCTAAATGTCAGGAGCCTTTGCTGGGCTGTCGGTTGTTGTGCTCGTACCTCAGGACTTGGCACCGTCAACCAAGCAACGGTACCGGTCAGGCCAACAACGATTGCGGTAACCGTTCTCCGCATCCAAGGACCTCCATCCCACCTTCCAGTCTGCAATGACGCAGTCATGTTATCCGTTTCTCATTCATTCTGATACCCTATTGCCTCGTATTCATAATTTGCACATGAACAACCCAAAATCTGGGTGAGGAGGCGTAAGGCATGCACATTCTCAGCAAAGTATCGATGACAACAGGCTTGGCCCTAGCTGTGGCCATGCCAATAACCGCTGTCGAAAAAGAGTCGACACAGCCTGAGATGACGGTACATCGTGACATCGACTACATCGACACTGCCGAATATGCCGATGCCCGAGATCTGCTTGACGTATTCATGCCTGTCAACGCATCTGATGCTCCAGTCGTCGTCTTCTTTCATGGCGGCGGTTTGTTGCAAGGCGACAAGGGACAAGGTGAATACCTAGCGAACGCACTTGTGCCACGAGGGATCGGTGTCGTATCAGCCAACTATCGCCTCTCACCTCGCGTGAAACATCCGGCACATCTTCAAGATGCTGCTGCTGCATTCGCCTGGACCATCGCGCACATTGCTGATTATGGCGGCGATCCGAATCAAGTACATCTTGCCGGCCATTCAGCCGGAGCCTACATGGCCACCCTGCTGACACTGGATGACTCCTATATTCGAGCCGCTGGGCTTTCGGCGTCGGCTATTCATGGATCAATTTCGATCAGTCCATTCCTGTACGTCGAAGAAGTTGCTCCCGATCGACCCAAGACGGTCTGGGGTACTGATTTATCAACATGGCGTCAAGCCTCACCCTCTTCCTACATTGGAGATGGCAAACCACCGTTACTGTTCGTGTACGCAGATGGCGATGAGGATTGGCGGCGCGGCCAAATTGAACGGGCCGTACGGGAGCTTAAAGCTGCTGGACAGGCTAACGTTGACGCTGTTGAGATTGCCGACCGAACGCACAGTTCAGTTGTCGAGAAACTCGTCGACCCACACGACCAAGGTGCCGATCATATCGCCAATTTCGTCCTGCAATTAGCGCAAGAAGAGTAACTTACGACGAGGATGTGTTGCAGAAGAACTCGTTACTCGTCAGCCCCTAGGTGGACTCGACGTTCGAGTTTCGCGAATCCACTGGCGGCCTCAGGCTCCGGCCACACAACAGACACGACGAGGGCGACGAGAAACGCGAGTGGGATTGAAATGATCCCTGGATTCCGTAGCGGAAAGATCGCTGACGCATGACCAAGTACGTCCATCTGGATCGCGGGTGACAGATAGATCAAGACCAAACTTACCACTGTACCCGTGAACATGCTTGCCTGCGCACCGCGAGTCGTGAACCCTCGCCAGAATATTGACAGGAGGAGAGCCGGAAAATTAGCACTGGCTGCGATCGCAAAAGCTAAGCCAACCATGTAGGCGACATTTTGACCTTCGAACACAATACCCAAGACGATCGCTAGCACGCCAAGCACTGCCGAGGACACGCGGGCCACGCGCAATTGCTCTTGATCAGAAGCGGTACCGCCACGCACCACGTTAACCCATAAGTCGTGCGACAGAGCGGCCGCACCGGCTAGCGTCAGACCTGCCACCACAGCAAGGATCGTCGCAAAGGCAACGGCCGAGATGAACCCCATGAACCCGGGACCCCCTAAAGCCGAAGCTAACAGGAGGGCTGCCATGTTGCCACCTGTATCAACGTCGCGGATGGTGTCCTGACCCACAATCACCATGGCTCCAAAACCCAAAATGAAGGTGAGGAGATAAAACACCCCAATGATTGCGGTGGCATAGGACACTGAGGTTCTGGCGGTCCGCGCATCTGGGACGGTATAGAAGCGCATCAAGATGTGCGGGAGGCCAGCCGTCCCGAACATGAGCGCCAGTCCAAGAGAGATGGCATCAATGGGATCGGACACGAGGCCACCAGGTCCAAGCACACTGAGCCCATAATGATCACCAGCCGCCTCAAAGAGCGTGAGCGGATTGAAATCGAAACGTGCCAGTGTGAGTGCAGCCAGCAGGAAGGCACCCAATAATAACAAAACTGCCTTCACGATTTGCACCCAAGTCGTGGCAATCATCCCACCGAAGAGCACGTATGCCAGCATGACAGCACCGACGATGATAACGGCCAGTTCATACGGCAATCCAAATAACAAGCGTATGAGATTGCCTGCACCCACCATCTGCGCAATCAAATAGAACGCCACGACAGCTAGGGAACCAGTTGCTGCTGCCACACGCACCGGCGCTTGACGCAGGCGAAAGGCGACGACATCAGAAAACGTAAACCGGCCCAGATTCCTAAGTGGTTCAGCAATTAAAAACATGACGATCGGCCAGCCAACCAAAAAACCGATCGAGTAAATCAGACCGTCAAAACCTGAAAGCGCAACCAAGCCAGCAATCCCCAGAAAGCTGGCTGCGCTCATGTAATCACCAGCTAGGGCGAGCCCATTCTGTAAACCAGTGACACTACGACCAGCCGCATAGAAGTGCTCGGGATCGCGAGTTCGTCGTGCTGCGACATACGTAATGCCAAGCGATAACGCAATAAAGAGGAAAAAGCCAGTAATCGCAATGAGATTGGGCTCACCGAGGCTAGACGTCACAACTGCTCTCGGAGATCAGCAATACTCTGATCATAGTGTCGGTTAGCCCATCGGACATAGATCCAGACGAGAATCCAAGCTGCAACGATTACAAGTGCACCGAGCAGAATCCCAAGACTGAGCCCAGGACTCACGAGCATCGTAAGCAAGTTTTTGCGAAACGCGACTAGCAAGATGAAGGCGAAATAGAACACCATCATGGCAACAGTCAGCCGGATAGCAATTTTCAATCTTGCAGCATTTAACCGTTCTAGGTCCGTAGAACTGCTCATGACTGTTAGAGTGTAACCGTATTTTGCAGAATTCGCTGCACCCAATCACACGACCAGCGACCTGGCAAACGTGGACTCTAAACCTTCGCAGACCACCACTGCTTCGGATCCATGCGCTCACCATAACCTAGCCACACATCAAGCCAAAGCATCAAACGGCGGAGCATTGTGCCAGCAAGCCAACGGCCAACTCGTAACCACCACTTCGAAAAATCCTTGTTATACGGACAAACTCGGATACAAATCGAGCAATCACTATTTTGAGCTACCCAGTAACTAAAGCATTTCTCACCATCGATCGACCACTTCCGGACCCCCTTGATGTTGGACTGGTTATAACGAACAGTATTAGGGACACCATCCGGAATCGCCTGCACCGGACAGGCCGTGCTGCACCGACGGCAGATATCACAAAAGGCTTTGACACCGAAGTCTGTGGGTCGGTCGTGCGCCAACGGCAAATCAGTGTAAATCTTCCCAAGTCGGACCCGTGGACCGAACTCTTTTGTGATGAGTAACCCATGTCGGCCGTACTCTCCTAGACCGGCCTTGATCGCGAACGGAATCGCCAGCGAAGTATCATTCATGCTCGCCACGGCCTGATATCCAAGATTTCTAATGTACTGGGCAGTTGACAAGACTACCGTCGCATCCCTGGAGTACCCATAACCGGTCGCCGCTCCACTAAGCGCCGATGGTACGGTGCGAATGAGGTCATAGTCCATGGATTGGGCTGTCACAATCACATTCGTTACTTCAGCTGGAATTTCCTGCGGCCGATCCGTGAGGGTCAGGTCACTAAACTTATCGACATACATCCACCGGTCGTCATAGCTAGTGATACCAACTAGGTCAGCCCCAAAACCTTTTGCAACCCGCTTCACTTCATCAGCCGCTTGGGCTGGTGTACCCATGTCCATGCGCTCTATCGCAACGCCTCGCGTCAGCGTGAATTCATCATTGAACCCTTCGCGTCGATCGTCGTCCTGATGAAGTTCAGTGAAGAGATCCGAAACGTGCCACGCAGCGTTACGGAGTGCGTAGTCCTTCTGCGTAAAGCCGTCAGTTAATCGCCAGTTCGTAAGCGGCTCGCGATAAGTTTCGTAGAAGAGCTTGCTTTTAGGATTGCGAATGCGCACATCCCACCACGACCGTCGAAAGACGTCGTCACGCTGGTGGAATCGTTCGAAGTCTGGTTGGATGTCGAAGCCGGCTTCGGCGTCGTCTGGCCTAGAACAATTCGTTGCCGGTTTTGAAGACTCCATCACGTTGACAAGAGAAGTGCCAAAGCTCCTAGGCCAACAACTCGCGCACTACATGCGCCGGTTCTCGAACCCCAGTTAACCGAGCCTCCAACCCTTGGTGCTTGAAGGTAAACCGCTCGTGATCGATACCGAAAAGATGCAGAATCGTCGCCTGAAGGTCACGAATGTGGACAGGATTCTTGACGATATTGTAGGAGAAATCGTCTGTTTCACCGTACACAACGCCCCCTTTGACTCCGCCGCCAGCCATCCACACGGTAAAGCAACGTGGATGATGGTCACGACCATAGTCAGTTGGTGTCAGCTTCCCTTGCGAGTAGATTGTCCGTCCAAACTCCCCACCCCAAATAACCAACGTCTCATCAAAGAGACCGCGCTCTTTCAGATCCTGAATGAGTGCCCATGCCGCACGATCGACGTCCTTCGCCTGCGCCCGGAGTACTTCTGGAGCATCATTATGGACATCCCAGCCTCGATGATAAATCTGAACGAAGCGGACGTCTCGTTCGACCAGCCGGCGAGCCATCAATGCTGCATTCTGGAACTTACCCGCCTGCTTCGCTTCCTCACCCCACCGTTCAAACGTACTCGCCGGCTCACTTGAAAGATCTGCCATTTCCGGCACAGCCATCTGCATCCGAAAGGCCATTTCGTACTGCTGAATACGAGCCAGTGTTTCCGGGCTACCCAGCTGATCATGCTGAATGCGATTCAGTTCTCCGAGACCATCTAGCATCTTGCGCCGAACTTCACGTGAGACACCATCCGGATTCTGCAGATACAGAACCGGGTTCGTGCCGCCGCGCAGCCCAACACCGGCATACTCGGGCGAGAGGAACCCAGAACTCCACATTTTCGCAGAAATTGCCTGGACTCCACTTTTTGGGTGGCTCTTTTCGGCGTTCATCACTACGAAGGTCGGCAAATCACGATTCATGCTTCCAAGACCGTAAGCAAACCATGCGCCTACACACGGCTGACCTGGAATTTGCTGCCCTGTCTGAATGAAGGTAATCGCGGGTTCATGATTAATCGCCTCGGTGTGCATCGAACGTACTATCGCAAGATCGTCGACCATCTTCGCCGTATGCGGCAACAATTCAGAAATCCATGCTCCACTCTGTCCATGTTGGTCAAACTTAAAGATGGACGGTGCAATTGGAAAACGGGCCTGTCCTGACGTCATAGTCGTGAGGCGCTGCCCCTTGCGGATCGACTCGGGCAAATCCTTGTCATACCAACCCTGCATTTGCGGTTTATAGTCGAGTAGATCCATTTGTGGCGGTGCTCCCATCATATGGAGATAAATACACCGCTTTGCTTTTGGTGCGAAGTGAGGCAATGTTGGTAGGCCGCCAAACGCCTGGGTGTCCTGCGGTTGTGCAAACAGCTCCTCGGCCATGAGGTTCGACAATGCCAGCCCACCAATTCCCTTCGCCACCTGACCAAAGAATTGTCGACGGGTCTCGTTAAGTATGGCTTCTTTGACTGGATGCATTATGGAACCTCTCGTCGTTACCAACAGCCCACTACTTGTTCAGCACCTCATCTAAATTCATCAACTGGCTGACCAACATGGTCCAGGCAGCCGAGTCAGGCACCGGTAATGCTGGATCCGACACTGAATCCCCAACGTTTAGCAATTGTGTCGCTCCATCGATATCCGTTCGATACATTTCGAGTAATTCCTGATGAGTTTGTCGCACCAGCGCGCGCTCATTGTCTTCAAACAAGCGAGCCAACAGACGTGTCGTGACGTAATCGAGTCGCTGGTTGAACTCTTCACCAGCCTCCCGCATCGCACGTTCTGCAAGATGGCGAGACGCCTCAATGAATTGCGTGTCATTCATCGTCACCAAAGCTTGCAGTGGGGTGTTCGTTCTCTCACGGCGAACCGTTGAGTGCTCCCGTGTGGGTGCGTTAAAAATCTCCATCGAGGCCGGTGGCGCTGAACGCTTCCAGAACGTGTAGAGACTTCTACGATAGAGTTTGCTTCCCGTGTCCTGTTCATACACCCGTGTGTTGCTTTGCGGCATTGCTACCGTACTCCAGACGCCGTCTGGCTGATAGGGCTTCACGCTCGGCCCACCAATCGTTCGAACCAAAAGTCCGCTCGAAGCAAGTGCGTAATCACGAATCATCTCGGCATCCATACGAAACCTCGGACCACGAGAAAGCAAGCGGTTGTCTAAATCTTGTTCGAGCTTGTCTTCAGTTGCGTGCGACGACTGGCGATAGGTCGCCGATGTCACGATCATTTGAAAAAACTGCTTCGTGTCCCATCCTGATTCCTTGAACTCGTCGGCCAACCAATTGAGCAGCGCCGGATGGGAGGGTTGATCCCCCTGTGCGCCAAAATCTTCACTGGTGCGGACAATGCCAGTCCCAAAGACCTCTTGCCAGAAGCGATTCACCGTCACCCGACTCGTTAGCGGATTGTTGTCGGCAACAAGCCAACGGGCCAGCCCTAACCGATTCCGCGGTAGAGACTCAGCCATTGGCGGCAGGACAGCCGGTACGCCGGCCGACACGCGCTCACGACGATCATCATACATGCCACGATTCAACACATATGCTTCAGGTTCAGCATCTGATCGTTCATTCATCACATGAGTCACGCCACCACGTCGGCGAATCTCTCGCCACTCTTGATCAATCGCCTGTCTCCTAGCGACAAGCTTCTGATACGCACCATCTTTCACGCTGAGATAGAAGTGTCGAAGTGCCTCTCGCTCCTGCGTATCGAGTTCCGCAGGATCTTTGTCTTGAGCGTGCTGAAGTGTCGGCCAAACCGATACGACCTTAGCCTCTTGCACCGTGAGGACCCGATTAAATACTCGCAGATCGGCAATAGCACCTCCTGCGAAAAAGCGCGGCTCCGGTACATCACGAAATTCATCAACCGGCTGCACACCTTTGCCCAACACAAAAGGCTCGGTGGTCCGAATGCTGCCTTCGACGTCCGCAAAAAACTCACTGCCTTCCGTTTCGACAACCTCACCGTCAGGGTAGACATGCAGGCCGCTTCTCTCACCAGACCCGTCGTACGTAAATACAACATGAGTCCATTCACCCACCGGCATCCGTTTCATATTGGTCGGGAAGAGATGGAACCGCTTGCGGTCCATGTCTTCCGCAGTATCCTCGCCAATCATATGGAATGTGATTTGTCGAGCCGCGAGATTAATCCGCCATCCTCGTGAGCCATCGAGCGCATCAGACTGGCCACCCACCTCAAAGTTACCTTCATCCTCAGGGGTATATATCCACATCGCCAACGAAAATGGCGTATCCGTGTCTAATGGCAGGCTAGGTAATTCCGCCCATGACTCCTCGCCGAACGTCAGAGCAAGCTGACCTTCTTGCGGGCCTGAGCCAACTTTTGCACCGGAGTGAAGCGTAATCTCATGGTGCTGCCTCTCGTACTCAACAACCGGCAGACTCGTGTCATCGAGTACCAAGGTCATCAACTGCGCCGACTTTTCAAGCGGCGTCTCTAAGGTGCGATATTCCTCAGTTGCGAGCCATTCCGTAAATATGTCGCCCACTGATAACTCACGCTTGGCAATCTCAGCATCAAGCATCTCCGCTTCCGTTCGCAATGAATGCCAGAGCTCAAGATCTTCATCCTCTGGCACCACCAAAATGGGTGGCGGGTCGGACACATTCCCATCCATCGCGTACTGGGTCGTATTCCGAAAGAACGCCGTCATGGCATAAAACTCGCTCTGCGCAATTGGATCAAACTTATGGTCGTGGCAGGGGGCGCAACCGACTGTCAATCCGAGAAACACACTGCCCGTGGTTTCAGCGCGGTCCTTGGCATAAACCGCTTCGTACTCCTCGACAATGGCTCCACCCTCATTGGTCGTGATGTTGTTACGTTGAAAGCCACTCGCAATCAACTGATCAAGTGAAGGGTCAGGCAATAAATCGCCAGCGACCTGCTCAACGGTGAACTCGTTAAATGGTTTATTCTCGTTAAAAGCTCGAATTACCCAATCGCGATAGGGATACATTTCGCGATAGTTATCGATGTGAATCCCATGCGTATCGGCATAGCGGGCAGCGTCGAGCCAATAACGTGCCCGGTGTTCACCCCAATGCTCGGACTCCAGTAATCGATCAACCAGCTTTTCGTACGCCTCCTCTGAGTGATCATTGAGGAAGCGTTCCAATCTCACCGAAGCTAGCGGTAACCCTGTGAGGTCGAGCGCCAGTCGACGAGCCAGCGTTCGCTTGTCTGCTTCTGGATTTGGAGTGAGCCCAGCCGACTCAAGCCGAGCCAGCACGAAACGATCGAGTGAATTACGAACCCACGCCTCGTTGGCCACTGCCGGGACTGCTGGCCGTTCAATGGGTTTGAAGGACCAATGTTGATCCCACGAAGCCCCTTCTTCAATCCATCGCCGCATAACATCGATCTGGGCGTCAGATAATGTTTTATTCGACACCACAGGCGGCATTCTTCGTCGCTGGTTTTCATGCGTGATGCGTTGGTACAACAAGCTGGCTGGGAAATCTCCTGGCACGATTACGGAACCTTTAGGACGGGTCGCGAAGGCTCCCTCTTCAGTATCAAGCCGGAGATCAGCCTCTCGAGTCCCTGGGTCAGGACCATGACACTGAAAACAGTTGTCCACCAAAATAGGACGCACATCTCGTTGAAAATCAACGGCCGCTGATGAGGTTTCCTGCGCTTCTGCAGATGGTGACCAGGCACAGATTAGTGCCACGAATGTGAGCAGTCCTAGTTGTCGGTATCTCGGAACACCGAAACCGACGCTGGCCAGCGCCCCAGAATTGTCATTAACCTTGTGCCGAAGAGTACGGTTACGCATGCCATTCGCCTCAGGTAATTAGCAACTTCTTTAGTACTTTTTCACAATTTCCTAGGACATCTTTTTCCAGAACTTGAACCATGTCAACAACCTTCAAGTAGCAAGCTTTAGACGCGATCTAACCCTTTCCTACCAACAACCGGCGCGCATTTCTAGTGCACGACTTCTTCTTCATACGGTTCCAGATGGGGAATATCAATTGCACGTACTACTTTAATCGCGATAGTCAGCGCCTTCTCAAAATCAAGATCCTTGCCTTGATCACGTATATCTTTTTTCGCCTGTCGCAGTGCACGGAGAATTCGTGACCGATCGAATCGTTGCCCTTCACAGTGTTCGCAGAAATCCATAACTTTCTTGTCTCCGAGGTCATCGCAATATCAATGCAACTACCAATCGTTAGCATCCACCTATCTCATCATTACTGTAATCATAGTCGATTCACGAAGCTTGCAATCAGGCGGCGCCTGAAAACAGACAGGAACATAGTATGATCAGTTACTTGCACATCAAATAGTTGGGCCAGCTAATGATTAGTACTCGTTTTCGAATCGAGCGTTCACTACAGCATGACCAGTCTTGAAATCTTAATCGCCATTACAACGATCGCCGTCGGAGCTTTTATTCAAGGCTCGGTGGGTTTCGGCTTGGCGATGATCTCGGTTCCTGTACTACTACTCATCAATCCTGAGTTCATACCAGGACCACTGCTTTGTGCAACCTTGACCTTGACATCGCTAACGATTTATCGCGATAGAATCGGTATTGATAATGCTGACTTACCATGGGCCTTAGTAGGTCGGGTCATTGGAACACCCTTGGGGTTATTCGCTCTGACGTCAGTCTCACGCGATAATCTCGATCTTATGTTTGGCTCACTCATCCTGTTCTCGGTTCTGTTAAGCGCGTCTGGACTGCAGCTGCTTCCGACACCTAAATCCCTGATAGGCGCTGGAACACTGTCTGGTTTTATGGGGACGACGTCCTCAATCGGTGGCCCACCAATGGCTCTCCTCTATCAAGGCACCGAAGGAATACGTTTACGAGGAACACTAGCTGTCTTTTTTACTATCGGAGTTGTGATTTCACTAGTCGCTCTGGCCGCCGTAGGCCGCTTCGGATTCAGAGAGTTGTCACTCGGACTGCTCTTACAACCCGGTATTCTTGTCGGATTTTTCCTTTCATCACGAATGGCTGCAAATTTGGACCACGGTTACACACGGCAAGCGGTACTCAGCGTAGCCGGTGTGTTGGGAACCGTCGTCATCATACGGCAACTGCTGTAACGACTAATTAATCACACCGGCAATGGCAAGGATGGTCGTCAACACCACCTGTATTCCTCGTACCGTTGGTTCTCGTTCGATGTCAACCCATTCGTCCAAGGAATGACTTCGCCCACTAAGGCCACCTCGACCAATCGTGATGGCAGGAATCCCAAGACTAATCGGAACATTCGAATCAGTGCTTGAAATTCGAAAGGTTGGCCGAATACCAAACGCTTCGAAGGCAGCCACAGCAAACTTTACAATGTTTGCTGATTCAGACGTTTGACCAGACGGACGGTCACCTACGAGCGTCATCTCCAACTCAATCTGACCTTCCGATATAGATCTTGTTACATTTTCTTCTTCGACAGCTTCGTGAACTAGATCGAGAAATATTTCGACAAGCTTTTCGAGTTCATCTCGTGATTCCGAACGCATGTCCACCACCATAGATGTTTCGAACGGAATCGAATTAACTGAAGTTCCACCTTCAACGATACCAATATTAAACGTGGTTTTCGGTGTTTCAGGTACAGATATGGCGCTGACCTTACGGATAGCATTGCCCATAGCATAGGCTGGACTGACTAAACCGAACGCCCCGTAACTATGACCACCTGGACCTTTAAACGTAACGCGGTACCGAAGACTACCAAGCGCGCCGGTCGTGATGGTTGACTGACCACCAGATTCGACCGAAATGAAACCACCAATTTGATCTTTGTACTTCCCGTCCCTAAACAAATGCTTCACCCCACGTAAGTCGCCAGCCCCCTCTTCCCCAACGTTCCCAATGAACAACAAATCGGATTCAGTTTCGAGATCCGTCTCGTTGAGTACACGCGCAACAGCGAGTAGCGTAGCTAGCCCCGCTGTATCGTCACCAATCCCTGGCGCCCTCAGTCGGTTGCCTTCACGCCGAACCTCTACCTCAGTGCCTTCCGGAAACACCGTATCCAAATGGGCTGCCACCGCGAGCAACGGTGCCTCACCGGTTCCACGTCGCAGACCCATGACATTCCCAATTTGGTCCATTTCCACATTCGTCAGACCTGCATCGCGCAACATTGCCATGTATGTGGATGCTCGTACTTCCTCGCCAAAAGGCGGCGCCGGAATCTCAGTCAGTTGCACCAACTCATTCACAAATCGATCGTACTCTTCATCAAGGCGCCGCAAGGCTCCCTGGTAAGCTTCCATGTCCTGCAGTCGTGTTATCGCATTAGCGGTATCACGGAATTGGGCAAGAAGGAGCGGCTCATCAAGCAGGAACAACACGAGAAGCAACAAAAGTGTGCGCTGTATAGTCATTCAACTGCACGAATCGTACCTGAAGAATGCGATCCCGGCAACCGACTTTCAATTACTTCGTTGAGTGGAGCTTCAACGATATACTGAAAGTAGTAATGCCTATTTATGAGTACATTTGCCGGAAGTGTGATGCACGCAGCGAAATACTTCAAACAATGGGTGTAGGTTCAAGAGGGCTAGAATGCCCCAGTTGCGGACACAAGTCACTCGAGAAGCAATTCTCCACATTTGCTGGCACATCAAGCGTCGGCGCGGCATCGCGTGATATCAACAATTGTGGTTCAACCGGTTTTACCTGAGCCTCCTGATGACCACGGTTCGTTGAGCCGTAACCAGCGCACTCGACACGCAACACATCCAGGGCCATTAGGCATTCGTGTCTTGACCTAGTGTCACGCTTAAACCCAGGGACAGGCCACTAATCGTCCATGCCTAGTTTCAAGCGGTGGAATAGCATCGCGGCAGGTTTCGCGCACGATCGGACATCTCGTCCGGAATGCACAACCAGACGGCTTTCGGATAGGGGTAGGAATATCGCCCACCAGTCGTATGCGGTCGGCACGCGACCGCTTCGGTTCCGGCCGAGGTACGGCTGACAACAATGCCCGCGAGTATGGATGTTGTGGCTCTCGGTACACTTGCTCGGCCGAGCCAGTCTCCACAATGTTGCCAAGATACATTACAGCGATCCGATCAGAAATATGTCTGACGACTGAGAGATCATGAGCAATAAAAATATAGGACATTCCAAACTCTTGCTGCAAATCCTGCATTAAATTGATTACTTGCGCCTGAATTGACACATCGAGCGCACTGACCGGTTCGTCAGCAATCACAATTTTTGGATTAGTAGCCAACGCACGAGCAATGCCAATGCGTTGACGCTGTCCACCAGAAAATTCGTGCGGATATCTGTCCAGAGAGTCCTGGGTAAGACCCACCTCATCCAGCATCTTGGCAACTTCCAGTCTGGTTTGGCTGGCAGATAATGTTGGATGATGAACTGCCAGGCCTTCGGCAATGATCTGCTGAATAGACATTCTTGGTGACAGGCTTCCGAACGGGTCCTGAAACACGACCTGGAAATCCTTTCTCGCCTGGGTTAACTGCTTACGGTTTAGCCGGTGCAGGTCCTTACCATCAATTCTGAGTTCTCCTTCGCTATGGATTAGTTTCAAAACGGCCATACCCAGGGAGGTTTTGCCAGAACCAGATTCTCCAACGATACCGAGGGTTTCCCCTCGATAAACCTCAAAGCCAACCTTATCCACAGCTTTAAAAGACTCACCCTTCCAGAAAAAGCCCTTGGTTGTCTGATAGCTAACCGATAAATTTTCTACCTGCAGCAATGGCAGTTTATCCCTGAGCTCAATAGGGTTCCCCTGGGGCTCAGCTGACAGCAGCGCCCTGGTATAGTGATGTTGTGGCTGGGTAAATACTTTTTGGCACAGGCCCGACTCCACTATCTCGCCTTGAGTCATTACACAGACCCTGTCCGCCATCTTTCTAACGACCCCTAAATCATGGGTAATTAACAGCAAACCCATCCCCAACTGCCGCTGCAGGGATTTAAG
>CAJXDY010000045.1:0-20780 GCA_913052135.1 uncultured Acidobacteriota bacterium
GGCGGTCGGTGGTTTGCTAAAGAACACCTAGGCTTTAACATCGACCTGAGGTTCTACCAGATAAGCCCTCTTGCTGCCAATGATAAATTCCTCGGATTACCACGTCAGACTGTTGTGATTTTTTCTGTTGGAGTCTTGTTCAGATAAATCAAGTCTCCATATTAATCTTTAACAAGTCGATCTTGCTCTTGGGTTTCAAGGTACTGTTGTGCCTGTTCGATCCATGGCTGTTCGGAGGGCAACACGTAACTCGGAAGTGAACTCTCCTGCTCAACAATTTCTTGCATAATCTGCCGCGCTTCATCTCGCCGACCTTGTTTGTCGAGAAGCGTAGCAAATTGGAACATGGGACGAGACCGAGACGAGGTGCGTGTCAATTCTTCATATCGATCGCACGCCGCAGCATCCTGTCCAGATGCTAGAAGAGCATCCGCGAGGGCTTCAGTTGCCATCCCATAATCATGCTTGGGATCAGTTTCGTACACCTGATTCAAATGCACTACAGCTTCCGCGTGTCGGCCTAGAGTCGCAAGTGCCTTCCCCAAACGATATCTGGCATATATATCTTCCTGGTCACGCTCAAGTCCACGACGGTAATAAGTTACGGCCTTTTCCATGTCGCCATTCTGCGCATGGAGATCTGCAAGTTCAAATAAGAGTGCAGGAGCAGGATTGATTGCTATGTCCTTCTCAAGCTGAATAAAGCGCTCATCATCCACGGGTCGCTCTACGTCAGGATGTTTTATTGTTAGATTTTCCCGCCAACCCTGCTCAAACTTTTTTCCTTTATCGGCGATGTACCCTTCCGGCAACTGTAATGGACCGAATCGTCGTCCTCTTAAAAGCTCGCTAATCATGTAGCCAAGTGCACCGAGTGGCCCTAAAAACAAGACTGCTAGAATCCAGAGCCAATTTCTGTGCTGTCGTAGACAGTCACTAATTGCCCAGAATTGAAAACCGAAATTCAGAATCGCCAGCAAAATAATAAAAGGACTCATCGTTCTATGAGGGTTGGTCAGACAAACAGTTTTATAAAGTTATCGGTATTATTCGCATTCAACGATGGTATCTACTAGTGGTCGCAAAACAAAATTCAAAATGATAGTAACCAGATATTCACCTAAAGCACACCACTGCTTATACATCATAATGCAGTCCTGCCTTCCAACTCACTGTTCTAATACGTAACCGAAGATAATTGAACCTAGGCGCTTACTTCTATTACCAGCCGAGGTTAATTTATTAGGAATGTTGCAGATTGCCTCACCTTATGCAAAACTTGATGAACGGATGAGCAAAGAAGACCTACTCGATGTGCAGGGCACTGTCAGCGCAGTGCATAGCGGCGGCTTGTATCGTGTTCAGTCGGACGCAGGACACGAAGTGTTGGCACAGTTAAGTGGTCGAATGCGTCGTTTCCGAATCAGAGTAGTACCTGGCGACCGCGTCACAGTAGGTGTATCACCGTATGACCCAGCTCGCGGAATCATCACCTTTCGTGCTCGCTGACCTAGGTCTGATTCACTCGCTAAACTCCAAAGCCAGCTCAAACCACTCGCCGTTCGGGGCTAAAGTCCGGTAGGCCTGCCAGTGCGGTTTGGCATCTTGTGATCGTCCCAATTGCTCAAGAGTGACTGCTAGATAAAAATGCGTGTCGGCGTAGTCCGGATTGAGTCGCACGGCAGCTTCGTAACAGGTATTCGCCTCGGTAAATCGCCCCAAATCGTGATGAATGTTCCCAAGATTGAAATACGCCTCAAAACAGTCCGAATCAAGATTAATCGCACGTTCATAGATTGCCTGTGACTCGATAAACTTGTCTTGAGCGTAGTGAAGATTTGCCAGGTTCACGAGCGCTGGAACTAAATTTGGATCAAGCATGAGCGCTTGACGATACGCCTTACAAGCTTTCTCCTTGTCAACCGTATTACCTTCGTCGAGGCGAGCTCCTTCAGTGAAATACCGAGCTGCCAAGACAGTTTGAGAATGCATCGAGGAAGAATCAACCCGTCCCACGTCAGCATCTGTCACCGATTGCAATGGCCTTTTCGCTAACGTTATGACTTTTGCTGGTTGACTGTGAGTATTTAATTCACCCTGGAAATCGAATGTTAATTGACCTTCTCGTTCTGCAACTAATGATCGAACAATGACCCGAAACGCCACTTTGCGCCCTAAATCAACGCTAACCTTTTTGACGAGGGCAAGATCGCGGAAGCCGTAGTATCGATCGGTGTTCGTACGCGCTACAGTTTGAACCAGCTGGCATTTTTCCAGATAGCGAAGATGATCTTCTCTCAGATTCGAATAGCGCGCTCGAATTTCTCGCACACTATAGAGCTTCTGCCGAAGTGCGACCGAAGAGGGCACGCCACTGAGTTTGCAAAAGACTTCTTCAGTAATGATGTTTATGCTGTCTGGTGACTTCGCATTGGCAGTTTCCGCGAGTTTTAATTTATTGCTCTTCTCGGTCACCTGCGCAGAATCTACATCAAGGAATCGACTAGATTTGGTACGCCAAAAACCTTCAGCGCCCACAACCAGCATCGTTGTACGAGATGTCACATCACTTGTGACTTGCCCACCCAAGCGCTTCACCAGGTCGCAGGCCTCTCGACGGCCAAGCGAAGAGAGCTTCCCTGTAAATACAACGACTTGATTGGCAAAGGGTGACTCTGGACGAACTTGTTTGTCTGGAACAGAAAGCATCGTTACAAGATGATACTCATCACCATTAGAACCGGAAAGAGTTAATGAATTTAGTCAAACCGCCGCCGATAAAGACTGAACGACAGTAGCACGTAATAGGTTGGAAAGAACAGAGTCGTCACCAACAACCACCTGCGAACCTCAGGCACTTGCCAAATTGAGAACAGCATCAATGCTGCCCAGACGAGACCGAGAAAAATCGTGAGTCGACGTAAGGTTGGAGTACGCGACGGATACACATAGCTTACGGGTATAAACACCATTACAACCAACGTCAACAGGACTCCTGCAGTTATGCTTGGAGGTAACGAGGCAGCATAAAGATAAAACACAACGATGTTCCAGTAGGATGGAAAACCTCGAAAGAAATAGTCGGCTGTCTTCGCATTCCGGTGGCTGAACCCATATGCACTACTCAAAATCATGGCACTGGCCAAAAGGCCGTTCCAGCCAGGTGGTACCAATAAGATTGCATAAACGAAATACGCCGGGACAAAGACAAATGTGACGTAATCAATTATGGAATCAAGCAGAACTCCGTCGACCGACGGTAAACGCTGGTCAACCTTAACCAAGCGGGCCAGCCAGCCGTCAGTGGCGTCAACTACAACAGCAGCATAAAGCCAAAGAAAGCCTTCACGCGGTGTGCCTGCAACAAAGGCATGAAGTGCCAGCAATGCAAAGACGGCCCCTGTGGCAGTGTAAAGATGGGTAGTCCACGCAACGCACGAGGTAAGGTAGGAAACTGGTGTCGGTATTCGAAATTTTTCTGGCATCTAAGAATGAATCGATCTCAACAACCACCAGATACAGAAACGTTTTTTTAGATGTTAGGTATTGGAACCCACTTTTCAACTTCGATGATCTTCCAACCGTTTCGTTCAGAACCCACTCGAAGGCGGAGTTCATTGAGTTCAGACTCTGTCAGACCATCCAGACTAGTTGTGACAAAGAAGGGGGTTTCGGGAGAGGCCGTTACATCCCAACGTCGCAAAGGTTTACCTCCAGCCTCCGACCCAGTTAAAAGTTCCAGACTCTCCTGCCAATCACTGACAGGACATAAACCAATGATCACACGGTGCGCATCAAGGACAATCCTAAAACTGATCGCGACATCTTCATCAGCAAAGGTTAGTCCGCGGGTTTGCTGGTAGGGATACATCAGTTCTGTCCACTCGATGAAGGCGTCAGGTGCGAGTATCTGTCGTTCGTTTGGATAAGTCCGACTAGTCCCACCCCACATCTCAACATAGCCAGCGCCAGGCTCTTTTGAACTCATTGGAATTCGGGCCTGATGGTACCCGTAGGTCCAGACATCTACACCTGGCGTTTTGTCGGAATCAAAAACGCGGACTATTCCCTCCTGGGTATCGTGAGAGTATGCGCTGTAAAAGCCGCCTGTCAGACCGTCGGCCATTAGATCGCCCATTTTGTTCCAGCCACTAATAAACCTGAGGGGATTGTTGTGCCAGGCCTGTGGACTCGGACCCAAATTCTCCTGCCACTGCTTGTTGATTAAGATTTGATCCGTGGGAATTATAAACTCGGTCCGATCGGTCAACACATTCTGCCCACCAGGCACCCACTGTGGATTGATCCAGTGTGCGTACTCAACCTGTCGATTTGTAGTATTTGTAATACGGATTCTCGTCTCAAAAGAAGACTTGTTTCGCACAATAGAAACGTCCACAGATTCTTGAAGACCCGTCTTTGGTTCAAGAACCTGCATACGGATGGATTTACGGAGCGAAGAATCCTCGGTGATTTCCCATGACCAGGGCATCGCCCAAGTGGTCCCATGTTCATCGCCAGGCAGCGTGTACTCGATACCACCGATCCAGAGCCACCAACCAGTGTCGTTCGCTGCTCCACCGACCGTGACCACATCATTTCTCCAAAGGGTTTCATGGCCGGTCGGCTTGTACACAAAGGAGTAGACTCGTCCCATCTCAGGTAACAGTATCAACCTGATATATCGATTTTCCATCAGCACAGCTGTGTGGTCTTTCTTAATGATCCGTTCCTGATCAACTTGTTGGAAATCAACGTGCGGGTAAGGATCTCCTTCGCGGTAGTAAACCGCTGGTTCGTAGTCAACCTGCGGGATGGTTAGCGTGATTGTGTCAAGCAAGAAGATATCGTCTCCGAGCTGCGCAGGTCTCGCGGATAAATACCCACCCGTACCACACAACACAAATATTGCAGCTATCGTCGTGATTCGAGTAGTGGCGCGTGTAACAAACTCAGGAAAATAGGAGAACATGTCGCCGACAGTTAAGGGAGAGTTCCAAGGTAATGCCGAGCCCATAATTGAGATGTATCAAGATCTACAGCACTCCCAAGGCTCACTGCCGCCGCCTCAGACAAACCGAGGGCCGACTGGGCAAACCCGAGTACTGAGAGGTCTCTTGCGCGAAGGGCTGACTCGGAAAGGCGTGTCCCAAATTTCGCAAAGAAGTCTAAATCCTCTTCCGTACGAGCAAGTCGAACTTCAATGATAGCTGTTATGGCCTCAAGCGCTTGTCGAGCCTGATCGACCTCACCCAATTGCTTGAGTGCTAGAGATTGGTAGATCTGCGTGTCCAACCAGCGGCTCGTCCCTGATTGATCTGCGGCTCGTCTAAAATACTTAGCAGCTTCATCATTCGCACCTAGCGCTTGATGCGCAAGCCCCGTAAAGTACGCCACCTGTGGCGCACGCCGGTCGTTGCTTGGACGTGCAACCGATAAATTTTCTGGATACTCGGAAGCTCGGTTAAAGTCTTCTAGCGCTTCCTTAAACTGACTATTTGTTAACCTAACCAATCCTCTCAAGAGATGCGCATCCACAAACACACCGTGAACTCGCCCTCCTCCTTCAGCTACAAAGAACTGGTTCGTCTCCAGCACCTCAATAGCCATTCCGTATTCGCCAGCCAATACCTGAACAATTAAAGCCCGGAGCAGACTGTCACTTCGCTGCTTAAGGATTTCCAGATTCTCTGAAACCATATCAAGCCGTTTGATAATCGGCGTATTAGCTACCTCGTATAATTCATCAAGTTCGACATAGAGGCGTGTGTCATCATCCCCATCCAATGCAATCGCCTGCTCATAGCTCTCGATCGCCGCATCGACATCTCCACGCATCTGATAATAAGCCCAGCCAAGATTTCGATGAACAGTCGAGAAGTCCTTGAACAGGGACCGTGATTGCTCCCAGTGTATAATCGCTCGGTCAGGTTGGATCTCATACAATAAGTTTCCTAAATAATAATGTGCCCGATCGTCGTCGTTTTGAAAAAGAAGTGCCTGTTCCAATACATCAATGCTCTCCAAGCGGAATGGAAACCCATAATCGGTTGGCATCGTGGCAGCCCGAGTGTAGGCAATCCTCGCCTTTTCCCCATCGCCGGATTGTTCGTAGAAGTAACCAAGATAGTAATGGACCAACGGATAGGTGCTAGCAAAAGGCACTTCCGCAGCAACCAGCCGCTCCAAGACAGTAATTCCTTCTTCCCAAAGCGCTGTGTTGCCATAGTCGCTGGCAAGTTCAAGGTAAGTCTCGGCGTCGTCCCTCAAAGTGGAACTAAGCCTCGCATCAAGAGCAGTTACGTCTACACCGACAGCTTGAAGTATCAAAAAATGCTCATTAAGCGCAAGAACGTCCATCGGGTCAACGGCCAACGTCCTTAACGCTGTCGCAGTTGCTTCGTCCAGGCGATTGAGTTTGCGGAGAATAGCTGTTTTGAGACCGAGCGATTTCGTGTCATGGCTGTTAGTAGATAGGGACTGGTTAATCTCATTTAACGCACGTTTCCAGGCACCGTCACGCATCGAGAGTTCAGCTAATTGATAAAACGCCGCCGAGTGAAACGCTGCATCCCAAGAAGCACGGTAGAATTGCTCGTACGCCTCATTGAATCGCCTCTGCCCACGCAACGCCAGTCCAAGCTGGTACTCTGCCTCCGTATCACCAGCCCTGACATAACCAGCTGTTAAGCGTTCCAGCGCCGTACGTAGATGACGCTCAGCATCCTTAAACAATCCTCGCTTGTTCAGATTTGCACCAACAATAGTATTGACTCGGACATCACCAGAATCACGTCGGAGAGCTTCCTCGTAGTATGGCTCTGGCGGCACAAGAGGGCTGTGCATCTGCTGCAGGCGAAGCCCCGTCAGGTATAGTTCATCGACCGTGACGATTTGCTCTGGTGACCTTGGTGGCTCAACTGGTTCAGGCAGTTCCGGAGTTGAAACAGGGTCTCGTGGACTGTCACTAATCAAGACCAACCCTGCAGCATCAAAAAGAGTGACCGCTACATCCGTAACTGTCGTATCGGCCGGTAATTCAATACTAGCGGTAAACGGATCGCCAGGTCCGATGGAGAGTGCCTGATCGAGTAGCACCTTGTCCCCGCTGACAAGCACGGCCCGAGCTTCGTTATGGTAGGTGGTCGAGTTAAATCCAAACCATGCTACATCGTCGGTAACTTTCAGATTGACCGCAGCCTGAAGATTGGCTTGGGTAAAACCTTCGATACCGCGGACAGGGTACCAATAGTGAGTAACGGATTTTACCTCTCGCGATTTGATCCAGCTATAATCAGGCTGATTATCAGAGAATCCCCCAACCATTAATTCGGCGTAAGGACCGTCTTCGTCCGTTAGGATCCGATCCCATAAACGTCCTCGGTCCCCAGGACCCCACTCCCAAAGTTTCGTGCCCGCCATAACGTGGTGGTCACCAACGTGGACAACGCCCGCGTTCTCACCGTGGTCATATCCGCCCGAGAAGTCTTCAGCTAGATTCCAAGCAAAAAACGAGATCGGTTCAGGATGATTCGGCCACCGACTGAGATCAACACCTTCATAGTCGATGCCTTGATAAGCACTGAGTCCAATCGGCCAGTGGATAAAATCATTCTTCGAGTGATAGGTCGCCATTTGCACACTAGGCGGAAACAACACTTCGTAATCATCATCAGCGTGGACCGCCACGTTCGCCCAGTAAAGAATCGAATGAGCCTGAGAAGTCCGGTTAAAAAACTTAACTGTTGTTTCGATGTACGAACGGTCCGGATACAGGGTCAATCCGATAATCCAGCGCATCCGATGGCGCCGTTCGGTTTCTCCAATCCAAACCGTCTTGCTGCCGTCAGCATTGTCCTGAAGAGCATAGTCGACTGGCATGAAGGTGGTATTGCGATGATGATGAAACACGCACCACTCTATTCCACCAGAAATCCAAGCGCCCAACATGCCAATGAGCGCGGGTTTAATAACATTTTGTCTATAAAAGAAATCATAACCATTGGTTTTGTCAGTGGCCGTGAACAATCGGCCACCTAGTTCAGGTAACACGACCAGTGAAAGGTAATCGTTTTCAAGATGCAGAGCCCGATACGTCTTGTCCTCACGAATCCGCGTTACCTTGTCTTGAAACGGGTAAGGGTAAATCTTCTTCTTGGCTCCTTGATACACTTCATTCCGGAAAAACATCGGATTTGTATCTGGGGGATCCACACGATAAGTCGGTAATGTGAGTTGCTCCTCCCAGACCTTTACGACCCCAGATTCCGCAAGTGATGTTTCCTGCACTGAGGCCGCTTTCAACGCTTCTTCAGTAAAACCGAGCCAACTTATTACTAGTACACCAGCGAGTAACAAGCGTGGATACCTCAGTCGACTCAATTCGCTAGACGTAATTCGATTGTCCGGCTTATACACTCTTCACCTCACCACTCATCTGCTCTTGTTGATAAACCGTAAGGATTATAGGTCAAACACTGCAACACACATGTCGAAGTCTTAGACCACTCGGTCGGAATGCGAATAAACATTGTAACTGTCATCGCGAACAAACCCGATCAGCGTGATACCAGACTCTTGAGCTAGTTGGATTGCCAATGTCGATGGAGCCGAGACGGCTGCGACGATAGGAATACGAGCCAATAACGCTTTCTGCACGATTTCAAATGATGTCCTACCACTCACCATCAAAGCGAAGGTTGCAAGCGGCAGTCGTTCGGTCAGCAGCATGTGACCCACGACTTTATCGACAGCGTTGTGACGACCCACGTCCTCCGCTACATCAACGAGTTCACCAGACGCTGCAAAAAGTCCAGCGGCATGCATGCCACCAGTCCGCTCAAACGCTTCTTGGGTTTGGCGCAACCGGAAAGGCCATTGAAGGACTGCGGCGCCCTCCACGTCCCAAGTCTCGGCAATTTTTGGCACTTCAGCTTGCAGTGAATCCAATGTGACACGGCCACAAAGACCACATGACGAATTCATTACAACTTGGCGCCGCTCCTCAATCCGAGATACTGGGAACTCTCCTTGCAACGTTACATCCACGATGTTCTTTAAGTTGGGTGTGTCCGGATCCGTACAGTGACGGATCAAGCTAATCTCATCTAAGCCATGCACGATCTGCTCCGATAAAAGAAAGCCCGCGACGAGATCATGATCGCGTCCAGGAGTTCGCATAATAACCGCGAATGGTTTGCCAAAAATCCTAATCTCCATCGGCTCTTCGGTTGCAGCGTGATCGCGACGGACATCGCGAACACCATTTCGAACACGAGTTACCTCAACCGGACGTGATGTCGTGAACATGATGGACCAGCCGCTATTAATTCAATCTCCGATAAGCTGAATGACAACCTCACGATTACGAGGCCGAGTATCGCACTCCACGAGTGTAACCTGCTGCCAAGTTCCTAAGGTCAACGATCGATCAGTGAACGGGATTGTGACTGACGGACCAAGAAGTGCCGCTCGGACGTGACTAGACCCGTTGTCATCCCCCCAACGAAGATGATGTAAGTATTCGCCCATCCGAGGGGCCAGACGCTCGCAAGTTTCATTGAGATCACGGACAACACCAGATTCAAATTCCAGAGTCGTTATCCCGGCAGTCGATCCCACAACAGCGACCGTCGCAATGCCATTAGCCAAACTAGAGTCGGCTAACGCCGCCGTCAGGACCGGTGTGAGGTCGTGCGCGTCTCCCTGACCAGAGGTCTCAAGGGAATGCCGAACGGTGACCACCATGGACCTCACCGCCTATCTAACTGCGGTGAACATAATTTCTACCCGTCCATCACTGCTCACGAGACCCGTACCCACTGCCGCGCGTGCCGGAAAGTCATTCCCGATTGCCTCAACGTAGGCTACGTTCATCTCGCCCCACTCGCTCATGTCAGTCAGGTAGACGATGCCATCAACGAGATGCTCAAAGCCAAATCCGGCAGCATCGAGGGTGCGCTCAATGGTAGCCAGTGCTTCGCGCGTTTGACCCTGAGTGTCAGTTCGAGTCTGATCGTTCACGCCAAGCATCCCAGACAAGTAGAGTCGGTTCCCAACTCGAACAGCGTGACTAAGAATCGGACTTACCCGACCAGGAGTGCCATCGGGGTTCGGGCGCACGATCCGCTCTCTTTCTCCCTTGACCGCAACGAGCGTGATTCCAAGGGGACTAGATCCAGGTCCAGACGCTAGGACAGTGGCTCGGGCTGGTGGAAAATCTGGCCATTGTTCTCGGTACGTCGCATTCATGTCTGCAAACATGTCGAAGTCAGTAAGAAAAACACGGGAACTTACCACGTTGGCTAGCGACATGTCTGCTGCAGCCAACAATTGGCGAGCAGCCTCGAAGATTGCTTCTGTTTCGGCCTGAATCCCACCCTCTACATTCGAGTTGTCACGATAGTTTCTGCCGACCAACTGCGCCAAGAATAACGTGTCCCCTGACTTAATTGCATAACTGTACGGATTAACGTTTTCTGCCCAGTCATCTGGTGTAATGATCGTGCGTTCTGCACCAGGTTTAATCGCGACCATAGACACCTCAAGGAGCGCATCGGGTGTCACAAAGTCTGCCTGAATAGTTGTGCGTGTTGGCGGTTCAGTTGGCCAGTACGTTCGAAACACCTCATTCATCGCCTGAAAATCACTGGTGTCCCTCAAATAGACTGTTACGGCGGCAACTCGGTCGAACCCTGCACCAGCTTGTTCAAGCACCTGACCTAGTCGCTCAAAGACTGCATGTGCCTGCTCTGTGAAGTTTCCCTCTCTCGACAGGGAACCAGACAGGTAGATAAAGTCCCCAGCGACCACAGCGGGACTGAACGGCATAGTCGAGGCCGGATCGCGTCCGATGATCTGCTTGCCTCCGGATTGCGCGCCCGCCATCTGTACATTCAGAATACCGATACAAATACCAACAACTGCGAGTGTCGTAATTCGCATGAATGGCCCTCTCAGGAAAAACATTAAATCGTATTATCTAGATGCACAATTTTAGACACCTTATCACTATTAACAAAATCTTTCGAAACTAGCTAGTCATCGGACCGGGCTCAAAACGGTACGCAGCCCTGTTCGAGGCTTAGTCAACAATTTGCTATGCGACAAAGGTGAGTCGTGCAAGCCAAGCCTAGGCTGACCCGTCTTCCTGAATAGCTGCAGTCACACTAAAGTGCTGGATGTTGCGTATGCCACGGCGTCGCTCGTTCAAACGCTAATGCTGCACGCAAAATAGTGGCTTCTTCGAATAACCGTCCGGTTATCATGAGCGATACTGGCATCTCATCAGCAAATCCAGCCTTAACAGCAATGGCCGGGTGACCCGTGAGGTTAGTAATGCCTAAACTGTTACTCCGCGATGGTGAAATAAAGACATCATACTCGGACATTAAGTCATTCATTCGCCGCATCAACAATGTACGAGCGCGCTGCGCGCGAATATACTCAACTGCTGGGATGAACCGTGCGGTTCGGAATGTGTTGGGCCAAGCATTCGATTCTTGAGATGTGAGACGGTCGATCCCACGGCTACGTGTGAGATCATCAAACGCGGCGGCTGCTTCCGCAGTTAGGATGAAACTAATCGCATTTGTTGGAAAGTCGGGCATCTCGATAGGATCGAGTATGGCACCAGCACCGCGTAACGATTCAAGGGCTGCCGCTAAGGCAGGCTGCTGAACCTCCCACCGTTGTCGACGCTCCTCTGACGCGTTCGCTGGTGGTTCTTTAAACTCCCGTTGGATATAACCGATCCGTAGATCGGCTAATTGGCCGTCGGGGCTCCAGTCGAAGGGCGCATCAATCACCGAGCTATCTCGTCCATCTGATCCATAAATCTCATTAAAAACAAGCGCACAATCTTCAACAGAGCGACACATAGGCCCTATCTTGTCCATAGTCCAACTAAGAGCCATCGCACCGTATCGGCTCACGCGACCATACGTCGGTCTCAGCCCAGTCACACCACACGCTGCCGACGGTGAAATTATCGACCCGCGGGTTTCAGTGCCGATAGAAAATCCAACGAGGCCTGCGGCCGTAGCGGCACCTGGGCCAGCTGACGAACCACTTGAACTGCGCTCTAGGTTCCAAGGATTTCGAGTCGATCCACCAAACCAAACACCGCCACGAGCGAGCGCACCCATCGAAAGTTTTGCGACTAGAACAGCACCTGCCTCGTTAAGTCGTTCGACAACTGTTGCATCATGATTAATCACTTGGGTTTCGTAAGGTTTTGCTCCCCAGGTCGTGCGAACTCCTTTGGTTGCCAACAAATCCTTCGCACCCCATGGAATTCCATGGAGTGGTCCGCGATTTTGTCCATTACGAAGTTCTGCATCGGCACGCGCCGCCTGGTCCAAGGCGAGCTTCTCAGTAAGTGTAACCACGCACTTCAAAGAGTCGCCATATCGCTTGAGCCGGCTGAGGTACATCATCGTCAGCTCGGTCGACGAAATTCGCTGTTGCCTCATGAGTTCTGCGAGGGTTGTTACTGGCAGAAAAGCAAGCTCTTCCACCGGTGTCCCAACAGGAGGCAGGGTCTGCTTTGAAAGCGGTATGGTCGCATGCGGTGTGGCAACACCAGTCAACGAATGGCCAGCGAATGGGGCTCGAAACGTCACAGCCGGCTCTGTGTCGAGTGGAATCTCCAGTGCTCGCAGGTCGTCGTAACGTTCCCTGTTACGATCGAGTCCATTGAGCATCATCATGTGCTCATCGGCAGTGAAGTCGAGCCCGGCAAGTTCTTCGGCGGCAGTGATTGCGTCGGTTGCCACCGTCGGTTGTACTGCTGAGTGTGCAGTAGCGGGAACAGCCAGACCGGCAGTCATGGCTGCGGGTGCCACACCCAAAAAACTGCGACGGTCTAGTAATCGTTGCTTACCCTTGCCGCTGTTACGCACCATCGTGCCTGCTCCTCTCGAAATTGGACATCGCATTTCCTATCATGCCGATGTCGGCACCGATCCACACTTACAGGGTATGACGGTATATAAACGGGCTAGCCCTTGCTCCAAGAGTCCGGCAACAATTTAGTCACCCTGGAGACTTCGAACAAAGATGACGAGGCTCCAGCGCTGATCTTCCGAGAGTTTACGTTCCATACCACGCATAGGTCTCTTGCCTACGGTGATCTTGTAAAAAATTTCACCATCGGTCATCCGTTCACGGGCAGCCTCCGGGGTGAGATCTGGAGGCGCTGGCTTGATACGAGCTGTGGCGGGTCCATCGCCCTTCCCTATCTCGCCGTGACACATTAAACAGTTTTTTCTGTAAAGCTCAGCACCTTCTTCGATCAGATCATCGCTAGATGTCAGTGGATTCTCGACCGCTCTCTCTTCCTCAGGCACGATCCACGGCTCACGTTCCTGAGTTGCCGTCCCAACTAGTACCCCTGTATATAGGATGGCTACCAACACTAATAATTTCTTCATCGATCTCCCTCACTTCTAAAACTGCCGCAACTCGAACCAAATCGCGGGAACCGCACCGTTGAGAATCCTAGCATAGTGTCATTAAAGCCGGGCTTCCGCAGTTCCAGTAAGCTCAGCTTCCAGTTCCGTCTGATCTCCTTCTTTGATCTCCCAAATGGAGACAAGTGGAAACAGTTTAGCGAAGACGATATAGAGCAGTGCAAAGCAAGCGAATTGGGCGGCTGTTAGAGCGATCTCAACTAACGCTGGACTATAAAGGCCACCATCATGCATGAACTCTGAACGCGGGTACGACGCCGAACTGATCACGATAATAAATCGCTCAAGCCACATACCTATGAGAACTGCACACGACGCAATAACCGTGCCAATAATGGTTCGGGTCCGCTTGAATGAAAGGATGCAAAGGGGAATAACGAAGCAGCAAGTTATCATCGTCCAAAATGGCGTCGAAAACGCTCCTGACAGCCTCGACGTCAAAACCGCAACTTCGTCGGGTTCATTTCCGTACCAGACAGTCATATGCTCAGCAAACGTGAAGTACAGCCAGAGGCACGCCATCGTCAACATGAGTAGGCCCAGGTTGTTGAAATGAATCGGCCTAAAAAATGGCTCGAGATGAAACGCCTTGCGCAAAATGGCCATTGCAATGAGCAACGCTGCGATACCACTGAAGATGGCGCCGACCACAAAATACGGTCCAAAGATCGCACTATGCCACATAGGTACAAGGGTCATCGCAAACACCCAAGAAACAACCGTATGCACAGATACGGCGATAGGAATGATGGCGACCGCCATAAACCCAATGGCGCGTTCAAGTAGTTTGTGTTGCTTCGGTGTCCCTTGCCAACCCAGCGATAACCACCTATACATCCATCGCAGCCGAGGGCTCCGATCTCGCAATAAGGCCAGATCAGGAATAAGCGGCAGATACAAATAGGTGATGCTACCCACTAAGTACACCGATATACATGCAACATCCCAAATCAATGGCGACAACGGTTGTGGGTGAAGCATCGGTATGTAGATTAACTCCGGTCGGCCCAGATGCCAGAGGACATTACTTGTACCCATTAAGAGAGCAATCACAGTAATGGCTTCCGCTGCTCGTGTGATGGGACGTCGCCATTCAGCGTCTGTTAGACGCAAGATTGCCGATATCAATGTTCCAGCATGACTGATTCCAATAAAGAAAACGTAGTTCGTGAGGTAGAGGCCCCAATAAACTGGCTGGTTCATGCCAGCGACAATCAGGCCCTCTTTCAACTGGTGAGCCCATTGGAAACCACCGAAGGCAATGACCGCAAGCAACATGGCGACCACGATCCAGAGTTTCCGGCTAGTTTGAAAAACTGGCCGGAGCAGTGAATCTTCAATCGCTTGATTGCGGTCCAACGCTTCCACGCCAATCCCCTTCCTTGAGGTAAAACACCCGAGGCCCGGTACCTAGCTCTTCGAGTGGACGTTCCGCCCGCGGGCTCTCAGATAGTTTCGAGACCGCACTTTCCGGATCATCGAGATCACCAAAAACTATCGCCTCAGCCGGACACGCCTGCGCACATGCTGGTTGTACGTCGCCGTCAGCTATCGGTCGATCGTCTTCTCGCGCTTCATCTTTTGCACGGCGGATTCGCTGCACACAGAAAGTGCATTTTTCCATGATGCCCTTCCACCGAACTGCGACATCTGGATTTATGGTCTGCTCAAGCGGTGCATCCCACTTGGGCGTACCCCAATTAAAGTAACGCACGGTATAGGGGCACGCTTGGGCACAGGCGCGTGTACCGATGCACCGTGGGTGAATCTGTGCGTTGAGCCCTTCCGGGTTTTCGTAGGTCGCAGAAACGGGACAAACACTGACGCAGGGAGCATCGTCACAGTGCACACAGAGCACCGGCACAAAGCGAGTCCGGACGTTAGGAAATTCACCTTCAACGTGTCGCTCCACTCTCATCCACTCAACCGCTCGCCCAATAGCAGCCTGTTCTGGACCAGCGGGAGCGACATTGTTTTCAGCCCGGCAAGCAACCACGCATGCTTCACATCCGTTACATCGATCTAGGTCAATCGACATCCCCCAAGTCGGCATGATTAGCTTGTCTCCTCAATTTTTGTCACTCGCACAGTCGTCGCCTGAAGCGGCGCTTCAAACAAATCACTGCCGGTGGTCGCATGCAACAGTGAAAACGGATTTACACCACGACCGCGTGCGTACCGGCCGTATTCACCGTGCCCTTGACCTGCAGAAAGCGCCACAACGTCAGGTCTTAAACCTTGTGTTACCTGTGCTCTTACCCGAAGACTGCCTGTATCAGAGGTAATCTCTACAAGATCGCCGTCAGAAATGTTTAATTCCGAGGCAGTGGACGCATTTAATTCCACAACAGAACCCCATCGGACACTTGTCATAGGGTCAGCCAGTTCCTGTAGAAAAGGTAGGTGTGCACTGCGTCCGTCACCGAAGGCCGTCGAAGGATAAACGTACAACGTAAACCGCGACGTATCTCCTGCAGCAGTCATGTCCAAGCCGATTGATTCAAGTGCAGGGAGTTCGAAGCGGTACAGTCCATCCGACGTCAGACAGTCAGCGTTTAAAGCGACATCCTCGTCCCACCACCCACCGGCAGCCAGCGCTCGAGTCCAAAAACGCCGCTCGGTCGATTCTGCAACAGAACCACGAGAGGCCGCATGCAACCCAGACCATGCTGCCCGAAGCGCCTCCTCATAAGAGGCCCAAGGGAAAGCCTCGGCAACCGTTCCGCCTAATCCGGCCGCAACCCGTAACAGGACGTCAGGCATCGACATTGTGTCGTACAGTGGGCGACTGAACATTGGTGCTGACAAAGTGGCCACAGGAATGCCAACACTTGGTGATGGAACATCGTCATCAAAACGTTCGAACGGAGTAGATTCTGGCAAGATAAGGTCGGCCATCTGAGCCGTGTCGTCAACGAACGAGGTAAAACATGCAACGAATGGAATCTCGGAAAGGAAGCTATCAATCCCCGCCGATGAAGGCAGTGAGTGTACTGGATTCGTGTCCGAGATTAGTAAGGCTCGAATACCTGACGAAGCGTCACTCTCTTTGGTTAGGTTAGCGAACAGTGCTTCTGGCGCTGGCACAACCGTTTCCAATGACGGCCACTCTGAGAAGGGTGGGTCTTGGTTAAAAAAGATTCCACCTTTCTTACCAAAACCCCCGAGTAGGGCATTCAGATGATCCACAGCAACAGCTGTACCAAGTCCCATTGAACCAGTTACCGCAGCATCTCCAGCAACAACAATCGTCGGACCATACATCGCCATTTCAGTCGCGACGCGTTCTAACGTTTCAACTGACACCCCTGCCATTCCTGCAACAAGTTCTGGCTCGAAGTCAGCCAACACCCGAGCACGAAATTCTTCAAAACCGCTCGTGCGATTCTCAATGAAACCTGTGTCGTATAGTTCATCCCGTAAGATCACATGCGCCAAAGCCAACACCAAAGACGCTTCACTACCGGGTCGTGCTGGTAACCATTCATCGGCTGCGGCTGCGGTGGTAGACAAACGTGGCTGAACAGCAACCAGTTTGCCCCGCCTCCCAGGACGTCCTTGACGAAGATGGCCAACGCCTCGAGCAAATCGGACGGGCGAACGAGAAGCATCGAGGACCGACGCCCCAACGGTCACAAGATAGTTCGCGTTTTCGAGATCATAGGCAAAAAATTCTTCGACACCTGTAGTCAATGCATGCGCACGGAGTACTGCACCGTCACCGAACGGTTCATGCACCAAATGGCGTGTTGCTTCAAACGTTGAGGTAAAACGTCGGACCATATCAAGACGATGTCCACGCAAGGCACCAGTTAGAAAGGCAAGCGTATTATTAGGATCCTCTTGAACGGCAGCCAGCTCCGAGACCAGTCGTTCAATCGCGTCATCCCAAGAAACGTTACGCCATTGACCTGCACCACGTGCACCTTCTCGAATAAGTGGTCCACGAACTCGGTCGGGGTGGTACATCGCCTGCGGCAGTGCCTGACCACGAGCACAACTGGCCCCACGAGAAATCGGATGCGCCGGATTGCCTTCGACCTTCACCAGGCGTCCATCCATCTTTCGTGCCAATAACCCACAGCCGCCAGGACATTCAACACAATTGGTCGGGTGAAATTCCTCAACTCCAGGAATGAACTCTTCCTCCGGAATGAGGATTGGAATAATCTGATCAGAACCCGGTGGTGCACAAGCATCAAAGAGCACCCCGGCCGTCCCAGTTACAACCGTATTCTTTAAAAAATCTCGTCGTTTCATTTATGACACGTCAGGCAATCCACTGAGGCCGCTTGTTCCTCGTGGCAAGTCAAACACCAATCCATGTTATAGACCATATGCTGCACGGCTCGGTCACTGGTGCCAATCTCACCATGGCAAGTTTGACATTCAAGCTCCGCCCGCACGTGCCATTTGTGGCTGAAATGGGTGTACTTGGGAAGCTCGTAAAGCCGAACCCAAGGAATTTCTGTTCCGGCATCGGCGAACTCGAATATTTTTTCAAGATCGGCAGTGGGCTCTTCCTCGAACATTAGTGAATGACAGTCGACACACGTTGCAACAGGAGGCATCCCAGCTACGTCATAATCTTCGTAATAATCATGACAATAGGAACAATCGATTTGATTTTCAACGTGTATCCGATGAGAAAATGCAATTGGCTGGTCCGGACTTGCCCCGGCTTTGGAACACCCTGTAAATAACATGCAACCCAGCAGCAGAAGGATGAGGCTGGGCAACAACTGACGTGTTGAATATTCCCGTGTCATTAAGCCGTTAACTACACTTCCAGATATTGCTACCGCTATGGCTCTCGCAAGCCGGCCGATGCAGTATTGATGAACGACCTTACAACACTTACCGTCAAAACTTAATAAAAATTCATTGCTACGCGATTTGTTGCGAACGATAAAAATTAAGCCGGACAGACCATGTCTTGGCCACAGCACTGTGGTGACTTGACCTTTCCATGCCCATCAGGGCACTTGGACACATGCACGGACGATCCATCATCCAATGTCACTGTGTCGTGAGCAAGTTCCTTCCCACAGGTTCCACAGGTCATAGTTCCAACGCTCATGCCACATTTTTCGCAAGTATAGGCTGCCATTTCTTCATTCTCCTCTTGTTACACGACTAAACAAAATTCGCCTTTTTCAATAAATCCGTTTTTCACTGGCTGTCACAAGTAAAACATAGATGGGATGTACGCCTATTTGGCTCCTCAGGCTGGACTCGAACCAGCAACCCTCCGGTTAACAGCCGGATGCTCTACCATTGAGCTACTGAGGATCGTAAATCTTAGTCTTCACACATTATAAAGCGTGTGTGGCACTAAAGTGTGCATGGTAACGGAACCCGCAAGGTACCGTCAATCGATACTCACTTCTTCTGTTTCTTATGCTTACCAGTGCTTGTCTTTCTTAACTGCACAAAAACCCCAAGGAGGCTCAAAACGAGCCAGGCGAATAAGACTTCACGTTCCGCCGAGATACCTTTGAGTGCGTCTAATGTCCATACCTCAGCCTCCGTGATATTGACATGTCCCAAAAGTGCAATTACCGCAACAAGGCTGAGCCAAGCCCCCGTAAACGATGTACCGATAATAATTACATACCGTTGAAACACCAGTGCCGTGAAGACACCAACGATGGCCATCAATATAATGACCAGAAGGTGGGGATCATCTGATCGCTGGGTCCAGACTAAATGGACAGCCAGCACTCCAAGGCCGGCGCCTGCAACGGCCACTCCTACAAAGTAGACAGCAAGGAATAGTACAGCACCGATGAGGCCACCGATGATGGTAGCGGTAATGACCATCCAAGTTTCGGGAAAGTTCAGTTGACTAACAAGGACGGCACCTGTAACTAAGCCGTAGCCCAGGAGTACAAAACGGAACAACCGGTACCCAAGGAAGCAGGCCAAAAACCCACCGCCGAGTAGTATGATGGCCACGGGCATGTGGAATGTATCAGGAAACATTGCCATAGATTATGTAAGGGGAATGCACCCAGTCGCAAGCAGATGTCTTGCACAGCGAAGCTGGGTGATTATAAATATTCCGTCGTCTTAGATGATTAACCAAACACAGCCATCGTGAGATGACTCCCTCGAACATTTTGGCATATTTAAGACGAACATTGCCGTTTCGCACGCTCGTCGTTCTACTAGGGCTAGGCCTCTTCATTTTCATAGTGCGCCAAGCAGGCACTGCTGATATTTACTCCGGCATCGCCAATGTAGGGTGGGGATTCGCGGTCATCCTTGCACTCGCCGGACTCAGATACACGCTACGGACATTATCGTGGATTCACTGCTTTAATGGGCCACGCAAGTTATCTTTTACACAGGCATTTCCTGCAATTCTCGCCGGTGATGCGGTCGGAAATATTACACCACTCGGCCTGTTGGCAAGTGAACCCACCAAGGTTTTCCTCGCTGCTGATCGAAGCATGATAGGAACAGCAACTGCAGCACTCGCGGTGGAAAATTTCCTTTACTCTCTTTCAGTGGGAGTCATGTTCGTGCTCGGATTTGGAGCGGCTTTGATTCAATTTGAGGCGCCACCAACATTATGGATCATGGGTGGCGCAACACTTATTGGGTTACTCGTCATTTTAACCGTGATCCACAGCATCCTCTGGAAGCGCGTCCTAGTCGCTGAACCCGCCCTAAACTGGTCAGCGCAAAATCTGCCACAAACAAAATGGCTCGAGTTGTGGTTTTCGCGCCTAAAAGCATTTGAAGTACGGATACATGATCTTTATCCGAGAAGTTGGACCGGAGTTATTACTCTGACGTTGCTATATGCGCTATTCCACATCGCTGCGGTCGCTGAAGTAGGACTCGCCCTAGCACTTATCACGGGTGACACCCCAAGCTGGCTTGACGCACTACTGTTAGAAACGGCGAATCGCTTTATCACCATTGTATTTAAATTTGTGCCTCTCAGAATCGGCATCGACGAGGCTGGCACGGGAGCCTTCGCTGACCTACTCGCCTTCGGTGCAACAGTTGGTGTCACCCTAGCAATCGTTAGGAAAGCCCGGCTCGTGTTCTGGTTCGCAATCGGTATTGCCTGCCTAACCCGTCACGGCTTATCAATGCGTACTTTTATCGACACGATTAAGAATGAGTCACCTTTGCGCCTAAAACAATCTTCCGCAGATGCAGTCATCGCGATCATGGCTCGCTCGCCCCAAGCTGATATTCACAATGTCAAGACTAGACTTTCTGGTATGGTCCCTAACCTTCGCGATCGACTGGATCTCTACACCGCCTTTCTCATGGATAGCGTGCGGCCCT
>CAJXDY010000046.1:0-19037 GCA_913052135.1 uncultured Acidobacteriota bacterium
AGTTAAGGCCCGATAATACAAACCGCTACCGCCAACCAGGATCGGTAGACGTCCTCGGTTCACGATCGCACGCACCACTGCCGACGCCTCAGTCGCATATCGAGCTGCTGAGTAAGATTCATAAGGATCTGCAACATCTATCAAGTGGTGTGGAACGCCCCGTCGCCTTCCAATCGGAACTTTGTCAGTGCCAATATCAAAACCACGATATACAGCGGTTGAATCGCAACTAACAATCTCACCATCGAAGCATTCCGCTAAAGCTATCGCAAGATCACTCTTGCCAGTCGCCGTAGGTCCGACGATAGCAACAAGCCGCGACGACGTCTTTAGATCCACGTATTAATCCCAAGATCACTAATGCGCGTCGTAACCAAATAACCCGCTGAGAAAAACAAAAATGTCGACGTGTAACCGGACGAACCGAGCCATGAAAGACAGCTTCGCTATTACCCGTTTGACTCACATACTCAATAATTATCAGTAGCCTGGAATCGGTTCATTGTAATAGAAAGTGACCGTAAAAAATGCCGTGTTAACAGGATATTCTTGCGGCAGTGGCTGTGTCGGATTCGATGATAACAAGGCATTACGGGCAGAACTGTTAAACGACGAATAAATCGATGGCTCAAGCACCGTTACGTCAGTTAGCGCCCCATCCTTATGAACATTAAATGTTAAGACAGAGTGCCCTTTGAAGGTCATCGCCGCTTGCGGCACCATCCAGTTTCGCTTGATTTGAGCAATGAAACGGCGAATCCATGGTCCAAATTCCACACCCATTGTATTGAACTGAATCGAGGGACCAAATTCGCCCTCACTTCCACCAGGGTTATTGAAAGTCTCCTGATCAATAAACCTTTCGATATTTCGAATCGCGTCACCAAGGGAACCACCAGCAAGCGGTGGTGCCGCCCTTGTCTCACCAACTTCTGGTGTCCTAGAAGCGGCGCGCGCCACCTCATTTGGTCCCTCTGGAAACTCAAGCATTCCTATATCTTCAGAACCGTCTAACTCACGCTTACTCTCGTCTTGATCAGAAGCTTCAGCAGTATCAGTATTCGCCTCAGACGAAGCGGTTGCTGCTGATTCCTCCTCGCCGACCTCTTCACCTTCGGCTGGTTCTGATGCCAAGCCATCACCACGAGGTACTTCCAATAACTCAGGAGCCACAACCGGAGCAAATGAATTACCCCGCGCAAAAGGAAGAGGGTTTTCCGGCTCAATAGCCCGCTCTGGTGCCCGAGCTACTCGGTCTTCATCAGAAAGAAATCCTTGTTCCGGTGGCGTTGGAGACAGCACATCAAAGAGTGGCTCCACAAACACGATTCGACGATCCTCTTGTTCTTGTTGACGCTGTAGTGCCAGCTGTTGTTCCTGTCGACGCACCATATCCTCAGTGCGCTGCTTGATAGCTTCTTGTACAAACGGCAATGTTGGAACGATCAAAATTGCCAGGAGAAGCACCACATGAGCGAGCAGTGAAATAAGTAGGCCTTCACGTCTCGACATCGCCCCGTCGACAGTTGGTGTATCCGGCCGAGAACTTTCAAGATCAAAATACATGAGTAGATCATCTAATTATAGCAATTACATCTTTTTAGACATCTCGACCTAACAAAAAGTCTTATGGCTTTACAGCGACATACAAATGCACAATTCCACAGCTTAGTGGCAAGTCGCGAATACGATCAAAACCTGCTCGTCGCAATAATTCAGTAAACGCCTCTGGCACAAGAAACGAGCTCACTGACGCTGGCAGATAACTGTAAGCTTCAGGATGCCGTGAGATCAGATGTCCAATGCTTGGTAAGATGCGTGTAAAGTACCATTGGTAAACGTGCCGTAATACTGGTACCGACGGAAACCCGAACTCTAGAATTGCCAGGCGTCCGCCTGGATTTAAAACACGCCGCAATTCAGCACAAACAGCGGCTGGATCCTCCACGTTACGAATTCCAAAACCGATAGCGGCTGCGTCCACAGAAGCTGTAGACAACGGTATCGAGGAAGCATCTCCACGTACCAGATGTAAGGAATCTCCGTGCCCGTTCCGACGCACTTTAGCCTGACCGAGACTTAGCATTCCTTCAGCAAAATCAATACCCACAACCTGTTTTAGCGATCCCTCGGTTCTTCGAACAGCCGTCAAAGCCAGATCAGCTGTACCAGTGCAAAGGTCAAGCATGGTTTCATCACCGGCCAACTGTAGCACCTCAACGGCCTTATCTCTCCATCGTCGGTCCATTCCAACGCTTAGTAGGTTATTTAAGAGATCGTACTGGGGCGCGATCGCATCAAACATGCCTGCAATGCGAGCAGCGTTTTTCTGTATTGAACCAGAATGGGGTGTCATTCCTTCCATGGCTGGTAAAGATCTTGCTCTAATCCGAGCGCATCCAAAATCTTACCGGCAATGAAATCAGCGAGATCATCGAGTGTCTTTGGCCCTTGATAAAATGCGGGCATCGCCGGTAGAACAGTGGCGCCGGCTTCGGCACATAACACCATATTCCTAAGTTGGGGTAAACTCATCGGCGTCTCTCTGGGCACGATCACAAGCGGTCGCTTTTCCTTGAGCATGACATCCGCGGCCCGTTCCACAAGACTACGAGAGAGTCCGTGAGCGACTCCGGCTAACGTCTTCATCGAACATGGCACGATTACCATCCCATCGCACCGATGGCTGCCACTCGCAATGCCAGCCCCTAAATCCTTATTACTCCAGACCGTCAATTCTCCCCTGCTGACTTCTGATCCATATCTTTCCGTTAGAAATGACATGAATTGATCTGGATTTGTCTGTTCACCAAGCTCATCCAGGATAAGTCGACGACCGAATTCGGTGATGACTAATTCGACGTGGTATCCACGCGACAAAAGTGAGGCGAGAGTTCGGGTAGCATATGCTGCACCACTAGCTCCAGTAATGCCAACTGCCATCCGTGGCCTCGGTTTGTTAGTCGACATATAGCGCCACCGCGGTAACCAACAGATAAACGAATCCTACATATCCATTCAGATCGAAGGCTTGTTTGATTCTTGACAAGTCATTCGCTTTAACGAGGGACTGTTCATAGGCAAGCAAGGCTCCGACAGCTGCGACCCCGGTCAAATAGACAACACCAAGTGGAACAACCAGTACCAGAGATGCTAAAGCCGTTACTGCTATGACATGCATACTTCGTGAAATAGTGAGCGCTGCCTGAATTCCGTAACGCGCAGGAATCGATCTGAGACCGTATTTTCGATCGAAATCAAAATCCTGACATGCATACAGCACGTCGAAGCCAGCAACCCAAGCCCCGATCGCCAAACCAAGAAGCCATGGCTCCAAACCGCCACGCCCACCTGCTGCGAGCCAACCGCCAATGGGAGCTACCGCCATCGCCAAACCAAGGAATAGTTGTGTAAAAGCCGTGTACCTTTTTGCCAGTGAATACCAGAACACAAGACTAAGGGCGACCGGAGATAAGATGAAACAAAGCCAGGACAACTGAAAAGTCACGGCCATGAAGATTATTGAACTAAAGATCACGAAAACGGCACCTGCACGTTTTGAAATGACTCCACGAGGCATCTCTCTGTCGGCTGTGCGTGAGTTGAGTGCATCGTAACGAGAATCAACTAGCCGATTAAACCCCATGGCCGCAGCCCGCGCAGACACCATTGCAGCAATAATCCAGAGCAGTGTCGTTATCGTTACAGGAGTGTGCCTGGACGCCAATAAGACGCCTGTCAACGCGAAAGGTAATGCAAATACCGAATGGCTGAATCGTATGAACGACCCGTAGGTGTTCAGGCGTTCAAACATTATCTTCTGTCCTCATTATCAGTTCTCACAGAAAGATATTACTGCTGATCACGAATCCATAGCACTTGTTGAGGTTGAATGCCACCTAGTAGATATTCTTCCACATCTTCCACGATATCGGGAAGCTGTACCGCAATTAAATCTGCTCGTTTGCCAGGCTCAATTGATCCGTAGTCATCCCCAAACCCTAGTGCCCGTGCACCTTGCCTTGTAGCACTCTCGAGGATTGTACGACCCGCTACATCCGGAGCCAATCGCCTGACAGCAGCTAATTCGGTAAACAGGTTAAGATCTGCCGTACTTGCGAGACTGTCCGTCCCAATGGCTACACGCACGCCAGCTTCGTAGAAACTTGCCACCGGTGATTGACCTGCGCCAGTCCATTCATTGCTACGCGGACATGCAACTAGGGTTACCCCCGCTTCCCCCAAGGTGCATAAATCAGCGGACTTCAGTTGTACACCATGTACAACGATTGCACGGTCGTCCAACCAACCCACTCCTCTCAGAAAATCGGTTGGGCTACAACCTGGCGGAGTCCACTCCGAATCCCAAGCTCCGAGTCGAATGAGCAACTCTTTCCAAGGACCTGTTCCGGTCTGCAAGAAGTCAACTTCCTCAATAGATTCAGCCAGATGAATACTCCGTGGTGCGCCAGGCCACAGATCGACCGTTGAGCGAATCATCTCACAGACTTTCGATGAGACTGAGTACGGGGCATGAGCCGCAAGTGACGTTCGAACTCGATGAGTAGTGACCAAAGTCATCAGCTCACGACAGGCCTGCTCTACGAGCTTGACCGCATCAGCAGAACGGAATCCAATAATTTCGCGAAAGACCACTGCCGCAAGCTGACTCTCGACTAGGGGTTTAAATGACGCCAGCGTGTTACTAACATCTCCAACGAGTACGGTTCCGCTCTGACGGAGTTGTTTAATCGCTTCCCTGATGGAGGCATCGCCATCCGGCTTGAGTTCAATACGACGAGCAAGAAGATCTTCCACCCAATGTGGCATCGCCGATGCAGCTGGAACCTCACCAGCCAATGCCGAAAGTTCAAGATGGGTATGCGCATTAACCAATCCAGGCATGACTGCCACGCTGCCAAGATCAATCTGCTTCAGACAATCCCCGTGATTTAGAGGTTTGCCTGATCCGGACACCTTCTGATCAGTACAGCCGACGGAGACAATAAGCCCGTTATCCACATCAACCCAACCATCCTTAAGTGGTGGTCCGATGATGGGCAGCAGCCAAGACGCCCGATAGCGATGCATGGTAAAACGGAAAATTTATTTTGAGGTGCGTTGCCGCTTGCCAATTGGCGTGCGGGCGTCATACCCCGATAGTTCAGGTGGAAACAACCGCTCCTTATCAGCACTCACTGCTGCCAGGGTTGTCATGCGAGGCACGTGGCGTTCTCGGAAAATGGGCTCACCGATGATTTCATACTGCATATTCCGACGCTTCGCAATATAACCTGCATTCTCAATATTTCGAACGATTTCAACTTCATCCATACAGTAACTAGCACCAGCCGCGCGTACAACATTTTCTTCGATCATCACACTGCCCATATCGTTTGCACCATACAACAAACTAAGCTGACCAATCTTACCACCCTGTGTAACCCAAGATGCCTGCAGGTTATCAATATTGTCGAGCACTAATCGTGCTAACGCGAGGGTTCGGATGTAATCAATGCCAGTAGCTTCGCTGCCACCGCGCTCGGTAAAGCTTGGCTGAAAGCTCCATGTGATGAAAGCAGTAAAACCATGCGTCTCATCCTGGAGGTCACGCAGATGTAGCAGGTGCTCTATTCGTTCCTCTAATCGTTCAACCGTTCCGTACATCATCGTTGCAGTCGTACGTAATCCTGCACGGTGAGCATGGCGCATCACATCCAACCATTCCTCTGTTGTGGCCTTGTTATAGCAGTTCAGTAACTTTCTCACCCGGTCGACCAAAATCTCAGCACCACCACCAGGAATACTGTCAAGGCCAGCAGCAATTAATCGTTCTACAACCGTCGAGGTTGGAATTTGACTGAGCCTAGACAGATGAACTATCTCAGGGGGTGAAAGAGCATGAAGACAAAAACCGGGGTACCGTTGCTTGACGGCTCGAAATAGATCCTCATACCACTCCAGCGGAAGGTCAGGATTGTGACCGCCTTGGAGTAGCAGTTGCCCTCCTCCAACGGCAATGGTTTCGTCAATCTTTTCAAAGATTTGTTCAAAGGCTAAAACGTAACCATCTTTAGCGCCTACAGGTCGATAGAATGCACAAAAATTGCATTTGGCGATACAAATATTCGTGTAATTCACATTGCGGTCAATGATATAGGTAACAAGTTTCTCCGGATGGCGTCGAGCACGAACTTCGTCGGCCAGTCTGCCAAGTAGATGAGTGGGCGCATTTTTGTACAGTGTTAAGGCGTCTTCTTGGGAGAGTCGCTCACCCAATCTGACCTTTTCAACAACAGTGTCACACTTGTTGGTATGCACAATACTTATAAACTAGCTTGTTAGGTTGGCGCCCTTGCTACCCGTCTTGAGACGGATAAAACGTCACTGTTGTATCACTATGAATGACTCCAAGCTCCTTGGTGGCTTTCAAGAATTTCTTTAAACCTGCACGGCCTGCATCGTCCAAGACATAACCAATATTTTCTCGCAGGTACCGTGCTCCCAACTCAACTTGATCTTCGTCGGTATTACAGAATTCTCGCGCAATTGCGTCACTTTCCTTAACGCCGGCATTGCGTGCGGCCTGTAAAGCCAATATGTCATCTGGAGTTATTACACCAGGACGGCCCGCCCAAAAAGCCCATACAAATGGTAGATTGGTCATTGCGGTCCATTCTTCTCCTAAATCGATCTTGTCAACGCCAAGCGCATCAGGGTCGGCAAAGAGCGCAGGATCACCAATGACAAGGGCGGCATCACATCGCTTCAACATCACAGGAATGTCTGGGGGTAACCTAATAAACTTTGGTTCGATATCGAACCATTGCGCACATAAAACGCGTAACAAAGCCACTGACGTGCGTGAGCTAGCATCAACGGCAATCGTTCTAACCGCGGCGATAGGGCGATTAGTAAAAACAGCCACTGATGCAACAGGGCCAAACGATGTAATAGCGACATCTGGAACTATTTGATAGGCCGGACGGTGCACATATTCAATCGACGGTATGAGACTAAGATCAACTGCACTATCGTGCAATAAACTGGCACATTTAGATGGCACCTCAAATCTCAATTGGAATCGCTCTGGCTGGTTATCAAGACCCCACACCAAGGGTCTCGCATTGAGATAAGCAACCGTTCCGACTCGGATCATGATGTCATAGCCTCAAAACAACCGTTACGTTCGACGGGTTCTCGTGATGCAGCAGAAATTTGGCGACGAATTTCCACTGACGTGACTCGACGCACACCTACATCTTCGTTTTCGTCTGTAGGCACGCGGTCTACGTCGTCTGCGCCAAATGTTAGTCCGACCTGCACAAGCTTAGTGCCCTGCATAAGCCAATCAACTTGAATCGAGTCGATATTGTCAACTAGTAATCGCGCGAGTGCAACATGACGAACGTCATCATAGCCAGTGCTCGGTTCTGAGGCCTCAACCATTCGAGGTATTGGTGCAAACGCTCGGACATAACCTTTGAGCATTTTCCATCTAGACACTCGCCTGAAAGTCTCAAGAATGTCAGGAGCAGCTACATGATGGACCGTCACAGTCGTCACCGGTAAGTTAGCTTCGACGACAGCCTGAAAAGCCTGTTCCGGCTGTCGAAGTCTGTCTGCTGGAGCCTCTGCGATCGACCTCAGACCAGCCGAACGGAGTTCGGACAATAATCCTAGAAGAGAGACACCGTCAGCGTCAGCCAGCAACTCAAGGTCGCTCAGGGAAAATCCTGTTATCGGTGGTCCAAGTGGTTTAACTAGTGTCGTTAGGGATTGGGCAGCAGTGACAGCGGCCTCGATGGAATCTGGTGTACCCACAATTCTCACTTCGCCTGCTGTGTCGGGAACCATTACAGGCGCTACCTTCTGTGCAAGCGACACTTCAAGGACTCGGACGAATGAAACGCTATCGCCTTGAATACGTCGGCGAGCATCATCAGCAAGCATCCCTATGGTCAGAAGGTCATCAGATGACGCCAGAGCCTCAGTCTGAACGTCGTCCAATGCTTGTCCAGCTGCTAGCTGGTCGCCAATTTCACCTAGGAGTGTACTCATAAATATTCATCAGGTTACTAAACGCAACCTGTCATACCTTGAATCGCGATGCGATCTGGCTCCAAATCTTCTCGGCTGCCTCACTCGCTTCGGGAGTGGTCACCACTCGTGTGGGCCATTCTCGAATGAAGCCTTCGCTGGTCCACTTCTTCGTAGCATCTATTCCCATTTTGCTACCGTAGGCAGGGATTTGAGAGGCTGCCTCGAGATCATCAACCGGTCCTCGCGTAAACTGAATGTCTCGCTCAGGATCGATGTGCGTTCCCACTATCCAAGCGACTTCGCTGACGTTCTGAACATCTACATTGGAGTCCACCACAATAATGATTTTCGAAAACATCAACTGACCCAATCCCCAGAAGGCATTCATAATCTTTCGCGCATGGCCAGGATAGCGCTTGTCGATAGAGACGAGGACACAGTTGTGAAAAATCCCTTCGGCTGGAAAATGCATATCTACAATCTCGGGTAGAGTCTTTCGAATCAGGGGCAAGAAAATACGTTCGCTGGCACAACCGAGATAGTAATCCTCCATTGGAGGAATTCCTACAACCGTCGTCAGGTAAGTTGGATGCTGTCGCCGTGTTATACAGGTTAGATGAAATACTGGAAAATCATCGGCCAGCGAATAGAAACCAGTGTGGTCGCCAAACGGTCCTTCTCGTCGTCGCTCACCTGGATCAACATATCCTTCCAAAACGATCTGGGCACTGCATGGCACTTCCAGATCGACCGTCACAGCTTTAACCAGTTCAACACGCTGTCGCGACAAAAACCCCGCTAACAATAACTCATCCAAACCCTCTGGCATCGGCGCCGTGGCAGCATAGGCCATGATGGGGTCCGGGCTTAAAGCTACTGCCACTTCAAGACGCTTGCCTAAACGTTCGGCTACTCTAAAATGTTGTGCGCCACCTTTGTGCCTCTGCCAGTGCATTGCTGTTGTACGACCGTCGTACACTTGCATTCGATAGGCACCAATATTACGGGCTCCCGTTTCAGGATCCTTAGTGATGACAAGCGGAAAAGTGATATAGCGCCCACCATCTTCAGGCCAACATCGTAAGATCGGAAGTTCGTCGAGTGTTGCATCTTCGTTTACAACCTCTTGACACTTCGCCGTGCTCACAACCTTCGGCATCAAATCCTTGAGCCGTCCGATTGTTGGGAGCAGTTTCATAGCATCCAAAATGCCAGAGGGAGTTTTAGGGGTAATTAAGTCTTCAATTTCATCAGCAACCTGATCGAATGACTCCACTCCAAGAGCTAGCAGCATCCGTTCCAGCGAACCAAAAAGGTTTGTTGCCACAGGAATGTCAAATCCGGTCGGCTGTTCAAAGAGTAAACCTGGTCCACCACCAGGTGACTTCGAGGCGCGGTCGGTAACCGCACAGATTTCTAGATCTGGACTGACTGGTTCCGTGACACGGGACAGCATCCCACGGGCTTCAATTGCTGCAATGAATTCGTTCAAGTCGTGATGCATGTTTATATTGCCGTCATTTCGATTGAAAATCTTATTCTCGAACCTTCATTTGATCCGTAATCCGCTGCGCCAGAACTAATGCACGGCGACCGTCCTCCCCCGTAACCTCTGGTGCCAGGTTATGACGAACTGCATTTACAAAATCCAAGAGTTCCAATCGGAGCGGTTCCTCCTTTTTAACATCTATTTGACCGCCTTCAATAGACGGTGGAGCCTGGCCTGATTTTACAAGTCGCCAAGCGTCAACCTCCTGGGCAGCATAATCGATCGACAAATATGCACCAGCTTGAAAGAACCTGACTTTTCGAATTTGCTCACGACTGATACGACTCGCCGTAATGTTTGCTATACACCCGGATGCAAACCGAAGACGAGCATTTGCAATATCGACCTGGTCACTCAACACTGACACTCCCACCGCCTCGATAGACGTGACCTCGCTTTGCACAACTGTCAGAAGCACATCTAGATCGTGAATCATTACATCAAACACTACGTCAATATCTAAACTCCTCGACGAAAAAGAACTGAGCCGGTGAACCTCAATGAAACGAGGAGTATCAATAAGAGTCCTCGCCGTTATCACCGCGGGATTATATCTCTCTGTATGCCCTACCGCGAGTACGGCGCCCGACACATGAGCTGCAGCAATTAGGGCGTCTGCTTCGGTTACGCTGCGGCTGATAGGTTTCTCAACGAGTACGGAGATTCCGCGCTCCAAAAACGGGAGCGCCACTTCCATATGCGCGTCGGTTGGGACTGCAATGTTTACTGCGTCGACACGGCTGACCAATGCATCGATATTTGTCTCAGCCAAAGCGCCCGTGGTCTCGGCGACGGCGATGGCTCGGTCTTTGTTAACATCAACTACAGCAACTAAATCAACATCGGACAACGATGCCATGATGCGCGCATGGTGTTGACCAACATGCCCAACTCCCACAACTCCAACCCTTAATCGAGATAACTTCATCGCGACGTATCACTTTTATCTAGATTGCGTCCAACCACAGCAATATCGGCCTCGTCAGCCGCCTGCACAAACGCCTTGACGTCAATTATCAACGTCTTACCAGCATCCACCGAAAGCGCAGACGCACCAGCCTCGCGCATCGTACTAATCGTGGTTACCCCCACAACAGGAACATCAAAACGCATGTCCTGATTCGGCTTGGCCACTTTCACCACCCGAGCACCTGGACCTGCGAGTCGTCCAGCCCTAGTAATGACAGCGTCAGTGCCTTCCATAGCTTCTACTGCAACAACCGCCTGATCTTTAAGGACTAAGGTCTGCCCAACATCTAACCCTGCAATCACATCAGCCATCTGATACCCAAACAGAAAATCATTGCATTCAGCCTCAGAGGGCTCCCTTGCCCCAATCGTTCCAGGACCAGCCAAAAGCGGTTGAAGAAACGTTGTCGAATCTAGGAACTCAATACTGTGTTCACGGAAAACATCAGCTATAGCCGACAGTAAAGAATCGGTAGAGCGTGACTGGAGACGTCGCAAGACCGACATCAGTTTCAAATCCGGTACGATATCGGAAAACAATTTGGTGTGTTTTACCTGACCCGCCATGATTGCCTGAGTAACCCCAGCATCCCGGAGCACTCTAAGGCAAGAGTCTAGTTGTCCCAGGGAAACCCAGTGCACCGATGAGCCTTGCCCTCGGGTTACCGCTTCTTCAATATCTGGATGTGCCTCCTCGCGCAAGGCGATTACCGTAACGTCGTGGCCGAGGTTGCGCGCCGCGTCGAGCACGAGAAACGGAAATCGACCGTTTCCTGCAATCAAACCTATTCGAGACATCGTGTGATGGTCTGTTGTCGAGCACTGATTGCTTACTCGACCGCCATTATTTCTTCGTCCTCGAAGTGCCTAAGGTGATGGCGGAAGCTCCGACGCAAGCTGACTCCTCGCTCAGAGGATTTAATAAATTCGACCAAGTAGTCTACATCCGGACAGTCCAGGGTCCCATCCATCTCAATCCGCGCAAGAGCCTGACTTGTATTCAGCTTGGATTGCAGAAGGTAACGATAGGCACGCTTGAGCTTCTGAATAACCTCGAGAGAAAAACCATTTCGAACGAGGCCGATCGAATTTACACCATACACACGCGCACGATTCCCAACGGTGCGTGCATAGGGCAGTGCATCACGAGTCACGACGGAGTACCCGCCAATAAACGCGTAACGCCCAACTCGGCAAAACTGATGCACACCTGACATCGCACTAATCGTTGCATGATCGTCAACAGTGACGTGACCACCCAACGTGGCTCCATTTCCGAAAATAGTCTCGTTTCCAACCAAACAATCGTGCGCCACGTGAGCGTAAGCCATAAAGAGATTGTTGTGACCAATACGTGTCATTCCACCGCCACCAGCTGTACCACGATGAATAGTCACGAATTCACGGAACACGTTGTGCTCACCAATATCCAACCGGCTTTCTTCGCCTATGAATTTCATATCCTGAGGAATAAGTCCGACGGACGCGAGAGGAAAAATAACCGTCTCATCACCAATTTCCGTCCAGCCATCAACAATGGCTGACGCTCCAATGCGGCATCGCCGACCAATCCGCACGTTCTCACCAATGATGGCGTTTGGGCCAATGACCGTACCGGCCCCAATCTCGGCACCTGGTGCAACAACGGCCGTCGGATCAATGTTCGTTTCTGAAGTCATGAAGCCGAACAGAAGTTGAAGTTCGGCCACAAGCTTGTCCCCAATAAAGGCTCGCCCTGCAACCTCGACTATTGATGACCGAGTGCGACCACGAGTTACTTCAAGGCGTAGCTGGTCGCCTGGCACCACTTGACTCCTAAATTTTGCTTTATTGACGCCGCGTAAGAACACGCGATTGCTGGTTCTTGGGCTATTCGCAAACAGCAAAAGGGTTGACACCTGTGCCAAGGTTTCAACCATCAATACTCCAGGCATTAACGGAGTGCCAGGAAAATGTCCCTGGAAAAATTCTTCACTAAAAGTGACATTTTTCAGTGCTACAAGGCGCTTTCCTGGCTCGTGCTCAAGAATGTCGTCCACGAGCAACGACGGATGACGGTAGCACAGATTGTCGAGAACCGACGGGATATCAATAGACACGGCTGTCAGTGAGATCGTGTCTCCACCACAGCCACCCGAGTCAACTACGGGTGGCGTGGAAACACGTGAGAAAAATTAAGGCTGCGACGGTGGTGCTGACTCCTCGGATGCAGCGTTAAACTGAGTGATAACCTCATTAGTTATGTCCAATCCCATATTGGCCCAGATAATAGCAGCGTCGGCTAGGCTCAGCACCATGTCTATATTCTGTTCGGTTGCCACCTGACCAATGATGGGGATGAGCTGCGCCTGAAATTCTTGTTGAAGTTCCTCCTGTAATTCCTGCACCTCGAACTGCGCATCTTCGGTGAAACGCTGAATGTCCACTTGCATTCTTTCGATCTCACGCTGCAGTTGCGCAGCAGCGCTCTGACTCATGACATTCCCACCCTGCGCCAACCTGTCCTGACTCTCCTGAAGCGCCTCGTTCTGCTCTTGGAGCGCTACGACTTTCTCTTCGTTAAGCGCTTGGACACGTACCGCCAGCGCCTGGCCTGCTTCAGATTCTTCAGCCACGGCCTGAACATTCACGAACGCCACCCTCGCACCGTCAGGAAACGGGGGCAGCTCTACGGGCTCTTGTTGAGCCACGGGCTCTTGTTGAGCCACGGGCTCTTGTTGAGCCACTAGTGTCACCATCGGACACAATGCCAGAATAAATGCAGTTAGTGCAGTTCTAAACAAACCAGTCATGACGCTATTCCCTTTCCTCATATATACACACACTACCGTACTTGCCCCAGACTGACGAACAATCTACTCGGACCAGCAGAATAGTGACCATGCTTTACTAGACCTGATTGTACACGCTTCTTCGTTAGAATAAACCGAGTTCTAGTCATCAGGCTAGCAAATGCCATCCAGAAGTAGGCTCCAGCCTGTCAGAAGGATGACCCAACTGCAAAACGGAAATTAAAGGCCGATTCTGGCCTGAATGAGTTATCCAAGACTCCAGACCGTTGCGGATTGTAAGCAAAAATTAATCTGAGGGGCACATTCATGACCGGCATCATAAATCGAACTTCGGCTCCCGTTGACGTTTTGAAGTCAGTTTTTGAGAATCGATTTCCCCGAGCCTGCACTTGACCGGTATCAAAGAAAAGTATTAGGCGCACAATCGGTGCGAGGGTAAAAATATATTCGCCATTAAACAAGAAACTCTTGTTCCCCCCCAGCACGAGACCAGTGCTCTCATCCTGTGGTCCCACACTTCGCAGATCAAACCCTCGAATGCTGTATTCTCCACCCTGGAATAAACGTTCAAATATGGGAATCTCAACGGTATCACCAAACGGCACGATGTATTCTCCGGCAAACCGCAATCCCACCGATTGTCTTTCAGTAGTCCGAAAATACCAAATGACCTCAGCACGTGGTTTGTAGAAGTTCGTATTGCCCCCGACCCCCGCATACTCGAACGACGCGCTCAATCGCTTTCCAAAATTTGGAAAAATAGGATTGTCAATAGTGTTTAATATCCAACCAGGGGAGAGTTTGCTAATAGTGCGGCGCCCATCCTGTCCAATCAGTAATGAATCCCTCAAAAACGGATTGTACTGTAACACTCGAGGATCAGTGTACAGTGGGTTTAGTTCCAGGACCTTCACATCTTCGTAACTGTACCCCATGAACATCCTGCTCCAATTTCCAACCGGCATGCCTAGGTTTAGGTTCCCACCAGTCGTCCTTTGGGTAAATTGGCCAATAAAACGAAATTCCTGGCTGAACAGCGTGACTCCAGACGAAATCGCCCTGTTGAACATATACGGCCTCGAAAGACCCAGCATGAAATTCTTGTACCGAGAGCCATACATCAAAGCGATGGATGCTGTCTCGCCACGACCCATAAAATTTCCCGTCTGGAAGGACGCCTGACCGAAGAAACCCTCAAACTGTGAGACACCAGCACCAAACGAAACTTGGTTACGGTTCTGTTCTTCGAGCGGCACCTCTATGTTGACCTGAAATTCATCGCCTTCAACTTGATCGACGGTAATGTCGTCATCCTGAATGGGTAAAAAATACCCGAGTTGATTAATGCGCCGAACGCTGGTCGTTAACGCTTCAGAATTAAAGACGCCGGCCTCCAGCAGCCGAAATTCTCGCCTCACAACATAATCACGCGTTGTCCGATTGCCTGTAAAGGTGATCCGATTGACGAAATATTGATCTCCTTCTTCAGCGCGCATTATCACATCAACAATCGCCGGCCCGTCCGTGGGAACCTCACGGCCATCCTCATCTACACGTTGATCTCGAGGTGCTAAATCTGGGAATGCCAAGAATTCCATATATCCACTGGCACCATAGAGCATCTGTAGACGTTCAATGCCGTCTCGCACCTCAGACTCGTTGTAATAATCACCTTCTTCCAATCCGAACTGGGCACGTACAATCTCTTCAGTTGGAACTGTCACCCCTTCGAACTCAAACTCACCAAGTCGATATTGTCGACCCTCCTCAATAGGGATTCGCATCTCCACCCATCGCTCAGTTCCATCCGGAGTATCTCGTAAAGTTGTAAGCTGTGGCTGGCCTACTTGGACCCTAATATGACCCCGTGCGCGGTAATACTGAACAATCGCTTCGGCATCCTCTGGAAACCTGTGTTCTTTATACGTGGACTTCTTAAAGATCGATAGCGGCCAAAATGTCGGCTCTTTATTGACTTTCATCTGCCCGCGCAGCGTGCCACCACTGATTGTTTCATTCCCAACGAAGGTGATTCGTTGAACCTGAGTCTTTGGGCCATCTTCAATGTTGAAGGTGACCTGTACGCGCTTCGGTCCTCCGGCTACTGCCTGTACGTCAGTATTAATAGTCGGTGACTGATAGCCCTCTTCCGCGAGCATCACCGTAAGGATGTCCTTGACTTTTCTTAGCAACGCTTCATCGATAAACGTGTCGAGTTGGATGACAGCCTCCATCCGTTCCAGGGCTTCTTCGATGTCGTTCCGATTAAGCTGTTCGGATCCGTTGTACTCAACGATTCGCACCCTCTCTCGCTCCTCCATGTTGTAGAGGATATGCTTCCCCATCACCCCATTAGGAAATGGTTCATCTGTAGTCTCGATCGACAAATCCTCAAGAAAGCCAGTTCCCCATAGACTTTGAAAATCATCTAGCAGTAGTTCCTCATCATAGAGCAACCAAACGTCCTCAGATGGCCGGCTTGGTCGAGTTTTGATGTAATAAAGATAGGTCTGTGGTTCAATCGAAGGAACATTACCTTGTGTCGGAAACGCGATCTGAATTGTCCGGATAACTGGTTCTGAACTACTTGGAGGCTGCGGTCCGGTCTGCGCGGCAGGGGAAGACCCAGGCGCCGGCAGCACAGGGACTTGAGCTGAAAGTAAGCCTGGCACACTCAGTCCAAACAGGATTAAACACCACGCTAGCTTGATCTTCACAGTTTTCATTGGTGTTCTGTGCAAGCTGTATCGTCGAAAACTCCCCATGCCTCAACTTTGAACGCTGCAAACCAATTTAGAACCTTTGTTCGCATCGCCAACCTCACGAAAAGCTAGCGTTCCCGCATCTAGATACACCTCAATACTGCCTTTCCCCAAATGACCTCGAATCATCGCTTCAGAGAGAGGGTCTTCGATATGCCGTTGCATGGCACGCCGTAATGGCCTAGCGCCATAAGACCGATCGTGGCACGTTTGGTCAATAATCCACGTCACCGCCTCAGAGGTCACGGTAATTTCTAGCTGTCGATCGGCTAGGTGGCGATTCAATTGGCCAATCAAAAGATGCAGGACGTGCTCAAGATCGGAGTCTGACAAGGCATCAAAAACGATCGTTTCATCAATACGATTGATAAATTCTGGATTAAACGTTCGCTTAACTTCTGCGAGAACCATGTCCGAAACGTTCTTATTGATTTTCCCGACATCGGATGATTGAAACCCCAATGTCGTCTTTTTCTGAATGTAGCGTGCCCCGATGTTCGACGTCATGATTAGGATTGTGTTCTTAAAATTCACGCGATTCCCTAGGCCGTCGGTGAGGTGGCCGTCTTCAAATACTTGCAAAAGGATACTGAAGAGATCCGGATGGGCTTTTTCGATTTCATCGAGCAGGACAACCGAGTACGGATTCCTCTTAACCTGCTCGGTTAATTGCCCACCCTCTTCATGGCCAACATAACCAGGCGGTGACCCAATCAGCTTGGAAACCGCATGCTTCTCCATATATTCAGACATATCAAAACGGATTAAGGCACTGTCCGAACCGAAAAGGAAATTTGCCAATGCGCGCGCGAGCTCAGTCTTGCCAACGCCAGTAGGCCCGAGAAAAACAAAACTCCCAACAGGACGGTCTGGTGATTTCAGGCCAGCCCGAGAACGACGGATGGCCCGCGCTAACGCTGAAACGGCTTTCTCCTGGCTGACAACCCGCTCGTGTAGCGCGGCTTCCATGTGGAGCAACTTGTCACCTTCATCCTGATGGATTGAGGTGATCGGCACACCGGTCCATTTGGAGACAACTTCGTCGATGCTTTCCTTGTCAACCAAGATTGGCCGAGTGTTGGATTTCACATCAAAATTTTCTCGCACAGTTTGCAGATTTTCACGGGCAGTTACTTCTTGGTCACGAAAAAACTGAGCCTTCTCATAGTCTTTTTGTGCAGCCGCATGTTCCATCTGCTCAACAGCCACCCGTATACTCTTGTTGATTTCACCAAACTCATTACTGTCTCCAACCCCGATTAACTTGGCGCAGGCTCCTGCCTCATCTATCAAATCAATCGCTTTGTCTGGTAGAAATCGATCGTTAATGTAACGACTGGATTGATAAACAGCTGCCTGGATCGCTTCCTTGCTGTACTTGACATGATGGAAGGCTTCATACCGTTCTTTCACTCCGTTCAAGACCTGAATGGCCTCATTTTCACTCGGTGGATTAACCTTCACGATCTGAAAACGCCGTTCAAGTGAACGATCTTTTTCGATGTACTTGCGGTACTCAATCGGTGTTGTCGCACCAATGACTCTGATTTCCCCTCGTGACAGTGCGGGTTTGAGAATATTCGCCGCGTCAAGTGAACCTTCGGCAGAACCGGCACCAACCAGAGTGTGCAATTCATCAATAAACACGATAACGTTAGGATTCTCGGTAAGTTCTTTCATTATCGCTTTGAGACGTTCCTCAAACTGTCCACGATATTTCGTGCCCGCAACGATTAAAGAAATGTCGAGCTGAAGCAATCGTTTGTCAGCCAAAAAGTGCGGTGAACTACCGCCGGAAATCATTTGAGCTAAGCCCTCAACAATGGCAGTCTTACCTACGCCTGGTTCGCCAATCAAAACAGCATTATTCTTGGTTCGTCGACAAAGTACTTGCTGCACGCGTTTGAGTTCGACCTCACGTCCTACGAGTGGGTCGAGTTGATTCTTCATAGCTGACTCGGTCAGATCACGTGCGAACTCAACCAATAAAGGTGTTTCCTTAACACGCGTGACCTTTGTCTTTTCATTAAGCAACTGCACGATATCTTCCCGGACACTGTCAAGACGCATACCCTTCTCAATTAGTCGTATCGCGGCTACAGACTGCTGCTCTCGCAAAAGGCCCAACAGTAAATGTTCGGTGCCGATATAGTTATGCAACAAGCGATCTGCTTCGTCCGCAGCATGATGCAACACCTGTTTCGTCTCATCGTTGAACGGAATTTCAACCGAAGTTGAAACCTTTTCTCGCGGAATTTTCGTACTGGTTTCGATATCTTTTCGAATAGTCTCGAGGGAAAGGTGAGATCGAGCAAAAATCCGGCTGGTCAGCCCTTTGCCTTCACGAATCAGACCTAGCAAAAGATGCTCAGTCCCGATGGACACACTGCCAAGTTGACTAGCCTCATAGCGAGCAAAAAATAATACGCGCCTGGCTCGCTCGGTATAGCGTTCGAACATCTAAATCTATCCGTGAGAAGAATCAATCAGACCGTAGCTCGGTCATTCCATAACAATTATACGGCAACTCTACCTTAAGCAAACTTAGGCGCCTACTATAAACAGTTACCGGTAATCCACAAGCTTTTACAGTCACAAACGCATCGTCTAATCACAAGTTCACGGCTGCAAGCTCAAATGTCCCTCGGCAAGTTTCATTACCCGGTCGCATGAACTTGCCAGACGTAGGTTGTGAGTAGCAATTACCGACGTAAGCTGAGTCTCGTGGTGCATCTCCCGTAATAGTTCGTGAAGACTCAGCGCTGACGCCTCGTCGAGATCGCCAGTCGGTTCATCAGCCAACAAGACGGTCGGTCGCATAATGAGCGCGCGCGCGAGCGCCACTCTCTGCTGCTCACCTCCAGATAGCATGCCTGGACGATGATCGAGTCGCTCCCCTAGGCCGACTCGGCGAAGCAGTTC
>CAJXDY010000047.1:0-18286 GCA_913052135.1 uncultured Acidobacteriota bacterium
GGTTCAAATCCAGCCGCGCCCACCATATTTATCCTATGTTTACAGGACTTTCTACTTAGTCGGTACGAGGCCGAGGGAACGTTCCTTCTCTCATCGCGGCGTGATACGCGAAGCTCGCCATCACTACCGAGTTAATCATCAGGTCGCGTGGAACAAGCCTATCGTAGACGTCCATGTTGAAGTGGTGGGTTCTTGCTCGGTAGTCGATCCGGTCTTGGAGAAACTGGAACCCAGGTAGTCCCACCCTGTTATACGACAGATGATCGGTTCCCGTGTTACTGAAGAGAGAAATTGTCTTCACCTGTAGGTCATGAAACGGGGTCATCCAGGCTTGTAGGATCGGTGTCGCTTGGGCGTTGCCTTGAGTGTGGACGCCACGGAACTGGCCCGTGCCGTTGTCCATGTTGAAATAAACGGAGAACTTATCGTAGTCGGGTGTGTAGACGCCGTCTTCTCCGAAGTGGTGTCGTATGTAGCCCCGAGAACCCCTGAGGCCAAGCTCTTCCTGGCTCCAGAGCGCTACGCGAATCGTGCGCCGTGGCTGAGCGCCGATAGCCTTGAGAATACGCATTGCCTCGAGCACAACGGACACACCGCTCGCGTTGTCGGTAGCGCCTGTGCCGGTGTGCCAGGAATCCATGTGCGCACCGATCATCACGACTTCATCGGCAAGGTCAGTGCCTTGAATTTCCCCGATGATGTTGTAGCCCGTTGGGTCGGATTCATCGAACCCGATGCGAACGTCGACGTCCATGGTGACCGGAATGCCGCGCTCGAGAATCCGATAGATACGGTTATAGTGCTCCGTCGCAACGGCGAGTGTCGGTAGTGCGCTCTGGACCCCTGCGCGGGTTCGTCTGTTCCGTGTCGTCGGATGTCCGGTCGCATACACAGTTCCGTCACTTCCGATGCTCGCCGTCAGCACCACGGCCACCCCTTCAGCCTTGTAGAAGTCTTCAACCTCGTCAGCAGAGATTTCCTCCCGTCGAAAGGTCGATTGCTCGAGCTGACCTCTCGCATGGCGGCGAATCAGGAGGTCGATTCCCTCGGTTTCAAAAACTCCTAGCGACTCCTCGTCGTGCCGGAACGCGTCTTGTGTGAAGCGCGGACTCATTGGCATCGGTGGTGTGGATAGCACGACAGCTCCGTCGAGCTGACCCCGATACCGGTCGAAATCTTCAGAAATTTGGATGGTCGCGATAACGGCATTCGTCACGATCGGCCCACTCGTACCGGGAGTCAAGGCGAACGGGTAGGCGATCACCATCTGGTAATCGGGTGCAGTCATGTGCACCGACACCCGTTGAATCTCCCAACCCACGGTCTCGTCACCCCAAGCTTCCTTCTCGACGCTAGAGAGACCGAATTCGGACATGCGACCCAGGGCCCACTCTTGTGCTTGGCGCATATTTGGAGAACCGGTGAAACGTGGGCCGATGACATCGGAAAGATAGCCCGCGCTCTCCATCACGTGAGAGTTGTCAAACCCTTCGGACCGAATGTCATCGACGACGTCCCAGTAAACGGGTTCTTGTGCTGCTGTGGATGACGGAATGAGGAAGATCACAGCAATGATCGCCAGGCCCAACGTCGACTTAGACTTATTCATCTGAAACTTTCCCCTCAAATGTGTGTGGTTATGCCGAGCACGACTACCTGTGGAAACCCATGCCAGATGTCCACAGGAGCGGACAGAATACACCGGTTGCTTTAGAAACTACAATCGGAGGAATACGGAGCTCTTGTTGCCATGCTGGCATCGCATTCGGAATGCTCACGGCCGGCCTCGCCTTGAATCTACCTTCAACTAAACGCTAACATACGGACTGCATGAAGGTGGAATTGTACTATTTCGATGAATGTCCATCCTGGCAACAGGCGCGCAAGAGCCTCCAGGAAGCCTTACAGCTTGAGAAGATATCCGCAGAGATTGAGACCATACGGGTCGCCGATGCCGACGATGTTCAATTGAAGCGGTTCATCGGCTCACCAACGATTCGGATTGACGGAATTGATATTGAGGGACCGGCTGCCGAGCTGCGAGGATACGCCTACGGGTGTCGTGTCTACACCGATGGCGGCCGTACAGCGGGTTGGCCGTCGGTAACACAGGTTCGCCGAGTGTTGCAACGGGAACACCGGGACTGAGGCACTCGACGGAACTATCGCCGCATGATAGGAGAACGTCAATGACACAGGTCCGCTGGTCACTGTTTGGTCTCATCGCATTTTCCCTCAGCCTATTATTAGGCGGATGTACGGGCGAGGGTCTGTCGCCCAAGCGGACCGATTCCGCGGAGTTGGCCCAAATTGGCAGCACAGAGACCGTGGCACTCACAGTTGAGGGAATGACCTGAGGTGGATGCCCCCTGGTCGTGCGCCAGGCCTTGTTAGGAGTGACCGGGGTGGTCAACGCTGACGTGTCCTACAGCGGCAAACGTGCCAACATCCAGTATGAGTCAGGAGTCGTGAATCCCGAAAGACTCATCGCGGCGATCGACAGCGTTGGATTTGCTGCGTCCCTTATGGAGAACTGTGACACAGATTGCTAATCAGTTGAGCGATCGATTGCCGGCGACCACTGGTGTCGTGGCAGGTTTACTCGCTGCTAGTTGCTGCTTACTGCCGCTCTCGCTAATAGCCATCGGAGTGGCGGGTCCAGGGCTCATGATGACCATGATGCATTACGACTGGCTTACCCTCCCGCTTGGAGTCGGTGGACTAGGTGGAGCACACATCCTGCACTTTCGCCAACGGCGCCGTTGCGACCGGACAGGATGCCGCCTGATGGGTCAACGAACAACCACCTATGTGTTGAGCTTTGCTTCTGCGGTCGTTGTGGCCGCCCTGCTCCTCAGGCTGTTCCCCTCTTGGACTGCGGACGTTTTACAACGTCTGTCCTAATGTTGGAAAGGTCTCTTAAAACATCATGCGCTTCAGGGAAGCCAGAAATAAAATGAAATATCCGGTTAGCCAGGTAATTCCCCAGAAATCACTGCCTCATAGACGCTCAGACCAGATCCTTCATAGGTCGCGCCTTTCATGGGGTCTCCCGGACGTCCGGCTTCACAGTAGAATGTGCCTGTGGAACTGATCTATCCCGAAGGAGCCCCAAAAGAACACCAGCGCGAGATGGAGATGGTTCTGGCAAAAGCCGAAGTTGCTTTCCTAACTGCTCTGAAAGATGTACCTCTCAAGGACGTCCAAGTCTGGGAGCACCACGCCTACCAAATGGTTGAAACAGTTGTCGTAGCGTTTGCCAACCTTGTAGGTGAACGTCTAATAATCAATAAATACCTGAAGAGTGTCAGTGAGTATGCGTTCAGCCAACTACCTGACCACCCAGAACCGACAGTGATGGGTGATTACGGGCTCTTCAGACGGAAGGACTTTGTAAAGAAGGCTGAACTGCACGTGAAACACTCTGAAGGCTGGTTGAAGCACCTAGAGACTTTCATGATCGCACCGGAAGCTTTAGATGACCTAGATGACTCTGTCGATGATCTCGAAAATGAAGCACTGTTGAAGGAGTGGATGGACGGCGTAGAAAAGAAATTAGGCCACAGACCGACTGAGAAAGAGCTCTATGACAGAGCCACTGTGTCGAGAGCAGGGTTTACCAAATGGAAGAAAGGCACCGCCGGAGACAAGGTTCACAAACTCATCACAGAGGAGATGGACAAGCACTGGGATTGGCGGAAAACGGAAGGCAGATGGAAGGTAACGATTCACGTGATCCTGTCCATGATCCCTCCTGCGATCTCGTAAGCATTTCGATGTACACATTCATGTACACAAAAAAGGCCCAACCCTCTTTTGAGAGTTGGACCCCATTAACCGCAGTACTCTGACAGGACTACAGATCGTTTAAAGCCGCCGCCATATTATCAAGCGCTAGCTTGAGCGTTTGACGAGAAGTGGCTACATTCATCCGCATATGATTCTCGCCACCGGGTCCATACGATGACCCAGCATTCAACTGGACCTTCGCATTTTCGACGAACCAGTTACCCACGATGTTCTCTGCAGTCACCGCTCTACCCGTGTCACTATTCGCCGTAGCCTCCTCGGCTAAACGCTTTGCACCGAGGCGCTCAGCAACACCACCGATATCAATCCACGCCAAGTATGTGCCCTGCGCTTTTGTATATTCCACTCCTGGCAGGTTCTCTCGAATGTATTGCTCAGTGAAATCCTGGTTCGCGTCAATGTAGGCATTCACTTGGTCTAACCAGTCTGCCCCTTCGTCAGTCAGGGCTCCCTGGTTCGCCACCACACCCAGCGTATTCGTATTGGCTCGATGTTGCCCACGAACCAGCGCAAGTAACTCAGGATTCGTGGAAAAGAACCAGGCAATCTTCATGGCCGCAAGACTAAAAGACTTACTGGCTGCCTTGAATGTAATGCTGTTATCTACAACTTCCTTATCGGGCAAGCTAGCAAATGGCGTATACTTCTGCCCCTTCATCACAAAATCGCAATGAATTTCATCAGACAGGACCACCACGCGATGCTCAAGGCACATCCGCCCCAACCTTAACAAGTCCTCTTCCGACCAGCAGTTGCCGGTTGGATTCTGTGGATTACAAAGGATCAACGCATCGGTGTCGTGACTCATCCGAGATTCAAAGTCATCAAAATCAATCCGATAGCGACCATTTTCCACAATCATTGGACTATTTTCTTCAAGAGTCCGACTCTGTCGTAGGTCCATATAAAAACCGCTGTACACAGCCGTCGTCAGAAGCACTTTACTTCCAGGAGGTGAAACCGCTTTCAAGGCTGCAATCAGCGCTGGGTGAACACCGTCCGAAAGAGTGATGGATTCAGGGTCTACCTCAAGACCATAGCGATTCTTGTTCCAGTCAGCAATCTGCTGATAGAAACTTCGAGGCGTACTCATATAGCCCCAGTTTTCATGCTTGCACCGTTCTGCAAGAGCTTGAGTGATGCATGGTGGAGCTTGAAAATCCATGTCGGCGATACCCATGCCAACATCAATATTCTCGCGTCCATATCGAGCAATCGCAGCATCCCATTTAACGCTATTAGTGCCGGTCCGATCATACACAGTGTCAAAATCGTACGTGGTGCTGCCCGTTTGTCCCGAGGGAAGATTCGTCATTGGAGATGCCAGGGAACTCCCCGAACTTGCGGCGCCCACCAATGCCGTCATTCCAGCATTCCTAATGAACGTTCTTCGATTTAACCAAAGGTTTTGTGACATGCCTTACTCCTACCTTAATTAACGATGACCAAATTTCACGACTCCACACCTCGAGATTTCTCTCACTCGTCGACATGCAAGACCGGTTGATACTACACCCGCTGGCAACGCGAGACAATCCCACTCACGAATAATTCGTTAACGCGTGTTTTCGTCAGCAACCGTGGTTGCAATTATCAGAACCTAGGTGCCTTAGACTGCTCGCCGCCTTCTGAAACGTTGCAGCCCAAACAAAGGTTCAACGGCCTTTTCCCCAAAGACCATATCAGCCGTCCACTCCCCAATTACTGGCGCGTGTTTAAATCCGTGGCCTGAACCGCCGCCAATAAGCCACACATTCTCCGCCTCAGGATGTCGATCAATTACAAAGTTCTGATCATCACTATTTTCGTATTGACACACTCTCATCGAAAGTAGTGGTGCATCTTTCATGCCTGGAAACCGAAAAGGTAGATACTCGCGATGAAAAGCCAGTAGCTCCGCTGTTGGACCGCGGTCTTCAGTAGTCGGATTAATAATCCTTACTCGTGGAGGTCCCCCTTCAACTAACAGTCCGCGAAAGTCGCCATCCGGAATGACAGCAGCACTGGGACTTCGAGTGCCGTCTATGCAAATCGGTAGGTGTTTATCATCATACCGATGATCGTTAACTGGTGTTCCAAAGAAGAACGCCTCTTGGCGAGACGCACGGATTCGAATCGTGCCTGGAAACAACTGACCAAGCCATGGCCCACACGCAAAGATATATTGGTCAGCAGACAGCTGCGAACCATCGGATAAACTGAGACTATCAAGTCCGCTACCATGTATCTCAGGAGCTTTGACAGCTACCTGCCGGTACTCCCCTCCCTCTTCAAGAAATCCTCGAAAGACTTCTTGACAGGCCACCCGTGACCGCAAATATCCACTATCAACATCGAGTAATCCCCACGACACTCCTTCTAGATTCATTTGAGGGTAACGACTCTCCAGATCCTGCAATGAGAGCTCCTCGGCGGCAACTCCCCGCTCACGCATATAAGCAAGAGCTTCCCTGCCATTTTGGGCGTCCTCAGGTTGAAGCGTTAAGGACCCACAGGGATAATACAATTGCCGGTTCCAGCGCTCTTGATTTTCACGCCACAGCTGAAGAGCGCGCGTGATCATGTCCATATAAAGTGGTCGGTAGACCTCCTTATTCGAACCCGTGCTGCCCACCGCATACAGTTGGCTATGAATCATTCGCCGTTCACAGCCAGAACTAGCACGAGCGTTTCCAGGGCCCCAAGTATCGAGTAAAGTGACCTTCGCACCTTTCCGGAGCAAGTTCAATGCCGTCCAACCACCAAAGGCGCCAGCTCCAATCACGGCAATGTGCGGCTGCTGATAACGGGATCGAATCTTACTTTCCGATGGAGAAGCATCCAATGTTGCCGCATCGCCGGCGAACCGATAGCCCATGAACGACGCTGCTGTCGCTTTTAACACCGACCGCCTCGTCACAGAACTGGAATTTTGAGATCTCGAGATTCCCTCAACTGGTTGCTGTTTCTTCATGATTGACTTTCAGACTCCACGAGTAATTCCACCATCTACTCGAATATTCTGACCGGTAATATAACCGGCTTCAGCAGACAGTAAAAACCGTGCCGTCTTCGCGATTTCCTGCACGGAACCATACCGACCCATTGGAATCTGCTTAACAACATCATCAGACGCGGGATATGAGTCTATAAAACCCGGCAAAATATTGTTCATTCGAATTCCATCCTGAGCGTACGTATCAGCATACAGTTTCGTGAAGCTCCCAAGCGCAGCACGAAGGCTCGCGGAAATTGGAAAGGTCGCAGACGGCTCAAACGCTGCGAACGTCGAGATGTTCACAATGGCACCACCACCCTGGACCTTCATTATTGGCGTAACTAACCGCGCCATCCGTATTACGTTAAGCAGAACAAGGTCCAGTCCCATGCGCCACTCATCATCCGTCAACTCAAGCAACGGCCCTGCGGGCGGGTGCCCGGTGTTGTTCACAACCGCATCAATTCGCCCGTAACGTTCCATCGTCGCGTCCACAAGTCGCTTAAGATCGTCAGGGTCGGTCACCGACCCAGTCAAACCAAGCACGCTCAGCTCACTTGCGAGTTTCTCAGCTCCACCAGATACCGACATAAGCGCGAGTTGATAGGAATTGGCCGCTAATTCGCGAGCTATCGCTGCGCCCATCCCTTTCCCTGATGCTGTGATAATCGCAACTCTATTTTCTGTCGTATTAGTCATATCTTCCCCAAGAACGGACGAACCCAGAAACTAGCATGTATAAAAGGTGTGGGCAAGCCTACGGTTGTAATCTATTTCCATGCTGAAAGTACCATGATGACTGTTCGGAAGAACCTCTGAACATATTCGGTTGTATACTGAGACTCTCTCAAAGCATCCTTGTTATACCATGAAGAAAAACATCCTCACGCGGCGCACGTTTCTGAAGGTGACCGGTGGAAGCGCCTGCTCTATAGCGCTTCCTAATAACACCTACTTTAACCGACGCGTTCCGACTCTCCAATCCAAGAATCCAGAAGTCGTGGTTATCGGTGCCGGAGCATTTGGTGGCTGGACGGCCCTCTACCTGCAGGAAATGGGACACTCCGTTAGGCTCGTTGACGCTTACGGTCCCGGCAATGCTCGATCAAGTTCAGGAGGAGAGACACGGCAGATCCGGGCCAGCTACGGTGAACGCGAACTCTACTCACGATGGGCAGTCGAAGCCCTCAAACGATGGAAAACCCGTGAGCAAGAATGGGGGCGGCGCCTACTCTATCCAACAGGACAGATCACCTTGAGTCGGGAGTGGACAAACACGCTACAGGCTACCAAAAGAGTGCTGGATCGGCTCGGTGTGGAGAACGAGCGCGTTGAGTACGACGAATTGGCATATCGGTATCCGCAGTTCAATCTTGACGAAGCCACTGTTGGTCATTGGGTGCCGAGCACCGGTGTCTTGAAATGTCGTGAAGGATGTCTCGCGGTCGCAGAAGCCTTCAAGGGGGCTGGAGGCGAGTTGACAATCGCCCGAGGAACCCCAAATCAACGCGCCAGTGGCCAACTACAATCCATTTTGCTCTCAACTGGAGAAACAGTTTCTGCTCAAAGTTTTGTTTTTGCCTGTGGTCCTTGGCACGTCAAGATGTTCCCTGAAATCCTGGGAAACAAACTCAAACTAACCCGACGAGTGATCTTTTTTATGGGCACACCAATGGATGATAGTGAGTTTGTCTTTCCCAACTGTCCCACATTCGTCACGAAAGGTGTTTATGGTTTTCCAAATATTGAAGGTAAAGGTTTAAAGCTTGGCCCCTACTGGGATTCTGGAAGCCTCGACCCGGACACGGACCACCGAGCCGTCACGGCTGACGAAGTCCGCCGCATACAAACATTTACTAGTGACGCATTCCCCACCTTAGCGAATCAACCCCTCCTGGAAACTCGTATCAGCCCCAGAACTAACAGCGTCGATGCTCACTTTATGGTCGATCGACATCCAGAGTTGAGCAATGTGTGGCTGCTCGGTGCAGGATCAGGACACGGCTTTAAACACGGAATTATGCTTGGTGAGTACGTCGCACGGCGGGTCGTTGGGCTCAGTACTGACGCCGAGCTTGATGCCACGTTCAGGATTAAGAAAGAAACCTTCTGAGAAGCACTCTCAGCTCTCTGGGTAGTCGATGACAGATGACACGGATTGACCGGTCCGACTGACCCCATGTTTTAAGGCCAGATCAACCGTGTGTCAGAGTGAGAATTCGAGGCTCACTCTTGTAATCAGGTATGGTAGGGTTACAGGTATAATTCAATTTTTTTCAGTTCTTTGCGAGAATTCATCATGCGAAAAGGCTGCTCTGTTCTCGGCACGGTTCTCACGCTGGCGGTTCTCCTAAGTTCTCTTGGTTCCGCCCAACAGCGCACTACTCTAAGCCCGGAAGAACAGACACGTCGACAGGCAGAACGGGAGAAACGTGTGCAAGCTGCACTTGCCTCCGAGCGACCTATTGCTGCCATTGATTCCGTGTGGATTGAGGAACTGACATGGATGGAGATTCGTGATGCTCTTGCAGCCGGTAAGACAACCGTAATTATTCCAACAGGTGGCATCGAGCAGAACGGCCCATACCTGGCCCTCGGTAAACACAATTACGTTTTGAAGGCCGCTTGTGAAGGGATCGCACGGGAACTCGGTACGGCACTCTGTACTCCAATCATAAAGCTCGTGCCGGAAGGTAGCTTCGATGATCCTTCGGGACACATGCGCTATCCGGGCACTCTTAGCCTCAGAAACGAAACGTTCCAAATGGTCTTGAACGATGTTGCTAGCAGTTTGAAGGCGCATGGCTTTAAACACATTGTGATGATCGGCGACAGCGGTGGAAACCAGCGCGGTATGGAACAAACTGCGGCAACGCTGAATGAACGCTGGGGTCAAACCATCGTTCACTATATTCCTGAGTTCTATGAATATCGAGAAGTGTTCAACTACATGGAGCGCGAACTTGGCATTACTGAGCCTATCAATGAAGGCCTCCACGACGACTACGTCATTACAGCTATGATGATGACTATCGATCCAGATACCGTCCGTTACAACGAGCGCCTGGCCGCAGGTAAAGCCACAATCAACGGATTAAGTATCGCGAACAAAGCTGAAACCATTGCCATTGGGAAACAATTATTGCAATTCAGAATTGAGCAGGCCACGACGGCCATAAAAAAAGCGCTCGCTAGGACAATGACCGAAGAGTGAACATACTTTTACGAACCAATACCTGAAGGAGTTTTTCAGGATGACTCTATGGGTAGCAACATGTCGATATATAGGTGCCTAAATCGGTCGGTGAAAGGATGAGCAAATCTACCTGGGTCGTCTTAATCGCTGGATTCTTCTGCGTTGGTATTACGGCCCATAACGGTACTCCGGCATCCATCCAGACAGGTGTGGTACCAACACAGGCCGCTAAACCAGTTCCAGCGTCAGACTTACCTCAGGCAACCCAGCTCATCGGTCAATATTGTCTGCAGTGCCACAATGATCGTGCGCTACGCGGAAACTTGTCATTGGTTGACTTTGACGCGACTCATCCCAGTGAGAATGCCGAAATCGCTGAAAAGATAATTCGAAAACTTACAGCAGGCATGATGCCGCCACCTGGGTCACGCAGACCAGACCGGCAAGATATCGAAACGGCTGTTACTCTTCTTGAAGACCGTATCGATCAAAAGGCTCTAGCATCGCCGAATCCAGGTCGACGAACCTTTCAACGGCTCAATCGCGCTGAATACACGCGGACCGTGCGCTCTTTATTGAAAATAGAAATCGACGTCAACGCGTTCCTTCCTCCAGACACCCTAAGTCAAGGATTCGACAATATAGCCGACGTCCAAGGCTCTTCGGCAACTTTGCTCCAAGGATTTCTTCGTGCAGCCGACCACACCAGTCGACTCGCTGTCGGCGATCCGAAACTCTCAGCAAGTGAAGCGAACTATAAAGTCCCTCGCACCGCATCACAACTGCGCAGGGCCGAAGGAGCACCGTTCGGCACCAGAGGTGGCGTAGCGATCTTGCATACCTTTCCGGCCGACGGCGACTACATCTTTAAGGTGCAAATGCATCCTACTCCGGTGGGCGCTTTGTACGGTATGACAGCTGGCGATCAGGAACAAATTGAAATCTCACTCGATGGTGAACGAGTGGCCCTGCTCAAGATTGATCCCTTTATGCACGAGGCCGACCCGAAAGGTATGAATCTGGAGACAGCTGCGATCGCCGTCAAGGCCGGCCCTCGTCGAGTTGCCGCTGCGTTTTTGAAGCACTTTGACGGTCCGGTCGACGACATCATGGAACCAGTCGAACACACTTTGGCGGACACAGAGATCGGTGGAGCGCGTGGCATCACGACAGTGCCACATCTACGGGACTTCAGTATACGAGGCCCATCCAACATCACGGGAGTTTCAGAGACCCCGAGCCGCAGTGTAATTTTTAGCTGCCGGCCCATCTCCCCTGAGGAAGAACTCCCATGTGCGCGAGAGATCATCTCGCGACTCGCCTCGCAAGCGTACCGACGTCCAGTCGATAACGTTGACGTCGACAGCCTGATGACTTTTTACCAACAAGGTGCCGAGGAAGAGGATTTCGAAGGAGGCATTCGAACCGCACTCCGAGCATTGCTCGCCAGCCCGCAATTCATGTTTCGCTTCGAACAAGTACCATCTGGCGTGTCCACAGGAGAACAATACCGAATAAGCGACATCGAACTAGCCTCTCGTCTGTCCTACTTTCTCTGGAGCACGATACCGGATGAAGAGCTGATAACCTTTGCGATTGAACAGAGTTTCGATGATCAAGATGCCGTCGAAGTTCAAATACGGCGTATGCTTACAGATTCACGCGCCGAGGCCTTCGGCACGAGGTTTGCCGCACAGTATCTGCGCCTGCAGGACCTCGAAAAGTTACACCCAGATGCGATCCAATACCCTCAATACGACCGCACTCTTACTCATGCGTTACGTCGGGAAACCGAACTCTTTTTTGAACATCTTGTTCGCGAGGACCGCAACATCCTTGAACTCCTCGATGCACCCTATACCTTCGTTAACGAACGCGTTGCGAAACATTACGGAATCCCAAACGTAACTGGCAACAGATTTCGGCAGGTCGACCTACCCAATGAACGCCGTGGCATCCTCGGACATGCCAGCTTCCTGGCATCCACATCGTTTGCCAACCGCACTTCACCCGTACTCCGCGGAAAGTGGATTATGGAGGTATTACTAGGTAGTCCACCACCGCCACCACCGGCCAATGTCCCAGAACTGGAAGAAACAGAGGCTGTTCTCGGCAACCGTCGACTTACCTTGCGCGAACGCATGGAGGAACATCGCTCAAATCCAGCGTGTAGTTCGTGTCATCGAGTTATCGATCCTCTCGGCCTAGCCCTTGAAAATTTTGGCCCCACTGGCGCCTGGCGTATCAGAGACAATGAAATCCTAATAGACGCTTCGGGTGAGCTTTACGATGGCACGCCACTCAACGGTGCGTCGGATCTGCGAAACGCGCTGCTCGCTCGTTCTCGAATCTTCTTGACATCCTTTACCGAAAACCTGATGTCCTATGCCCTCGGCCGCCGCATTGAATACTTTGACATGCCATCAATTCGTGCGATCATGCAAGAAGCATCCGAGCACGATAACAGGGTGTCTGCTTATATACTCGGCGTTGTTAATAGTCCGGCGTTCCGGACGAGCCAAGCCGACGGCCCAGCACTTTTTGAGGACAGCTTGACAGTCGAGGAACAGGAGCAAATTCGACATTGACCAAGGCGAGGAGAAAGGCAATGTACCTCACTAAGAAGCACCTTTCACGGCGCACGGTCCTTCGAGGCATGGGTGTATCAATGGCCATGCCCTTATTAGACGCCATGATTCCGGCACATGCCCTCCCGGCACAAGCTGCAGCGGCCAGTCCGACTCGCCTTGCTGCCATCGAGATGGTCCATGGGTCAGCCGGTGCCACTAAAGTGGGCATCGAACGCAATTTGTGGTCCCCAACTGCGGCAGGAAGTGATTTCGATCTAACGCCCACGAGCCTTCTCCCACTTGAACCAATGCGCGAGCATCTAACCATTATCAGCAACACTGCTGTGCGTAATGCTGAAGCATTCACGTTAGGTGAGACTGGTGGTGACCACTTCCGAGCTAGCGCGACCTTTCTGACACAAGCACACCCCAAACAGACGGAAGGTTCAGACGTTTACGTTGGCACTTCAATGGATCAACTTTACGCGCAGCAATTTGGGCAAGAAACGCCAATCCCATCGCTGCAACTCTGCATCGAGAACGTCGACCAATCTGGCGGATGCGCGTACGGCTACGCCTGTGTTTACACCGACACTATTAGTTGGGCTGCGCCAACTGAACCACTACCGATGGTGCGTGATCCGCGAGTCGCATTTGACCTGTTATTTGGTGCCGGCGGTACGCCAGAAGAGCGAAGCAACCGTCGCCGAACCGACCAGAGCATTCTCGACTGGATCACTAGTGAAGTGGCCAAATTGCAACAATCACTGGGACCAAGCGACCGCCACCGGTTGAACGAATATCTCGAGGACGTGCGTGAAATCGAGCGAAGAATTCAAAAAATCGAAGTACAGAATACAAGCGGTGCACCACGTGAATTACCCGAAGCGCCAATCGGCGTGCCGGATTCGTTCCGCGAACATGTTGAGGTTATGTTCGATCTGCAAGCCTTGGCTTTCATGTCAGATCTCACGCGGGTTTTCTCATTTAAGATGGGTCGCGACGCCTCTGGACGCGTATACCCTGAAAGCGGTACAACGCGAGGTTTTCACCCGGCCTCTCATCACGGCGAACGCGAAGACCGCGTGCTGGAATTTGCCAAGATCAACACCTACCATGTCAGTTTAATTCCGTATTTTCTTGAAAAACTCAAGAACACACCAGATGGAGACGCGAGTCTGCTAGATAGAACAATGGTTGTTTACGGTTCACCAATGGGCAACTCAAACATCCATAATCACAAACGGTGTCCACTATTTTTAGCGGGTCATGCAAATGGCCAACTAAAAGGTAATAGTCACGTCATCACGGAGGATCGCACCCCAATGGCGAACGTGATGCTGACGCTACTTCATAAACTAGGACGCCACGACCTTGAATCGTTTGGTGACAGTACCGGTACGCTCTCAATTTAGGTCGGATGATTGCTAATGACGAATAGACTGATCCTCGGTGCCGTCATTATAGGCATGAGTACACTGCCTCACACCCAGCTTTATGCGGCTGTAGAATCACCCGTTGCCGATGCTGCGATGCATAGTGATTACGACACTGTGCGGTCTCTCTTGCGAGAAGGGGCCGACGTAAATACTGCACAAGGTGACGGCATGACAGCTCTACACTGGGCTGCGGTGAATGGACAGCTCGACACAGCGAAGATGCTGCTCTATGCCGGTGCAAATCTCAGAGCAACAACCCGCCTTCATGCCTATAGTCCACTGCACCTTGCGAGTCGAAGTGGCCACGCTGACACTGTAAAGCTGTTTCTGGATAGTGGAGCTGATGCCACTGTCACCACTACCACTGGTGTAACTCCTCTCATGCTGGCAGCCTCATCTGGCAGCGCTGATGCAGTCGCAGCCTTAATAGTCGGTCGAGTTGAGGTAAACGCTCGTGAAACAGGCCGCGGACAAACTGCCCTAATGTTTGCGGCCGCCTACGATCGCACCGAGGCCATCCAAACCTTATTAGCCAACGCTGCAGATCCGGAAATCGCAAGCGATACCATTGACGTCATTGAGATAGACAAAGAATTTCGAGCAGCACGTACTGAGCGCAACAAGCGAGTTGAAGAGGAACGCAAGGCATTGGTGGAAGCGGCGTTAAAGGCGTCACCTGACGTAGCGGCTACACAAGAAAAAACCCGACCTGAAGTATTACCGGAAAAGAAAAAAGGGAATTTCTTGCTGCGTTTCTTTGCATGGGTTATTCCAGGGGGAGGCAAAAAGGAGCCAGCTGAAGAGCCGGCAGGGCCCTCACGCCTCTCGTATGCGGAACTCGTTGGCAAGCAAGGTGGCCTAACGCCACTGTTGTTCGCTTCCCGGCAGGGCCACACCGCTTCTGTTAAGGCGCTAATAGCAGGTGGCGCAGACATTAACGCAACCTCAGCTGACGGCACAACACCACTTCTCATTGCCACAATCAACGGCCATTTCGATCTTGCTAAGTATCTACTTGAATCTGGTGCAGATCCGACAATTGCGAGTGAAGCCGGTGGTACGCCTCTCTATGCAGTGCTGAATGTTAAATATGCGCAGTTGGCAGATTACCCACAACCCACGTCCTATAAACAACAACGCATCGAGTACTTAGATCTCATGGATGCATTTCTGGATGCTGGTGCAGACATTAACGCGAGACTCACGAAAAAGGTTTGGTACTCTGGTTACAATTTTGATCTGTCAAACGTAAACGAAACAGGCGCAACAGTATTTTGGAGGGCCGCATACGCTAGCGACGTCGAAGCAATGCAGTTGCTCGTTGCCCGAGGTGCTGACTTCAGCCTACCAACCCAAAAAACACCAGAACGTCGAAGACGAAATCAGCCAGCTGAAGATTTGTCCGGATTACCACCTGTTCCAATGGGTGGTCCAGCGGTCACGCCCCTCCAAGCTGCTGCAGGTGTTGGTTATGGCTTTGGCTTCGCAGCCAATTCCCACCGATACCATCCGGCAGGCCAATTACGCGCGGTTAAATATCTAGTTGAGGACTTAGGGGTTGATGTCAACGAACGAGATCATCGTGGTTACTCAGCGGTTCATCATGCTGCTGCACGTGGTGACAATGAGATGATCAACTACCTGATTTCGAAGGGTGCTGACGTAACCTTCGTCAGTAGGAACGGTCAAACAACGGTAGATTTAGCGAATGGGCCAGTGCAACGTATCGAGCCATTTCCAGAAACGATAGAACTGTTAGTGAGCCTTGGCGCAAAAAACAACAACAAGTGCGTCTCGTGTTAACACATCACGGAGCGTTTCTCGACGCACCTTAATCAAAAACGCATTGATCGTAGGAGCGGCGGCGGCCGTACCCTCCACCACCTTCACGAATGCTGAATCGAGCCAAGTAGCTTTCGAAACGCTCTTGCCTGTCGAAGTGGAAACACTTCAGGCCATCGTCGCTCGACTTATACCCACCGATGAACACGGCCCAGGGGCGACCGAAGCTCGGGCAGCACAGTATATCGATCAGGCTCTAAGCAGTGCATTATCCAATGCGCGCCCATCCTATGCCAACGGATTAGCCAGCACCGACGCCTATGCAAAGCAAACACGAGGCGCCCTTTTTCGAAGGCTTCGATCAGAAGATCAGGATGCGATCCTCCAAGAAATGGAAAACAACACCGCAACGGGGTTTAGCCCTGACGCTTCAAGCTTCTTCGAAATGGTCCGAACCCACACGATAGAAGGCACGTTCTGTGATCCCTATTATGGAGGAAATGCCAACTTCGTCGGCTGGGATCTAATCGGGTATCCGGGAGTGCGAACTGTCGTCACGCCCCGCCAACAACAATTGGACACCACACCAAGACCGACGCATCGATCAGCTTATGATTTCGGACGGTTCGTAAAGGAAGTGCTTAATCGTGGTCGTTAACCTACCAAGAACCAACATCGTGATTGTAGGTATGGGTGCCGTCGGTGGTGTCGCAGCGCTTCCACTGACAAGGGCTGGATTAAATGTAATAGGACTAGAAGCAGGAAATTGGATGACCAACCGAGATTTTGCCCCAGACGAACTGCGCAACAATGTACGCGGTTGGCCGCATGCTGTGCAAAAGGCCAATCAAGAAATTCCTGTCCACCGCCGGAACGCGTCATCGCCAGATAACCCCCGCCCAACGATCCATCCAATGATGAACGCCGTAGGTGGTACATCACTACACTACTGGGGACAGAGCTGGCGTCTTAACCCGTGGGATTTTAAGGTTGTCAGTGAAACGGTACGACGGTACGGGGCCTCACGCATTCCGCACGGCTCGACGGTTGAAGATTGGCCCTTCGGACTGGAAACCTTAGAGCCCTACTATGACAAGGTTGAACATGAAATCGGTGTCTCTGGTCAGGCAGGAAACCTGAATGGCACGATCGACTCACGCGGTAACATCTTCGAAGGTCCACGTCAGCGAGCCTATCCGATGCCGCCACTCCGCGGAAGCGGCTTCACTGAGCTCATGGCCACTGCAGCAAAGAGGCTGGGCTGGCACCCATTTCCTGGTCCGGCCGCCGTCAACTCTCAGCCTTACCAAGGTCGTTCAGCATGCGTCTATCACGGATTTTGCAGTCGGGGTGGTTGCCACGTCGACGCAAAGAACTCGACTGCGGTCTCAACAATTCCAAAAGCACAGACTACTGGGCACCTAACCGTCATGCCCCAAGCCCACGTCACAACGATCGATGTGGATACCGAAGGACAAGTTTCCGGAGTGACCTATCTAAAAGATGGTCACATATACGTTCAGCCAGCGGATGTCGTCTTACTCGCCACCTATACCTATGAAAACGTTCGCACACTACTCCTTTCAACGTCAGGACCATATCCGAATGGTCTCTCCAATAATCATGGGCAGGTTGGTAAACATTTCTTTAGTCATAATATGGCCGCCGGAGTCACTGCCCTGTTTCCTTCAAACCTGAACAACTGGTACGGCCTTCCTGCGCAAGGAATCGCGGTGGACGATTGGGCTGATGACAATATTGACCATTCCGACCTTGATTTTATTGGTGGAGGAAACTTATGGATCTATACAGAGCGACGACCAATACAAGCGGCTAGAATGACCACGTTCGGGTCGGCGCCTCGATGGGGATCGAAATGGAAGTCGTTTATCCAGACGAACGCAGATCGGTGGGCCACCACCTATATCCAAAAGACTACTTTACCCTACGACGATAACTACCTCGATCTCCATCCGTTTGTGAAAGACCCTCTGGGTTTTCCGGTGTGCCGGATTACCGCCGACTTTAAGGACAATGAACGTCGCGTCGCTACTTTCATGCAAGACAAAATGACCCAATGGTTTATGGAGGCTGGCGCCATTAGAACCGTCAAGCAATCGATCGGCACAATGCGCGTAGCGACCCATGCATACGGCGGAACACGCATGGGTGACGACTCAGACACGAATGTCGTCGATCGCTGGGGCTTTTCACACGAAGCGCCCAATTTGGGTATCCTAGGCGCTTCTGTGATGGGGACCAGCGGAGCTCGAAACCCAACACTCACAGCGCAAGCATTGGCTTGGCGAACTGCGGAGCACTTGATTGCGAACTGGTCTTCGATAGCGGAATGAGGCGGTATAATCACTACTGTGGGTTCATGGCAAACACGGCGGAAAAAGTTTTTGGGTCAGAACAAAGCCTGCCACCGAAAAATTAGAAGGCCCGGACCAGAGACAATATATTAAGAACCGTTTCAAGGAAGAACTTTAATAAAGTGCTATTTGAACTA
>CAJXDY010000048.1:0-18209 GCA_913052135.1 uncultured Acidobacteriota bacterium
TGGGGGAGCACTAGCAACCGACTCTGGCGCTGGGGGAGCACTAGCAACCGACTCTGGCGCTGGGGGAGCACTAGCAACCGACTCTTTAGTTCCTGCTCCCGTAGCAGACTTGTAATCTCCCGTCGGTCGTCTACGACCACGCCGCCGCCGCCGTTTATGAGGTTCGGGTTTAGTTTCGACTGAATCCTGTTTCTTCTCGACTGATTCCGCATCATCGAGTCGGCTAGCGGCTTTGGAATCTCGACGTCCTGTCCCAGGTCGGTACGCCACCACATTTTCGAGTGCTTGTTCTCGACGTTCATTAAAATCTAAGCGGCTGTTTAATGAAACAACCAGCATTTTAAGATTTTTTACCTCAATACCCAGCTTGGTGATTTCTACGACGAGGTTGTTGAGTAGTTCGTAGTTAAGCAACTCATTCTGGTGGCGAGATTGATTAATTTTCTCCTGGATGTGTAATGCATTGACAATTGGATTTAACCTCAGTAAACGGGTCAAAATCTTCCGGACCAGTGTGAGAACTCGACCAAAGAATCCTCTAGACAAGGAAGCTTGTGTTTGCTCCTCGAATTCGCCCAGTAAGTGTTTTGCAGCTGGGCGGCTGCGCTTATAGTGTTCGCGCAAGTCCGAGCGTATGTTGTTGGCATCCAGAAATGTTTCAAGTTTAACGGTCGCCAGTTCTTGGATCTGCTCTTCCGTATAGTCGACGCCGCGTTTGTCACTGATGCGGGTTTTGATATGCCGCATGATTTCTTCGACGTCGACTGAGGGTGCGCGTATTGAGAAGTCAGACATAAGCTAACCTGTCATTGTAATGAAATCATCCCAATCACGTGAGATGAATAGTTGTGCCATTGCCTAGTCATATTGTTATGGGACGGTAAACGATCAATATCACGGTTATCGCCCATAGTGTTACACATGCCAACAGAGGTCGATCGGACAGTAAAAGTTCGGTCGGGTTACCTCCACCAGCTTTTTGATGCACTAAGTATAGATATCTGAAAATTCCATATAAAGGAAATGGAATCGTAAGACCGAGCCAAGGTGTACCAAAGCGAGTTGCTACTTCAGGGCTAATTGAATAAAAACTATAAGTAATCAGCGTGGACGCAGTCACGACAGCAATCATTTGATCGAGTAGATATGGGCTGTACTCGCCAAGAATCGGGCGATGTTCGTCTGCATTGTCGGCGAGGCCAATCAGTTCCTGCCGTCGCTTACTGAGCGCTAGGAAGAGGGCCAATAAACTGGTGCAAATCAATAGCCAAGCGCTGATTGGGACATCAATAGCGGCACCACCTGCAACAGCACGTAGGACAAAGCCAGTTGCAATAGTCATTACATCAATTACCACGATATGTTTTAAAAGTACCGAATACAGAATTAACAGTCCAGCATAAGCTGTTCCTACTATTCCAAGGTACGGACTAATTTGGAACGCTAAGCCTAACGCTACAGCATCAAGGAAAACGGCAACACCGACCGCGAGTGTAGGTGATATTAGCCCTGCGGCTATTGGACGTCGTGATTTGTGAGGGTGGCTTCGATCACCACCACGGTCAGTTACATCGTTAATTAGGTACACAGCGCCAGACAACGCGCAGAAAATTATAAATGCCTTAATAGCTAAGATGACCGCTTGGAGGTCGAAAAGGCGCTGTCCAAATAACAACGCAGCGAACACAAGCAGATTCTTAGTCCATTGATCTGGACGAAGCGCAATCAGTAAATTGATGACTGTTGACCGGTCGGACGCCTGCTTAGGAGGGCTACTCAACCTTAACGTCCTAGTTCAGTTATTACATTTCGTTCACAAGCTGCATGTACAAAACATTTGTCACTTAATCTTAGTCGGTTTCTCGTCGCTGCTTCTTGAGCGTACGTTTGCGCGCCAGTGCCTGTTTCGCACGACGCTTGTCACCAGGTTTCAGATAGAAAGAGTGTTTCTTGATATCTTTGATGATATCTTCCTGCTGGACTCTTCTCTTAAATCGACGAAGTGCGCTTTCGATAGACTCTCCATCTTGGATCCTGACTTCGGCCAACCTTTCTCCACCTCCTCACGACAACCGGTCCACTCTATACAGCACCCAATTTACAGGTGCCGAATATGCTAGGCTACCACAGGTCGATGACGAAAAAAATGGCTTAATTTTCATAAGTAATTATTAATCAACTAGATAGAGAATATTAATGAAGGTTTTGGTCCTCGGGAGCGGTGCCCGTGAGCACGCACTTGTCTGGAAACTAGCTCAGGAACACCCTCCTGGAAGTGTCATTTGTGCTCCTGGAAATCCTGGAATTGCCAAGGTTGGACGCTGCATTCCTGTGGATATCGCTAATCTTGAGGCTGTTCGCTCATTGGCTGTAAGGGAGTCTATTGATTTGACGATAGTGGGTCCTGAAATGCCTCTCGCTTTGGGAATTGTCGATATGTTCGCTAAGGCTGGTTTGGCAATCTTTGGACCTACCCGCGCCGCAGCTCAACTTGAATCGAGCAAGGCTTTTGCGAAAGAATTTATGGCTGCACGCAGTATTCCGACGGCTCAATATCAGGTGTACTCGGATGCTCCAACAGCCATTAAAGCGGCTCGCGAAGGACGATTTGGCTTTCCTGTTGTGCTGAAAGCGGATGGTCTTGCTGGTGGTAAAGGTGTCATTATCGCGCCTGACGGTGACACTGCTGAGCAGGCTGTTCGAAGCATGCTCATCGAACGCCGATTCGGTGATGCTGGTATCCAGATAGTGATGGAAGAGTACATGGAGGGCGAAGAGGCGTCATTTTTTGCCATCTGTGATGGTCGTACCGCTTGGGCCTTACCTGCGTCACAAGACCATAAGCGGATTTTCGATAATGACCGTGGACCTAATACTGGAGGGATGGGTGCATTCGCACCTTCGCCATGCGTGACGCCTAGTTTAAAGGATCGCATCTTTGGTGAAATCATTGAGCCAGTGCTTAATGGACTTTCTGAAGCGGGCACGCCCTATCGCGGCCTACTCTATGTGGGCCTGATGCTAACGTCGACTGGACCAAAAGTGGTTGAGTTCAATGTACGTTTTGGCGACCCTGAAACCCAGGCAGTTTTACCGATGATAACTGGAGAATTGACGCCAATCTTGCTGGCAGCTGCAAACGGTGAAATGGAGACACCGAAGTGTGCCGTTAGCACGTGGCCGCACGTAGCTGTTGTTGCGGCCTCTCAAGGATACCCAGGTTCCCATGAGACGGGGTTTACAATAGGAGGTCTTGAAAACGTTGAGCAAATGTCAGACGTTATGGTGTTTCACGCAGGAACAGAGCAGGTTGGAGACCAGATTAAAACCGCTGGGGGACGTGTTTTAAGTGTGGTCGGTCGAGGTGAGACGTTCGATGTGGCAATTGCTAAGGCCTACGAAGCGATTGACCAAATTACATTCACGGGTAAGCATGTGAGGCGAGACATCGGCAAAAAAGCCTTGTCCAAGTCTCAAACAAGCTAGGTTATGAGGGGGTGGCATGAGTGACTGTCAAGTACTAATTCTCATGGGTTCTGATTCCGATGCGCCGATTATGAAATCAGCCGTCGATATGTTGGATCAATTCGGAATTTCTAACGAGATGACTGTTGCGTCAGCTCACCGTTCCCCAGCACGTGTTTTACGTCTGGTCGAGGAAGCTGACGGCCGTGGCGTGCAAGTGTTCATCGTCGGTGCAGGTGCTGCAGCGCATTTGGCCGGTGTGGTGGCTGCACACACCACAAAACCAGTCATTGGAGTACCAATCGATGCAACTGCCCTTAGTGGTATGGACGCGCTCCTGGCAACGGTCCAGATGCCACCTGGCGTGCCAGTTGCGACAATGGCCATTGGAAAAGCTGGTGCTACTAATGCTGCCGTGATGACCGCGCAAATCTTGGCGGTCAGTGATCCTGCTGTTGCTGACAAACTCAAGGATTACAAACACTTGCTTGTTGAAAAGGTGGAGCGGGCGGCGGAACGTTTGGGCACATGATTTAGAGGGCTGAATTAGTTATTAAGCTCTTTAATGCGACCCTTAGGTTGTTGAAGCGGTCTCTGTTGCTCATTTTCGAGCATTAGTTGTCCACACGCTGCGCGTATGTCATGCCCGCGGCTTTTTCTTACAGATACTGTAAGTTGGTGCCGAGCTAGAATCTTGCCGAAACGGTTAATTCTTTCCTGTGAGGGTCTTTCAAAGGGAATGCCAGATGCAGTGTTCAGAGGGATCACGTTCACTTTAGCCTTCATTCCTGACAGTATTTTCACCAGTCGTCTTGCATCATCATCTGAGTCATTGACATTTTTGATAAGCACATACTCGAATGTAATCCGACTGCGACGTTTAAGTGGGAAACTTTGACATGCCGCAATGAGTTCCCTGAGTCCGTATTTGCGATTGATTGGCACGAGTTGATTGCGTTGAACTTCTGTCGTGCCATGCAATGAAACGGCGAGATTGGGCATGGTAGGCTCCGATGCCAATCGTTGTAATGCGGGCAGCACACCCACAGTTGAGAGCGTTATGCGTCGTAATGGAACTGCTTGGCCGTAAGAACATGTCAGCATTCGTAAAGCTTGCATAGTGTTGTCATAGTTGTGTAGAGGTTCACCCATTCCCATTAAAACGATATTAAACGGTTGCTCAAATAGGTCCAGTTCCCGAGTCAACACTCGCACCTGACCCACGATTTCGCCAGCTGAGAGATTCCGAATAATACCCATCTTTCCAGTGAGGCAGAACGTGCACTGCATGGCGCAACCCACTTGAGTGGACAAGCAGAAAGTTTTTCGCGGCGTTTCCGGGATGAAAACCGATTCGATTTGGTGGCCATCGGTCAGTTGTAAGGCAAATTTAATGGTGCCATCACTGGATGTTTGCCGTTCGGTGATGACTGGTGTTGATACTTTGAATCGAGACGCCAAATCATTCCGCAGTTGAAGAGATAGGTTGGTCATTCCATCGAATGCAGTTACTCCACGCCTGTGAATCCAGTGATAAATCTGACGAGCACGGTACGTCTCAATGTTGAGTGTTTTGAGAGATCTCTCAAGATTGGCTAATTCAAGGTTGGTGACGTCGGTCCGAGCTTCCACGGCAGGCTCCAAGCATTCGCGAACCAGTGTGTCCGCGCAAATAGTCTAGCATGAGGGTCTTGGTTTATTACTGGCGGCCGCTGTGTTCTCCTAAGAAGGTCTTATGGAGTGGATCCTCCTTGCTGATGCATCGTTTGCGTGATAATATTAGGTGTTCGTGTCGAAGTCGTAATCCTATATTTATCAATAGTTTGCGATGTCTTTCGTCTGACGACACAAACACAGTGTCTTCCACAAGCGATGATTATCCGCGAGGTTTTTGACAACGGGTTGTCTCTTCTGACAGAGGCAATGCCGGATGTCCGATCGGTCAGTATTGGGGTCTGGCTCTCGCGAGGGTCACGACACGACAAAGTGGAAGAACGCGGCATGGCACATTTTATTGAGCACATGCTGTTTAAAGGCACTAAAACCCGGTCAGCTGAGGACATTGCCCAAGCAATAGATTCCCTTGGTGGCCAGTTAGATGCCTTCACGGCGAAGGAATGTGCGAGCTATCATGTCAGAGTGCTTGACGAGCACCTGTCGGATGCGCTCGCAGTTCTCTCAGACGTCGTACTAAACCCTGCCTTCCAGCCGGATGAAATCGCGCGCGAGAAGAAAGTGATTCTCGAAGAAATCAAGATGGTTGAAGATACACCGGATGATTTTGTGCACGAATTATTTACCCAACACTTCTGGGAAGGTCATTCACTGGGGCTTCCCATTTTAGGGTCACCTGACAGCATCAGTTCGTTTACCGCCACACAAATTCAAGATTTTTTTAAGAGATCGTATGTAGCTTCCAACGTTATTGTGTCGGCAGCTGGTAATCTAGAGCACGTTCGCCTTCGCGATCTTATCCATGCGGCGTTCGGGGGACTGGAAACCAGTGGTGAGCTGGTTCACGGGTCTGCACCAGAGGCAACGCCAGGACTGCAGTTACACAACAAGGATCTAGAGCAGAGTCACCTCTGTGTCGGGGTACCAGCGTATCCACAGGCTCATGACGATCGCTATGTGTGTTACGTCCTAAATACGATCCTTGGCGGTTCTATGAGTTCCCGACTATTCCAAAACATTCGTGAAAAGCGCGGATTAGCTTACACCGTCTTTAGTGGTCTCAACGCCTATCGTGATACTGGATCTTTAACAATCTATGCCGGTTGTGCAACCGAAGCGGTGAATGAGGTTCTCGACCTAATCGTTCAAGAAGTACGTGAAATTGCCGATGTCACGGTGCCAAGTGAGGAATTGCGGCGTGCGAAGGATCACCTGAAAGGTAGCCTGATGTTGTCACTGGAGAGCACTAGCAGCCGTATGTCTAACCTTGCATACCAAGAGATGTGTTTTGGGCGTCAGTTCAGTCTGGATGAAACACTCAGTGGCATTGATCGAGTAACAGTGCAAGATGTTCAGCGAGTCGCCCTTGATTTGTTTAAAGACGAGTCACTGTCTACAACAATCCTTGGCCGAACCGATGGTTTGAAAGTCTCAGCGAATCGGTTAAGTGCTAAGGCGATGATGCCGTCTGAATGATGCTGTGGCGGATCTAAGATCGGGTGTTTGTTAATGCTTATAAAGGAAGGGGTCGTTCCATCGCTGTTCTCTTGACGGTTCTCGGGAGTGGGAGCAGCGGAAACGCAACGCTCATCTCATATCAGGATGAGCATGTGTTACTGGACGCCGGGTTAAGCTACAGAGCTCTACAGGAGCGCCTTGGGGCGCTCAATGTTGCGGTCGAAGCGATTACGGCAATTTTTGTAACCCACGCCCACGGTGATCATGTGCGGAGCGCAGCCTCGGTTTCTCGTCGCCATGGAGTGCCCGTGTATACAACTACAGGTACTAGGAAGGCATGGGGCACCCCTGCAGAGCAAATCGAACACTGGAAACCGCTAACCGCAGGTAAGCGGACGTCACGTGGCGCTTTATCTTTCCTTCCATTCACCGTACCGCATGACGCGAATGAGACCTTGGCTTTCCGGATTGATACACCAGAAGGCGCGATTGGGTTTGCGACCGATATTGGATGCGTCACCAGTGAATTGGTGTCGCGATTTCAGGATTGCCGAGTATTGGTTATTGAGTCTAACCACTCGGTTGACTTACTGCGTATAAGTCCCTATGGCGCAAGTCTTCGTACTCGGATCGGGAGCGACCAAGGGCACCTGTCAAATGAAGCCTTAGCTGCATTTTGCGCAGAACATTTAGGTGAGTCGGTGCAGTGCGTAGTCTTGAGTCATTTAAGCCGCGTTAATAACACGCCGGCAATTGCTGAAATGACTTGTCGTGAGGCGTTAGATCAACGCGGACGTACCGACGTCCAAGTCCTGGTTACCGAGCAAAAGCGGGCTGCGGAGACCATCGATATGTCAACTTTGCCTCTACCCACAGAAATCTCAAAAAAACCAAACGTTAGTGGTCAGCACGTGCTGCCATTTATGTAAGCTGGAAGACTCTATTCATGGCTATAAAGAAAGAAATATCTTCATGATTCCTCGTTACACGAACCCCAAGATGGGCGCCATTTGGAGTGACCAACGCCGCTATGAAACCTGGTTGCATGTTGAAATCGCAGCTGCGGATGCAATGGCTGCTGCAGGTCTGATTCCGACTGAAGCCGCTCAAGATATTCGCGAGCGAGCTGCTGTTGATGCTGACCGCGTTCACGAAATAGAATCGACAACTCAACATGATGTCATCGCGTTTACTACGGCAGTCGCAGAACATGTTGGTCCGTCAGCACGCTGGCTTCATTTTGGATTGACCTCGTCTGATGTGCTGGATACCGCGCAGGCTCTCCAGATGCGAGAAGCGTGCGATTTAATTCTTGAGGGCGTCGATAATCTTGCTGAGGCAGTGCAGCGCCGTGCGGAGGAGCATCGAAATACTCCCATGATTGGACGGACACACGGTGTTCATGCGGAACCGATGACCTTTGGTCTTAAGTTGGCGTTATGGCATGCAGAGCTCCAACGTCATCGCGTGCGACTTGTCGATGTGCGGGCGACAATTAGCGTCGGAAAGATTTCTGGTGCTGTTGGAACTTATGCTCACCTCGATCCATCCATTGAGGAGCAAGTTTGTAAGACACTCGGACTACAGTCGGCAACGATTTCCTCACAAGTTATTCAACGCGATCGGCATGCAGATTTGCTGAGTCGATTAGCAATTTTGGCAGCATCGCTCGAAAAATTTGCAGTGGAGATTCGCGGACTGCAGAAAACTGAGATCGGTGAGGTCGAAGAACCGTTTGGTAAGGGGCAAAAGGGTTCCTCCGCGATGCCGCACAAACGAAATCCAATTGGGTGTGAACAGCTTACGGGACTTGCGCGACTGGTCCGGGCCAATGCGATGGCTGCCTTTGAAAATGTGGCGTTGTGGCATGAACGTGACATCTCACATTCTTCAGTAGAGCGCGTAATTTTGCCAGACAGTTTCATAGTTGTGGACCACATGCTGCGGCGGTTCACACGCATTGTTTCTGGCTTGGTGGTGCACGTGGACCGCATGCAAGAGAATTTAGCACGGTCACGCGGAGTTATTTTTTCAGGAACCGTCTTATTGGAGTTAGCGCGCCGTGGTGTCTCGCGTGAACAGGCGTATGAATGGGTGCAACGGAATGCGATGCGATCATTCGATGAACACAAAGAATTCAAGGTCTTATTGCAGGAAGATGCTGACGTCTCTAAGGTATTATCGCCAGAGGAACTTGAAGCTGCATTCGATATTGACACTCAATTGCGCCACCGTGATCAGATTTTTAAGCGAGTTTTTGGATAGCTAAATGACACACCAAAAGATGCACGCGTTTTGGTTGGAATTGGTCGATTGCCATTGAATAAATTACGACAAGGATAAGTATTGTGAAAGCACGGGTATTCGTCACCTTAAAGCCATCGGTGTTTGACCCACAGGGGCAGACGATTGCCGATGCTCTGCATGCGATGGGCTACAACGGAATACAGGATGTTCGACAAGGGAAGTACTTTGAACTGGATATCGAAGCGAGCTCTCTTGACCAAGCCCAAGCTATGGCAGCGGAGGTGGCTGATAAATTGCTTGCCAACACCGTTATCGAAAGTTTCCGTGTCGAGGTCGATCCATTGTGAAATTTGCCGTAATCGTATTCCCTGGCTCAAATTGCGATCATGACGCCCACCACGCTATTAGCAAGGTGTTGGGCGCTCAAGCCGAGTTCGTGTGGCACAAAAATAAAGAGCTCAATGAGGCGGACGTCGTGATTTTGCCAGGAGGATTTTCTTACGGGGATTATCTGCGGACCGGGGCCATTGCTGGATTCTCGCCGATTATGACATCGGTGATTAAATTCGCGAAGAGGGGTGGCCCGGTTCTTGGCATCTGCAATGGTTTTCAGATATTACTGGAAGTTGGATTACTTGAGGGAGCCATGCTTCGGAATCGGAGTGTCAAGTTTCAATGCGAACAGGTGCATATACGTGTTGAGCAGGTTGATACACCCTTTACCTGCAGGGTGAAGCCAGGGCACATCTTGAAAATGCCGATCGCGCATGGCGAGGGTAATTACTATGCGACACCTGCAGTTTTGAGTGACCTTGAGGCGAATCGTCAGGTAGTGTTTCGTTATTGTGATGCGGATGGACAAGTAGTTGATACGAAAAACCCCAACGGTTCGGTGAACGCAATTGCTGGTTTGTGTAATCCAAATCGAAATGTAGTGGCCCTAATGCCTCATCCTGAGCGAGCTTGTGAGTCAGTGTTGGGTAGTGCCGACGGACTGGTTTTGTTCGAGTCCGTAGTAATGGCCCTGGGCAGGGATGGCATGTTGAAGACGGGATAATGGATCAACAAACACTTCAGCAGCACGGTTTGAGTCCGGAAGAATACAAAAAAATTCTTGGTATTCTGGGACGCACACCCTCGTTAACAGAGCTCGGAATTTTTTCCGTGATGTGGTCTGAGCATTGTAGTTATAAGAGTTCCCGCGTACATCTCCGCACCTTACCAACGACTGGTCCGCGTGTAGTACAGGGACCTGGTGAGAACGCCGGTGCAGTTGATGTGGGTGACGGTTTGGTCGCAGTTTTTAAAATTGAGTCGCATAATCACCCGTCGTTCATCGAGCCCTACCAGGGTGCGGCTACTGGTGTCGGTGGCATTATTCGAGACATTTTTACGATGGGTGCGCGGCCGATCGCTCTCCTTAACTCACTGCGATTTGGTTCACTTAATGATCGGCGGACATGTGCTCTTTTGGAGGGGGTAGTCGCTGGAATTGGCGGCTACGGTAATAGCATTGGTATTCCAACAGTTGGTGGTGAGATTGCCTTCGAGGATTGCTATTCCGGTAATCCGTTAGTAAATGTATTTTGCCTGGGTGTAGCCGAAGCAGGTTCACTCATGCTGGGAAGTGCACATGGTGCGGGGAATGCTGTCTATTATGTTGGTGCGAAAACTGGGCGTGACGGTATACATGGCGCCACTATGGCTTCAGCCGAATTCGACGAACACTCAGCTGAAAAGCGACCAGCTGTCCAAGTCGGCGATCCCTTTATGGAAAAGCTATTACTTGAAGCGTGTCTAGAGGTCATGAAAACGGGCGCGTTGGTTGGTATCCAAGATATGGGTGCTGCCGGGTTGACTTGTTCGACCGCCGAAATGGGTGCGCGAGGTGGCACTGGCATCGAAATCGACGTTTCACAAGTGCCTCAACGTGAGACTGGCATGACTCCGTATGAAATTATGCTGTCGGAGTCACAGGAACGGATGCTTATGGTGGTCAAGCAAGGTCGTGAATCTGAGGTCGAACAGGTCTTTGATAAATGGGATTTACATGCTGTGCATATCGGTCAAGTTACCGATGATGGCCTGTTACGAGTCAAAGATCGAGAAACTGTTGTTGCCGAGATATCGAATGCGAAGTTAGCGGATGATGCGCCGCTCTACGATCGCCTTCAAGTCGAACCGGAATATCTTGCCGATGTGCAAGATCTCGACATTGACAGGCTCGGCAAGTTACCTTCCGTATCCACTGCGCTTCGCACCTTGCTAACAGCGCCTTCTATTGCCAGCAAACGCTGGGTTTACCGACAATATGACCATATGGTACGCACCAACACCATTACACCGGTGGGAATGGGTGCCGGTGTAGTCCGACTGAAGGGAACCGACCGGGCACTGGCCCTGTCTGTTGACGGTAACGGTCGTCACTGTTATCTCGATCCGTATCGAGGTGCCATGTTAGCGGTTGCTGAGGCAGCCAGAAACGTGTCATGTGCAGGAGCCACGCCTGTTGGAGCGACCAATTGCCTAAATTTTGGTAATCCTGAGCGTTCAGACATTATGTGGCAGTTTGCACAGGTTGTAGCTGGAATTAAAGATGCTTGTCTGGCTTTGGAGATTCCAATTACCGGTGGCAACGTCAGTTTTTATAATGAAACAGACGGTGAATCCATTTATCCCACACCGGTCTTGGGTGTTGTGGGTGTCTTAGAAAACGATCAACGAGTATTAGGTCGAGTTTTTTCAAAGACCGACGCGGTAATCATTGAACTTGGGGCGCTGCGTGGTGCACTTGGGGGAAGCGAATACCTCAAGACGATCCTTGGACTTGTTCGTGGACGTCCCTCCGAGCCTGATTTGGTACTTGAGCGGGCACTTCAGCAGCTCGTTACAGAGTTGGCATTGTCTGGCTTGGTGGAATCAGCGCATGATTGTTCGGACGGTGGCCTTGCCGTAACGGTGTCGGAGTGCTGTTTTGATTCCGGCGGTATTGGGGCGGACTTGTTGATTCCGGGGCTTCAAATGGCTGCGAAGCCCGAAGTCGACTTGGCGATTACGTTGTTTGGTGAATCCGCGTCGCGAGTCATTCTATCGGTCGCTAAAGCCAATGTTGATGAGGTGCTGGCTTGTGCAAAGACAGTAAATGTTCCAGCGAGGATAATTGGCTCGACCGGTGGTTCCAGATTGCGTATAGCGGTTTCTGGAACTCAAGTGATTGATATTGAAATAGGCGAACTTGAAACGATGTGGGCAGAAGCACTTGCTCATAATTTTGTCGATCGTGTAGCGTAATATCGGAAGCATTAGAGGCGTGACACTAAAGTTGAGGGTTAGCGACTGATATGACGGACAAATTTAAAGATGAATGTGGAGTCTTCGGGATTGCCGGACATCCGGACGCCGCCAATCTAACCTACTTAGGCCTGTATGCGCTCCAGCATCGTGGTCAAGAAAGTGCCGGCATTGCCTCTTCCGACGGAAAGCGTGTCTCCTTATCCCGTGCCATGGGTTATGTCGCCGATTGTTTTGATGAAGAGAAGCTTAACGAGCTATCAGGGTCGCTAGCGATCGGTCATGTGAGATATTCGACCGCTGGTGAAAGCAACTTGGTTAACGCTCAGCCAATCCTGATCGATTGTTCGCACGGAGAAATTTCGCTTTGTCACAACGGAAACATAGTTAACGCTACTGAACTTAGGCAGCAGTTAGTTCGCGAGGGATCAATTTTTCAGACCAGTAGCGATACAGAGGTTATCTTGCATCTCTACGCACGGTCTCAAGCGGTAACGGCTGAGGATGCAATTATCGAGTCTGTGTCGCAAATTCGTGGTGCGTTTTCTATTGTGATGCTGACGAAGGAGAAACTTATCGCAGTTCGCGATCCGCACGGGTTCCGCCCATTAGCAGTAGGTCGATTGGGTGATGCGACGGTCGTGTGTTCAGAGACGTGCGCGCTTGATCTCATTGGTGCAACCTATATTCGTGACGTTGAACCGGGAGAAGTCTTGGTTATAAGTAAATCCGGCATGCGTTCATATAAACCATTCGCAGAAGCGTCACCGGCTCACTGTATTTTTGAACACGTTTATTTTGCACGGCCGGATAGTTATGTGTTCGGGCAAAGCGTAAATGAAGTCCGGACAGAGCTCGGACGCGAGTTAGCGCGGGAAGCAGCGGTTGATGCTGACGTTGTCGTTCCAATTCCGGACTCTGGGGTCTGTGCGGCGCTTGGGTATGCCGAAGAGTCTGGGGTTCCCTTCAAGATGGGGTTGATTCGCAACCATTATGTTGGGCGCACATTTATTAATCCGCAGCAAGCGATTCGACATTTCAAGGTTAAGGTCAAATTAAATCCTGTTAAGAGCCTCCTTGAGGGCAAGCGCGTTTTGTTGATTGACGACTCGATTATAAGGGGTACGACGAGTCAGAAGATCGTTCGGATGATTCGAGCTGCAGGTGCCAGCGAGGTTCATATGCGCATCAGTTGTCCGCCTACGATTTCACCTTGTTACTATGGAATTGACACCCCACGTCGATCAGAACTAATTGGGTCGTCCAAGTCGGTGGAGGATATTCGTGAATTTTTGAATGCGGACAGTCTGTCGTATCTCAGTCTTGAGGGCATGCTTTCGTCAGTCGGCTTGCGTGCTCGTAGTTATTGCACTTCGTGCTTCACTGGGAAATACCCGGTGGAAATTCCACGGGATGAGGATGCCTATCTTCAGCTTGCATTAAAGCTTCCAAATAATTTGTGACGCCGTGATCAAGTGATGGATTACAAGAAGTCTGGTGTGGATATCGAGGCCGGCGACGAAGCCGTTCGGCGGATTCGCGAACTCGCAGAAGCTACCTTTACTCCGAATGTTCTTTCGAATATTGGGGCATTTGGTGGACTGTTTCATCTTGATAGTTCCAAATATCGCGATCCTGTACTAGTTGCCAGTGCGGACGGCGTTGGCACGAAACTGAGAGTTGCGTTACTTGCGAATCGTTACGACACCGTAGGCGTTGATCTCGTCAACCACTGTGTGAATGACATTCTTGTTCAAGGCGCTGAGCCGCTTTTCTTTCTTGATTACCTTGCGACAGGACGCTTGACGCCTGAAACAACTAGTACTGTTGTTCAAGGAATGGCTGCTGCGTGTCAGGACAATCGTTGTGTGTTGCTGGGCGGAGAGACGGCAGAGATGCCTGGTTTTTATAGGGATCAGGATTACGATTTGGCAGGTTTTATTGTTGGGGTGGTCGAGCGGGATAGGATTATTAATGGTAAACGGATTACGCTTGGAGATAAATTGATTGGTTTACCGTCCTCAGGGTTGCACACGAACGGTTTTTCACTGGCGCGTCAGATCGTGTTTGACACGTTGGAACTTACGGTGGCCTCCAGTGTGCCCGAACTTGGTCGTACAATCGGTGAAGTGTTGTTAGAGCCGCACCGATCATATCTGAAGAGTCTTGGGCCTTTCTTCGTACGCGACGTAATCAAGGGCCTCGCCCATATCACAGGCGGTGGCCTCACCGATAACTTGCCTCGGATACTACCAGACGGGACCTCTGCAATCGTGCGTCGTGATGCGTGGACTATTCCTCACATATTTCGTTTCCTTCAGGAGGCCGGTGAAGTGTCGGAATCTGAGATGTACCGCACGTTTAATATGGGTATTGGTATGGTTGCGGTGTGTGATGAACATTCGTCTGAAGAGGTCATTGCTGTTTTACACGATGAGGGCGAAACGGAAGCTAAAATTATCGGAAGCATTGAAGCAGGCAATAAGAAGGTCGTTTATCGTTAACGATGAGTGAAAATCGACGGCTCGGAGTACTTATTTCAGGTCGTGGTAGCAACCTCCAAGCGATCATCGATGCCATCAAAGCCGGTCGTTTAAAGGCAACGGTCGCGATCGTTATTTCAAATCGAGCCGATGCTCTTGGGTTGGACAAAGCTCGTGCTGCCGGCATTGAGACCTTAGTGCTTCCGCAAGCGGCTTCCTGTACACGTGAGGATTACGACCAAGTCTTGGTTCAACACCTTCAAGAACGGCAAGTGGACTTAGTATGCCTAGCTGGCTTCATGCGCTTGCTTAGTCACGTGTTTATCGATGCTTTTCCCAATGCAGTCCTGAACGTGCACCCATCACTGTTACCCGCGTTTCCGGGTTTGGATGCCCAGCGGCAGGCTTGGGAGCATGGCGTGCGGGTGTCTGGGGCCACCGTACATATAGTCACAGTGGATCTGGATGCCGGCCCGATCGTTGAACAAGCTGCAGTACCGGTACGCGCTGATGACACTCCTGAAACCTTGGCGGCTCGTATCCTTGTCGAAGAACATCGCATTTACCCTCAGGCGATTGCCCGTATACTCGATGGTAAGTAGACAGGTCTTGACTACTGGGTCTTTGAAAGAAATTGTCAGGTCGCTCTCTAGCTAGATCTTTGAGTGACTTTCTAGTGTCAAAATAGCGATTTCTGGAGGGCAGTTTAATCGTAGGGGCAGAAAAACTGTACCTACTCCTCGACTAACGAAGAGCGTCGTCTTCTGGCTGTTTAATAACCCAGAAGCGATAGGAAATTTTCGTGCTGCGATAGCTCCAAGGCCTGGTAAGACGACTTGCCCGCCATGCGTATGACCGGAAAGCAGGAGTGGCACCTTAAAGGTTGAGGCTTCGGTGATCCGCCTAGGGTCATGGGCCAGCATCATAATGTAACCCGTGGCATCACTAATTAGTCGTCTGATTTCCGCAGCATTTCGGGTCCAGAAGCGAAGCCCTACGAGTTCGACTGATTCATTTCTAATAGTGAGATTGGTGCGGACATCAGCCAGGACTTCTATGCCGCTACGACTTAGTGCAGCAGGTACTTCGCGATCGTCATCGTGATTACCGAGCACGGCATAGACCCCATACCGTGCAGTCAATCGTGACAGGGAATCAGCAACACCCTCGAGGTATTCAAAATCTTGCCAGGTAACATAATCTCCTCCTAAGACAATAAGATCAGGTTTCTCAGCCATCATCAAGGAGACAGCGTTATCAATATGGGATTTTGGCACCGTTCCACTGTGATGCAAATCTGTCATAAACCCGATTCGGAGTCCCGCCAAGGCTTCGGGGAGTCCTAAAGGGGAGATAGCAATTTTGGTAACTTCAAGATTGTGCCGTTCGTAGAGGTATCCATATGCACCAGTAACGGAGAGACCTCCGACTCCGACCGCAAATAGTCCTTTCAATAGTGACCGTCGACCGAATTGTGCTGTCTCTGGCGCTGTTGGCATAGGATGGTTGTATATTATCAGGGCGAGAAGATTTATCTTGAGGAGAAGCTTTGGCGATACTGAATGATCGTGACCGCGGAACGTTAGACGAGCAGGTCGCTTATTTAACCAAGGGATGTGTTGATGTTGTGCGGTTAAGTGATCTTCAGGCAAAACTCAAACGTTCGGCCAAGGTCGGACAACCATTAACCGTGAAAGTGGGTTTCGATCCCACTGCACCCGATCTTCACCTTGGCCACACCGTATTAATCCGAAAGATGAAACACTTTCAAGATCTGGGCCACACGGTAATTTTCGTTGTCGGTGACTTTACGGCTCTCATTGGCGATCCAGCTGGTCGCACGAAGACGCGGCCACCGCTGACCGAGGAGGAAATTATTGAGAACTCGGAGACGTATAAGACGCAGGTTTTCAAGTTACTGGATCGTGAAAAAACGGTTGTTAAGAACAACAGTAAGTGGTTGAAGAAGCTAGGGAGTGACGGGTGGATCCGGTTGGCATCCCACTATAGTGTGGCGCAAATGTTGGAGCGTCGAGATTTTAAGAAGCGGTACGACAAGGGGCAACCCATCGCGATACACGAGTTTCTCTATCCACTCGCGCAAGCCTACGATTCGATCTGTTTAGAGGCTGATGTAGAGATGGGTGGCACCGATCAACTGTTTAATTTAAACGTGGGACGAGACATTATGCCTGCCCATGGCTTGGAACCCCAAATAGTTCTAACCGTGCCGCTTCTCGTGGGCCTTGATGGTGTTGAAAAGATGGCAAAAAGCGCCAACAACGCCATCGGAATTACCGAGTCGCCACATGAGATGTTTGGAAAACTGATGTCCATTTCCGATGATCTGATGTGGACATACTACGAGCTACTTACTGATGTCTCACTCAAGGATATTCAACAACTCCAGTCAGCTGTGAAGAAAGGCTCGAAGCATCCGAAGAAAGTGAAAATCGAGTTAGCAAAAAAAATTGTAGCCGATTTTCATTCCGAGAAGTCCGCGGCGGCGGCGGCTGAGGAGTTTGAGCGGCGATTTGCGCGCAAGGAGCTTCCCATGGACGCCCCTGAGCAGACCGTTACGTTTGATGTTACTCGACCAAGACTAAGTAGCTTGATGGTGGACTTAGGTTTTGTTCCATCTAGTTCTAGCGCCACGCGAGTCATCGATCAAGGAGGTGTCAAGATTGACGGTGAGCGTATTTTAGACAAGTGGTACGAATTTGACTCATCATCGAGGTCGTTCATTCTTCAAGTTGGGAAGAAAGCCAGGCGCGTGACCCTCAAACCGAAAAACGGCGATTAATTTCCTGATGAGGTCGCCGGCATGGTGCCTCAGGGCCCCAGTTTTCGCAGAATGATGAAGCTTCGCTGCCTTGAAAATCCAGAATTGGTTTGACAGCTAGAGGCGATTCTACTACCCTTGATAGGTTTCCCTGAAGGAAATTGGGTAAACAACTTGCTGGTGCGCCGCTGGCGTCCAGCGCCAAGGTTCTTTGAAAACTAGATAGAACGTGCAAGCACAGCCCGTCGAGTATCAGCAAGAAGTTCAGAACTGATCGTCGGAAATTTTCAGTTCGCTGGAAGTGGACGTTGATTAGCTCGGAGCTTCATACTTGACAAACAAAAGAACGACGCAAGAGCCAATTCAATAGGCGCTTGTGTTTAACCGATTGCCGCGGGGAAGACCGTCAGGTCATCTCGGCGGCTCTTGTAATTAAACATGAGAGTTTGATCCTGGCTCAGAATCAACGCTGGCGGCGTGCCTAACACATGCAAGTCGAACGCGAAAACGGCTTCGGCCGTAAGTAGAGTGGCAAACGGGTGAGTAACGCGTGGGTGACCTACCTTCGAGTGGGGGATAACGTTTCGAAAGGAACGCTAATACCGCATAACATCCCGTCTTTGGAAAGATGGTGATCAAAGCTGGGGATCGTAAGACCTGGCACTTGATGAGGGGCCCGCGTCCGATTAGCTTGTTGGTGGGGTAATGGCCTACCAAGGCGACAATCGGTATCCGGCCTAAGAGGGCGGACGGACACACTGGGACTGAGACACGGCCCAGACTCCTACGGGAGGCAGCAGTGGGGAATT
>CAJXDY010000049.1:0-17339 GCA_913052135.1 uncultured Acidobacteriota bacterium
GATCCTCAGCGCACCTCTACGCGCCGGAATTACTGAACGGCTGAAACGTGGTGAGCAGACATTAATTCTCTTGAATCGTAGAGGGTTCGCAGCCGCAATGATCTGTCGACAATGTGGCGTGCTATTTGAATGTCCAAACTGCAGTGTTTCACTCACCGTTCACCGCATGGCACAGCAGATGCGATGCCATTATTGTGGTCATACGGAGCGAATTAAAAAAAGATGCTCCCAGTGTCGAGGAGAGTATCTGGAGCAGATAGGGTTAGGCACCCAACGTGTTGAAACAGAAATTCTGGCGTCGTTTCCAGAGGCTCGGGTAGGACGGATTGATCGGGATACAGTTCGCCGTCGAGGAGCTCTAGGCGCACTGCTCAAGAAATTTGGTCAAGGAGAGCTTGATGTATTGGTAGGCACTCAAATGATTGCTAAGGGACATGATTTTCCAAACGTCACACTGGTGGGGGTCGTTTCTGCTGATGTGGGACTAGGGGTTGCGGATTTCCGAGCAGCGGAGCGAACTTTTCAACTCCTCACTCAAGTCTCAGGTAGGGCCGGACGGGGTGAGCGAACGGGACAAACCATTGTCCAAACACTACACCCTGATCACTATAGTCTGCACCACGCGTGCCAACAGAATTATAAAAGCTTTTATGAAGAGGAACTGACTTTCAGACAAAGAATGCGGTACCCGCCAATCGTGGCGCTCGCAAATATGGTGGTAAAACATCGATCCGCAGGAAGTGCCTTACGGGTCGCAACTCAGTTCGTAGACGCATTGCGTGACAGTAATAATTCGTTGGAAGTGTTAGGTCCTGCACCTGCACCTCTTGAACGTTTGAAGGGTGACTACCGAGTCCAGGTGCTTACGAAGAGTAGACATCGCCGTGAGATGCGGAAAGTCTTAGAAGGGGCTCTCAATGCGTGCTCCGACTTTCAGGGGCAAATCATTGTCGACGTTGATCCGGTCTCCGTCCTCTAATTAATCAGGCGAAACACTTCGATAGGTGTGGGCGTGAAACATACTAGAAAGATTGCCAAGGCCACATACGCCACAATCCTGCGGGTATCGTCGAGCGGAAGATTCTCGTCTTGCGTCCTAGGGTGATTTGGACCAGACATCAGAAGCATTGCAATCATTAGAAAGGCCCAAAGCAACCAGCTACGTGACCAAAAGGCCAGAAAAATAGTTAGGACGACAGTTGCATAGGTAACCAAGGTCGATCTCCGGCCAAAAGCAGCATAGGAAATATGACCGCCATCGAGTTGGCCAGCAGGGAACAGGTTGAGCGCCGTCGCAAGAAGACCAAACCAAGCGGCAAAGGCCATTGGATGCAAATTTAGAGACTGACCCTCTGCAAGAGAACCCCAAAATAGCCAGGTCACAAATTGAAATAAAAGTGGTTCACCGAGGCTCAAACCAGAAAAATCTGCAGGTAGTTCTGTTACCCGTGAAGAGGCAATACCGATCAGAAGCGCAGGGCAGGCCACGATGAAACCAGCAATTGGACCCGCCACCCCGATATCAAACAGCATTGGCTTAGTTCGAATTGGCTCACGAATGCGAATAAGAGCACCCAGAGTTCCTGTTAGGGGTAGTGGTGCCGGAATAAAGTAGGGCAGCGAAGCGTTGATGTGGTAATAACGGCAGGCAAAATAGTGTCCAAATTCGTGCGCGCCAAGGATCGACAGAAGTGTAAAACTATACCAACCACCACCTATTAGCAGGGTAGTCCAGGGCAACGTAACTTCATTTAGGCCAAAATTAGAATGAAATCCTAAATAATGAGCGCTGCCAGCCAGGGTTGTAGTAGCCAGTGTGAGTAAAAAGAGAGAGAGGTGTACCCACCGTCTCGGTTTCCTGTGATGTCCGGTCGGTGCTTCAGGAAGATGTGTTGATCCTGAACTCGAAAGACGTTCTTCAGACCGTGTGGCTTCAGGAAGTTGAGCAGACTCGAATGACAATTCAGAAGTCCGTTAATTTCCAATATTCCGAAGATCCTTGCCAGGCTTAAAGCGAATGGTTCGGCCTGGTGGGATCCGGACTTCCTTGCCTGTCCTCGGATTGCGACCGATGCCTCGCTTCCGGGGCTTCACCTGAAAGACTCCAAAACCCCGTAGTTCGATACGCTCACCTCGTTCCATCGAAACTCGCATCGCTTCAAAAACGGCGTCGACTGCGATCTCAGCCTTAACCTTAGTAATGGATGCGTTTGTCGAAACTTGGTTGACGATGTCGACTTTAATCATGCTTAGCAACTCCTCGAAATCTGTAAGTATCATAAATATATATAGTTACACTGTCAAGTGATCGTGTAACCTAAAATAGACTACTTTCTTAGAAAGATGACCAGCAAACAATCAGGTGGGAGCCCCACAGTGGTATTGGTTGGACGACCCAATGTTGGGAAGTCCACATTGTTTAATCGTATCACCGGCAGGCGTCGAGCCATTGTTGCGGCTAAGCCTGGCACCACTCGGGACACTTTAACTCAGGATACCGAGTGGTTAGGGGTTACATTTCGCATTGTGGACTCCGGCGGAGTCTTTGGTGCGAGTACAGATCCTCTTCAGGCTCAAGTCGTCGAACAGGGAATGCGAGCCATGAAAGCCGCAAACCTTGTATTGTTTGTGGTGGACGGGCGAGAAGGCTGTGTCTCAGCGGACGAAGAGGTAGTCCGAAAAGTTCGACCACTCGGGGTACCCGTTGTAATGGTTGTCAACAAGACTGACGATCGCCGTGCCAAGAATCACTGTCTCGAGTTTTATCAGTTCGGATTTGAACCGGTGATTGAAATTTCAGCAGAGCATGGTCTAGGAATCGGAGATCTATTAGATGAAGTTGTTAAGGCACTACCACAGCAACGAGGAACTCTTGCTTCCAAAAAAACAAACGCCCTTACCGACACAAAAATCGAAGAGGTGGCTGTCGCTGTCATAGGTCGACCGAATGTAGGCAAGTCGTCCCTAGTGAATCGATTGCTGCACGAACCGAGGGTTATGGTCAACGCTCAGCCAGGAACAACTCGCGACGCAATCGACGAAGTGCTCCAGTGGCATGGGAAATCTTTTCGCCTGGTGGATACAGCCGGCATTCGGCGAGCAGGGCGTGTTGCAAATGCCGAACAGGTTGAAGCTGTGAGCGTTTTGGTCGCAAAACGTGCCATTAAACGATCTGCCGTCGCACTAGTAATGCTGGATGCCAGCGAAGAGGTTGCGGATCAAGATGCAACCATTGCGGGTGAAGCCGCCCGGTCGGGGTGCGGCATAGTAATTGTTGCTAATAAATGGGATTTACGAAAATCCACTGATCCTTTAACAGCAAAAACTTTCGACGAGTCTGTGCGACGAAAGCTAAGGTTTCTTGACTTTGCACCGATCTTGCACATTTCCGCGTTGACTGGAGAACGCCTTTCAAAAGTGCTAGAAACCGTTGACCGGATTGCCTCCGCCCGCAGTCAACGAGTGCCAACAGCGGCCGTGAATCACTTTGTGGAGAAAGTAACACGAGCACACAGCCCACCAAGTTCCGGGCGGAAGGTAGTGCGAATCCTGTATGCGTCCCAGATCGGAATCGAACCACCCAGTTTCGTCTTTTTTACGAATGTGGCGACAAAATTTCATTTCTCCTATGAGCGCTTTTTGATTAATCAACTCAGAGAGACGTTTGGTTTTGAGGGGTCACCGATCAAGATCCATGTGCGGCGACGCCAAAAGTAGCTTCTAGCTGCATGATATAATTAAGCATTCGGTCACTGTTCGCCCTTGAGAGAATATGATGACGACGGCTATTATCCCAAAACGAGCGTCGTATAAGGCATCTGACGTGTGTCAACTCGTTGGAATAGAGCCATACGTCCTGAGATCCTGGACTGAAGAATTTTCAGAGTTGGGCAAGACCGAATCCAACGGTAATGCCAGAGTGTTCCGGTACAGGGATGTTCAGCTGGTTCTTCGACTAAAACATTTGTTGTTTACCGAAGGTTTCACGTTGGGTGGCGCACGACGCAAACTCGATGAAGAAAGTGAAACAGCGCAAATTGAAGCGGACTCCGAATTTAAGAAATCAGGAAGCGTTCAACCCTTTGAACCCAATGAGAGTAAAACGCAACTTCGCCTTGAAATTAAAGAAGTAAAGAAAGAGCTCAAGAGTCTACTGAACTTGCTGACTAGTAATGATGGCCGTGCAACTGTCGCGAAGAAACCTACGAAACGACAGCGATCAAGTGTGTCGTCAAAGAGCAAGTCGAAAACGACACGATAGCCAACAGGAAAACTTTGAAGTGGCTACGAAGTCGCTTTGGGTCCTCACTCTTACGTATGACGTGACGGGATGTGGCGCAGTTTGGTAGCGCACCTGACTGGGGGTCAGGGGGTCGCTGGTTCGAATCCAGTCATCCCGACCAATTAAATTAGACGAAATGGTCGATCATGCGATCGACCATTTCTGTATTTACAGAACAGGCGTCCGGCTTAACGCATACCTATAGAGAAAAGATCTTTGGCTACCATGCGAATGACGAAAGAGGAGTTAATACGGTGCGTCGAAACCTTTGACGACTTTGGAACAGACACCCGTATTGAGGAATTCAAGTGGTCAGTAAATGGACGCTCCGGCGTCACATTGAAAGCGTTTAACGAGTACTGGACCAGCGCCCAACGACAAGCGCACAGCCTGCATGAAATTTCTTATAGGGCCTGTTTTAAACCTCAGCTACCTGGTTTTTTTATTTCTCGGCTGACCCAGTTGGGCGATGCGGTTTATGACCCGTTCATGGGTCGTGGCACCACGTTATTAGAAGCTTTTTTGCTCGGCCGTAAACCGCTTGGTAACGACATTAACCCGCTTAGTAGAGCGCTATTGGAACCAAGGCTCGACCCGCCAACCATGGAAGAGATTACCGAACGAGTCGAGAGTCTTGATCTCCGAGCCGCGGACGAGAAGTATCCGGAACTTGAAGTGTTCTTTCACGCAGAAACGCTAACGCAAATTATTGCCCTTAAAGAGTACTTTCTACGAAAACAAGTTTTGGATGGATTAGATCGAATTGATCGCTGGATTAGAATGGTTGCGTTGAACCGCTTAACGGGCCACTCGACAGGATTTTTTTCGATCTATTCTCTTCCTCCGAATCAGGCAGTTTCGATTGAGGCGCAACGGAAAATCAATAACTCAAGAAATCAAACGCCGGAAGAAAAAGCGATCAAGCCTCGCATAATCCGCAGGTCGAAGGCGCTTCTTAAGGACTGGAAAGATCCACGATTAGGGCACCGGGCTGTAGATTTTGGATTTACATTAACAAACGAGGATGCACGTCACGCATCGGGCATTCCAGCAGATACGGCGCAGTTGGTTGTTACATCACCACCCTTTCTAGACGTCGTGAATTATCACAGCGACAATTGGATGCGCTGCTGGTTTCTTGATATCGACTCTTCAACCGTAAAACTTAGCCAAATTAGGCAACCAGACGATTGGCAAGCACTCATGACCGATGTGTTACGTGACGTGAAACGCATCCTGAAACCTGGTGGGTACGTTGCTTTCGAAGTTGGTGAAGTAAAAGCTGGCAAGCTTTTACTCGAGGATCTAGTTCTGCCAGCAGGAGTTGATGCGGGTTTCGATCCAGTGCTTGTTGTGATTAATGTTCAGGCGTTCACCAAAACGTCCAACACATGGGGAGTCACTAATCAGCAAAAAGGAACAAACACGAATCGAATTGTTCTGTTTCAATCTCCTGAAGCCAAAAAGTCCTGCTAACTGACTAAACCCAAAGGTGGTCCGATGATTTATCGAGTTACAGCGTCCTTTAGAGAAGAGACGGCATCAGATTTACGGAGCGAGCTCAAAGATGGTTCAATTGCCGCTCAACAACCAGAGGGGCAGGAAATCGTGGATTCTTTGCGCCGCGCGGTTAGGACGGCTGGAGGCACCATTCAATGGACCGAGTGCTGTTATTGTGATCCACCGTTGGCACACGAACGCTCAACGGTTCTCGATCGATATTTTGAGGAATTCGAGACCGAAGCAATCGGGAAACACGAACAATGCGAGGGACGCCCCTTCTTGCAGTATCTCGAGGAAGTTCCCCAATGAAACGTATTCTAAGACACCACCTATAAAGTTCCGTTTCCAGCATCCCGCGTCTTCTGCTGAGATGCCTCCGCTTCACGGTCACGGACCTCTGAAAGGGCAGAGGCTAGGACGCCGCTCGGTACTGCAACGATGCCAAGGCCAATCAATAGGATGAAAAATGTGAATAGTCGACCACCAATAGTAATCGGCACGACATCGCCATAACCCACTGTCGTAAGCGTTACAATGGCCCACCAGAGGCTGTGAAAAATTGAAAGAAACTTATCGGGCTGGACCGCATGCTCAAAATAATAAATTCCGACAGCCGCGAGATACACCAGCATTATCGAAACGCCTAGGTAGACCAGTAACTCTTCTTTAGCAAGCGCGATTGCATCATGAAGCCGTTTCACAGCGGTATGGTAACCCGTTAGTTTAAACACTCGAATGACCCTCAAGAGTCGAAATGCGCGTAGGGATCGAAAATCCAGACCAAAAGAAACATAAAACGGCAGGATCGCAATCAAATCAATCAATCCGTAAAAGCTAAAAATAAAGTTTGCGCGGGATGTGGCAACAGCTACACGTAGCGCGTATTCGACTGTAAAGACTGCAACAGTTATGATTTCCACCCAACTCAACCATTGCATCTGTTCAGGGGACAGCCCCGGTAAGGTTTCGAGAGAAAAAGAGGCCACCGAAACAAGAATCAGCATCAAGACAGCAGCATCGAAAATCCTTCCCGCCGGCGTACTGGTGTCTTCAACGATTTGTTTGATGCGCATTTGAATTCTAAGGAGTCCCCGTAGTCATGCTTGTAACTTCATATTTAGCAGACATAATTGTGCATGACGCCAGCTAGTCGCGTGCGTTATGCTACACCGAGCGGTCAAAAAGGTGCTAATGGTTTAGGGTTCTGGTTGAGAGCTAACCCCGTGCAACCTGAGACAAAGCGAATGAGTGCACATCCTCCACGCCGTTTGTGTTGGGTTCTGATGGTCGCTACGGTGCTCACCATTTTTGTGGCTAGTACCGCTATTCAAGCCCAGTCAACAATGACGATGCCGGACTTCGGCGCGTTGCGAATGAGCTTCGATAGTAGCGGCCCAAAACAAAGGCCGCCGCTCAATCTCTTTAGAATTCCGGATCAGACCCTTCTCTCCGGAGAAGAGGCGTCTCGTCGGGACCTGTTCGGCGTCTTTGAATCACTACGGAAACCGTACAGCGCAAACGACTCGTTTCTTCGGGATTACAAAAGATCGCTCTATTTTTATGGTCCACGACCGCAGCGAACTTACCGAAATCCTGAATTCTGGCGCAATTTGTCTCTTGCGCCTTATCCTGGTTATCTTTTGAATATCGCCGCGGAAGGTCGTCGTCGTATCGCTCAAGGACAAAACCGCAATAGGTAGCTGTTAGCCCCTATCCTGGCCGCCCCACCGACCCTCAGGCCTGAACCGACGGTATATGTCTGCCGTTTAAAATTGTATCTGTAGCCACAAGCTTCTTGTTGCCCGTTCGTGGCGTGTGCTCGTTGTCAACGAATTCAAAAGGTCCCTCGCGTAAATCCAAGATTGCCACATCGGCTGGTCGTCCGACGCTAAGCGTGCCTCGGTCGTGGAACGCAGGGAACACCTGAGCGGCATTCGTGGTGCCGCACTTGATCACGTCCGGTAGGGACATTCCGAGGAGCAAAAATTTCGACAGCACGTTTGGAAAATTAAATACCTGGTCAGTGCTTCCAGCCACACTCCAATCAGAAGAAATGGTGTCGGGTAAAAAGCCTTGGTCAATCGCTCTGGCACCGGTCTCCCAAGTGATATGACCAATACGTCCGTGGCCGATATCGAACCAAATACCGCGATCTCGTGCGGCGAGCACCTCAGGAAGAACCTGCCCGTCATCTGTAAAAATGCCATGTCTTTGCTGGGTATACACATGCGTCACAATATCGCCAGGTTTTAATAACTCGAGGATCGCAGGAAGCGGTGAGGCCGTGTTGCCGACGTGTACCATGATTGGAAGGTTGAAAGGACTTACGATGGCCTGAGCTCGACGCACCACTTCAAGATCGGCATCGGCTGCGACCGTATCGGACAACCTGGCCTTGAGACCAACAATGAGCTCCTGGTTGCGTTCAATAGCTTGTTGGCCGGCCTGAACGTCTGCGTTCCGTAGATCCATAAGTTCACCAACCGGTCGAGTAATGCCAGTCCTAGCCACATTCAGAAGCACTCGAACCAGATTTGGAGCCGCTCTGGCGACAGCTAGGATTTCATCAATGCGATCCGCCCCCTGGGAACCACCATCGATCAACGACGTAACGCCATCGGATAGACAAATAGACGGCATTTCCATAAAACGCGTATGAGTATGGATGTCGATCAGGCCTGGAACCACAAGTCTACCCTTGGCATTCAGAACTTTACTCGCATTCGAAATGTCAAGATTGGCCCCAACAGCACGGATTCGAGACCCTTGGATGGCCACGTCTAGGACTCCGTCGAGATTATTCTTCGGGTCAATCACCCGACCACCGGCGATGACCAAATCGTCCTCAACGGCGAATCCGTCGGTTTTTGTGGATAGTGCCGCGACACTCGTAGCGATGGTGTTTTGTAGAAATGCTCGTCGAGTCAGCATGATTACAACTATTTCAGTGTCAAAATTTGGTCAGGGTCGACTCGGACAATGCTGTAAGTAATGGAGTTAGCGATACCAGAAAAATAGTGTGGGGTCCCAGCTGGAATCACAATAATGTCACCCTCAACCACCTCACGAGAGACGGCACCCTCCATTCCAGATCCTGTCCAGCCTGGTCCAGACTGGAGCATTCGTAAGGGTGTGATTTCCCGTTCTTTTGGATTCAGAAGACGGCCACCAGTTACCAACGTGCCAGAACCTGCAAGTACGGTGTAGATTTCGGTAACTTCACTGTGAATAGTCCCAGCGACCACGTTACTTGAAGGCCCTCGATGAGCCAGTGCTACTCCAATATTGTGCCCGCCCGCATCAATGGTTCGCATCGGAGTATCCGTTACATTATTTAAGATAGCATTCTCAGTCGTATCTACTATGTCCACATGTGTTATATCGGCAGCCGGAATGGAGCTTCCCAGAGACTGCGAAAGTGCGATGACGACTGCTATCAGATACGGCATGGCTTCCTCTCTTTGAATTAGCGACTCAACAACAGCAAGGGTGTCTCCACTCAACAACAGACAACGCATGCTAATTCGAATAGATTACTCTGGATGAGTAACTCGTTCAATGCGCACGATCGGGATTGAATCCGGTAATCTATTGTTTTAAATAGTTGAGCTGGGAAGCAGGCACTCAACGCCCAACCACGGGAGGCCGCTGATGCGATGGATCATAGCAATGGGAGTATCCTTTTTAAGTGGTGCCGCACTCGTAGCACAATCGACGGACCGAATTATTGCTGAACACGGAGACATCCTCATTACTCCAGGTATTCATGCGAGCGTACAAATCGAATACGCGGGTAAGGTGATCCACGTGGATCCATGGAGTGCAGGCGACCTGTCTTCCTTGAAACCTGCAGACCTGATTCTGGTGACTGATGATCCCGGTCACCACATGGATGTCGATGCAATCACAACTCTTCGGAAGGCGGGTGCCCCAGTCGTACTAACAGCCGACGCACAGAAGCATTACCCAGACGGTCAGGTACTGGCCAACGGTGAAGGTGGGACGTTTGCCGGGATCCACGTGGAGGCAATTCCGGCGTACGATTTAACTCCTGGAGAACCACTTCATCCAGAAGGTCAAGCAAACGGCTATGTGCTGAGCTTAGGTGGTCGTCGGGTTTATTTGTCGGGAGTGACCGAATGTGTTCCAGAAATTCAGGCACTGAAAAACATCTCAGTTGCGTTTATGCCCATGAATCTACCTGTGGACCGCATGCGTCCAATTCCAACTGCCGAATGCCTTAAAACCTTTAAGCCGGAAGTGGTATACCTCTATCATTATGACCAAGCTTATGCGAGTTGGTTAAGTAGCCCGGACCCTAGTCAGCCTCGTAGCACGCAGGATACTCCAGCGACAATTCAGGAATTCCGAAATGCAATGGCGGGAGAAACCATCGAATTCCGTGATCATTCTTGGTACCCGGACTGGTAGGTCCTTTATTTGTTATCGAGGTTGAGTCTTCTCGTGGAACCCGAATAGGCGAAACGCGAGGACGCTACCAATCATGATGGAAATAAAGGTGAAGCCGATGCCGGGATTAACAAACAGCATGGCGCTAAAACAAACCGTAGAAAGAAATAGTGCTACTGCTGGAAGATACGGGTAGAGCGGTGTTACGTAAGGTCGAGGTAGATCCGGTTCAATCTTACGGAGACGAAAAAGGCTAGCCATGGAAAAAATATACAACGCAAGAGCGCCAAATGCGGCCATCGTAATCAATTCTCCGGTCTGGCCAGTCGCAAGCGCGCCGAACGCAATTAACATATTTAAGATCAGTGCAGCAGCAGGGCTTTGACGGTGGGGGAGTGTGCGACCAAAGATCGCAGGTAGATAGCCCGTTCTTCCGAATTCAAAAGTTGCTCGCCCGGCAATTAGTAGAATGCCGTGAAATGAAGCTATCAGCCCAAATAAACCTAGAACAACAACACTATGATAGATAATTCCTTCCCTTCCGGTCAGGTAACCCAGGGCAAGGGGAAGAGGTGTGTCCGACTGTTTGCCTGCCGCATCAAAGACGATGGCCTCCCAACCTCTAACGCCAATTGCCGAAAAGAAGACTAGCAGCGCTAGAAAGACGAGCGTCGCCATCGCATATATGAACCCTCTCGAGATATCTCGCTGCGGTTCTCGTGTTTCCTCGGCCACATTCGCAATTCCCTCGATAGCCAGGTAAAACCAGATCGCGAATGGTAGGGCGGCCATGATTCCACCCCATCCGTTCGGCAGCGGATCCTGAGCAAAGTAGGTCCAACTGAAGTGAGGCAACGCTGTACCGGCAAACAATAAAAGCCCCCCAACCGCCAACACTGTGACGACGAGTTCGAACAGGGCGGATTGTCGTACGCCCCAAATATTGAGACCTGTAAAGATAAAGTAAGCGATAACAGCAAATCCCCAAGGAGGCACCGCAGAGGTGTAGGCCTGAAGGTAAGCACCAATCGCAAGGGCAATTGCGGGCGGTGCGAACAGAAATTCAATCAGCTGTGAAACACCGGCCGCAAAGCCTGCTGTAGGTCCGTATGCTCGATTAGCATAAATAAAAACACCGCCAGCCCGAGGCAGGGCACACGCAACCTCTGCATAACTCATCACGAAGGCCACATACATGATAGTGACGAGGAGGGTGGCAGCCAACATCCCCAAGGGTCCACCATGCGATAATCCAAGATTCCATCCGAAGTACTCACCAGAAACGACATAGCCAACGCCAAGACCCCATATCATGACTGGCCCCAGCGTTCTTTTGAGGGTGTGGGTTTCTTTTTCGATTTGTTCGAGTTCGCTCATGGAAAACGGCCGAAACCCTGGCGGGTTTAAAGGCGTGCAGCCCTGAATTCCTCGACTAAATATTCGCAGGCGCGCGTCGCAAGAGCCATGAATGTGATCGTCGGGTTTTGGCAGGCCGATGATGGATAACCAGAACCATCCATAACGAACAGATTGCTAACGTCGTGAGCCTGCTCCCATGTATTAAGCACTGAAGATGCTGGATCATCACCCATTCTGGCTGTGCCAACTTCATGAATGGCCAATCCTGGCACAGAGATATCTCGGCGAACTTCAATATCTTCAGCACCCGCTGCATGAAGCATTTCTTCGGCAGCATCAGCCATATCGTCAACCATCTTCTGTTCGTTGTCTCCGTAAGCCGCACTAATGTGTAGAATCGGAATTCCCCATGCGTCCGTATGAACCTTGTCAAGCTCGCAAAAGTTTTCATATTGGGGCAAGTGCTCACCGAATCCGCCAATTGACATCGTCCAAGGGCGATTGTTTTTCACTTCATTTTTGAAGGATGCACCGAAGCCTTCCACACTCAGTGCGTGGCCCCACTTCACAACACTCGCATTGCCCTGATACCCATATCCTCTGAGAAACTTTGAATGGCGATCGGTCAGGTTTTGAAATCGAGGAATATAGATGCCGTTAGGACGCGTCCCGCGAGTATCGGGCGTATTTTTCAGCATTGGAAGCACACCTGCTGCTCCACCACCCATCACGTGGTCCATTAGATAATGTCCCAGTACGCCACTGGAGTTTGCGATCCCGGTTGGATGCTGGTCCGAGGTTGAATTCAACATGATGCGTGTCGACTCAAGAGTGGAGGCGCACAACACGACCGCTGAGCCAAACACCTCGCGATGCTGACGTGTAATACGATCGACGTAGTACACGCTGCGGCATTTCCCTGCATCATCGACCTCTACATGACTAACTACTGCATTCGGAATTAAAGTGAGACGACCAGTCGCTTCAGCAGCAGGTAGGCTTGAAGAGGGACTACTGTAATAAGAACCTGTGCGGCAGCCTCGAGAACACGGTCCACAGTAATGGCACTTAGGTCGTCCATTAAGATCCTTCGTGAGAATGGCGCATCGACCTATGGTCAACGCTCGTCCAAATTTATCCCGAATAGCACTCTTGAGAAGTTCCTCACCACAAGTGAGGTGCATTGGGGGTAGAAATGCGCCATCCGGTAACTGTGGTAAGCCCTCTGCCTGCCCGCTGACGCCGATGAACCGCTCCACCTGATCGTAATACGGTGCAATCGTAGCGTAGTCGAGTGGCCAATCAGCTCCAAAACCGTCGTGTGAGGCCGCCTTGAAGTCATAGTCACTCAGCCTGTAAGTTTGGCGAGCCCACATAATTGAGCGACCACCAACATGTCGGCCGCGAATCCAATGAAATGGACGATCGGCGGGGGTAGTGTAGGGGTGTTCGGTATCGTCAACAAACAGATGATTCGTGAATTCATCACACTGATAACAAAGTGACTGGACTGGCTGTCTCGCTTGTCGTTCACGAGTTCCCAGACGCCGCCCACGAAAGGGCATCTCGAACGAGCGCTTGTGCTCATTAAAGTCTTGCTCTGGATCAAGTTTCCGTCCGGCTTCCAAGACTGCGACACTCAGCCCGGCCTCTGTGAGTTGCTTCGCGGCCCAACCACCAGTCGCGCCAGAACCAACTATTACAACATCGTAGCGTTCATCTTGTGCGGACATGAATCGGAACTCCCACTCTTAATTACCGGTTTTATGTTCTGCGTGTTGGCATCCCTGCTTCTCATCAAAATAGTTTGAACCATCGTCATCCAACTCTTGCAGCATGCCGATCCGAGAGGTGTAGTAGCCAGTTACAGTGAGCGACTTCAAGGCTTGAAAGAATTCAACCCCGACAGCATCCGCCGGCGTCTTATTTTCTCTTGCGCTGAGAATCGTCAGCAGTGCGGTTTGTTGGTCAACCGACGCCGTGACAAACCTACTTCCAAACAATTCCATGCTTCGTTGGTCTATCCATCCAATGCCATCTACGAACTGGTCGCGTGCGTTTGGTTCTGCATCGGAAAGAATCGTGTCTATAAATGCCGTGACTCGGGCTGTTCGAGCTCCCGCCGTATCAGTTTGGGGAATAATTAAGTCAGTCAAAACTTCGACGGTTTCGAACTGGGCCTGGTTTAGGACACCTTGGGTGCCGTCCTGAAAACTATCCGCCATCGGGCCCCTAAAGGTTTGAGTCGAAACGGTCGTATGTGCCTCAGCGAGATCCACAAGAGACCTGGCCCACAACGGTAAACTGGCAGCGCCTGCACCGGCCAGCCCAATGGCTCGAAGTGCCTTTCGTCGATCGATTCCTCGCGACGCCATAACTCTCCCTTCAATCCGATAGGTTTACACACTCATCAAGGTACGCTCTAGTAAATAAATACTAACGCAAAATTGGCCGACTCGAAGTAAGATCCTGCACAGTTATTGCAGAACCCATTAATATGCCTTTCAGATTTGGGAGAAACCCATGAATACGTCTAAAACCTCTCGGCGTGACTTCCTTAAGTTGACCACCGCCACCAGCGTGCTGGCAGGAACTTCCACGACGCTGTTAAGCCGCCCACGAGTAATAGGGCAGCAGCCCATTTCAGCGAATGACCGAATTCAAATCGCGCTGATCGGTGCAGGTGGCCAAGGACAATATGACACCCAGGAAGCCTTGAAAGTACCCGGAGTAGAACTGGTGGCAGCGGCTGATGTTTACGATGGTCGCCTGATTCATGTGAAAGAGCGATTTGGTTCGCACGTGTCAACCACACGGGACTATCGAGAGATCTTAGCTGACGAAACGATCGATGCAGTAATTATTGGTACTCCTGACCACTGGCATAAACACATTGCCATCGAAGCAATGGAGTCGGGCAAAGATGTGTATGTCGAGAAACCGATGGTGCAAAAAGCTGAGGAAGGCACCGAACTCGTGGCAGCCCAAAATCGTACCAAGCAAATTCTTCAAGTCGGCAGTCAGCGCGTGAGCAATGTTCTGTATGAATACGCAAAGCAACTTTATGAGAGCGGACGCATAGGTAATCTGAACATGGTAGAAGCTTGGTGGGATCGAAATTCCGCAGTAGGTGCCTGGCAATACACGATTCCATCGGATGCTTCACCCGAAACTGTCGACTGGGACAAATTTCTTGGCCATGCTCCAAAGCGGTCGTTCGATGCAACTCGAATGTTTCGATGGCGCAATTATCAAGACTACGGAACCGGAGTCGCCGGCGATTTGTTTGTCCATCTGTTTTCTGGATTACATTTCATTGTTGGATCCGAAGGTCCAACCCGAATCTTTGCAACAGGCGGATTGCGTTACTGGAAGGATGGTCGAGATGTTCCAGATGTCATGCTCGGACTGTACGAGTATCCGGCTACGGAGGCGCATCCCGAATTCACCTTGGCTCTTCGAGTGAATTTTGCTGACGGTGCTGCGGCTGGTTCTGGTTTTCGGTTCGTAGGAGACGAAGCGGTCATGAGCGTCGGATCTCGTGTGGGCCTGACACGGCGAGCAAGACCGACGTCGCCAGGCTACACGATTAATACTTTCTCGAATGAAACGCAGAAAGCATTTCTGGACGACTACCAATCAAAATACCCAACTGCACGACAGGAATTAACACCTACGGAAGAAGAGTTCTTTTCAGCGCCGAATGGATACAGCGATACTCTGGATCACTTCGAGAATTTCTTCAACGCAATACGAACCAGGCAACCCGTGGTCGAGGACGCGAACTTCGGACTCCGTGCAGCTGGTCCTGCTGTATTGTCCAACGTAAGCTACTTTGAAAAGAAGCCAATGCGGTGGGATCCGAGCCGCATGCAAATAACGATGTAGTGCGGTCAGAATACAGATAAACACGTAGACAGCTTGCTCCCTGGAGCCACACTGTTAGGGATGGAGATAAGATGACGAAGCGTTCCTGTTGGCAATCACTTTTACCCCTTCTCGTTTGGGTCACAATTGGTATCTCGAACGACGCGGTCGCCCAAGAGCGACCAAATGTGCTCTATCTCACGGAATCAGCCGCTTTTGTGCATACGGTGCTACCCGTAGCTGAGGAAGTAATGCGAGCACTTGGCGAAACACCAGACGCCTTCGATGTGACGATAATCCGTTCGGCGGAGCAAATTACTAAAGAAACACTCACCGACTATGACGTGGTCGCATTTAATACGACGGGCGAATTACCGATGGCTGCGTCAAAACAGGAAGCCCTTCTAGAATTTGTGCGGAACGGCGGAGGATTTGTTGGCGTACATAGTGCTACGGATACCTTTTATGAGTGGCCCGAATATGGAGAAATGCTTGGTGGTTATTTTGATGGGCATCCTTGGCATCAGAAAGTCGCTCTTACCATTGAGGACACGGACCATCCCTCGACAAGACATCTCGAATCACCTCTACACCTTTACGAAGAAATCTACCAGTTTAAAAACTGGAACCGTAACGATGTGCATGTACTCCTAAGCGTGGATACTACTTCGGTTGATATGGATGCCGATGGCATCAATCGCACCGACGGTGACTTTGCTTTGTCTTGGGCTCGGCAGTATGGGAATGGCCGCATCTTTTATACTGCACTAGGTCACGAGCCAGCCACGTGGCGGGATTCAGAATTTCAAGGCCATCTGATTGGCGGAATCCGATGGGCTGCCGGTCTCGAAAACTAGTTCCTAGTGTCAGTGCCAAGCGGAGGCAGCAATGAAAAAAATATTTCTAGTTAGCGTGATTTTATCGCTTACTACTTTCTCTGAAACATGTGCACAAACCCAGACTGTTGGAAATTTCATAAACTCTTCTCAAGCATTTGAGGGTTACAACTTAATCGCTCCACAATCTTCGTTTAACACCTACCTTATAGACAACTGTGGAAGAGTCGTTAACGAGTGGGTAAGTGAATATAGAATAGGGCTTTCAGCTTACATACTCGATGACGGCGGCTTACTTAGAACCGCTCAACTTGGCTCCGATGCTACCCCTTCATTTTCTGGAGGGGGGACAGGAGGAAGAATAGAAATGTTTAATTGGGAAGGAGATTTAACATGGTCATTTACTTGGGCTGACACATCGCAACACCAGCATCACGATATTGAAATGATGCCCAACGGAAACATTCTGATTCTTGCCTGGGAAAACCACTCTTACGAGGAGGCTCTATCCTTAGGTAAGATACCGAACACAGAAGGGAATTCAGTTTGGTGTTGCCAAGTAACTGAAATAATACCTTATGGTGAAAATGGAGGAGAAGTTATTTGGCAATGGAGCGCATGGGATCATCTCGTGCAAAACACAGATAGTTTGCTACCTAATTTCTCGGCCTCGATTTCAGATGCACCCCGAAAATTCAACATCAACTATACAACTCAGGGACAAAACGCTTTTAACGAAGACTGGATGCATTGCAATGCTATTGATTACAATTCTTCTTTAGACCAAATCTTAATTAGTTCTGCCAAGTTCAACGAGATCTTCATTATTCCTCACCATTTATCTACACAAGAAACGGCTACCACTTCTGGCGATTTACTTTGGCGTTATGGCAACCCCCAAACTTATGGAAGAGGAACGATCGAGGATAGAAAATTATTCTTTCAACACGATTGTCAGTGGATTGACGATACCGAAGGTGGCAGTGGTCAGTCTAGCAGAATTCTCGTGTTTAATAATGGGAGAAATAGACCCGAGGGAAATCTAAGTTCTGTAGATGAGATAGAGACTCCCTCTCTACAAA
>CAJXDY010000050.1:0-16101 GCA_913052135.1 uncultured Acidobacteriota bacterium
CTGAAAATCAAACAGGCCACACCGAGCGGCGCCACCTTCATCACCAAGCCGATAAGACCGACAGTAACGTGGCCGAGGCTTTCAAGAAACTTCAGCAATGGCTGCGCCTTTTCCTTCGACACGATCGTCAATCCGATCCCGATCATTAAGGTGAAAAAAATCACTGCCAGCATTTCACCATTGGCCGCAGCTTGGACCGGATTACGCGGGACGATCCGTACGAACAGCTCCATCCCAAAGGCGCTTTCGGCTAATCCCATCGTATCCGAGTTGCCCTGATATGTTTCCGTGAGCCGTTCAGTGACCGCTGGATTCAAACCCTCGCCTGGCTTCGCAAGGTTTACGAGGCCAAGGCCGAGCAACGCAGTGACCATCGAGATACTCAACATACTCAATAATGCGAGGCTGCCAATGCGCCCAAGCCGCTTCAAGCTGCCTAACCCCGCAATTCCAACTGACAGTGTCGATATCACTACTGGGATCACAAGCATCAGCAACGCGTTCAACCAGACGCGCCCGATTGGTTCAGTGACGGAGCTGACAAACTGCTCTGTGCCAGCGGCACCATCTGTCAAAATATTGATGGTGATTCCAGACACCAGGCCAACGATGAGTCCTAGCAGAATCTTTGTTTGTAGAGGCATGGTGTTGAATCGAATCGCAACTGATCGCAAGCACTCTACTCTGTTTAGATGCGATGTTTTTTGCGATAGCCAATTAAACATCAACTGACTAAGTAACCAATGGATTTAATAATAAGTCTGACGACGTGCTAGAGCGAGCCCTTAAGTCCCAGTGTTTCCGCACACGAGCGCATAGAGGTAATGACATTCGTGATGTGCTCATCGAGACTCAATCCGAGGTCCTCCGCACCCTTACGTAAATCATCCCGACTAACGCCACGGGCAAACGCTTTATCTTTCATCCGTTTCTTGACCGATTTAGCTTCCAAATCAAGCACGCTTTTAGACGGACGAACTAATGCGGCGGCCGTAATAAAACCAGCCAACTCGTCGCACGCGAACAGTGCGTGCTCAAGTCGTGATTGTCTAACAACCCCAGTCTCATCAGAATGGGACATGATCGCACGAATCAACACTTCAGGATATCCACGCTCGCGTAGGATCTCCGCACCGCGATACGGGTGGTCTTCAAGGCTGGGCCAACGCTCGTAGTCGAAATCATGTAACAACCCAACTAAACCCCATAGATTTTCATCTTCCCCAAACTTCCTAGCATAACCACACACCGCAATCTCAACAGCGAGCGCGTGCTTCCGTAAGCTTTCACTCTTCGTATACTCCGTCAACAATGCCCACGCAGTATCCCGGCTTGGTAGGTCGGAGGTCATGCTATCTTCGTCCAACTAATCCATCCCTTTCGTTGGCACACTGTTCGTTGGCCCACCACTTTCGAAGCGGTCAACGATTGTCGAAGTCACAAGATCGCCAACGACATTCAACGTCGTCCTACACATATCAAGAATCCTGTCCACACCAAGGACGATCGCAATGCCCTCTACCGGCACTCCCACAATACCAAGCACCATCATCAACAATGGAATTGAACCACCTGGTACAGCAGCCGTACCGATGGCAGTTATCACAGACAGCATGATGACAATCAACTGATTGCCCAATGAAAGATCGACGCCAAACACCTGCGCGATAAATAACACCGTCACGCCTTCAAAAAGAGCTGTGCCATTCATATTCATCGTCGCACCAAGGGGCAAGACAAATCCGCTCACGGCATCGGAAATCCCTAGCTCCTCCTTGGCAACGCGCATGGTCGTTGGTAACGTCGCAGTACTAGACGACGTGGAAAATCCAGTCAAGAAGACAACCCGAGTTCGTCGCATAAACTCGACTGGATTGCACTTGCCAATAAACTTCAGAATCAACCAGTATCCCACAATAAAAAAGAGCGCCAGGCCCCCGACGACGGTCATCAAATACTTGACAAGATTAAAAATGAATTCGAAGCCGAAACGTGCCGTCACACTGAAAATCAAACAGGCCACACCGAGCGGCGCCACCTTCATCACCAAGCCGATAATACCGATCGTCACGTGGCCGAGGCTTTGGAGAAAACTTCGCAGTGGCTGGGCTTTTTCCTTCGATACGATCGTCAGTCCAATTCCGATCATTAGCGCGAAAAAAATGACCGCGAGCATCTCACCATTGGCCGCAGCCTGGATCGGATTACGCGGCACGATGCGTACGAACATCTCCATCCCAAAGGCACCTTCGGCTAATCCCATCGCATCCGCGTTACCCTGATAGGTTTCGATGAGCCGTTCAGTGACCGCTGGATTCAGACCTTCACCTGGCTTCACCAAATTCACAACAGCCAGGCCGAGCATCGCAGAGAGCGCTGTCAAACTTAACATGCTCAACAGCGCGACAATTCCAATACGCCCGATCTTTTTCAGGCTACCTAGTCCAGAAATCCCAACTGATAATGTCGACACGATGAGTGGAATGACCACCATAATCAATGCGTTCAACCAGACACGCCCGATTGGTTCCGTGACCGAGCTGACAAATTGCTCCGTGCCAGCACCACCTTCTGTTAAAAGATTGATGGTGATCCCGGAGGTCGCGCCAACGGCCAGTCCCAAAAGAATCTTAGTGTGAAGAGCCATATCGCGTGACGGTAACACTGAGGTTTTATGATTGTCAACGTCGTACAAACTTGGCCACATTACCTGTGACTCGAGCCTCAAGCTTGAGCACGCTACAGTTGATTCTGCATTGCAAGTCCACGTGTAATGACAGAACGAGCCTTACTGGTCAACCGATACTCCTCAAGAGCGTTCGGAGCTGCCAAGACCGCTTGCGATACATCCGACCCAGGCGCCAACGTGCCTCCCACCACACGACACAAAAAATCTACAAGCACATAATGATATTGAACCTGATCCGCATCATCTCGAACGATACGGTCAAGCACATCTATCACCGGCCCAACTTCCACTTGGAGGCTCGTTTCCTCTCGAATTTCTCTAGCCACACCAATGGTCATCGTCTCCCCTAATTCAAGCGCTCCTCCAGGCAGGCTCCATTCATCCGCTAGTGGTTCAAACCGACGTTTAACTAAAACAATATCTTGAGCGACTAGAACAACAGCTCCCACTCCAACAAATGGACGGTCTGGATAAACTCGAGATGCTCGAGTAATAGAAGGCTCGTGAGGCATGATTAGAGTGGCAGCGAAGCCTCGGCATTCAACCCTAACGGTGCGCTCACACCATGGTGAAACTTCCTGAGACCACCAGCTGCAATCATTGCAGCGTTGTCAGTTGACAAAGCTAGGCTCGGAAAAAACACTGGTAACCCAACCTGATTGCCAAGAGCGTGCGCTTCCAGCCGAAGTCGACTATTTGCCGAAACACCACCGGCAATTCCAATTGACTGAGCACCAAACGTAAGAGCCGCGTCACATGTATGACCTAAGAGCGGATTGATGACGGCGCGCTGGAAACTGGCACATATGTCCGCAATTTCCTGTGACGACAACTTCAGAGAACCAAGAGAACGTTTCCTCGCTTGCACATATCTCTTTACTGCCGTTTTAAGCCCACTAAAACTAAAATCAAATCGGCCGGGATATTGACGCGTAAATCGGCTGTAACTATCGCCTGCTTGCGCAGCGTTACGATCGACATGTGTCATCCTGGCTATTGGAAAATCAATTGCCAGATTGTCACCTTTACAGGCAAGCTGATCGATGATGGGACCACCTGGATAGCTTAAATCCAGTAATTTCGCCACTTTATCGAATGCCTCACCCGCAGCGTCATCTCTAGTTCGACCAACTTGTGCATAATCGCCAAGTTCTCGTACGACGTACAGATTCGTATGGCCACCTGAAACGACTAATACAACTGCCGGCAATGGCAAATTGCCATTCTCAAGAAATAGAGATTCGATATGGCCTGCTAAATGATGGACAGGGAGAAGTGGAATCTCGAGGGAAAACGAAAGTGTTTTCGCGAATGCAACACCAACTAGCAACGAACCAACCAGTCCTGGACCTTGCGTCACTGCTACGGCGTCAAGAGCAGACCATGTCGTACAGGCATCATCGAGCGCCTTTTCCACTACTCCACAGATATCACGCACATGCTGACGTGATGCCAATTCCGGCACAACTCCACCCCATTCACGGTGGATGTCAACTTGAGAAGCCACTACACTGGAATCGATCTTCCAGACTCGCGTCGTCAAGTTTCCCTGCTCTACAACGACCGCCGCAGCAGTCTCGTCGCACGAGGTTTCGAGCCCAAGCACTCGCACGACAGAGTCATTCACCATTGCCACACTCGCTTACGACAGCACGCAAACTGCTCGAGTACGGACGACGACAAATACCGTATTCGGTAATGATCGCAGCGACGTAACTGCTTGGTGTTATGTCGAATGCTGGATTCCTCACCCCTACACCGGTTGGAGTAAGTTGCGTTGATCCGAAATGTGTCACTTCCCGGGAATTCCGTTCCTCAATTTCTATTTGGGCGCCAGTCGGTGTTGACAAGTCTATTGTTGACACGGGGGCAGCCACGTAGAACGGCAACTTATGCTCTTTCGCCAAAACAGCCAAACCATAAGTGCCTATTTTGTTCGCTACGTCACCATTTGCTGCAATACGATCGGCACCAACTATCACGAGATCAACTTGATCGCCTTGCATTAAAGAACCGGCCATGCTGTCTGTAATAACTGTCGTATCAATGCCTTCACGCATCAGTTCCCATGCGGTGAGCCTCGACCCCTGAAGAAAAGGACGTGTTTCGTCAGCGAATACCGTAACCTTTTTCCCGCTTTCCACTGCCGCACGAATAACACCAAGCGCTGTACCATAGCCTGCCGTGGCTAGCGCACCCGCATTGCAGTGCGTAAGCACACGTGCACTTGTAGGCATGATAGTTGCGCCGTGTGCTCCCAGCGCACGACAAGCCTCAACATCAGCATCATGAATACGCTGAGCCTCGACCTCAAGATTCAATCGAATCTCTTCAACCGATTGTCCGGCCTTTACAGCATTCGCGAAAATTCGTTTCATCCTGGCGATGGCCCAAAAAAGATTAACAGCGGTTGGCCGCGTTTCGGCCATCGCGTCGCACATCTTGTAAAATTCACGAGCCAGCATGGTTGTCCCGCTAGCCTTACTTCGATTCACACCAAGGGCTAAACCCATCGCTGCAGCAACGCCAATTGCAGGTGCTCCTCGAATAACCATCGACTTGATAGCACGCACAACCTGCGCGACTGTGCGACACTCAACATAGACCTCACGTTTTGGCAGCTTTCGCTGGTCAACCATGACGATCATGTCGGAACGCCATTCAATAGTTGGCAACATAAGGAAAAAGATACCTAAATTGAGAATAACGTGTTTATGCTTGCTCTATTATGCCTGACAAGAGTGCACTTAATGGGTTGACTGCCTGCTTGACAGCCTTAAGAACGTCAAGATGATTGAGCGGTGTCGGTAGAACTCCGGCGGCCATGTTGGCAATGAAAGACAGCCCTAGAATCTCCAAACCTATCTGACGCGCCACGATTACTTCTGGTACCGTCGACATGCCTACTGCATCTGCTCCAATCATACGAAAATATTTGATTTCAGCAGGTGTTTCGAAACTAGGTCCCAACACACCCACATATATCCCGTGCACTATCGAAATTCCCAGAGATGCTCCAACCGTCTCAGCCAAGCGTCCGAGTCGCAAACTGTATGCCTGGCTCATATCAGGGAACCTCACTCCAAAGCGTTCATCATGTGATCCTACTAGAGGATTCTTGCCCATCGCGTTAATGTGATCGTCAATAACCATCACATTACCTGGCGTAAAATCTTGACAAATAGCACCCGCAGCATTGGTCAAGACGATCAACTTGACACCGAGCGCACCTACAACACGGGTCGAAAAGGCGACAGTCTGATGGTTGTAACCTTGGTAAAGATGCGCGCGACCCGACAACACAACAACACGACGTCGGCCGACAACGCCGTACCGCAACTGTCCTGCATGACCATCGACAGTCTCGTCCGGCCAATATGGGATGTCTTTGTAATCAATCGTTATCTCTGCATCGAAGTGTTCCGTGAAGCCTCCGAATCCTGAACCTAGCACGACCGCGAGGTCAGGTGCTTCTGGTAACCTCTTCGTAAGAAAATCAGCGGCTTCTTGCACTCGATCGTAATCTGAGAGCGATTTCTGAACTGTCACGTTAGACATGGGTCCGTTAGAGCAATAGAGAGGCAATCGATGCGTTGATTAGTGTAGCCAGAAATCCACCAAATAATGCACGGGTGCCTAATCTCGCGAGATCGCCTCGACGCTCTGGCGCCATGCCACCAAGGCCGCCCAGTAATATTCCGACTGAAGCAAAGTTCGCAAACCCAGTGAGTGCATAAGTGGCCAGCGCAGTCGATCGGTCGCTAATAATGTTCTGGTACTCCGTAGTTAAGTTAACGTATGCGACAAATTCGGTCGCAACTAATTTTGTTCCGAGCAGGTCCGCAATGGCCGGTACGTCAGCTGCCTCTACACCCATGAACACAGCGGCTGGAATGAAGACCAGCGAGAAAATACTGGAGAGCGAGAGCGCTGGATGAATAACCGCCATAAGGTAATCGAACATGGTGATAAAAGCCATAAATGCGATCAGCATTGCAGCTACGTTGATAGCTAACTTCGTACCGTCGGCTGCTCCACTTGCAGCCGCATCAATAACATTTACATGTTTGTTTGTTACGTCGAGTGTCACAGTGCCACGAGTCTTTGGTATCTCCGTCTCCGGCATCAAAATCTTAGAAAGATATAACCCGCATGGCGCCGCCATTACACTCGTGGTAAGGATCGCGACTGCATCGGCACCGAGACTAATGTAGATAGCCATAACGGCTCCAGAAATCGTGGCCATGCCGCCCACCATTAGAGTTAAGAGTTCAGATTGGGTCATATGTGGAACGTAAGGCCGAACTATAATTGGCGCTTCAGTTTGTCCCATGAAGACGTTTGCAATCGCTGAAAGCGTCTCTGCGCCACTAGTATTGAGTAAGCGCACAACGGCGCGTGCTGTTACCCGAACAAAAAACTGCAGAATACCGAAATGGTAGAGCACGGTAAAAAACGACGACATAAAGATAATGATCGGCAGCGCGCGGAAAGCAAAGACAAAACCACCCGGAAACAGCGCCGAAAGCACTTCAGGATTTGCCAACTCACCAAACACGAACCTCGAACCTGAATCAGTGAACCCTATAAAACGTTTTGCAACAGCAGCAATCGTATTGAAAACCGCGTAACCAGGTCGTACGCCACTCACTTCAAACTTCAGAATAAAAAACGCTAGCAGAAACTGGAAGCCTAACCCATACCAGACAATCCGCCAGTTAATAGAGCGAATATCCGTAGAATAGGCCACCGCCAACGTTATGAAGCCTATAACACCAAGAAACGCACACACTCGTGGATCAACAATGCCTTGTAATAGGTATGCAAGCACCGCCAAGGCCACTGCCGTACCCGCAAAGACTAAGCGTAGTCCCTTATCGGATTGCCGCATTTTGGAATTTGACTTCATGCCACCCTTTCCAAAACAACTGGACCAAGTTTCGGAGGCGCATCAGCAATTACAATCGCTTGCTTTAAGAATTGGATCGCTTCAGGTAAATCCTCAGAACGCTGATAGTGTATCTCCGCAAGCGGATCTCCAGAACGAATCTCGTCACCAAGACTCACTTGAGTGACCACACCGACTGCAGGATCAATCTCAACATCGACACGATCGCGACCGGCCCCCAAGACAATGGTCGCACGCGCAACCAATTCGGCATCAAGTTGCACAAGATAGCCGTTTCTAGAAGCTTTAATCATTTGACGATGAGCTGCGACTGGCAAAAGCCGATAATCATCAATGATGCGAGGATCTCCACCCTGTGCGGTAATGACTTGCTGAAACTGTTCCAGACCTTTCCCGCTCGCAAGCACTCCAGAAACTCGTTGCTCCGAAGCTTCCAAGGTAGACTCAAGTCCAGCGAGGTGCACCATCTCAGCTGCTAGAGAAACGACTAATCTCTCCAAATCACTTGGCCCTTGCCCCTTCAACGTTTTCACGCACTCTATAATCTCCACAGCGTTACCGACCGCATGACCGCGTGGGGCATCCATCGATGTCATCAACACTCGTGTCGGCAACCTAACCTCCGTGCCGATCGCAACAAGTCGCTCGGCTAATTCTCGGGCATCGGACGGTGACTTCATAAACGCGCCTCGTCCCATAGTGACATCAAGGACTAGTCCGTCAAGATCAACGGCGAGCTTCTTGCTCATTATCGAAGCTGCGATAAGCGACACGCTCTCCACCGTCGCCGTCACATCACGTAATCCATATAACAAGCGGTCGGCTGGTGCAATCGAATCTGTCTGGCCAACCATACAGCAACCATACCGATCCAACATCACCCGTATCTCATCTGGACTTAGTGCTGTCCGAAAACCGGGAATTGACTCCAACTTATCGAGGGTACCTCCGGTGTAACCCAAGGAACGACCTGAAGTCATTGGAACTATGGCACCGCACGCCGCGACTAGGGGCACTAAAATAGGCGAGGTCTTATCGCCGACTCCACCGGTACTGTGCTTATCAACACGATGTCCGATATGACCTGGTAAATCCAGATGCGTACCAGATGCCGCCATCGCGAAAGCTAACCATTGCGTCTCAGACACGGACATTCCACGCCAGACGACGGCCATAAGAAATGCAGACACTTGGTAGGCAGGGATCGCTCCTGAAGTTGCCTGACTCACAAAGAACTGGATTTCGGCCTCGTCCAGAATCTCACCGTCACGCTTCTTCCGAATAATATCAACAGCGCGCATGGCTGTATTTAACTTGATTGTTGGCGTTCTGTGCTACATACCCATACTAAGGCGCTAGTTATCCCGAAATCTTCCGATGACGTCTATCCCCTAGAGAGTCATCACGTCGAACTGTTCGTGATGGAGCTGCACGTCAGGCTTAATAATCACCTTCCGTCCCAAAGCAGCCTGCAAATCACTTAACACTTGTTTTTCCTCTTCGGCAAGCGCTCGGGCAACATCAGGATTAACCCGTAGCACGACACCTTGACCATATAGATCACTTTTAATCTTTCTCATCTCAGAGAGAATCTCGTAGCAAATCGTAGAAATCGACTTGATGGCTCCACTGCCAGAGCAGTACGGACATGGTTCGTTCAACTGTCTCTCAAGGCTCTGTTTGACTCGCTTGCGAGTGACAATAATGAGACCGACATCTGAGACCTGGACAGTTTTTGATGGAGCGCGATCCTTGCGCAACTCCTGCTCGATGGCCTGGAAAACTTTCAGGCGATTTTTTCGCTCTTCCATGTCAATCAGATCAAGGACAATGATGCCTCCCAAGTCACGCAGGCGAAATTGTCTGACAATTTCTTTAACTGCCTCAAGGTTTGTTTTAACAATAGTATCTTCCAATCGACCGCTACGTTTACCAACATAGCGTCCCGTATTAACATCAATCGCTACCAGTGCTTCAGTTTGATTAATGACTAAGTAGCCGCCAGATTTTAGCCACACTTTGCTCTGCAAGGCCTTTTGAATTTCATCCTGTACTCCATATTCCTCAAAGATTGGAAATTCTTTTGTATAATGTTTCACTACAGGTATGAGGTTAGGCATTATTCCGTCAACCAAACTCACTACTCTGCCATATTCTTCTGCATCGTCTACACGAATTGCTGTAAATTCTTTAGTCAATAAGTCCCGCAACAATTTAGTGACCAAACTTTGTTCATGATAAACAACGGTCGGTGCTGGATCCGACTCCGTGCGTCCCTGCACATCGGTCCACACCCGATGAAAATAAGACAAGTCAGAAACAATGTCTTCCTCTGATCGACCGGTCGCAGCAGTGCGAATGATGACTCCACCAGTAAAACTATGTTCTTCACGAAATTCACGTACAATTCTCCTGAGTCGACTCCGTTCCTCCCGTGATTCAATTTTTCTGGAAACACCGACGTGATCAACTGTGGGCATGAAAACTAAAAAGCGTCCCGGCATCGTCGCATGGGACGTAATCCTCGCACCCTTGTTCCCCAGGGGTTCTTTAACAACCTGTACGAGAACTTCCTGATTGGCTTTTAGAAGATCCTCGATCTTAGCATTTTGAATACGATCCTGGTTACGTCCTCGACGAGCGCTCCCGTTAACAGGAGTGCTCTCACTCGAATCCTCATCGTGAAGGGAATCTTCATGATCGTCGTCATCGGCGTCCAGTCCCTCTGGCGTGCCGATCACGTCCGACACGTAGAGAAATGCATCTCGTTCTAAACCGATATCAACGAACGCTGACTGCATGCCGGGTAAAACTTTCGAAACCCGACCTTTGTATATATTTCCTACGGTCCCAGGCTGTCGTTCGCGCTCGATAAAAACCTCGGTAACGAGGTCGTCCTCGAGAATAGCCACCATGGTTTCGTGGCTGTTCGAGGAGATAATCATCTCCTTGTTCATGGCTTAAACTCCATAACGGGTCAAGTCTCTCAACACGTCGCCACTCAAAAGCAGCCGCACAGATAACCGACTGGCCTTGGCCAGTAGTGTGCCCTGCGTTAAGCTGTCGTCGCTTGTGCAGCAAACGAATTAACATTGACTTGTACGTCCCGTTTTTAATTTCCTACATCAATTTGTGAACCTGCGCATCCGGACATTAGCTATCAAACCAAACCCCGCCAATGTAGCCACGAGTGACGAACCACCGTAGCTCATCAATGGCAAAGTCAGACCTTTGACCGGTAACAGGCCCGCTGACATCGTAATGTTGTAAACAACTTGAAACGTAAAGCTCGATATCACCCCAACGACCAGGTATGCACCGAGACGATCCTTCGTACTTCGCGCAGCCCCTAGGCCACGTAAGATCACAAATAAATACAATCCAAGCACCACTATGACGCCCAGAAATCCATGTTCTTCAGCTAGTATCGAAAAAATAAAGTCGTTGTGCGCGACGGGCAGAAACTTGTACTGCCCTTGCGTTCCTTGGAGGAATCCTTTCCCGGTTAAGCCTCCCGACCCAACCGTAATCTTGGCCTGAATCTGTTGATAACCGGCACCTTGTGCATCTAGCGCCGGATCCAAAAATGTTAAGAACCTAGACCGCTGATAGTCTTCGAGTGCGTAAGTCCAAGCTACCGGTGTCGTCAGCAGTGCCAACATCACCAAGAGTGCAAATACACGAAATCTAAGTCCCGCAACATAGGTAATCGCAAAGGCAACTGGCAGCAACCCAGCAGCCGAGCCAAGATCTGGCTCTCGAACAATCAACATGAACGGTATCACCGTCACAAGACCGACGAACGCTAGGTTGATAAACGTCACGCCACGCAGGCTTCGTTCAGCAAAGTAACCTGCCAACAAGATGGTAAGAGCAATTTTTGCAAATTCCGATGGCTGGACGTTAACTGGTCCCAGCCAGAGCCAACGTCGTGATCCGCCCACTACATCACCAAACATTAACACCAAGGCAAGCGCCACAATAATGGCGATATAAAACACCCACGAGTTGTTTACAATGACACGATAGTCGACGAACATAAAAAACGAAAAAGCTATGAGGCCAACAATAAGCGCATACCCCTGTGTCATCAGTTTGTTGCTTACCATTTGACTGGTCTCATCATAGGTAGTGCTATAAATCATCATCATGCCAATTGCGGAAACCGCTGCTATCGCGGTTAGCAACCGCCAATCGATGAGACTATATAGTCGTCGTTCCAACATATATGTACCGCCGCCGTATCCAAGTTAAGGTTCGGCTACCAAGTTCGTTGTCGTCACCGGTGTCTGCGGCCGCGGAAACACCGGCAACGGCCGGCCATCTTTTTTAGCAAGATAGGTCGTCATGATATGTCGAGCAATTGGTGCTGCCAAATAGCCGTGATCGGAGTGCTCTGCCAGTACAACACCAGCCAATTCAGGCGCGTCATTTCGCGGAGCAAAAAATGCGAACCAACCGTGATCTCTCCATTCAAATTCACTATTAGACTCTTCCGCCTTTGCGCGCCCCTCGAGAGAAATCACCTGGGACGTCGCGGTTTTACCAGCGACGTCAAAGCCATCAATGCGGGCACGTCGACCAGTCCCTTGACCATTCACCACGCGCCAAAGCCCTTCGTGTAAGGTTTGAATCGTCTCCGATGATAGCTCGACCATTCCTCCCATCGACTTCTTCACAGGAGACCAGCCATTTCCATTGTCCACAGCCTTCAAGAGGTGTGGAATCGGACGAATTCCACCGTTGGCAACTGTCGCCATCATAACCGCAATTGAAAGAGGAGTGACACTCACAGGGCCTTGACCAATGGCCACCGATATTGTTTCACCCGGATACCACGGTTCGTCCTTCACCTCTTGCTTCCACTCTCGAGATGGTATAAGTCCGGCCGCCTCATAAGGAAGATCGATGCCGGTCACCTGATTCAAGCCAAATTTTTTCGCCCATTTTTCAATTAAATCAATTTCAAGTAGGCTGCCGAGCGTATAAAAGTAAACATTACATGAGCGCTCAAGCGCTTCCTGCATATCCACCTCTCCATGCCCACCACGTAGGTGGCAAAAAAACCGCTGGCCGTGGAATACCCCGGAACCCTGACATCTAACCTTAAAGTCAGGCGTTACCAATTCTTCTTCTAGCGCTGCGGCTGCCACAACAATCTTAAAAATGGACCCCGGAGAATATCGACCTTGTAGGGCGCGATTATGTAGCGGGCGACGATCGTCCATGTTAAGAACCTGCCAGCTACGCATATCGATACCAAGCGCAAAAGCGTTTGGATCATAGGTTGGCACACTGGTCATGGCTAAAACCTCGCCAGTCCCAGGTTCAAGAACAATTGCCGTGCCTGAAAATTCAGTGGCAGCAAATGCTTCCTCTGCTGCCTTTTGGAGATCAGCATCGAGAGTCAGCTGTAATCGATATCCATTAATTGGCTCATTGGTTTCGATGGTTTCAAGCTCACGTCCCACACTATTGACGATTACCTGTCGTCTTCCATCTTTCCCCATTAGGATTTGGTTGTAAGTAAATTCTAGACCAGATTGACCAACCACTGCATCAGCACTTAGCCCGACAAAATCTGGACTTGCTATTTGATCGGCGGTAATTTGCCCAACATAACCAAGTAGATGCGCAGCCGACGTGCCTACCCGGTAACGTCGACTCGGCACTTGTTCAATCGCAATGCCTGGTAATTCGAAACGGCGCGCAGCCACTGCCGCCACCTGCGCCAGCGAGGCGTCACGGATAATGACAATTGACTGATACTCTGGTATTTGACTGTACCGATCAATTTCGTCCTGAACATCCCGCAACTGGATTCCCGTGATGGCTACCAATTTGTTAATCAAATACTCCAGGTCGGTGGTCAGTTCACGGACAATTGAAATATCGAAGGAGTACCGATTTTCGACCAACACTGCTCCGTCACGATCAAATAAGATACCCCGCGGTGCTCGTAACGAAACTGAACGTCGGTGGTTATTTTCTGCCAACTGTTGAAACTTGTCATGCTGGACAATTTGTATAAACCAATAACTCAGGGCGACGCCGACCATTAGCACCGTCACGGTTATCCGCAACACAGAGAGTCGCATGGCTAGCCGATTCTGGCGCGCACTAAATAATTCTTGTGCCATAACTATCGCGTCTCATTCACCACGTACCGAACCGTCGCCGAAGCCTGTACCGCTCGCGCTGCCTCAACACCATCTTCGGAACCATTTCAACGACACTGACCCACACCACACCAACGACAGCATTTGCGATTGCATGCCCTGCAATCGCCACAAAGGAAAATGTCGGCATTGGCAACCCGAGCAAGAGGTACAGGCCAAAGAATAATAGAGAGTTGAGTTGACTCGCACCAAGAAACACCAAAAACTTTGGCGCCAGACCAACCACCACAAATTGAACACCAAAGCTCCCAACAAAATATCCGATCAGGGTTTTCGAGATACCCCCTATGCCGATGATGCCACCCGCCAGTGCATCCTGAATCATGCCGCCGATAGCACCGACGAGCAAGCCGACAACTGGTCCAGTCCCAATTGCCACCGCAACCACCGCAACAAGCACCAAGTCAATGCCGCCTCCATTTAGGAGCGAGAGGCTGGCCAGACCCATTTGCAGGAGTAACGCCACCGTGATCGCCAGTGCAATTCGCTTCGTATTCACTGACTTGGTTCACCAAGCTCTTGCATTCTTGGTGGCTCCATTACGACAAGTACGTGATCTAATGCATTGAAATCAACGGTTGGTCTGACCTGTATCTCTTGATACAAGTTTGGACCCTGTTGTACGCGCTCGATATAACCGATTAAAAAACCTTTAGGATAAATCCCTTCGATGCTAGATGTGACGATCCGATCGCCAACCTGCACATCCGAAAGATTCGACACATAATTCATGCTCAAGGGCGGATTACCTTCGACACCATTGACAATACCTCCCACCCGAGTCCGTTCGACCATTCCCCCAATTGCAGCATTTCGGTCAATGATTAACTGCACCTTAGCCGCACCTTGAGCAGGCTGCCCAACCACTCGACCAACGACCCCGTCTGGGGCAATCACAGCTGAATCAAGTTGAATACCATCGGCAGCACCCCGACCAATAGTTAACGTGCGAAACCAAGGTGTGACATCACCGGCGATCACTTCAGCGGCAACAGTCGAGAGGTCGACCGATCGGTCCATCGCGAGCAAATCCCGCAAACTTTCGTTGCGACGAACCATGGCACCCTGTTCTTGCAACCGAAGTTTTAGCGAGGCAATCTCTTGCCTAAGACGAACGTTATCCTTTGATACATCCTGCAATGCAAAATACCCAGTCCACACATCTCGTAAACTGGTGAGTCCGTCCGATAGCCGAATCTGAACACGAGAGAACAGACCGAACGTAACTGTCTGAATCAGGGGAGCGCCAGATGAGGAAGTCACCTGGACGGAGATCAGCAGAATTTGTACGACAATCACAGTCGCAAGAAGATAGCCGGTGCGTCGGCGAATATCGATCACGAGCAGCCTTCAATATCGTGAAATACCTACTACGCGATCGAAATCTTTCGCAGTAAGTCAAAATCAGACAACATGTTACCTACACCATTCACGACAGAAGAGAGCGGGTTCTCGGCCATGGCCACTGGAAGACCAGTTTCCTCTCGCAGTCGCTTGTCAAGATTCTTGAGCATTGAACCACCTCCGGTCAGGACAATGCCTCGATCGACAATGTCCGCCGATAACTCAGGTGGGGTCTGTTCGAGCGCCACGCGGACTGCGTCAAGGATGACATTCACGGTCTCGGCAAGCGCGTCGCGAATTTCCGAGTCCGACACGGTGATGGTCTTGGGAATACCCTTAACCAGATCACGCCCCTTGATCTCCATGCTCAGAGGTTCATCAAGCGGAAAGGCCGAGCCCATTTCCACTTTGACTTGCTCAGCCGTTCGCTCGCCAATGAGCAAGTTATACTCTCTCTTGATGTACTGGATAATCGCTTCATCCATCTCGTTACCAGCCACCCGTACCGCCCGGCAATAAACAATTCCCGATAACGAGATCACGGCGATGTCGGTTGTGCCACCACCAATATCAACCACCATATTGCCTGCGGGTTCACTGATTGGCATACCGGCACCGATGGCCAGGTAGGTCTTCGAGACCTTGCGCTCTCGGAAGGTCGCCTGGAGGGCGCGGGCCGCAGTGGGGTGCTTGCCTATCACCAGCAGTCCGGACGTGCCCTTGTCCAGGCGGTGCACGATGCCTTCGAAGGACGTGTCGCTGTTCCACGGCCACTCGGGCGTGCCCCACTGTGCTCCGCTCGTCGCGCTGAGGTGGAAGGCGATGGCATTCTCCACAGCGCCCTGTGCAAGCTGCACGGTCATGCCGGGAGGCTTGCTGATCACCAGCATGTCAGCATCCTCGTAAACGATGTCGAGCGGTATGTTCTGAGGCTCGACTGGACGCGCAGTCTGTGCCTTCGCTCGGAGTTCAACGCACCC
>CAJXDY010000051.1:0-16085 GCA_913052135.1 uncultured Acidobacteriota bacterium
ACTTCCACTTATTGCAGGAAGCGGGATTCGTGGGGATTGATTGTGTGTGGCGAGACTTAATGTGGTCGGTCATTACAGCTGACGTTACATAACTAATGCGTAAATTCAATTTAAGACGGCATCGCTCTTTTCCACTATTAACGTTAGCTGTATTGCTGACCACTGCTTGGCAGGTAGAGGCGCAACCGGCTAACGGGTTGCTGACACGAGCGGAACAGTCAGGTTATACCGAGACGACCAGGCATGATGAAGCTTCACTGTTTTTGCAAAGTATTGCAGAATCCTCACCATACATTACGATTCATCGCTTCGGTTACTCAAATGAAGGCCGCCCGCTCTTGTTAGCAGTTGTTGGTGACTTGCATGAAATGAGTCCTGCGGCGATTCGACAAAGCAACCTCACGCGAGTTTACATTCAGGGCAACATTCACGGTGGTGAAGTCGAAGGGAAAGAAGCAACGCTCATGTTGCTTCGTGAGCTGGCGAACGGCGAGCATCGTGAGTGGCTTGAAACAATGCTCTTGCTGATTGCACCGATTTATAACGCAGATGGCAACGAGCGGATTGCGTTAACCCACCGTAGTCGGCAGCACGGTCCAATTGGTGGCGTAGGCCAACGACCAAACGCACAAGGGTATGACCTGAATCGAGATCATATGAAGCTTGAATCTCCAGAGGCACGGTCATTTGTGAAAATGCTTAAGGATTATGATCCGCACGTTTTGATGGATCTCCATGCAACCAATGGCACTTATCATGGCTATCACCTAACGTATGCACCACCCTTGCATCCGAATACCGCGATTCCAATCGTGGACTTACTTCGCAAGCGCTTGCTACCAACTGTAACGCGAACTATTAAGGATGCTTATGGGTGGGATTTTTATTATTACGGAAACACACCCAGGCCTGGGTCTGGACGTGCACTTGGTTGGTACACGTTCGACCACCGTCCACGTTTTGGGAATAACTACGGCGGCCTTCGTAATCGCGTCTCGATTCTGAGCGAAGCCTATTCATACCTCCCATTTAAGGATCGCATAACAGTAACAAAACGTTTTGTTGAAGAAATTCTTAACTATGTTGAGACGCACGGAGAAGAGATTCGCGCCACTGTTGAGTCTGCCGACAGTACATCGATCGTTGGACAGCGCCTTGCTGTGCGAGCTGAGTTCAAACAGTCGGTGGAGCCGATCGATATTCTCCTTGGTGAAGTCGTGTCTGAGCGGCATCCCTATACTGGACAACAAATGCTTCGCCGTCTTGATACCCAGACACTCACACGTATGTACGAGTACGGGACGTTCAACGTGTCGGCATTTGAACGGGTTCCGCGTGCCTACTATGTGCCTTCCGAACTCGAAGATGTCATTGAACGACTGGAAGCGCATGGGATTCACACCGAGTTGCTTGATGAAATGTTTAGGGGTGAGGTTGAGCAATTTCAAATCGAATCATTTTCCAGCGCTGAGCGTGAATTCCAGGGGCATCGCGAACGGACCTTAACTGGTTCATATGGTGTAACACAGGCTGTGTTGGCAGCTGGCACGAGAGTCGTCCCACTTGATCAGCCGCTTGGTCGATTGGTTTTTATGTTGCTCGAGCCTATGTCTGACGACGGTTTCGTCAATTGGAATCTGCTTGACGATGTGCTTGTAGGTGCCGCTGTGTATCCGATCGTGCGAACTGTAGAGTAGAGTCTGGGAAACTTAATATTGCGAGCTACCATGCAATGTCCCAGTGTATTGGCTGCGTTTCGTCTGGTTTTGAGAAAACATAAAGTCCAAAGGGAGGGATCAATGCGTCTTGGATATCATTGGCGACTTCGTCGCTACTCGTTCGCTATTTTCTTTACGGGTCTAACCGTCTTATGCAACCCGATGCTAGTCGGGGCTGAAATCGTTCAGGCGCCGAATCCTCCACTTAAGATTTTTATCTCGGTTGATATGGAAGGCATCAGCGGCATCGGCACACCGAAGATGACCAACGGATCGGGGAAGGACTATGCGCTCGGACGGGAATTAATGACAGAGGATGTTAACGCTATCGTTAGCGCTATCTTTGAGTTTGGCCCTGCAGAAGTGGTGGTCAACGATTCGCATGGAGATATGCAAAACCTCTTGCACATGCGTCTTGATGAGCGTGTCACGTACATCCAAGGCCACATTAAACCTCTAGGTATGGTGCAAGGCTTGGATGAGTCGTTCGATGCCGCAATATTTGTTGGCTATCATGCTCGTGTAGGCACGAAAGACGGCTTTTTGGCGCATACCGGTTCCGGTTCGGTTCGAGGTTTGTGGCTGAATGATGTGGAGGTCGGAGAGGGTGGAATGAATGCTCATTATGCGGGTGCGCATGGGGTGCCGGTCGTCATGGTAAGTGGTGACCTGACGTTCACTCGGCAATTTCGTGAACTCATGAACACCAGAACAGTTGTGACGAAGGAGGCGGTCGGTTCTTTGGTAGCCCAGTTACGCCATCCAGTAGAAGTGCGTCAGCGCCTTCACGCAACCACGCGTGAGGCATTAGAAGCTATAACAAATGCGCAACCACTTGAAGTAATGGAACCAGTAACCGTGCGTATTCGATTTGCCACAACTACACGGGCAGACATCCTGCAGTCAATCCCTGGCGTGAGTCGGATAGATGGGATGACGGTCGCGTATGAAGCGCAAACGATGACTGAAGCTTACAAGTTGATCCGCCTCATGTACAAATTCGTCAGTTGGTAGACGAAAGGGCTGAACGATGTCTCCAAATCAATTTTTCTTTAGACCTTGGTGTTGCATTTGATTAAGTGTCACTCATCTTTCACAAGGGAAAGTACCGTGCGACGAAACGGTTGTAGCCGGGTTGAGCAATATTGCACCGCTGTGATCATGACGTTGCTTGCAAGCATTTCACTAGGTGCGTTTAATGATTCTAAAGATGCCATTGTAAAACTGGAGCATGCCCAAGCCGAAGCGATTGTCGCGTTAGACTTCGAGGCGCTCGGTCGTCTTTACGCTGACGACTTCCGTTTTACTCATGGTACCGGGGTCGTACATGGGAAAACCGACTGGCTTGAATCGCTGCGCACCGGCGAGTCAATTTATGTGTCGCGTGAACACAAGGCACTTGAAGTGGAAATGCACGGTGACCTGGCCGTCTCCTATGGACAGTTACATATTCACAGTTATTTCCAGGGAGAGGAACGTTGGTTTATGGCCCGATATGTTCGGGTCTACGTCCGACGTGATGAGAATTGGCAATTAGTGTCGCATCGGACGGTGGAACAGCGTGATCTGCGCTGATGTGTCACAACAGGGCGGGAAAGCCGGTTGACAACTTGTATCTACGCGTCCAACCTGCCATATTGAAGGTGTACTGAAGCACATACAGAACTCGATATTATTAAGTAGGAGGACATTATTTCTTCAAAAGTCTTTGTTGGGAATCTCAACTACGATACGTCACAGACGGATCTTGAAACGTTATTTACTGAAGCTGGAACAATCAGTGAGGTGTTCTTGCCAATCGACCGAGCTACTGGAAAGCCCCGGGGTTTTGCATTCATTGAGTTCAGTGACGCTGCCGCGGTTCCGGTAGCCATTGAAAAGTTGGATGGTGCCGATCTTCAGGGTCGAACGATTCGTGTAAGCGAAGCTCGGGACCGCGCTCCACGTCCACGCCCTGCATTTACTCCCGATGATGGTCCATTCGGAGGCTTTGGTGCTCGTCCAGGTAAGTCAGCAAAACCGAAGGGCAGTCGTCGAAACATACGTGGCAGGAAACGGGGATTCTAGTTTTTTAATTACCCTGATGACAGTTAGACAGGCTGAGTGTATCGTCGGCCTTGCTCGACATTTCCGGTCTTGGCGATTCCGGAGATAGCCTTAGACCAATCTGAAGTAGTCCTGTCGATGGATGTGCTGCACCACAATGCCGTTACTTTGCACCTCAGGTTTTTTCTGCGGTTCTTGGGTATCGCACCAGTCTCAACACATTTTGGACGGCGTTAATGTCGGTTCAAGGCAGGCAATGTGATTATGGACGCGTCCTTACAACAGTGGAATTCTGAACGATACGCTCGCACTGCTCGATTCGTGTCAGACCTTGGGGTGGATGCCTTGGCCCTGCTCGCTCCTCAACCGGAGGAATATGTCCTTGACCTCGGGTGTGGTGATGGTGTGCTCACCGAAAAGTTGGCACAGGCAGGATGTCGTGTCTTGGCTGTTGACAGCAGCATTGACCAAATTCGAGCTGCGCAAGCGCGGGGATTAGACACTCGGGTGATTGATGCTGCACAACTCGATTTTAATAACGAATTCGATGCAATTTTTAGTAATGCCGCGTTGCATTGGGTGAAGGACTCTGATGCTGCAATCAAGGGAATTTTTCGAGCACTTAAGCCAGGTGGACGGTTTGTAGCTGAATTCGGGGGCGACGGAAATATCGCCGAAGTCCGGGCAGCGATTGCGACAGTTTTTGACCGGCGTGATATTGATGCAGCAAAACTAATGCCATGGTTCTTTCCGACCAAAGAAGAGTATCGGCAGTGTCTTGAACAACATGGTTTTCACGTTGAAGTGGCAGAACTTTTCGACCGACCGACGCCGATTACCGGCCACCTCAGTGACTGGCTAGAAATCTTCGCTCATCCATTTCTTATAGCAGTTGATGATGCGGTGCGGTCTGATACCGTTCAAGAGATTTGTCAGGTGCTCAGTAGTTCACTTCAGGATGCGGAGGGCACGTGGGTGGTTGATTATGTGCGACTGCGGGTCCGAGCATCTAAACCAGCTTAAGTGACCGTCGATCTTCTTGAAAGATATATGAGACGACTCAAACTCGCGACTGGGCTAATACTTGTTGTGGGTGCACTAACGACTTCTGGCATGTTTTGGGTAGCACGCCGCGAGGCCGCTCGATTAGTCACACACCTCCCTGATGAGCGCCCTCCCATTGAGCGCACTCCAGCCGATGTCGGGATGGATTATCGTGATGTCCAAGTTACTACTTCGGACGGCCTGCGATTAGCTGGCTGGTGGACACCGTCTAAGAACGGTGCAGCGGTCATCGTGCAGCACGGCTACAAGACGAACCGCTCTACGCAATTACTTGAGATTGCAGCAACGTTGGCGCGTGGTGGTTATGGCGTGTTGCTGTCATCACTGCGTGCTCACGATCTGAATGATGGACGAGTGATATCGTTCGGTCTGGAAGAGATGAAGGACCTGTCGGCTTGGCTTGCCTTCATTCAGACACTTGAGGGTGTGGATCCCTCACGGATTGGAATCTTCGGGAATTCCTTGGGAGGCTCACTGGCGATTCAACTCGCCGCACAAACACAGTCCATTAAAGCGATCGTAACCCACAGTGCGGTGGCGTCCGTTCGCAGTACGGTGGAAACAAGCATTGCCTACTTCACCGGGTTACCTCCATTTCCGTTCACTCCGATGATTCTTTTCTGGGTGGAACAGGACTGGGCCATGCAGCCTGACCTGCTGGACTTTACCGTGTGGATCGCTGCATTGGATTCGCAACCGATTTTGCTGATGCAGGGTGGAGCCGATGTCGTGGTTGCCTCTGAGAGTGGCCAACTGCTCTATGAGGCCGCCCGTGAACCCAAGGAACTCTGGTTCGAACCCGACTTGGGTCATGTGGATTTTCAGCGAGAGCGGTCTCAAGAATTTTCAGACCGAGTCGTCGGATTTTTTAACCGTCATTTACTCAATCCAGAAAATTAGCGACTGTATACACAACAACGCTTCTACGGACTATTTGATGTAACGAGGTCTTGAGGGCGTTTGGGCGAGATTCCAACTCACCTGATGGACAAGTCTAGCGATGGCTTCCATCTTCACGTAGTTGATTTTTTCTGGTCGATCATTGGTCGTGTGATAGTCCGGGTGTAGGCCGGTATGGAAGAATAGTGCTGGGACACGGTTCTGCAGGAATGGCCACTGGTCACTTCGCCGAAGCAAGTTTGAGAGGTTGTTGTCGTATCGCATTTTTAACTCAAGGCCGTACACCTGGTTCGATTCTTCTACTTCACTAAGTAAATCTGGACTGTAGGTGTAGCCGAGGATGTTAAGCGCGTTGTTGTTAGACTCGGCAGTTTGCACCTCAAGGCCACGAAATCGTCCTCCTCCACCCACGGGGACTTCTTCGTTGCGACCAATCATGTCCATATTGAGTACCGCCACCGTATCGCTCAAAGGCACAATGGGATTTTCGGTATATGCCCACGCACCAAGCAGCCCACGTTCTTCTGAATTCCAGGCTGCGAACAAGATCGATCGGCGTGGACGGAGACCGGTTGCCGCTGCGAGTGCATAAGCCTCAGCGATTTCGAGCAGTGCCACCGTGCCTGAACCATCGTCGTCTGCACCGTTAAAAATACGCGCCCCATCCGCGCCGTTGTGATCGTAGTGGGCGCATACGATCACGAATTCATGCGCCAAATCTGGGTCAGCACCTTTGATCATGGCGACGACGTTGCGATCTGGGATCGTATGCCGGTTGACGGCGGTTCCAAGATCAAGTTGCTGTCCCGTGACTGTCCGCAGCGTTACACCACCGCTCGCTTCAGCGGATTGTGCCAATTCGTTGAGGCTTACACCGTCAACACGCAGCAAATCGTTGGCGATAGCCGGTGAGATCTGCACCACAGGAATTTTCACCTTGTTCATCCAGGTTTCCAGCATGTACCGGGGCACGCGTGCGGAGGCGGTTGGCCAAGTACGAGCAGCAACGGCTTCAAAATTGGTCGACCCGGGATGGTTGTGTACGTCGGAGACAAAAAGCACCGCCAGCGCACCGCGCGCTTGCGCCGTTACGACTTTGCGCAGTGTGCGTGCGAATTCTGAGGTCACCACGCCGTCGAACGGGCTCTCTGGATTTCGTTCGCCGGGCTCGTGATCGAGGATCATCACGAGTTTGCCTTCGACTGACCCAGTGCGGTAGTCATCGTGTGCCAAGCTTGGTGCATCAATGCCGAAGCCAGCAAATACCAGTTCGCCGCGCGTTCGTCCGTTCGCGCTCAAGGTGAGCGGGTAGTAGTCTTGCCCAAGGCGCAGGCTGCGTTCTGTGGACGGTTGCTCCATACTTGAGATGACGAACTGATTGTCATCACCCAAGGTTGTCGTGATGAGGTTAAAGGGTTGATAAAAGGATTCGTTCGGTCCTGCCGCTTGCAATCCCATTCGTGCGAAGCGGGACTTGATAAATTCAGCGGCCAGCCGATTTTCTGGCGTATTGGTAAGTCGCCCCTGCATGGCATCAGAAGCGAGGAAGTACAGATCTGCTTTCAGGTCTGACTGTTGAATGGAGTTATTTGCAGGTGCAGATGTTTGCGCGAATACCTGACCTGACAGGACAGTCAGCCATATTGCAATCCAGCGTGCCATGGTGCCTCCTAATTATGTAAGTGAGCAGTATAACTCTTTCATTAGGGCTGGTAGCGGCGCTCCGTTATTGGCGTCATCGACAGACCACCGGTGTGCAGAAACAGCACGCGCGTCCCAGACTTAATTCGTCCATCGTTGACCATAGTCAGTAAGCCATGAAAGGCTTTGGCCGTGTAGATGGGATCGAGTAAGTACCCTTCTTCGCGTGCCAACAGTCGAATTGCCTGGTCACCGCCTACACTTGGAATACTGTAACCTTCCTCTGCGAATCCAAATCTCACGTCGTATGGGGGTACATTTTCCGCCGTAAGATCTATGCCCAGTGCGGTAGAGGCCTTTACGAACTGTTCTGCTGGAGAGCGGCGTTTAAAAATGTTTTCAATCGAGTGACGATCTGCCGTGGCGACCGCGTTGACATGGCAGTCAAAACCACCTAACGCCAAACCTAATAAAAGTCCGGTTGTCGTTGAGCCTGTGCCAATTGCGAGCACCACGTCATCAAAATCAAACCGTTCATCACACTGGTGGGCTATCTCGGAGACGGCAAGCATGTAGGCGGGCTCGGCTTGTGGCATAGTCCCACCGCCAGGAATCCAGTAGCCACCAGTTTCCTCTACCACTTCATGGCACCGAACCTTGTATTGTGCCAGCGCCGTGGATTCTGGTTTCGAAAAATCGAGAGGCGTGTAATGTACCGTGGCTCCGAGATATTCTAGCAGCAGTAAATTGCCGAATGGCCGGCTCGGAGATTCACCGCCGATGACGCAGTGGACCTGCAACCCAAGACGTCGGCCCGCCATCGCAGTCATCATCGTGTGGTTTGAGGTGAGCGGACCGGTAGTCACGACGGTATCATGTCCGTGCTTGATGGCATCTGCCAGGATGAACTCCATCTTCCGAGTCTTATTCCCACCAAGGGCAAGACCAGTGCACTCGTCGCGCTTCATCCACAAGTCGATACCGAGATGACGGCTGAGCCGTTCTAGTGGCACAAGAGGTGTCGGAAAGATTCCCAGCGACACCCGAGGGAGGCCAGCCACAAATGTGTCTAACACTTCAAGGTTTCGAGTCATGGTATCAATAGTACAGATATACGGGTTATGCTGACGGCCCGAATGACAATTTACTTCGCAAACTGACCAGCGCGACGCTAAGGACGACGAGCGCCAGACCGACGATCGCACGCATTCCGAGAGATTCTCCAAGTAAGGTCGAGCCGAGGAACACCCCGATGACGGCTTCTCCTCCGACACTCATACTCACCAAGGTGACGTCCATACGTTTCAGGAGCCAGAACACACCAAGATAACAGCCAATCGTCACGACAATTCCTAAATACACCACGCTCCAGATTGCCCGTGGGGTGACGTGTACTTGTATTTGGGGTTCCAAAAGAGCCATAAGCAGAATAAGGAATAATGCAGCAGACGAAATTTGTAGGGTGGTTAACCAAAGAGTGGACGTTTCTCGACCGTGACGACGAACGACCACAGCGGCAAATGCTCCTGAGGCTGCTGCAGTCATCACGGCCAGGACCGGCCAGATTGATGGTGGGTTAGTGCCGCGATCTGGTCCCACCAGCACGGCGACTCCACAGAAAGCCAGCATGGCCCCTCCCATTTTGATCCACGACATCGGTTCATCGTCCAGGAGTAGGTGTGCAATTACCATAGTAAAGGCAGGAAATGTCGCAAACAGTGTGGCCGTCAAGCCGGCGGAGATAGATTGCTCTGCCCAGAAGATAAGTGCGTACGGTAATCCTAGTTGCAGGACACCGATGAGCATCCAGAAACGAATTTCGTGACTCTGGGGACGGTCGGCGCGTGCTAAGAAATGGGCGACCAAAAAAATCACTAGGGCGGCGAGAGTAGTACGGGCTGCTGCGAAAGCAAGAGGAGACAAATCGCGCAAACCGATCCGAATGACAACCCACGTCGTACCCCACAAGATCGTAGTGCCGAGCCAGACTAGGTACGTAAGTAAACGCGCTGTGGATATCACGGAAGTTGTGATGCTAGCACGAGACAAACTTTTCTTGAGATGAAGATTCTATGTTTGGCTCAAAGCTGCAGTTATAGTTCCGCGCAATGATCCAGTGGCTATGTAAACTAATCTTTCAAGTAAATATTTTTTGCACGGATTCAGTTAAGATAAAGAAGTATCTAATCCAGCTTACATTTTGTCGGTGGGACACCTCTAGGAGTAGTATTCGTGCGTTTCAGCAATTTTCTGGTCAAGAAAACAGGGATTAGTTTTTGGACTACCGTCATTGTAGTGGCGGCGTGGCCAACATTCGGTCAACAAGTGCCCGGCGACAGCTCTGCGGTGCCAGGTGCCGTGGCTAAGTTCGTTGCTGACTCGCCGATGATTGACGGTCAGGTGGTCGGCGATCCAGCTTGGAGCAACATAGAACCGGTGACAGGGTTCCGCCAGACCACTCCCGACGAAGGAGCACTGGCTTCCGAGCGTACCGAAGTCCGCATCGCGTATTCGGAAGACACGCTCTTTTTTGGTGTGATTCTTTATGACAGCGATCCGTCAACCATCATAGTTTCGGATAGTCGTCGCGATTCACCGCTCAGTGAAACCGACAGTTTTCAGATCATTCTAGACACGTATCTTGATCAGCAGAATGGTTTTGTGTTCGGCACGAATCCGTCAGGACTTGAGTACGACGGACAAGTTACGAATGAAGGTGAGGGTAGTGGCAGGTTTGGTGGCAGTTATGGCGGTGGTGGCGGTCGGCAACAACGTGGTTCGGGTCAGGGCTTTAATATTAACTGGGATGGGTCTTGGGAAGTTCGGACGCAGATAACCGATGTGGGTTGGAGCGCGGAATTCGCGATTCCATTTCGAACGCTGCGTTATCCTCGTGACGAGTCACAAACGTGGGGGGTAAATTTTCAGCGCAACATCCGTCGGCGCAACGAGCGCGCGTTTTGGGCACCATTGCCACGGCAGTACAGTCTCTATCGCTTGTCTATGGCTGGCAGATTGACTGAATTGGTGGTGCCGCCACAGCAGAACCTGAAAATTGTTCCATATGTTCTCGGTGATGCGACGAATTTAGCTGCTGTCAAGGGTAGTACTCCAATTCTTGGGGACATTGGTATCGATGCGAAGTACAGCGTGACACCAAGTCTGACGCTCGATGTGACTTACAACACAGACTTCGCACAAGTTGAAGTGGACGACCAGCAGATTAACTTGGATCGATTTAACTTATTTTTTCCAGAGAAACGCTCATTCTTTCTTGAAAACTCTGGCCTGTTCGGCGTTGGCAACTCCGGTACGACCGAGCTGTTTTTCAGCCGTAGTATTGGTATCGGACCAAAGGGAGTCGCGATTCCGATTCGGGGAGGGGCCCGACTGTCTGGTCAGGTCGGAGGTAACGTGAATGTCGGATTGCTCAGCATGCAGACCGAGGAAGTGTCAGGTGTCGCTCCATCAAACAATTTCACAGTCGCTCGAGTACGCAAGGACCTTGCAAATCGGTCAAATCTTGGCGTCATCTTTGTCAATCGACAGGCGTCTGGCGATCTGGCTGGGTCGAATGACTACAATCGGACGTTCGGTATCGATGGACGATGGGGGATTGGGCAAAATGCGACCATTAATGGTTTTATTGCCCGCACTCAGACCCCTGGGAAGGTTGGCAATGACCACGCATACACCTTGCGGTATGGGTACACCTCACAGGAGTGGTGGCACGATTACAACTACAGTGAAGTTGGGGAGAATTTTAATCCCGAGGCAGGGTTCCTTAGGCGCAGTGGGTTCCGGAACTTTAATAGTCGGACGCAGTACAACTTCAGACTTGGTCCCAACGCTCCGTTGAGTCTGCACGAACTTCGACCTCACGTCAGTGTGTACTCATACTGGGATTTTAACGGCTTCCAGGAAAGCGCGCGTGCGCACATCGATAATCACTGGGAATTCAAGAATGGGACGGAGATCCACAGTGGGATAAACCTTACGAATGAAGGAGTGAAAGCTGCCTTCAATATTATGCCGGATGTCATTATTCCAGTCGGTCGGTACAAGCACAGGGAACTGCAACTCGTGCTCATGACGAATCAAGGTGCGGCATTGAGCGGGCAGGTGTACAGCTGGATTGGTGGTGCCTTTGGAGGAGACCGCGTTACGATTCGACCATCGATTCGATATCGCATGGGTGAGGCCTTTAATACTGAAGTGAGTTTGAGTCGGAACGCGTACAATCTGCCAGGCGGAAAATTTGTAACTAATCTCATCATTGCTCGCACTTCCTACTCATTTACGCCGCGAGTCTTCATTCAGAGTTTGATCCAGTACAACGAAAAGGCCAAATTGTGGTCGAGCAACTTTCGCTTTGGGGTTCTGGGGCAAGCCAATACTGGGCTATTTCTTGTCTACAACGACACACACGGTCTTGACGGCCTGATTCCGGCCGCAACCGGACGAAGTCTTACTCTCAAGTACAGTCACATGTTTGATATTTTTAGGTAGTGTTAGACGTATCCTGCTGCCTTCCCGCTAGCCTTGAAGATCATCCAAGGCCCCTGTAGGCATATGTCACGCTTGCACGTGTCCGCGCAAATCGCATACCGTGACACCTATATGGAGCTTGATAATGTCCTCACCACACGATCGGACTGATGGAAAGCCGGAAGCGTGGATCGAAATGCTACACGAGGACCGTAGTGATCTCGATCCGATCTTGCGTGATATGTACGACCAAATGCGCGAGCCTGATGGTCACGTTGATAACATCCTAAAAATTCATAGCCTGCATCCTGCATCGTTACAGGTGCACTATGATTTTTACAAGCTTGTAATGTACGGGCCGTCTCCTTTATCGCGTGCGCAGCGGGAGATGATTGCCGTGGTCGTATCGACAGTTAATCAGTGCCACTATTGAATTAGTCACCACGCCGCAGGGTTGCGGCGACTCCTTCGCGACGATACGTTGGTCGATCAACTGTTACGCGATTACCGGACTGCGGAGTTGGAGACCCCTGACCGCACAATGTTGGATTATGCGGTGATGATCACACGAGAGCCGTGGGCCGTGGGCCGCGCCGATTTGGATCGGCTTAGATCGGTTGGGTTTTCTGACCGTGCCATCCTAGATCTGAATCTTGTTACGGGGTACTACGCATTTGTCAATCGACTCGCGGTTGGTCTTGGTGTGCCACTGGAATCCTCTAAGTCTGAAGAGAAACCTGGAGAGAAGCATGATTAAGAAGATTCGACATTACCTGTTTCGACAGCGGTCAACAGCGTTCAAAACTGCTGCGATCACGCTACTAGTCACAGGGTCAGTCCTCCTAGCCCAGAAAGAGGATGTCGATGTGCGTGGGGCATGGCGAGCACACACCTATGTGTTAGATGACGGTATAACGCACACGGTTGATGGACTAATTTTCTTTACAGGACGTGACTGGAGTGTTCTGTTCTTTGTGACAGATCCTCATGGAGAGATAAAGCGTGGCTCAGGCGAGGGTGGCACCTATCGGCTGTCGGGAGATCAGTTAGTCTTGACACATCGATATCATTTGTCCACTGGCGAGGCCATGGAAGGGTTACCTGCCAGTGATCTACGCATGGTCGCCCGTGGAGTCGATGACACCGCCCCAGAAGAGCCATGTCAGGTCATGCGTGACGGTGAGAAGCTGACGCTCTATTTTCCTAGTGGGAACTCGATGTTATTCGAACGTAGTTCCTAGTATCAGTTCAGAAACTTTCATTACTGAGTAGCAGCGCTAAAAGGGCTTTCTCGGTATGCAAGCGGTTCTCCGCTTGATCAAAAACTACCGATGTTGATGCATCCATAACTTCATCGGTGACCTCATCACCACGATGTGCAGGCAGACAGTGCATGAAGATGGCATCTGGCTTGGCCTTTGCCATGAGGGCGGTGTTTACTTGATACGGTAAGAACACAGATCGACGATCTTTGGCTTCTGGTTCCTGACCCATGGATGTCCAGGCATCCGTATACACAGCATCGACATTATTCACGGCAGTCCCAGGATCACTGAAAAGCTTAATGGAGGCACCCTTCTTCGCTATACGAGTGATGTCATCGATGACAGAGGCTGGCACGTTGAATCCCAATGGTGATGCGATGTGGATCGTGAGGCCTAGCATAACGCTGGCATGTGCTAGAGAAGTTGCAACATTATTGCCATCACCAATAAATGCGATTGTCCGGTTCCTAAACGATTGCCAATATTCTTGCAGAGTAAATATATCCGCAAGAGCCTGACATGGATGTTCTGTGTCACTAAGTGCGTTGATGACGTGCAGTGTCGTTGTTGCTCGAGCAAACTCGTCTAGTCGTTCTTGCGCAAACGTACGAACGACGACGGCGGTCACCCAGCGTTCGAGACTTTTCGCGACGTCAGCCAAGGCCTCGCGGTCGCCGAACGTAGCGGTCAGCTGTGGCTCAATGATATCGCCACCTAATTCGCGAACGGCGATTTCAAATGTCGCACGGGTCCTGAGTGATGGTTTCTCAAACAGCATGGCTACATGTTGACCAGATAACCGGTTAGCGGTTGGCGCCTGACGGCCGAGGAATCGATCGCGCTTCAAATAGCCAGTCACGTCCAGACATTTTTCAAGATCAGTTGGTGACCAGTCGAGAATCGATAGAAGATCCTTTGGCATAGTCACGTCTAATGTTTGCGCTGGTGTGATGGCCACTAATAGTCTCGCTATGTTCGGTATTCGGAATTGATCTGAACGTAATCAGCAGATAAGTCGCAGGTCCACACGGTAGCGTTATGGTCGCCAACGCCCATGTGGATAGTTAGCTCAACCTCGTTTTGTTGAAGATAGGCGGCCGCTACTGATGCTCGTTCGTCATAAGGTTGACCTTTTTCGAACAGTACCGTGTCACCGATGAGAACCACCACTTGATTGAGATCAAACGCTACGCCAGAACGACCAGCCGCTGCGACGAGACGACCCCAGTTCGGGTCGCATCCATGCAGTGCTGTCTTTACTAGCAAGGAATTTGCCAAAACACGCGCTACGCGCCTTGCGTCATCCTCGGTTCGCGCGCCTGCAGCCGTGATTGACACGATCTTGGTAGCGCCTTCGCCGCCCCGCACAATGTCTAATGCGAGTTGTCTGGAGACTGTGCGGAACGCTTCGACGAAGATGGGATACGAATCGTCATCGATCGCTACAGTGCTTCGGCCACTAGCTAATGCGAAGACTGAATCGTTGGTGGAACACTCTCCGTCCACCGTGATGGCATTAAATGTGTCAGCTGCAGATTCACGCAACGCTTGATTTAGCTTAGCGCTTTCGATCCGTGCATCAGTTGTCAGGAAGGCAAGCATAGTGGCCATATTCGGTTCGATCATACCGGCGCCTTTAGCCATGCCGCCCACCCGAAAATTGCCCTGTGCCGTAGTTACTTCGATGCCAAACTCTTTAGGTTCGAGATCGGTCGTCATAATGGCTTCGGCTGCCGACCGGTGGCCTTCCTTGCTCAGTTGACCTGCCGCTACGTCGATACCTGCCCTAAGTTTTTCAGTGTTCAGTTGAACCCCGATGACGCCGGTCGAAGCAACTAAAACTTCTTGAGAGGTGCATCCAAGCTGAGTGGCCGTTGCCGTCGTCATGGCCCGTGCGACGTCTATACCAGCATCTCCAGTGCAAGCATTAGCACAGCCGCTGTTCACGACAATAGCCTTAGCCCGTCCCTGGGTTTGTGCTAAGTGTTCGCGTGAGACCTGGACGGGCGCTGCAGTCACGCAATTTGTCGTGAAGATACCGGCAGCATTTGTAATATCGTCACTAGTCACAATAGCCAAATCTAGCCCCGAAGCCTTGATGCCACAGGCGATGCCAGCCGTTCGAAATCCATCCGGTCCCGTGATGCCGCTATTCACGACTTCAAAATTCATGATTTCTTATTTGCAGCATCGGTAAAAGCTGCTTCAAGTGTTTCGAGTGCCTGATCGATTTCCTCAAGAGTGATGATCAGTGGAGGTAGTAGTCGAACGACAGAGCCAGAGGTTCGATTGATGAGTAATCGATGGTTTCGCGCAGCGTCGACGATTGCATCAACGTCGGTGTTGACTTCTAACCCCCACATCAATCCTTGGCCACGCACCTCAACAATTTCTGTCCGACGTTCTGCGAGGGCTCTAAGGCGCTTTTCAACCTGTGGGCCGATCGTGGCAACGTGATCAAGTAGTCCCTTGTTAATCAGTTCATCAAGAAACACAAGCGCCGCGCGACAGGACAAAAGGTTGCCACCGTAAGTACTGCCATGATCCCCGTAGGATACAGTAGACGCAATCCGTTCACTGACAAGAGCTGCAGCGACTGGCACGCCTCCGCCGAGCGCTTTGCCAATGGCTACGAGGTCTGGTTGCAGTCCGAGCTTTTGATAGTAGAACGGTTTGCCTGTTCGACCGAGACCGCACTGAACCTCATCCGCAATTAAAAGCACGTCAGAGCGGGCGCACACCTCGTTTAAGGCCTCTGCAAAGGCTGGGGGTAATGGTCGGATGCCACCTTCTCCTTGAATCGGTTCGACGATAATTGCCTGAGTCGACGAGGAGACCGCAGTTTTTAGTGCATCGACAGTCACTGGAATAAACTGAACTCCCGGTAGTAGCGGTTGAAACGGTACACGGTAAGCCTCACTTGACGTTGTAGACAATGCGCCGAACGTCCGGCCGTGGAACG
>CAJXDY010000052.1:0-15969 GCA_913052135.1 uncultured Acidobacteriota bacterium
GGTCACCGCAAGGGCGGCATTCGCTTTGAGATTCGCAAGGTTCTCTGCAAGCCACTCCTTGGGATAGAGACCGGTGTTGAGTTTGCTCGCGACAAACTGATCGAGCGCTGGGCCATACGTGTAAAACATGGGGTAAATTTCGTCGCGTGGTCCAGTCTCGTAGCCGTGTGCCGAAGCCAATCCGTTTACTTCGATATGAGTGAATCCTCTTGCGGCTAAACGCTCAACGTAGGCTGATGGATCGCGCTGAAATTGAATCCGCCCTTCCTGTGTAAGCGTGAAGTCGAACAGGCTGCGTTGCCAACTGAACGCCACTGGCATTCGACGACCCTGTTCATATGATTCGATAGAATCATTTCCAAGACGTGTGAGAAGATTCGTTGCACTCCCAAACAACAGGGGTAAAGCCGTCACCGTAAGAAACCCACTGCCTTTTTCGTTTAGACGAATAAAGACTTCCTGCCTCTGATCGTTAAGTGGCCCTGTGCGAGGGGTGGGTATCTGAAACACGCCAGGGCTTTGTTGTTCCAGATTGATCTGGCTCGCTTCAATTACAGCATCAACCTTCGTCGCAATCCGCTCTGCGACCAAGTTCACCACTGGCGGAGCGTCCGGCTCGATTTGCACGGTGCGTACACAAGCTAGAGCTTCGGAGAGCGTCTTCATGAGTGCACGCCGGCCGCCAACTCGATCAATACATCTGCTTGGCGTTCAACATCAAGGTCGATATCCACGTAGTTGCTTGATTGTACGCACGTGCTTTTCCAAGAAGTCGGGTGGTTGCGCACTGTCACCTGAGTCGCAACATGCCCCTCTGGAAGCAAGACATGTAGAGATGCCATTGATTGCTCTGCGAACACGGCAAAGCGTATAGTTTGTTCCTCAGCGTGATAGTGATATCCAATTGACTTACCCGAGTGGGGATACTCTAACTGAACCTCGGCGTCTTCAACATCCGCAGCCGCCCAACGAGGTGCAAGCGTGACTCGATCAAATCCCTTGCCATCATCAGTTATCCCGATCAATCCCTCGACCAACGCGTACAGCATGGCTGATGACCCCCAACCATCGGTAGGCTGAGCTTCCGGACTCGTGCTTGTCTCAACACTCGCGGGTGCACCATCCGGGAAATACCATAAATAGGTTGCCTGGTTCTCGCCAACGAGATCCCAATATCGCCTTAAAATATCAACACCATATGTCTCAAAACCATTTTCAAACGCCGCTCGGGCTAGCTCGCCACCGACCAGTGGCATAATGCCGCCGTTCACGTAGGCCCCTTGCACAAGTTTTTCATCGCCGAAAATCCCGTCAGGAAATGGTGGATCAATCGAGAACCATTCAGCAAAAGCAGCGGTCGTCTCTCGGCGGCGACGATATTCCTCAATAATCGATACCGCTTGCCTCAAATCCGCAAGACCCCGATTCACATCCATTGGATTGCTCAGGCTGAGCTGCTTGCTCTCATCCACACCAGAAATCGTGATCGGCGTCCGTTTAACAAAATGAGTGTAGAACGTGCCATTCCAACACACTTCATTCGTACGAGCTTTCAACTCGTCAGCCTGGTGGGTCCAGTACGCTCCGCGGTCCTTCTGGCCAAAGTACACGTACAATCCTGCCAGGATCTGAAAGGCCTCATAGTAACCACTGTTATCTCCATGCATGATGCCCCAAAAAGTGTTGTCATCGATCTGAAATTGAAGCCACTCATGACGGCCAGCGGTATACGCAAAGTCCCAGGTGTCGATCGTGTAGGCACGTTTTACAAGTCCTAGCTCCGTATCCCAATACCAAGGATGCGACAAAATGTAGCTCAGGGCCCGGTCCATCGCTGGTAAGAGTTTGCGGATCCATTCGTCGTCGCTGCATGCCTGCCACGCAAGCCAGGCGGCTTTCACAAAACGGTACTCAACATCAGCTTCAACCGGCACGCGCACGTACTTCGTCCAGTTTTCTCGTTCGCATGGTAATTTTTCTGGAAATGTCGTGAAGTAATCAAAGATCCGTCCACTCGCAGATTGTGTCTCAGCAAAATGTTCAACCACGCTTACCGGATCGCTATGAAAATACCTTCCCATTCGCAACATGTCGCAGTGATCGCGAATCCAAATAGACTTCGCATCCGGTGTGCGAAATCCACTCACTCGGCGTCCATCAACGACGAGTTCCATAACGTCTTGCTGAAGAAACGTGCTGGTAGTCTCGAACAACCTGTGGAACACAGGATCGCTCGTCCGTAAATAACTTGATTTGCGGCTAGGGTTCAAGCTGCACCCGTCCGCGCCAATAGCGCATCTTTCCAACACCGCTGGCATCCTTGCTACCGTCGAATGCGAGATAGAAGTATGACGGACTTCCTTCATAGAGAACCTGATCGCCGTGGGTTGCCTTGGTGAGGTTGGTAATCGTAAAGCTTAATTCGTTCTCATTTTTTACTGCAAAGAGAAAGTCGCCGTTCGTCTCGATCTCATTAAATCGTATTCGGCCCGCCTCGTAGGTATAGCGAGGACGCCGCCAATCGCGACTAATGTCCATCCGGAGATCTTCTTTTACACCGACCATAATCTGTTTTTCGCCCATATCGATTTCAACCCCTAACCCAGCACCAGTCGGCACGGAGTTCACCAAGTGAATTCGGTCTACCCAGGATTGCGGAGACTCACTATCATCGTGTGGGACAAGCACAGTCACAAACCCTTCGGTTTCACCCAGCTCGAAATGTTGGGCGGTTGTCTGATGGATCAATATCTCTTCCTGATAATGACGCGTCTCGGGTTCCGTCCCTTCGAGCCTGTAATGGGAATCTGGAAAATGGATAAGAAGATGACGGTCCTCGCTCAGTTCTCGATTCTGAATGCGATCGTAAACCGTGTCGTACCAATGCTCGCCTTGGTCGAGAATCTTTCGCGTGTGCCATAAATTTGCCAAGGTAAAGTACTCTTCGGTTCGAGCCTTTAAAATGTCAAACACGACAAACAGCTCTGGATCTTTTACATAGGCAATCACTCGATCCCATTCGAATCCCCAACCATCGTCAATCATTCGACTTCGACTGTAATCAATGTCAGGCAAGTGCAAGAAGTCGACCTTCTGTGTCCTCACGCGCCGATACGAACCCGCGTTGTGAAGAAACTCTAGAATAGGCTGACCCGGCACGGCGCCTGGAGTATCCAATCGCGCTTCTCCTTCAGCCTGGCCCATCCAAATCTTTTCAGGACGAACCACAAGTCGGTTGTGAAAATAGTCTTGGCGATAGGCTCCGAACGGCCCGCTCGGCATGTAGTCACGATACCCTCCGTCGTGAAGCAAGACCGACCCTCCTGACATCAACAATGTGATGCTGTTCTCGTCGGCGTGCCCATGCGTCATTTTTTCTTCTTCGACAGGGATCGTATCGCGAAGGTAATCTCTAAAATTAAGGCCTCCGTCACCTTCATCACGGTAGTTCAGTAACAGATACGTCGACTCAGGAGCCCACCCATTGCGAAATACAATCTTCTTACCTTGTACATCCTCCATAACTTCCGCTGATAAATGCGTGGGGACTTCGGGGGAAACACCATCAGTTCCCCAACGGTGACAATCCAATAAAAAATATCCTAATCCCACATTCGTCGGATTATCGAAATCCACGAATCGTTCGGCGATCACACTTGCAGCCCACTTTAGATTCGGATCATCGTAGGCGGCCGCCGACGCCTCAAAGAACACCAAAAAATGTTGCCAATTGGACAGCCAGTTGGCATCACCGAAATCCGGAACCATGCCAGCCGGTGCCATTAGATTCACGAAGTACCGACTGTAGTAGTACATCTCAGGTGTTCGGAATAGCGCCGGCAAACGACCGGTGACATCAGCATGTCCCATCAGAGCGTAAAGCCAAATTCCGTGGTAGTGCGTAGCGTCCTCGATCTCCCAATTACCCCAGTTGTCATCTGCTAAGGCCTTATCCTGCATCCGCCAAACCGACGCGCGTGGATGATTCGGTAGGGCTCGCACAGCCCAGGCCAACGACTCCGCTCGAAGCATCGTCCGATTCATGGTGCCCCACTCGACGGTTCGTAATAAATACTCCATGCTATGTCCAATCAACTCTCCTGCCTGCACCACTTGATCTGGAGAAAACTGATTAAGACGATTGAGTGTCTCAAAAGCCTTGATGTAACGCATCACGCGAAAAAAATCAGGCAGTGCCGGAACACCATTCGCATAATCAGGTCGACGAGCAATGGAATCCTGAGGATATTCGCTCCGATAGCTGCCATATTCGAGCATGACGTGCTTTGCTCGCGCTGCGTAAACCGGCACTCCCTCCTCTTCAAAGAGATAGGCATAGATGACAGCCATTTCAAGCAAGTGGTTTGGTGGCCGATAGCCGAAAATGCTTCCAGAATCAAAATTGTCTCGCCAGTCCTCTATCAGATTGTCGTAATTGTCCCAGGTCCAGTTGGCTGACCCGCGCGCATATTCCAGATACATATCCCGCGTGGCTGACGTTTGAGCCATACTCGGTCCCGCACTCAACAAAATCGCGCACGCCCATAGGGCCATTATGATTCGTCGACTTCGGTGCATCCTCGCCACTCCCTTCGTAACTATTCCCACAACCTGCTTTACCGAATATTCACCATCATCCAGAGCAAGAACACAATCACCCCAACCAACACCCAACTGCCTCCAAAACCAATGTAGTCCATTTTCATGGGTTTCATGATCTCCCAGTCTGAGTTTGGAAACAGTTTATCGCTATCGAATTGACGTGGACGGGCATAAGCCGCTTCCAGTGCCGAGGCATCTCCCTCAGGAGTCGGTTGCACCGGCGTATGTAGCTTTGCAAAGAAGCGGTCAAGCGCTTGCGTTTGAACCGGAATTGTCAGGGCACTAAACAAAAACAACAGAACGAATGGAAACAGCGCCGCAAAGAAAAATCTGAGTGCAATCAACCATGACCGCGGGGTGTCACGAAAATCGAACCCCAACCAGCTCAACACCCACACTTCTGCATTAAATCGACCGACACCCACTCGAGCTGAAGACGGATCGGCTGGGTCTTCTCGTGCTACAGCATCGAAGAATATAGCGCTTCTCGGAATCTCACGCCTCTTCATAATGAGGTCGCCCACCTGTGCGGCTCGTCCAGCTTCCACGTCGACCGCTATGGCTGACTCTTGCACTTCCACCACTCGCGCTTGCGTTTCCTGTAAAAACTCAGGATGATGTCGCGACCAATCCATCGTGGCAAATAAATTTGGAACCACCAGATAAATGACCACGCAGATCGCAACCTGCAGAATCACAGCCATTCGAGTCAGCCCTCGCCAAATAAAACCTAGCCAGATTGCTGCTCCAAAAATCGCAGGCACAGAAATCACATACCGAAACAACTCCAAAAGGTCGTCCACCAAGACGGCCACCGCAATGCCTCCCGCAAGGGTAACGGGGATGAGTAGTCTCCCCACCAATAAGTAGTGCGCCTCGGATTGATTAGGTCTTAGTGGTTCGTACAGGTTCCGGATAAACAGGGCCGAATAGGAAACTGCCGTAGCATCCAGGGTGGACATGTTGGCTGCGAGAACACCTACCATCATTAAGCCGATCGCTCCCGGGGCAAGGAGGTCATACGTCATGTATCCCCAAATCAGATCGGGGTCATGCAAATCACCAGCATACAGACCAATAGCGAGCAACCCTGCCAGAGCCCAAAAGAGCATGATAAACCGTTTGAAAAACATGCCGCCGATCATGCCGAATCGCGCTGTGTTTTCATCCCGTGCCGAACCCGCGGTCTGCATTCCCGTAGCGACAGCAATAATGGATACGAGGTTTGCGAGAATCATCGCGAGGATCGTATACCACCCATAGTCGCTGAGTGCAGCCGAACCAAACAAGTCGAACATGAAACTGGGCACGGTCGCATGCAGCCCCTCGAACCCACCAATCTTATTTAAGCCAAGTGGAATCAAAATTAACGAAAACAGTACGATAAATATGCCTTGAATCACATCGGTGATAGCCGCGGCACGAAATCCACCCAGCATCGTATAGATCGACACCACAAACGCGAAGATGGCATAAAAGACCAGTGGATTCGTATGCGAGATCAGTGAGCGCAGCTGTCCCAATTTCCTCCGTTCATCTAATTCTTCCCAACGATTACGTTGATCTGTCGTGAGTCCTTCCTCAAATTGCTCAGTTAATTCGTTATATTCGCGAAAGGTTCGTACGTCTTCACGTTCTTCATCCGTCCATTCCGTTTCGGCTTTCGGAGTAACCGCCATGAAAGTTTTCCCGGCCACCATGAAGCCCGCACCTCCACCAATAATTGAAACGAGCAAAATAAACACCGCAAACGATCCGCCAAGGAATGGACTCTGAAAACGCTCTGTAAAGTAATCACCAATGGTCGTTAAGCGAACCCTTCGGAAAAATAGAGTTTGAAACCAATAGAACGGTGTGATGAACAGGACAAGAAATTGAATCCACATGCCCCCGATGCCCTGACGATAGATTTCCCTGGATACGGCTACGGCCTGATCTGCGTTTGTCGAGGTACCAAAGTTGAGGAAAAACTGATAGAACTTCCCTAACCGTCGTCCCGCGAGAAAAAACTCTTCTCGATCCCGAGTCTGTGCTCCAACTCGTTTTCCAATCCAGATGATAACGATCAAATATCCAAGTAGGATTGCCACGTCGAGCGGATGAAGACCCAGAAGGGTCATGAACCTACCTCTCGTGACGGAAACTGGTCATAGTTTTTTAGATCGACGGTTCGTCCGCGCACACTCAAGGACCCCTCGATTTCACTCGGCAGAACACCAAGCTGATAGGCTTCCTGAAAGTCAGCATCGAGACCAGCAATCCAGCATCGATCTGGACCATGTGCCATACGCCGACGGTCGTCTGAGACAGTCAGAATTTGACCAAGCGATTCATGAACGCCATTTGCGCATAATGTCTGAGCCATTGCCGCCTCGGGACCGCAAGAGACTGGTTGAGCTGTCCTCACCGAACGAATGGCTTCATCCAATTTCACAAACTGTCCGTCTGCAGCTGGCGACGGGTACGTGTCTACGCAACGCGTGCCATCCTCAACAACAATTTCGTTCATTTGTCCGTGAGTGTTCGCATTGAAAGTTACGCGGGCTTGCTCAAATTCGAGTTCAAACCGAGGTCCCTGAGACTGTTGTGAAGCATGAGAACCATAGAACAGGATTTCGACGTTCTCTGCAGTCCGTGCACGGCAGGCGACCGTATCGAAGCTCTCAATATGGTTTACACGACATGCCTCTGCGGTAACTTCGATCGGAAGCGCGCTGGTGCTAGCTGTTGGACCCACCAAGAAAAAAAGATTATGTAAAAAATGAGCTTGCGCATTATTAAGCGGACTATCGAGGATCCAGCGCCCTGTTACCGCCTCGCGAAGTTTCCCCGCCCAAGTATTACGTTGATAGTAGGACGTTGTTCTGGGCCATAGACAAATCGTCTTCAGTCGAATCGGTGCACCAAAGCGTCCCATCCGAATATCATTCTTGAGCCCTTGGATACCTCGCGAATACGACCACTGATAGCCAATCCGCACCGACCGGTCTGACCGATCACATGCTTCCATGAGTGCTTTGGCTTCCTGAATTGCCGAACCAAGTGGTTTCTCGCACAACACATGACATCCATGCTTTAACGCCAGCACACTCTGGGGAATATGGTGATGAATCGGTGAAGCGATGACCACTAAATCGGCTACATGTCCAGCCTCAAAGCAGTCCTTCAGTGATTTATACACCGGCACGGCATCGGGAAAACATTCTAAGGAGCGGCAATCACGACTCCAGTGCGGGTCAACAGCACCAACCACCTTAATAGCATTCAAAGGTTGCTGTGCTAGCACGTCAATGTAGTCAGCACCATAACCATTGATGCCAACCATGATTATGTTCACGGGTGCTGTCACGATAAACCCGCATCAGCAACAAGCCGCTTTGCAGCAATCAGATTTTGACTCATTCTCGCCTCACACAGTGCAGGCCAGTCCGCGCGTTCCGTCGGCACACAGTGGTCGGCTTGTTGGGTTCGACGCGCAAGCGTTGCGATCGCTGTCATCTCTTCTTCAGTGGCATCTGGAAATTTTGCCAAGAAACCCTCGTCTCTGATCGGCAACTTAAATGAGCCCCCATGATCTTCCACCGACAGATGAATCGACCGATCGCTACGTTCCAGATGGCGAATCACCCCAGAGAGATCGACCACTCCTTGCCCTATGGCAGTCGGAAAGGTTTCCCAGCCCGCGGGCACACTCCGCACCCCACCATCCTTCAGATGCGTCGACACCACCCATGGCAATATTCGCTCGGTCGCCCGAACTGGTTCCTCCAACATCGTCAACACATTCATCGTGTCAAGAACCACGCCCAGCCAATCCCCTGGACTCGCGTCGCACATCTCAAACAGTCGAAGCAGTTCATAGGTCGTAAACTCGAAATGCAATTCGATAGCGAGAATGACTCCGTGATCGCGCAACATCTCCCGCTGTGCCCGTAGCGCCGTGGCCGTCTCCCGGAGCAAAATCTCCGTCGAAGGGGCGGCGTCGGTCCACCGCATGAGCCCGCCAGAACATGACCGAACAATCTGAACTCCCAAGTGTTCGGCTTGTGTCGCCACTATGTGATTGGCATCAAACAAATCACGAACTGACCAGTTCGTCATATCGCGCGGAATATGTCCAGCGCCGCCCCATTCAAGGTAGAGACTTTGTGATTCGGCAAACATCCGAAGTTCCTGAAGGCAACCGTGGTCTAGCCGTTGTTGCCATTCTGGCTCAAACCCAGAAAAGTGCACTCCGTCTGCCCCGTGATCCACGGCCCATCGCAAAATATCCAACGGAGACAACTCAAGCGGACTCAATCCGTATTGATCCAATCCCACTTTCCATGGTTCGAGTCGCTGCCCCCGGGTCCCCTTCGTCTGTCTAGACGACACGCTGGTACCTTTGCACGCACGTGCGCAACACCTCATCTGGATCGCGCCGCCACCAATTTGTTGAAAATATTTCAATCTCGCAGCACCCTTCGTACCCTGCTGCCAGAACCATTTGATAAATTCGCTTAAGGTCGATAACGCCATCACCAGGCATCCCTCGATCTCCAAATATCATTTCGGTAGGCACCAGCCAATCAGCACAGTGGAACGCAAAAATGCGGCTGGCAGCGCCTGCCCGTTGAATCTGTCGAGTCAAATCAGGGTCCCACCACACATGATACGTATCAATAGCCACACCCACATCTCCACCAAGCTGTTCACATAAATCAAGTGCCTGCTTCAGTGTATTGATACACCCACGGTCCGCTGCATACATCGGATGCATCGGCTCAAGCGCCAGTCGTACACCCTGGTCGCGTGCATACTCTGAAAGAGTTGCAAGGCCGTCCGCAACCTGCCCCCTTGCGTACGCCATGTCAGAGGTTCCAGAAACCAATCCCCCCACCACAAGAACTAAACAATCCGCATCCAGCGCACGCGCCTCGTCAACCGCCTGATAGTTATCATCCATATTTAGTTTTGCATCAGCCGTAAAGAATCCTCCTCGGCACAACGAAGACACTCGAAGACCATGGTCGGCAATCATCTTGACTGCCTCGGACACCCCTAACTTCTGCAATTGATCGCGCCAAGGTGCAATTGCCCGAACCCCATGACGCACACAGCCCTGAATCGCCTGGTCGAGTTCCCATTGCTCGCGAATCGTCGCAGTATTCAACGACAACTCCATCGCCGGTTGCGCTTGTTTGTCCGTCATACCGTAATTCCCTCAGCCCGACAAAGTGTGTCCATTCGAGTGACCGCTAACTCCGGATCTTGAAGGAGTCGCGCCCTAACGGCCAAACGAAAGATCTCTGCAAGATGGGGCAATGAACGTTTTGTTTCTTGACCGCCCAGCATGACAAACTCCTTCTGATATCCATTAAGCCAAGCCATGAAAACAATTCCAGTTTTATAGAACTGCGTGGGCGAACAGAATATATGTCGGCTAAGCGGGACACAGGGAGCAAGAATCTGATCAAAGCGATCACGTCTACCGGACGCTAACTCGTTCAAGGCCGCGCTTGCTGCCGGAGCAATCGCATCGAAGATGCCAAGCAGCGCGTCCGAATACCCAAAAGCATCACCACCAATCAATTCGGCGAAATCAAAATCATCACCCGTATACATTCGGACTGATGCTGGTAGCTCGCGCCTCATTGCAATCTCTTTAGTCTTGTCGAGCAGTGAAATTTTGATGCCATCAATACGGGTAGCGTGAGCACTCAGAAACATTGTGACGGCTTTGAGGGCTTCGTCAATTTTCGAATATCCCCAATACCCAGCAAGAGCCGGATCGAACATCTCGCCTAACCAATGAATGATCACGGGCTGCCGCGCCTGTGTTAGGAGTCGCTCATATACCATCAGATAGTCGTCTGGCGATTGCGCTGCAGCACACAAAGCTCGACTTGCCATCAAAATAATTCGTCCACCTTGAGCTTCCACCCACGCCATCTGTTCTTCATAGGCTCGAATAACATCATCTAACGCGACATCATCCGTTCTGATGAGTTGGTCTGTCCCACAACCACAAGCTACTAACGCATTTTTTCGTTTCGCACTCGCCGAGAGTGTTCGTTGAATAAGTTCACGGGCCTGTAGCCAAGAAAGTCCCATTCCGCGCTGCGCGGTATCCATCGCTTCCGCAACTCCAAGATCGCAATCCCAGAGATATTCTCGAAACTGTAACGTAGCATCCCAATCAATTACTTGAGGAAGGTCGTAACAACCCACAACGTGCGCCGCCGCATATACAATCCGATTCCGCGTCCCGCCAGCCACGGGAAACGGTAAGCTTTCCGGCATCTCAAATGTTTCGAGCGTGCCATCAATCTTGGGGAGCGTTAGTCTAGGCATAAGCTGCTGACGGGTTACTCGTTCACGCCATCGACGTCAACCCAGACTCGCCGGCGCCAACTCTCCATTGCAGCCTCGGCCAATTCCACACCTTTTACGCCCTCTTGTAAGGTGTAAGACCATGCCGCATCCTCATAGAGATGTCGGATGAATTGTTCCCACTGAGCTCGAAAACCATTCGGATAACGGCGCTCGGGTTGATAGGGAATCCATTGATCGCGAAACGACTCGGCTTGGGGCTCGTCCGGATTCCAAACAGGACGTGGAGTGTCACCCAGTGACTGAGTCCGACACCAATTCAGACCGGCCACAGCTGAACCCTCTGTCCCATCAATTTGAAAGACTGCCAAGTCGTCTCTATTAACTCTCGTACACCAGCTGCTATTGACCTGGGCAACCACACCACCCTTCAATTGCATCAGTGCATAGCTTGCATCGTCAGCGTCCGCAATATAGGAGTCTCCCGCTTCGTCCCATCGTTGCTGAAGATGGGTCGCGCCAAGACACATCACCGATTGCACGGGAGCAACGAGCCGATCTAACACATAGCGCCAGTGGGCCATCATGTCGAAAATAATGCTACCTCCATCACTCCTGCGGTAGTTCCAACTCGGTCGATTGCTTGTTCCTGTTTGACCATCAAATACCCAGTACCCAAAATCGACCCGCACCGAAAGAATGCGGCCAAAAAACCCTTCAGACTTTAGTTGCGCTAGTTTCAGTAACCCAGGTAAGAACAGCTTGTCCATCACGACGCCACTCTTCATCTTGCCTTGGGTAGCCTGAGCCGTTACTTCACGGGCCTCAGTCAACGAAGCCGCGACTGGTTTCTCACAATAGACATGCTTTCCGGCTGCAAGAGCACGACCAAGCAGCTTCGGTCGCTGGGCTGTTGTACCGGCATCAAAAAACAGAGTGTGATCACGTGAACCTAGGGCTGCATCGTAGTCGGTGGTGTACTCGCTGAACCCAGTCTCGCTTGCCAAAGCCGCCAGCTTTGCATCATTTCGACCAAGCAATAATGGTTCGACGACGACTCGATCGCCATTGGTTAGTAAGATCCCTCCCGCCTCGTGAATCGCCAGCACCGAGCGTCTCAGGTGTTGAGTGCCACCCATACGACCGGTGACACCATGCATCACAATACCTAATCGGTGTGTTGCCATATGCCCAAATATAGCAAGCAACGACAGGAAGCGCGAGACGATCCCGATTCAGCACTGCTGTGAACTACCAGATTCCGGATATAGTGTGACCGTGAAATCTACCCTGTTCCTGGAGAAACCCATGTTACAGTCCCACCGCCTTACCGGTATCTCGTGCCTCCTTTTAATATGTTGGCACCTGTTAGTCTCCTCGTCCTACGCACAAACCCTGACGAGACTGGAACCCACAACCTTCGACTCCATGGAGTATCGACATATCGGGCCCGTGGGCAACCGTGTCAGTGCAGTCGTGGGCGTCCCTGGCGATCGAAACATTTATTACGCCGGTGCAGCATCGGGTGGAATTTTTAAGTCAATCGACGGCGGGATTCACTGGGAGCCAATTTTTGACGATCAGCCAGTTGCATCGATCGGTGCCCTGGCCATTAATCCAGTGAATCCAAATATTGTTTGGGCGGGTACTGGAGAGACTTTTATTCGCAGTAACATCTCCCACGGCAATGGCATATATCGATCGACCGATGCCGGCAAAACCTGGCAGCACATGGGTCTCGACGCCACCGGGCGCATTGGTCGTATCGTAGTACATCCCACGAATCCCGACATCGTGTTCGCGGCAGCTCTCGGACACGGTTACGGCCCTCAAGAAGATCGAGGCATCTTTCGTTCCCAAGACAACGGTCTGACTTGGGAGCACGTACTGTTTGTTGACGAGCACACCGGCGCGTCTGACCTCGCAATCGATCCAAACAATCCACAGATTCTGTTTGCAGGCATGTGGCAACTATTCATCCAAACTTGGGGTAGAGAAAGCGGCGGACCAGGAAGTGGGCTTTGGACCTCTCGGGATGGAGGTAGCACCTGGCATGAACTAACTGGAAACGGGTTGCCAAGCAAACCGCTTGGCAAGATTGGTTTATCGATGACGCCCATTGACTCGAATCGCATCTATGCCCTCATCGAAACGAACGCGGACGCGAACGTCGAAGATCACGAAGGCGTACTCTGGCGTTCAGACGATGGTGGCGATCAGTGGCAGATGGTGAACGCGGACCATACTCTCGCACAACGACCGCTCTACTATACCCGGGCAACGGTTGCACCAGACGACCGTGACGAAATTCACTTTCTTTCGACTCGACACTCCGTTTCCCTCGACGGTGGCCTCACGATCACCCGAGGAACAGCCGGAGGTGACAACCATGACATGTGGATCGATCCGTTGATTCCCGATCGTATGATCGTGGGTCATGATGGCGGCCTTTCCATTAGCACCACCAGAGGTGAAAGTTGGTGGCGACCGCGGATGCCGATTGCCCAGATGTACCACGCCTACACGGATAACCAAATTCCATACTACGTATATGGCAATCGACAGGATGGCCCGTCCGCTCGTGTACCCAGTAATAGTCTCCAACAAGGCGGAATTCCAATCGGGTTGATGCATTCGGTTGGCGGTTGTGAGTCCGGTTTTGCTATTCCTGATCCCGTGGAAAACAACATCGTATGGTCAGGTTGTTACGACAGCATCCTGGAACGCTACGATCTCAACACCGGGCATGCCCGCAACGTAAGCGTGTGGCCAGACAACCCCGAAGGATGGGCCGCAGCCGACGTCCCATACCGATTTCAATGGACCTTCCCGATCGCGATTTCTCCACACGACCATAACCGGGTCTATGTGGGCAGTCAGTACGTCCATGTAACGATGAACGGTGGACAGAGTTGGAACATTATCAGTCCAGACTTAACCACCAACGATAAAAGCAAACAACAGAAGACGGGTGGCCTCACCCCTGAAGACGTCAGCCCAACGTACGCTGCGGTCCTGTTCGCGCTCGCTGAATCGCCGCTAACGGAAGGTGTGCTCTGGAGTGGCTCAAACGATGGCCTCGTTCACATTACTCGGGATGGTGGCGACACATGGACGAATGTCACAAACAATCTGCCAGAGTTACCGCCTTGGGGTACGATTAGTAATATTGAACCGTCCTCGCACGACCCAAGCACCGCCTACCTGAGTGTCGATTTACATCAAATTGGCAATTTCGATCCATTCATCTATGTCACCACTGACTATGGAAACACTTGGTCGAAGATTAGTGACACCATCCCGACCAGTCCACTCAGCTTTGTCCACGTTGTCCGTGAAGACCCCATACAACCAGGGTTGCTGTACGCCGGAACGGAAAATGCGCTGTACGTCTCGTTCAACAACGGAGTACAGTGGCACTCCTTACAATCGAATCTGCCACACGTGCCTGTGCACTGGTTAACAATCCAGCCACACTTTAATGATTTGGTCGTTGGCACCTATGGCCGAGGCTTTTGGATTCTCGATGACATTACTCCATTGCAGCGCTGGACTGAGGCGAGCGACACTACCAACGCACATTTGTTCACTCCACGGCCAGCGTATCGGTTTAGAACTCGTAAGAGTGTCATGAGTCAACCTGAGGACTCGGGAAGTGGCACGAACCCAACCTATGGCGCCTCTTTGCATTATTACCTTGGCGCTGACTTCTCAGACGCCGAAGAGGTGACGCTAACGATTCACAACGCTGCCGGTGACAGCGTCCGATCACTCTCGAATTTATCAACCACTGCCGGACTGCACCGTGTGTTCTGGGATCTGCGCTACGCACAAACGACCCAACCGCGGATACGGATGCCTGCCATAGGACATTCCCACGTCCGTCCAGATCCAGAAACTGAAACTCGTCCGATCGGTGATGGAAGTCGTGTGGCTCTTCTGGCCCCACCCGGCGACTACACAGTAACACTGGTCGTTGGTGACACTACGCTAACTGAACCGCTCAGGGTTCTGAAAGATCCCAATTCCGCTGGCTCTGAAATGGATATTGCTAAACAAATGATCCTGCTCTTTGAAATTCGGGATGCCCTCAACGAAGGAGTGTCCTTAATCAATGAAATCGAATTGATCCGTGAGCAGCTCGATGCACAAGACGGATGGCTTGACAATCACCAAGAGGCAGACGCGATTCAGGAACAGGCACACGCGCTAGACGAACGCTTGATCGCCCTCGAAATGAATCTGAGTGATCTTCGCCTGTCTGGGGGCTCCGCGAGGCAAGACTCCATCCGCTGGCCTAGGCAATTATTGGCAAAATTAAGCAGCCTCGCGTCGTACGTGGGACAAACGGATTTCGAACCGACGACTCAACAACGTGCCGTGTTCGAGAATTATGAGGAACTGCTAAACACCTACCAATTACGCATGACAGATATCCTCAACGGCGATGTAGCGGAACTGAATCGCAACCTCGAAGCCCTTGGCCTAGGGGGTATACTGCACCCAGAACCAGACCAGTAACCCGATGGTTTCAGGTCGGATGACAAGGAGCGCATCACAATGATAAACACCGTAAACACTACCCTTCTCTATCTCACAATCGCCATGAGCCTGATGGTCGGCACGCCGAACCACTTGTTCTCCCAGACGACGCCTCGTCAGCAGCCAGGGGCTGAGGTCAGCTTCTATGCGCCTGACCAGCACGATTTGTACGACGGTCGCTGGGTCCTTTCAGGCTCGAAGCTCCACATGGTGGGAACCTTAAATGATCCGCCGGGATGGGACCACATGGATAACGATGCATCCGATGTCCATCCGGTTGACGGTAGTGTGGAAATTGATGTGAACGAAATTGAAAACACCGGGTCGTTTGTCGCACGCATGGAAATTCCTGAGGGGACCCTCATTATTGAAATTGATCGTTTTCACGAATTTAGCGAATGCCAGGATGGTGGCATTGTTGCGTCGCTCTTCGAACACGGCACCGATTCCGGTTGCGGTGATGCGAACTGGCCCAAAACGTTTATCTTCCTCGCAGGATGGGGTTTCGGTCGA
>CAJXDY010000053.1:0-13539 GCA_913052135.1 uncultured Acidobacteriota bacterium
TCTTTCCTGAACCGTTTGGTCCGATTACACCAACGGTCTCTCCTGTCGCCACTCGTAGGGAAACATCTCGTAAAGCAGTGAAGGTTTCAGCCGGTTTGAGATCTGTGATTAAACTTCCAGACAATAGGGCGCTCTTGAGTGTGGCGAATTGTCGTCGGCGACCATACCGGCGGTAAGTTTTGGTAGCATGATCTATGTCGATTGCGTGCATGGTAATAGGCCTTGCTTTAAACTTCTTCCGCAAAAGAGTCACGCAGCCGATCGAACAAGAAGTAACCAACTATGAACAACACAATGGATGCTGCGCCAAGCGTCAGCAGCCATTTTAGGTGTCCGAACGGACCGTCATAAAACAAAATTTCTTGATAAGAAACAGCAAGGTGAGTGAACGGGTTCATATCTAGAAATCGCTTGCCACCAGACGGAGCCATCGACATCGGATAGATGATTGGCGTCGCAAAAAACCAAAAGGTCAGAAGGTTTGAGAGGATATCTTTGATGTCGCGAAAGTGTACTGTGAGCGCAGAAACGATCAAGGATAGGCCCAGCGTTAAAATTAGCTGCACCAAAATGACAAACGGAAACCAAATCAGTTCATTAAGCTGAAGCGGAATGGAATAATAAATTAGAAATCCGACTAGTATCGGTAATCCCAAAAAGAAGTGCACCATGTTCGCTAAGACTGTTACGATCGGTAACACCTCAGCCGGAAATAACACCTTCTTGATGAGATTCCCGCCTGCAATCAAGACACCGGATGACTCTATTAATGACGAGGAAAACCAAGTCCACGGAAGAATCCCACAGAACATGAATAACGCGAACGGCTCAACCGACGCAGGTCGAATTCCTGGAAGGATAGTATTGAACACAAACGAGTAGATTAGTAGGAGGAGCAGGGGGTTAATGAACGACCAAAAAAACCCGAGCACCGAACCCCGGTAGCGCGCCTTTAGCTCGCGCGCCACCAAGCTTTGAATTAATCCTCGATAGCGAGGTAATTGAAGAAGGTTATGGATCATCGATCTGAAGGACCAGTGTAGTTATATTATCAGGCCCGCCACCTGCGTTCGCCGTCTCAACTAGATTGTTACACACTGTTTCAAGCGTGACCGATTGACTTAGTAATTCCTTAATTCGTTCGTCAGAAACGACCGCAAACAGACCATCCGAGCAAATCAAGAAGCGGTCCCCTATTTCTAACTCATATTCATCAAGATCGACATCTGGATCTTCACCGCCAGAAAGTACGCGGGTTACAATATTCCGCCGGGGATGCTGCCGCGCGGCGCTCGGCGTCAGTTCACCGGCTTGCACCTGCTCTTGGACCCATGAGTGATCGGTCGTTAATTGTTTAAACTGACCGCCCCGAAGACGATAGATCCGGCTATCACCGACGTGCGCAATCGCTGCCAGACGATCATTAATTACTATTGCCGAGGCAGTTGTGCCCATGCCGTGCAAATGCTCTGCCCCTGCAACTTTGGAGGCAAGGGCGCGATTCGCTAACCGAAACGCAAACTGGGTCCGATTCGCAGTTACACTAATTTGGTCGTTAAACGGAAATGGCCAATTATCCTCCATGCGAGTGGTCTTGGTTTCTTGAATAAAGTTTTCGATCGTTTTCACGACGAGTCGCGAAGCTACCTCGCCAGCAACATGACCACCCATGCCATCTGCTACCAAGAAGAGGCCAATGTCTGGCCGCGCGCATTCGCTGTCCTCGTTCGAAGAACGTAGCAACCCTCTATCGGAGGTTACGGCACAAGAAACACGCATTCCAACACCTGCAGTTTGATCTTTCATGTAACAGCGCCAAACAAAAGTCAACGCCGTCTTAATTACTGTGTTTGGGTCTATGATAGCTGACTTCGGTGTTCGTGGTTTGAATGACGGTGTTAGGGTGCGCTCGCCTGGGCTTTTAATGAAACTTGCAACCTGACCAAAGACCTGCGCAACGCAAGCTGTGCCCGTGCAAAATCGACTTCGGCAGAGCGTCGTCTTAACTGGCTTTCTGCTCTTTCGCGAGCTTCAGTGGCTCTTTCACGATCAATCTCTTCGGCCAGCTCAGCTACTGTGGCTAGAATGGTTACCTTGTCTGGTAAAACCTCCGTATAACCAAGCGAAACAGCCAAGTAGGACTGCCTTGAACCAATGCGGTACCAAATATGGCCAATATTGAGATTGGCAAGAAGCGGTGTGTGACCAGGTAACACCCCCAAGTATCCATCTGAGCCAGGGACCTGCACTTCGTCCACGTTTAATTCGACGAGGGATCTCTCAGGAGTAGTGATATGTAGTGCTAACTGAGAAGGTAGTGCCATTGTCTGTCTGACTTCAATCGATGAACCAACAAGAACTACGCCGCTTTTATTTTTTCTGCTTTCTCGATGGCTTCCGCAACCGTACCAACAAGATAAAATGCTTGCTCTGGTAGATCGTCGTGTTTTCCTTCAACAATTTCCTTAAAATCACGAACCGTATCAGCAATCGGGACATACTTCCCAGGAATTCCGGTGAATTGCTCTGCCACAAAGAATGGCTGCGACAGGAATCTTTGCAGTTTTCTAGCGCGGCTTACGGTGAGCTTGTCTTCCTCGGAAAGCTCGTCAATGCCTAGAATCGCAATAATATCTTGGAGGTCCTTATATCGCTGCAGTACTTGTTTCACCTGACGGGCTACCTCGTAATGCTCGTCACCGATGACCCGGGGATCGAGAATGCGTGAAGTGGAAGCCAGTGGATCGACTGCCGGATAGATGCCCAACTCAGCGATTGATCGTGACAGATTTGTTGTTGCGTCCAAGTGTGCGAACGTCGTCGCAGGTGCAGGATCAGTATAGTCATCAGCCGGGACGTAAATCGCTTGCACTGATGTGATCGACCCTTGTTTTGTGGAGGTAATCCGCTCCTGCAACTCTCCCATCTCTGTAAGTAGTGTTGGCTGGTAACCCACAGCGGATGGCATGCGGCCCAACAGTGCCGATACTTCGGAACCCGCCTGTGTGAATCGAAAAATATTGTCAATAAATAACAACACGTCTTTGTTCTCTGCATCGCGGAAGTACTCAGCGACCGTCAAGGCGGTCAAACCCACTCGCAGCCGTGCGCCAGGTGGCTCGGTCATTTGGCCGTACACGAGTGTCGCACGAGATTTTTCTTGGTCTTCTATGTTAATAACGCCGCTTTCTTGCATCTCAAGCCACAGGTCATTTCCTTCGCGGGTACGCTCTCCCACTCCTCCAAAAACCGACACTCCGCCGTGTTTCAAAGCGATATTATGGATTAATTCCATAATAATGACTGTCTTGCCGACACCCGCACCACCAAATAATCCAATCTTGCCGCCACGAAGGTACGGTTCGAGTAAATCAATAACCTTGATGCCGGTCTCGAACATCTGTAATTCAGTAGATTGGTCTTCAAGCGATGGTGCAGGACGGTGGATTGGCCAACGCTCAGCTGTGTCAATTTTACGGTCAGGAAAATCAACGGGTTCACCTAGTACATTCATCACGCGCCCGAGTGTTTGGGGGCCAACTGGTACAGTAATCTGTTCACCCAAGTCGATAGCTCGCATCCCCCGCTGCATTCCTTCAGTCGGCTTCATCGCGACCGCTCGCACACGGTTCTCTCCAAGATGTTGCTGCACTTCTACAATGACGTCGATCTCAACACCCGTCCCTGATGTGTCGTCGGACACGATACGCAAGGCATTGTAAATAGCAGGTAGGTGGCCGCCTTGGAATTCAACATCCAAAACTGGTCCAATAATTTGAATTACTTTTCCGCTTTTTTGCTCTGTGGTTGCTCCGTTTGACATGCTCATTATTCCTCGTGTCCTACGTTAGTTACCGCAAGCTCTTAGCTAGCGGTGTTCGAAACTATAAGGCTTCCGCGCCCGAGACCACTTCAATAATCTCTCTGGTAATAGCCGCTTGGCGCACCTTGTTCATATGCAACGTCAGTTGTTCAATTAACTCTCCCGAGTTTTTAGTGGCTGCATCCATGGCTGTCATCCGTGCCGCATGTTCGGCTGCTGCTGACTCCAGCAGAGCGCGAAACGTTTGCACCTCGACATGGTGTGGTAGCAGGTCATCAAAAATTCCTTCTGGTGTCGGTTCATAAAGGTAGTCAATACTTGCGGTTCCATCGCTAGATATCTCGGCCTCCAGCGCCTCCTTCTCTAACTCTGCAATCGGAAGAAGCCGTTCGACTACAACTCTTTGCTGCAAAATAGACTTGAACTCGTTATAGACCAAATACACTGAATTAACCGCTTGCGTCGTAAATTTTTTAATCGCAACTTCCGTGATCGCTTGAGCGTGGCTAAAACTTAAGCTAGAAAACAGGTTGACGTTCTCATAACAAACGTCAAAGCCTTTCGGTGCAAAAAAGTCTCGGCCTTTTCGACCAATGAGCCCCAAGGCAACTTCATTGGTTGAGTTCTTATTAACAAAACCAGTAGCAGACCTTACGATGTTCGTATTGAAACCGCCACACAGTCCTTTATCAGCTGTGATAACAAAAAGTAGGGTTCGGCTATCAGAGTGTGACTCTGGCCTCTGAAGTAATGGATGTAGCGATGTGTCAACCCGCATCGCCAACCTGTTGAGCACTCGGAGCATCTCGTTCGCAAAGGGGCGAGCTCCCAGAATGCGATTTTGCGCGCGGCGTAATTTAGAAGCCGCGATCATCTTCATTGCCTTCGTGATTTGTTGCGTCGACTTGACCGCACGTACACGACGTCGCATGTCTAAAAGGGATGGCATCGTTCTAATTTTCAGTCTTTGGATTATGCCGCGCTGTTCTCTCGTGATGCCGCAAACTGTGCCACAAACTCCTTCAAGGCTGCGCCAAGGTCGGCTTTGATTTGATCATCTAGAGATTTCTTCTCGCGGATGGCCGCGAGCACAGCCTGATAACGAGTTTCAAGGAATTGATACAGTTCACGCTCATAAGACTGGACGCTCTCTACGGGAACGTCATCGAGGAACCCGTTCGTCCCTGCAAAAATCAATGCGATTTGTTGCTCAACAGCCAGTGGAACATACTGTGGCTGCTTGAGAATTTCCACGAGGCGTTGTCCGCGGTTGAGCTGGGCCTGGGTCGCCTTATCGAGCTCGCTGCCGAATTGGGAGAAGGCCGCCAATTCTCTGTATTGGGCCAAATCAAGCCGCAATGTTCCTGCAACCTGACGCATCGCTTTTACCTGAGCCGATCCTCCAACACGTGAAACTGAGTTGCCGACATTAATAGCCGGGCGCACACCCTGATGAAACAAATCCGATTCCAAAAAAATCTGACCGTCGGTTATAGAAATTACGTTGGTCGGAATATACGCAGAGAGATCTCCTGCCTGCGTCTCGATAATTGGCAAGGCTGTCAGCGAACCAGCGCCCTTTTCTTGGCTCAGCTTCGCAGCACGTTCGAGCAACCTTGAATGTAAATAAAAAACATCACCGGGATACGCTTCACGCCCGGGTGGCCGCCTAAGAAGCAATGAAATTTCACGGTAGGCCTGCGCGTGCTTTGAAAGATCATCGTAGACGCAGAGCACAGCCTGGCCGTTGTCTCGAAAATGTTCTCCCATTGAACAGGCCGAGTACGGACTAATAAATAGTTGTGAGGCAGGGTCGGAAGCGGCAGCCGCTACAACTATCGTGTACGCTAATGCGTTTTCTGCCTCGAGTGTTTTAACCACTTGAGCAATTGTCGATTGTTTTTGCCCAATAGCGTTATAGATGCACACAACGCCCGTATCGCGCTGGTTGATAATTGTATCCACAGCAATTGCAGTCTTGCCGGTCTGTCGATCACCTATGATTAACTCGCGTTGACCTCGACCAATCGGAATCATGGCATCAATAGCCTTTAGGCCAGTCTGTAAAGGCTCGCGAACGGGTTGCCTATCGACGACACCCGGTGCGATTCGTTCGATAGGCAACTGGTGTTGGGTGGCGATTGGCCCCTTACCGTCAATAGGTTGACCGAGCGCATTAACGACTCTCCCCAGCATTTCTTCGCCAACTGGCACCGACATAATTTTCCCGGTGCGCTTGACCACGTCGCCCTCGCGGATACTTGCATACTCGCCAAGCAAGACCACTCCAACACTTGATTCCTCTAGGTTTAACGCGATACCAAAGATGCCATGCGGAAATTCCAACATCTCACCAGCCATAGCCCGCTCAACGCCGTGAAGTCGCGCGATGCCATCGCCAATAGCCACGACCGTGCCAACTTCAGACACATCGATGTCGACGGCATAACTACCAATTTGATCGCGGATAATCTTAGAGATTTCTTCAGCTTTAATGTCCATCCTTCTTATCCTCGTAATTCCATTAGTCCCTCAATCCGATGTAACCCGTAGAGGGAAAACCTAGCGCTTCCACTGCTAGGTGCTATTTTCAAACTGTTGTCTCATCCGTTCTAATTGCCGCACAATACTGCCGTCATAAATTGTGCTACCGAGCTTGACGATTGCGCCTCCCACAATGCTCGGATCAACATGCGTTTCGAGCTCAATCTTGCAGTTAGTCGCACCACCCAATCGCTTAGCGAGGGCCTGATGTCGATCGCTGGGAAGCGGCAATGCAGTTGTCACCTTTGCTCGAAGAACGTGCATATGCTCGCGGACTCGCGCCTGATAGGCTGTCACGATTTCTGGAAGCAGCAATAATCGATCTCTCGCGATCAATAATTCCAATAATCGAACAACGGATGGCGATACCTCTTTCACTCTGTCACTAATAGCAGATAGAACCGCCTGTTTGCGTTCTACCGGCACCGCTGGGCTAGAAAGCGCCTGCCTGAGTGTAGTTTGTGTTGTTATCAACTCAACGAATCCCGCCAAGTCGGCTTCAACGACCTGCGGGTCGGCTTCGTTAAGGGCAACGTCAAACAACGCTTTAGCGTAACGGTTGGCAGCAGTCTGGTTCGTCACTAATCTGTCTATTTCCTATAATTTGTGTGGTTGAAAACAGTTCATTGGGGATTGATTTGGTTTAAGTATCTGTCGATAAGTCGTAATTGATCAGCATCGTTCATCTCTTCCCTAATACGCCCAGCCGCCACTCCCACAACTAATTCGGACGCGTATTGCACAAGCTCGCGCTTCGCAACGCGAACCTGTAAGTCAATCTCCCGTCGTTTTTGCTCGACCAATCGGTCACGCTCCATTTCGGTGCTTTCACGTAGACGCTGCGCTTCGACTTCGATTTCTTTCTTGCCTTGAGAACGCATTGCTTCGAGTTCTGCAGGAAACGCTTGGGCCTTTTCTTCAATATCTTTCAATTGTTGCCTAGCAGCGGCATTCGTCTTCTTCGCGTCAGCAAGATCGTTTCGTACTTGGGAGCCTCTGTTACGCACGTAGGCGCCAATCGGACTTCGCAGAAAGAAGAACAATGTACCAACCAAGATGGAGAAATTAAACAGACGAGCATAAACGTCTATCGGGCGGCCGTGTTCTTCCTGGCTGTGGGATGTCGCTTCGGGTTCGTGATTGTCTGTTTGAACAGCCTCGGCTAGAGCAGCTGTTGGGTTAGCGGCAAGCAACCGTTCGGCTTCGAACACAGGCGCGACACTTACCAATGCCTGTAAGGCGCTTCCAATAAATAACAATAACAGGGCAAGCCCCACGCACGTGTGGCATTGATTGACAAGCTTCCTCTTGAAGCCACGGACGAACGAAAGCCAAATGAGTATCAACGGTCTCCCAAGCTCGCGCCTCTCGCGCTTGCCATCAGTTTGACAATATCTTGCGGTCCAGCATTTGTTCCGCAACAGCAATGCCGAGCGCTTGAGCATCATGCTCGAGCTGCGCTCGTGCGTCTTCAGTTTGTGCGCTTAGCCTAGTCGATGCCTCTTTAAACGCCGCGTCTGCTTCAATTCTGGCCTTTTGTAAAATGTCCTCTCGATGACCCAACAAGTCCTGCCTCATCTTGTCCATCTGTTTAAAAATATCAGCACGAGCCTCGGTTCTTTTTTCTTCAAATTCCCTCGCGGCAGCAGCAGCTCGCTGGGTTGCCGATTCAGCCAGCTCTCGGGCCGACGCAATGGCCTGCTCGCGTTCTTGCATGACCCGCGTCAGTGGTTTGATGAGCGTGCGATCTAGCGTCCAAGCCAAAACCAATAGGAAGGCAATCACCCAGAAGAGCGATAGGTTCAGGTCCACAAAGTTTCTCCGCTTGGCATCAAGTTACGTTAGAAATAAGGACTGTACAAAACCGTGATTTTAGCATCTGCTAGGCGCAACGGCAAGGGTTTGAGTGTTCATCTGCTCGCGTTTTTTCTTACGACTCTACACTTAATCGCGAATCGGTCTTGTTTAAGATTGGGAACCAACTGTCGCTTAACTGATGGAAACGAGCATGTCACTCTGAGACGCTACTTCGCCGATCTTGGTTGCGCTCACACCAGCGCTTTTTAACCTCTGAGTTACTTCTGGGCTCCGGTCATGATTGACTGCCACCAGTAACCCGCCTGAGGTCTGAGGATCATAAAGCAAAGCACGTAAATCATCATCGATGCCGGCGTTAACTCTAGAACCAAAATGATCCTGATTCGCACTCCCTCCCGCCGTTCGGTTCCGTTCCACTAGTCCTCTGACACCTTCGATTAATGGAACCGCGGTGCTGTCGATATGTATCGTTACGTTGCTTGCCGCGGCCATTTCGCTAGCGTGACCAATGAGGCCAAAACCGGTTACGTCCGTGCAGGCATGCACATCGGTCGTCGAATATGCTCGTAAGGTCTCGGCTGCAAGTCGGTTAAGTGTGGTCATTAATGCAGTTGTCGAGGCAATTACACTTTCAGGCGCTCGCCCATATTTGATAGCTGTTGCCACGATACCGGTGCCAATTGGTTTGGTCAGCAGTAAGTTGTCACCCAGCTGAGCATTGGTATTTGTTAGAACCCGGTCGACATCAATCGAACCGGTAATGGAATACCCGAATTTAATCTCAGAGTCCTGCACGGTGTGCCCACCAAGGAGCGCTACGTTCGCTTCGCGCAGCTTCGTCAGGCCACCTTCAAAAATTGCCTTTCGGACCTCAGAATCCAGACCTTCCTTGGGAAATCCCGCAATGGCTAAGGCGGTGAGCGGCTGACCGCCCATCGCATATACGTCGCTGAGCGCGTTCGCTGCCGCGACCTGACCATAGAGGAGCGGATCGTCAATGATGGGTGTGATGAAATCAACCGTCTGAACCAGCGCGGATTTGTCGTCCCACCGATACACACCTGCATCGTCCGAGGTTCTGAAGTCCACAAGAACCCGGTCATTATCGGGTATTTGAAGGCCGCTCAACACGTGAGCGAGCTCGCCCGCAGCGAGCTTACTCGCTCAACCGGCGCAGGATGCGAACTCGGTCAACCGCTTCTTGCCGAATCTCATCTCGTATCGCCTCCTTTACTTCGTGGGAATTCCAATTTCATTAATTCGTCAACTTTTCGTAAAGACGCTGCAATTCGTTCTCTGATGTGAAATCAATCTCAATTCGCCCGGCCTTTTTCTTTTTTACGATTCGCACTCGAGTGCCCAAAACAAATCGAAGCCGTTCTTCCGCTGCGCGTACGTGCACGTCCTGGGTGGGAGGTGTTTGCGACGTCGGCTCTTCTTCAGCTCTATTAAGTTTTCGGATTAGAACCTCGACCTCACGAACCGATAGACCGCGTGCCACAACTTCACGTGCGGCTTGCCGTTGTGTTTTCTCGTCACGCAAGCCCAACAGCGCACGTGCGTGTCCCACACTTAAAAGACCCGCAGCTAAATCAGCCTTAAGATCGTCGGGAAGTCGCAAAAGTCGCAATGCGTTTGCAATGGTCGACCGGTCTTTACCCACCGCTACCGCCACCTCTTCCTGGCTGAGTTTCAATTCGTCGATCAGTCGACGATAGGCGGATGCTTCATCAACGGGATTCAGGTTTTCGCGTTGGATGTTTTCGATGAGCGCTAGCTGCAAGAGCTTGTCATCTTCAACATTGCGAATAACTACAGGCACACGCAATAACCCAGCGCGCTGGGCGGCGCGCCATCGGCGCTCTCCCGCGACTATTTCAAATCCGCCGTCGGTTTTCCGAACTACGATTGGCTGAATTACACCGTGCACTCGAATCGACTGAGTCAATTCATCGAGGTTCGCGGCCTCGACTTCCATTCTTGGCTGCTGCCGGTTTGGTGTTAATTGGTCAATGTCTACCTCATTATTCGTAACAGTCGTCGTCGGTTCTGTCTCGGGAATAAGTGCTCTTAATCCCCTTCCGAGCGCGAAACGCTTTTCAGCCATGATTGTCCTCCGTTTTATTGACTTGTAACTCGCGCGAGACTATTTCCTTCGCTACGGATAGGTACGCTAGGGCGCCCCGAGAGTTTTTATCGTACAAAATAGCCGGTATGCCATGACTTGGTGCTTCCCCCAGTTTGATATTTCTAGGAATAACAGTCTCGAAGACTTTCTCTTTAAAAAATTTCCGAACCTCTTGCGCAACTTGCTGTCCAAGATTGGTGCGTTCATCGTGCATGGTGAGCAGGACACCCTCAATCTCCAACTGTGGGTTAAGGGACGTGCGCACCCTACGCACGGTCGCAACCAGGTCGGCTAAACCTTCAAGTGCGAAGTACTCGCTATGCAAGGGGATTATTACCGTGTCGGCCGCGACAAGGCCGTTCAGTGTTAACAATCCGAGTGAGGGTGGTGTGTCAATAAAGATGTAGTCGTAAGTATCTCGAAGTTGCCGGACAAGTGTTCGCAGGCGTGTTTCACGGGCTATCATCGACACCAATTCCAGTTCCGCGCCAGTTAGGCTCCTATCTGCCATGACGAGACTTAATCCCTTTACGTCGGTGCCAACAACAAACTGCCCGAATTCAAGCGCAGGCTCTGCGGTAAGAGCCTCGTACACTGTCCGACCTTGCGAAGCTTGACCTTTCCGACCAAGACCACTCGTTAGATTGCCTTGGGGATCCATGTCAATCACCAAGACCCTGCGATCAGCTAGCGCTAGCGCAGTAGCAAGGTTGAGCGTGGTTGTCGTTTTGCCAACACCGCCCTTCTGGTTGGCTATTGCGATGATCATTCTTGCTGCCACGGATTAAAGGCCTCCCGTACAGCGGTGTTTGAGGACGTTCCCCCTTAAGACCGTTGTGAGGCGTAATTCTAGTCCTCGGGTTGCCGTGCACGCAACAATATTCCATCTTTCGATCGGTTTCCTACATCTTGTATTTTCCGAGGTCGTCTGGGTCGAGATTCTCGAGCCATTGTTGTAGGCGCGCAGAGTCGCCTTTGTCAGGCGTGATGTCCATCGACTTCGCGTTTTCGATCACCGCGTCCTCCGCGAAGATGGGCGCTCGTACGCGCAGCGCCAAGGCGATGGCATCGCTCGGCCGGGCGTCGATCATGACCATCTCGCCAGCGACGACGATGTGGAGTACGGCGTAGAACGTGTTGCCCTTTAGGTCGCTGACGACGATTTTCTGCACATCGCCATTGAGGCCCTGGATCACATTGCGCAGCAGGTCATGGGTCATCGGTCTTGGGGTCGAGACGTTCTCGATCTGCAGGGCGATCGCGTTGGCCTCGAAGACACCCACCCAGATCGGGAGGACGCGTTTCCCGTCGCTGTCATGCAGGATGACGATTGGCATGTTCGTCACCGGGTCGACCATCAGCCCCTTGATTGACATCTCAATCTGCATGGTGCGCTCCTCCATCATGGGACTGTTGGGCTGGGGCAAGCTGACCAGATAGGCTGAACGGCCCAGCCTTAGTGACTCGGACATGCACCAGTTGGCCAAGCAGGCGCTCTGGAGCCTTGAAGTTGACGACGGTGTTCCCCACCGTTCGTCCAGCCAGATCAGACTGACGGCGCCGGCTAGTCGAGTCGACCAGGACCTCCACCTCGTGACCAACCTGTCGTCTGTTGAGCTTCTCCTGGATGCTTTTTTGTACGTCCTGTAATTCGATGATCCGGCTGGTCTTGTCAGCGGCCGAGACATCGTCCGTGAGCCGTTTGGTGGCGAGGGTGTTGGGACGTTCCGAATACTTGAACGAGAACATGCTGTGGTAGCCCACCGTCCTCACCAGACTCAGCGTCTCCTCGAAGTCTCGTGCCGTCTCCCCAGGAAACCCTACGATCATGTCGGTCGAAAGGGTGATGTCCGGCATGGCGTTCCGTATGCGCTCGACGAGCGTCAGATAGTCTTCGCGAGAATGGCGCCGGCGCATCCGCGTCAGGACCTCAGTCGAGCCGGACTGCACCGGCAGATGTAGATGGCGACAGACTTTCGGTAGCCTCTGCATGACCCCGATCATACGCGCCGTGACATGTCTCGGGTGGGGGCTCGCGAACCGGATGCGATCGACGCCAGGCACCTCGTGGACCATTTCCAGTAGCGCAGCGAAGTCGCAGCCCGATCGATCTGGGGCTGCGTAGTGATTGACGATTTGTCCGAGCAACTGGATCTCGCGATGCCCCTGGGAGGCGGCGAGGCGCACCTCCTCGACAATCTCGCGCGAGGGGCGCATGCGTTCGTGACCCCGGGTGTAGGGGACAACGCAGAACGCACAGAAGTCGTTGCACCCCTCAATGATTGTGACGGATGCCTTGACCGGGTCCGTACGCTTCGTGATGCCGAATGGGAACGACACGTTGTCGTAGGGGTTGATGTCAACCCGTTCTGGCCGGCTCTGCGCGAGCTCGTCCACCATCTCCGGCAGCCGCGTCAGCGCTTGTGTGCCTACGACCAGATCCACACGGCGCCCACGCTCGAGCAGCGCACTCCCCTCCTGTTGAGCCACGCACCCGGTCACGGCGACAATTGGCCGTCTCCCGGACGTGTTCTCCGGTACCTGACCCAACTCCGTATACAGTCGATCCTCGGCCCGCTCTCTGACGCTGCAGGTGTTGATAACCACGAGGTCGGCCTCGTTGGGTGCCGCCGCCGCCTCATAGCCCGCCTGATCGAGGAGGCCGGCCAGACGCTCGGAGTCGTGGACGTTCATCTGGCAACCGAACGTTTCGATGAAGTATTTCCTGGGCACCGTTTTTCCTTGCCTATTGATGTTCGCCTTCCAGTAGCTCCCGTGCGGTTTGCAACACGGCATCAGACACCCGTGTCCCGGTCATCATCCTGGCGACCTCTGCGGCACGCGCCTCGTCATCAAGGCGGTCGACTCTCGCCGTGGTACGGCCGTTGACGACGATTTTTTTCACTCGGTAATGGGTGGTGCCATATGTGGCTATCTGAGGCAAATGAGTCACGCACAGGACCTGGGCCTGACTTGCGAGTCCCCGCAACTTGGCGCCAACGCGGTCAGCCGCTTCCCCGCCAATCCCGGCGTCAACCTCATCGAACACGAGCGTCCTCCCCCGTACCTCCGGTGCGGTGATGGTGCGGAGGGCCAACATCACGCGGGAGAGTTCTCCGCCGGACGCAATGCGCGCCAGCGCCTTCACGGTCTCGCCGGGATTCGCCGAGAAGTAGAACTCGGCTCGGTCGGCCCCACGGTCCGTCCAGTCGCTCTCGTTGGTGGG
>CAJXDY010000054.1:0-13494 GCA_913052135.1 uncultured Acidobacteriota bacterium
CAGAACGTGGACGGAAGACAGCATGACGAGATGGACTTCCGGTGCAATCGGTCGGGTGCTGTTTCAGTTGCTGGTGATCGGCATCTTCGTATTCCTACTCGCCGCACCAAGCATTGTGGTTTATTACTCATTCAGTCCGACGGTAGCACTACATTTTCCTCCAGACGGTTTTACTTGGCGTTGGTACCTGAATGTCTTAGATCAGCCACGTCTGCTCAACGGGGTCTGGCAAAGTAGTGTCATTGCTGGCTTGGCCACCATGCTCGCGCTGTTACTGGGTGTACCGACCGCCTATGCTCTCACCCGAGGCACGATACGCGGCCGCCGGACACTGGAAACCTTCTTTCTTTCTCCGTTAATTTTGCCTGGGTTGGTGCTGGGCATCGGTATTCTGATGTTTATTGTGGCGATTGTTCAGCCGTTAGTCGACATCACTTTAGTTGGTAGCTTGCCACCCTTGCTGGCGGCCCATTTGATCGTGACTATGCCATGGGTTATTCGAACCGTAATGTCGTCACTGAACACGACCGACGTGGCGATAGAAGAAGCGGCGCGTGGTCTGGGTGCCACGCCGCTCCAGGTTTTTTGGCTGGTTACATTACCCAGCATCAAACCGGGTATTGTGGCAGGAGCGCTCTTCGCGTTTATTGTTTCTTTTGGTAACTTTGCCCTGTCTTTATTTTTTGCGAGTGGGCGTGTGACAACCTTACCTGTTGCCATTTTCGAGTATGTTGACCGATTCCAGGATCCGACTGTGGCGGCTATCAGTACCATTGTGATTGGGTTAACAATGATCCTCGTTCTACTGGGCGATCGATTCTCGAAGATCTGGAATTAAGATCGAAGAAGTGAACTGAGCTTTAATAACAACAGATGCCTAAGTACTTGCGATGCCTCCCACTCCTAGTTCTCATAGTGGCTAGCTGTGGTCCCTCTACGTCATCAGACATGACACTGACGGTTGCCTTACCACCTGGTCGGATTGACGACTTCAATCGTGTCATCGCACCTGGTTTCAAAGCATTGTCTGATGCATCGATTACTGTGATCGGAATGCGTTCAGCTGATCAAGTAGCGCGTGTTCGCATTGAACAAGACCGACCAACACTTGATTTGCTCTGGATTGATTTTGCTGAGGCTCAACTCCTTGCCCGGGAAGGATTGCTTGCGAAGGTGTCTGAGAGGGAGTTGCCGAATCTTCGTGATATTCGAGAAGAAGCGAAGAGCACGCTGGGTGTCGCCCCGATTACGTTCGCATCGGCTCTCGGCTTTCTCTATAACAGTACACGTATCAAGCATCCGCCAGTGTCATGGGCCGATTTATGGCATTCACGATTTGAGGGCGAGCTTGCCTTATTCGATTTCGGTAGCAGTCTCGGACCAGTCACGCTAGTGATGGCCGCCCGGCTGAATGGTGGGAACGAGACAAATATTGATCCGGGCTTTGAGAAACTGCTTGAGTTGAAGGCGAACGCATTTGATTTCCGCACGAGTGGTCCCGAGAACAACAAATTTGTCGCGCAGGGTGAAGCCGGTGTGACTTTAGCATTAGCAAGTCAGACCCGAGAACTTAAGGCGGCTGGAGCGACGGTGGAATGGATCGTGCCAGCTGAAGGCGCCGTTGCCTTGCCGCAAGGATTCCAAATTGTAGCGGGTTCCCCGCAACGCGCACTGGCGCAAACTTTTGTGAATTACGTCCTGAGTTTGGAAGTGCAGCAGCGACTTGCCAACGATCTATTAATGGTGGTACCGAATCGCAAGGTTGTGTTGGACCCGGTCATCGCGCCATTCGTGCCTCTCGATAATATTTTGTATCTTGATTTTGAAACCATAGGGATGCGTCGAGGTGAATGGACGAACCGTTTCAATCGCGAGATTCTCGGCGGATGATGCCTCTTGTAAGTCGGGTCAGTCGTCATATTGAAGGTGTGCGATGGGCGAAACTCGACCCAGCGGTGCGTGCACGAGTACCGGTTGCAATCCTCGATCTGCTTGGTTGTGCGGTTGCTGGTTACCGCCTAGGCGTTCATCAGGCTTGGGTTAAGGCCATGGTGACTTCTGCAGGGCCTCCTGAGTCGACGCTGTGGGGACACAATATACAGTTACCAGCCGCACATGCAGCACTCGTCAACGGTGCCATAGCACATCATATTGAGATGGATGACGGAAACCCAAGGGCTAGTGTGCATGGTGGTGTTACGGTGGTGCCGGTTGCCTTGGCTGTGGGAGAAGTTGTACGCGCGTCAGGCGAAGAGGTCTTGACTGCTGTCGTGGCAGGTTACGATGCCGCGGTAGCCTGTGGGCGCGCGATTGTGCGAGGGATGACCGCCCACCGTCTTCATGAACCGAGCATGGTTGGTTGCTTTGGCGCCACAGCTACCGCCGCACGGCTTCTTGGGCTACCAGCAGATCGCATTGCAGCAGCTCTTGGTTTGGCTGGGGCGCTGATGCCGTTTGGACCATTCGAAGCGTTCACCAAAGGGGCACCCGTCAAAGATCTCTACGGCGGTTGGCCAGCCTTTATCGGCGTGATGGCGGCTCAACTAACCAAGGCCGGACTCTCTGGTTCCAGAGACTTATTTGAGGCGGCTGCAGATGGTGTCGGCAGCGCATTGCTGCATGCACCAGTGACGGAGTCGGCTGATGCCGATTCCCGAGAATTACTGCACGTGCAATTCAAGCCCTACGCTACTTGTCGATCGGTTCAGCCGACGTTGACCGCTGTCGAACAGTTGCTTCCTGTTGATCCAAACGATGTCGATACCATCTTGGTAGAGACCTATCCATTTGCCGTCGAGTTAAGTCGAGATAGTGATCCGGAGACATCAGTAGGGGCCAAGACATCGATCCCGTATGCGGTCGCGTCGCTAATTCTAGATGGTCAGGTGGGACCAGAGGCTTTTACTGTGACTCAGGTTGGTAACCGAATTCGGAAAGCTTTAGCGGCACGGGTCAAAGTGCAATCAGCCGTTGATATGGAGATGCCGGTCGTGCGTGGTGCTCGTGTAACTATTATCCTCAAGTCCGGAATTAAGCGTCATGCCGAGGTGCGTGCCACACGCTGGACGGATGCGAATCCAGCCACTGAGGAGGAGTTGCGAACGAAGTTTCGCCGGTTGGCTGGTGAGGTGGCTGACCCTATCGAATGTGCTGTTGATCATCTTGTGAATGCCTCCGATCTCGACGAACTCATGATGGCCCTGAAGATGAAAATGTCTGCGAGGACAATGTGAACTTGAGTGTCGTCGAAGAACTCGCAAAATGGGCGTATGCAGCTTCGGACACGGTGCCACCGACTGCGCGGCATGCCGCTCGGCGCCTTGTCCTTGATCAAGTGGGCATTGCGCATGCGGGAGCGATATTTGCTGGAACCCATTCAACGCAGAATCTTTTTCTTGGGAGGACAGGCAGTCCCAAAGCGACTGATTGGGTAACTCGCCGTTCAGCCTACGCACCGTACGTGGCACTTGGTAATCGATGTGTCGGAGACGCGTTGGAATTGGCAGTTGGACCTGAGTGCGTGGCCTCGGCCATGGCAGCCGCTGAAGTTGCCGATAGGTCTTTTGGTGATTTGCTTTGTGCGATTGCTGTCGCAGCTGAGATCGATCACTATGCACGCAGTTGGCTGGGTGAAGGGGCGGAACAGCACGGACTGCACGCACCTGCGATGCTCGGTACGCTGTCGGCAGCAACGGCAGCGGGAGTGGCGCTGCGATTGAATCAGGACGACCTGGCAGGAGCCCTATCTGGAGCGATGTCGTTGACGCCGTGTTCCCCGTACGTTTCGTTTTCACACGGAGCTTCAGGTAAGACGTTGTACGGTGGCTGGAGTCAGATGCTTGGCCTATCGTTTGCGTTGTGGGGAGCAACGGGCATGCATGGACCAACATCCGTTCTGGAAGGGACACGAGCTGTTGGGCAGGCGTTACTGGATGCTGACGAAAGCCTTGAGCCTCCAAAATTTCAGCCAGACGCATGGGCCATTACTGGGGTGACCTTTAAGAGGTATCCGTGTAACCGGGCATGCCACCCTGCGTTGACTGCTCTTGAATCGCTCGGACTGCCGGACGTCTCGTCCGTGAGGACGATTGATGTGTTCACATACCCGTACGCGGTTGCTCTCGATCGGCGCAGCCATGGTTTGTCGCCCACTGCATCTCAGATGAACATCAGACGCACGTTGGCGCTGGCCCTGGTGCGCGGCGGACTTGACTCCGCAGCCTATACGCCTGAGATTTTAAGTGACCCCAGAATCGTCGATCTTGAAGGACGGATTACGGTTGAGGTTGACCCAAGCTATGTCCGGAGTGGCGTCCGGGTCCGGCGCGCACGGATTCGAGTGACATTCGTCAATGGCAGCATTGTGGAAGCAGAGTCAGGCCCTCAGTGGGGTCAGGACTGCCCGGCAACCGATGATGAACTGTATCAACGCTTCCTGGCGCTAACCGCAGGTTGCGATGCGTTCAACCCGTGGTCCTGTGATGAATCAACGCCAGTTCGACAGCTGGTTGGTGGAGGTGAGGGTGGCTAAGGTGCAGTTGTCTGGCCTGACCAAGCACTACGACAGCAATATAGCGGTCGATGATCTCACTCTCGAGGTACGTGACGGTGAATTTATGACCCTACTAGGTCCAAGTGGTTGCGGGAAAACTACAGTGCTCCGCATGATTGCTGGCTATATTGCGCCAACAGATGGGTCAATCAGTATCGATGGGCGTGCCGTCAGCCAATTACCTCCTGAAACTCGGGATATCGGAATGGTGTTTCAAAGTTATGCCCTGTTTCCCCATTTGACAGTAAGGCGTAATGTCGCGTTTGGTCTTGAACGGCGAAAGGTATCGCGTTCTGATGTGGCGCAGCGCGTCAGTGATGCGTTATTACTTGTGCGGCTAGAAGGACTGGGCGATCGTTTTCCACATGAATTATCCGGAGGACAACAACAGCGAGTGGCGCTGGCTCGAGCGCTTGTTATAAGTCCAACTGTTCTGCTTCTCGATGAACCACTTTCAAATTTAGACGCGAAACTGAGGAACGATCTGCGAATTGACATGCGGCGCTTACAGCGCGAATTAAATATGACGACCTTGCTCGTTACACATGATCAGGAAGAAGCGCTGACCGTTTCAGATCGTGTCGCGGTGATGCGCGAAGGTCGAGTTCAACAGGTTGCTTCACCGCTGGAACTCTATCAGCATCCTGCTAATCCTTTCGTGGCAAACTTTGTAGGGAAGATGAATCTTTTGCCGGCTGTCTGTTACAAGCGTCACGCAACAACTACAGAATATAGATTGTCGAGTGGTGAACTGGTTACGGTAAGTGGCTCAGCCGGTCCAGACGACGGTCTGCTTGCTGTTCGCCCTGAGGTAGTCGAGTTTGGTCGTTCGACGGAGTCAGAGCAGTACAATGTTCTGGAAGGTCATGTCGTGTACAGAGCTTTTCTCGGTGAGCTATTGGAACTCGGGATCGAACTCAAGGATGGAACACGATTTGTTGCGCGCGGCGCCGGCCTAGGTGATGCACCTGAGGAGTCAGGAGTCCGTGTGCATGTGTCCTGGTCGGTAGCAGCTACGGCTGTCTTTGCCCAGGTGCCAACGGTCTAATCTCAGGTAAGGTCAAGTTCGTATTGGTATCGATCTTTCTTGTGTTGGGACCCTGTCAGTCAAGGACCCTCTATAGGGCTTTGGTTATGCCGGTGCGGCAAACGCGTCCTTGTCCGATTCCACCTTCACGTCGTTACTGCGACCTTCAATATTGGTCGATTGCTGACCACTTATTAGCCCTCTTAAGTCCTCAACGATCGCGTAACTGGCCGGCACGAGAAACAGCGTAACGATTGTCGAAAACATGATTCCATACGCGAGCGAAACTGCCATAGGAATCAAGAACTTCGCCTGCATACTAGTTTCCAGCATAAGCGGCAAGAGACCAAAGAATGTTGTGAGGGAAGTCAAGAGAATCGGCCGCAGTCTGGCAGCCCCCGCTTCGCGAATGGCTAATGAGAGAGTGCCCAATTTTTTACGATACCGATTGATGAAATCCACCATCACTAATCCGTCATTCACGACGACACCCGCTAGGGCAACGAGTCCAAACATCGACAGAAGACTGATGTCTATTCCCATAATGAGATGTCCTAGGGTTGCTCCCACGAGACCGAACGGGATGGCCGTCATGATGATCAGTGGCTGAACATACGATCTGAGTGGTACCGCCAAGAGCACATAGATCAACAGTAGAGCAATCAAGAATCCCTGCGCGAGTCCACCAAACGAGTCAGTGAATTCTGTAGTTTGGCCCTCGAACGAATGGAACACATTTGGATAAGCGGACAAAATCTCTGGAAGCACACGGACATCAAGGTCTGCGATGACATCGCTCGCCGTTGTAATTGATTGATCTACCGCTGCGGTTACATTCAGGGCCCGTCGTCGGTCAACTCGTTTGATCGACGAAAATCCTCGGCCTGATTCCACCGTCGCCACTTGCGAAAAAGGTACTTCGTCGCCTTCGGGTGTTCGAATCCGCATGTTCTCAAGGTTGCCGAGAGACCGGCGCTCTACTTCTGGATACCGAATCATGACTCTGACGTCGTCGCGGCCACGCTGAATACGCTGGGCCTCTTCTCCATAGAACGCTTGGCGTACTTGGCGACCAAGATCCGACAAGCTCAGCCCAAGCATTTCAGCCGCTGGCCTAATGCCTAATTTGATTTCCTGCTTGCCATTGCGAAACGAATCGGCGATGTCATAGACACCCGCATATTCAGCCAGTCCGGCCTTCACTGCGTTGCCGGCCGCGCGCAATTCGTCAATATCGGGACCAGTCAGCTGGACGTTGACCGCATCACCAGCCGTAAACAACTCAGCGTCGTACCTAATTTCAACCGCATCAGGAATGAGGCCCACTCGTTCGCGCCAGCGGTTCACAACATCGATACTCCCGATGCCACGCACCTCTGATGACTCCAATTCGACAAAAAGTCCTCCAAGATGCGATGCGGCCGGTGCCTGTTGCCGAGGTGCGAACCCACCACTCAAGTGTGGTGCTCGACTTCCAACCATCGAGTACACGGATTTAATAAGCGGCCGACCAGTTTCTGCCTCGACTTCTAGTCGCACAGACTCGGCGGCTTCTTCCATGTGTTGAATTGCAGCTTCGGTTAACTCGATCGGTGTTCCCTGTGGCATGACGATGGACGCGGTCAGATAATCCGCATCCGTTGGTGGCATGAACACGACTCGGACCCAACCAGCGCCGACTAACCCTATCGACAGCATTAGCGTAGCCAAACCAAGTGCTCCTGTGACGTAGCGCCACTGGATAGCGCGTTCCAGCCACGGGCGATAAACATTTTTAATGAAATTTTGGAGGCCTCCATCGATCCGGCGACGGATTCCTTTGCCGAAACCAAACCGAGAGCGATCATTACGATGGCGTGCCAGATGCGCTGGGAGGATTAGAAGCGATTCAATGAGTGAAAAAATCAAGCATGGCATGACGACCAGCGGCATGACGATCATCATTTTTCCCATGACGCCCGTAATAAACATTAACGGTGCAAACGCTGCCACGCTCGTGAGTACGGCAAACGTCACCGGTGTTGAGACTTCGTGAGCGCCAGTAATGGCACCTTGGAGACGATTGCCGCTTCGTTCCTGGTGTGTGTAGATGTTTTCACCAACGATAATTGCGTCATCGACAAGGATGCCAAGCACGACAATAAATGCAAAAAGCGACATCATGTTGATCGAGACATCAAGTGCGGGCAATAACCACAACGCCCCAAGGAACGAAATTGGAATGCCGAGACTAACCCAGAACGCCAATCCCAACCGGAGAAACAAGGTCAGCACGATAAAGACGAGTACGAATCCAGTTAAACCATTTCGAACAAGTAGGTTCAGTCGGTCGCTAAGCACCAAGGCTGAATCACCCATTGGGGTCAAGGTGACTCCTGCCGGAAATCGGCTCTGTGCTTGCTCAACGTACTTGTAGACTGCAGCTGAGACTTCCGGGGCGCTTTGATCACCGGTTCGGTAGACTGCGATGATGAGAGCTGGTTCGTTTTGGAATCTCGAAAATTGTTCGGTTTCTTCAAATCCATCCACTACGGTCGCGACGTCTCCCAAGCGAAGCTGTGTTCCATCACTTTGGGTAAGGAGGACGAGGTTTTCGAATTCATAACCTCGGTACGCTTGACCTTTCGTGCGCAGGAGGAATTCTCCGCCATCAGTCTTCACCGAACCGCCAGGCATGTCGAGTGATGATCGACGGACTGCATTGGCCACTTCGTCAAACGTTAGGTTGTGTCGGCGCAGCAATGTTTCGGAGACTTCGATTGAAATTTCGTAGGAGCGGGCATTGGCGACCTCAACCTGTGTGAGACCGGGAACTGCAGCGAGTTCGTCCCGCACACGTTCGGCGAGTATTTTTAGATTCGATTCATCAATGGCTCCGTGAACAGCTACGTTGATGACTTGCTGACGGTTCGTAAGTTCCCGGACGATCGGTTTTTCGGTTTCTTCCGGGAACGTCTCAATGGCATCAATACGGGCCTTCACATCCTCAAGTAACTTGCGAGCATCTGCGCCGGATTCGACTTCAATGGTGACGCTACCAATGCCTTCGCTCGCGCTCGACGTGATCCGCTTAATCCCATCGAGTCCTTCGATAGCTTCTTCGATTCTGATGCACACCCCTTCTTCAACTTCTTCTGGAGCAGCGCCACGATACGATACTTGCACCGTAATCATGTCGAGAGAAAACTCAGGGAATATTTCCTTCTTAAGTGTTAAGCCTGTAAATAGGCCACCCGCCAAGATCAAAACCATGAGCAGGTTGGCTGCAACAGGATTTTTTGCAAACCACTCAATGGCGTTCTTCATAGGCCTTCCTCCGTATAGGTCGTGGATGGAACGGTCACGGGCGTTTCCGTCTCAACTATAAATGTCTGGACTTTCATGCCGTCCGATACTACTTCGATTGATGAGAGGTTGACGCGCTCACCGGCGTTTAGGCCCTCGGTCACAATAATGTGGGTAGGCGTTGTGCGCAGCAGGGTGACGTCTCGATGCTGGAGTCGGTCCTCATTGTCTACAACAAGGACCTGGTTGTTTCCCCGCAGGGCAGCGCGTGGCAATGCGACCACTTGTTCTGCGATACGTCCTTCGATTTCAGCTTCTACGAACATGCCGGCTGCCAATGGTGGTCTGTTCGGATCGGCACCACGGCCATAGGGATTGTTCACCTCAGCGACTACATGGACCATCCGCGTCCGCGTATCGATTTCGCCCTCGGTCCTGACGATTTGTCCTTGCCATTCGTACACTTGGCCCGCAAAATTCGCCCGCAATTTTACCCGTGGCCCACGTATAGGGCCAGCGTCACCTCGGTAATATAATGGCAAGTCGAGATGAGCTAATTCGTAGTCCGGCAGTGGAAGTCGGATTTCGGCTACATCTACTGCGTAGATCCTGGCGACTGGTGTGCCCATGGTCACGAACTGTCCACGATCGACAGTTTTATCGCGGACGCGACCCGCGTAGGGTGCGCGAACCTGCGTGCGAGCTAAATTTCGGCGTGCGGTTTTGAGATTGGCTTGCGCTGCGGCCAGGTTCGCTTTCGCGCTGGCAATCTGAGGCTCCCGCATCGTTAACGATCGAGCTTCACCGGTTCCGATGCGATCCCAACCCCACTCCGCCAGTTCCTTTTCAGCTTCCTCTTCGGCGATGCGGAGCTGCGCCGCTGTAATTTCGGCTTCGCGTTGCACGATCACTTGCTCGTAGTCGTGCGAGTCAATACGTAACAGTATGTCGCCAGCCTCAAAGAAGCCGCCGGCCACAAATGATGGTGAGACTTCTATGATGCGTCCAGTTACTTCGAGAACCAGTTGGCTTTCGGTCCGTGGGTTGACGGTGCCTTGACTTCTGACAATCAGTGGAAGGTCGATCATGTCGACTTCAACTACACGAACTTGAGGGATTACAGTCGCTGGTGTTCGGGTTGGTGCTTCTGGTTTGAGTGTGAACATTGTGCCAGACACAAGTAACCCCACAAGCAAGACTGCTACTGGTAAACCGATCTTTAAAGCTAGTTCTTTTCGCCGATTCATGGTGTATTTTCCTTCGTATCACACTGACTGCGCCGGTGTTTGTGTAGGTACGGCTGCAGCCATCCCTGCGGTGCAAAAATGCACGAGGGCTTCAAGCAGCGCGTCACTCCGTTCAATTTTCACGTTGCCCATACCGGGATTCGTCATGTGTGTGCACACTAGAATGTGAGCTAGCGACCCGATAACAAAGTGCACTCGCCAAATAATTTCTTCCGTTGAGAGATGGGGTAGGACGTGTTTGAAAGCTGGTCCAAAATGTCGGGCGACTTCATCGAATAGTTGAAAAAATGCACCGCGCAACTGTTCGTTGGTTTCCGAGTGCATTCGACCGACCAACTGCAAAAATTTCGCCCCTTGAGATCCATGCCACTCTGTCGAACGAAAGCATGGTTCAAGAAAGGCACGCATCACTTGTTCAAGGCCCGGCTCACCGTCTTTCGTTTCTTCTTGGAGGGCAAGGAGTGTCTTAACGCGCTCGGCGTTGATTGGCCCGACTCGTTGCTTGAATACGGCGTGCAGAAGCTCTTCCTTGGAGCCAAAGTGATAATTCACCGCGGCGATGTTCACGTCAGCCGCGTTCGTAATTTGCCGAACTGAGGTCGCCGAAAACCCATACTCCGCAAATAATTGCTCTGCTGAATCCAGAATCCTTGCCTTCGTTTCAATATCCATGAATGAGATGATTCTATCGTATTTCAAACGATCATTGCAAATGAACGTTTGATTGAAAAAATTATTTTATGGCCTAATTTTTAGACAATTTTTATTATTAATAAAAATATATTGATTATCAAGTAACGTACATGAAACTAGTAACAATGGTGAAAAATCATCGCTGTAATTCAACTTTCAGTAAAAATTTGACGGGACCCTGAGGTTGAATTTAGTGGGCTGAGGCTGGGTAGGACTAGGTATCAAGCGTGGTTCCGTTTACTTCTGAATGTTCTGGCTCGGTGAGATATCCTAAGGTCCATCTGTCAGCAGATTCATGGTATCGTCCCATACTGGATTGTGTGCATAAGGGTTTTGCCTGACCTTAGATAAAAAGGCACAATTTTACGGTGTGGTAAGTCGTAATTAAAAAAGATTCACGCACAACTTCGCGAAGCTGAGAGTTACACATGACCGATCACTGTGATTTCTGTCCGCCTGAACCCTCCGGCCGTGTGTCGCGCAGGAATTTTATTAAAGGCGTCATTGCTTCCGGCGTCACGGTTTCGAGTATCGCCTACGTTCCTGCAACTTGGGCCCAGTCAATGGCTGGTCCGCCAGGTGGCGTGGAGCGCCTTTTGTCACTTAACGTGAACGGACAAATTCGTCGCGTGGATGTGCTGCCGAATGAAACGCTAGCGATGACGCTTCGATACAAGCTCGGATTGACGGGTACGAAGCTTGGCTGTGATCGTGCTGAATGTGGTGCCTGTACGGTAATGATCGACGACGTCACGCACTATTCTTGCTCGACGCTCACGCACCGCGTCCGCGGACGTCAGATCATAACGGTTGAAGGGTTGGAAAGCGCATCGGGTGAGTTGCATCCGGTGCAGCAGGCGTTCATTGATGAATTAGGTCCCCAGTGCGGCTTCTGCACACCTGGACAGGTGATGTCAGCGGTGGCCCTGCTTAAAGCCAATCCAAATCCGAGCCTCCAGGAAGCCCGTGAAGCAATGGCAGGGAATTTGTGTCGGTGTGGTGCGTATGATCATTACCTGAATGGGGTTATGCGCGCAGCGAGTGGAGAGTAGCGATGGCGAATGTACTGTTGGGTAAGAACTTCACGCCGCCTGATGTCTATGGCAAGGTGACGGGGAAGGCAAAGTACGCCGAGGATTTCCGCGCTGAGGGCATGCTCTTTTGCCGGCTGTTAACCAGTCCAATGCCACATGGGCGGGTCCGCACGATTGATGCGTCAGCTGCACTTGCAATGGAGGGGGTGGTAGCGATACTGACGGCGGATGAGCTGCCGGAAGTGCCAGCACCTCGTGCTCCAATTCTGACCAACGAACCCCATTACGTTGGCGAGCCGATTTTGGCGGTGGCCGCTGTCGATGAAACGACGGCTGAAGAGGCCATTGCGAAGATTAAGGTGGATTTGGAACCACTGCCATTTAGCGTAGATCCGCTTGAGAGCCTTCGTCCCGGTGGGTCGAATGCGCGGACGACTGGCAATGCTATGGTTCCTCAGGAAGGTCTCAAGGAAATTAAGTGGACGGCCGAGGATTTTGCTGCAGCGGGCGAAGGTAAATTGCCGATGGGCGAGCCGGCTTCAACCTGGTCATACGGGGATCTGGACGGCGGCTTTGCAAATGCTGCGGTCGTGCTTGACGAGACGTTTGTGACGGCGGGGAACTCACATCACTCGATGGAACCTCGGACGGCCATGGCGTACTGGGACAACGACAAGTGTTACGTCCATGGATCCAATCAAAGTCAGAGTTTCATTGTGCCGGGTTTGGCGAATTTGATCGGCATTGAACCTGCCCAGCTGGTTTTCATCGGCGAAAACTGCGGAGGAGGGTTTGGATCGAAAGGCGCGGCATATCCGATTCAAGCTTTGCCAGCGTTAATGTCCAAGAAAACAAAGCGGCCAGTCATGATGCGAATCAGTCGCGCCGAAGAATACGCTATTGGTGTCGCGCGGTCAGGGTTTCAGGGCCGCATCAAATTGGGATTCAGAGAGGACGGACGGTTACTGGCGTGCGACCTCTATATTGTGCAGGAGAACGGTCCGTATACAGGGTTCGGTGATTGGAACGCTGCCGCCAGCGCCGTCTCACTGGTCTACACCCCGGAAGCGATGCGATTCCGTGGCATACCGGTCTTGGGCAATACACCGCCGAAAGGCGCACAACGCGGGCCGGGACAAAACCAGATTGCGACGGCCGTTGAACCATTACTGGATAAGGCGGCGCGGCAGCTTGGCCTTGACCAGGTAGCGATACGTCGAATCAATGCGCCGGACCACGACTCCAAATACGGAGGGGATCAAGGTTCTGTGACGAGCGCCTACATGCGCGAAGCATTAGACCAGGGCGCGGCGAGTTTCAAGTGGGACGAAAAACGGGCCACCAGTGGGCAGCGTCAGGGGTCGAAAGCGATCGGCGTTGGTGTGGGGCAGGCGTTTCATTCGGCGGGAGCCAATGGGTTTGACGGGTTAGTGCGGCTGACGCCTGATGGGAAACTGCATATTCATACCGGTGTTGGGAACCTCGGCACATACTCATACGCATCGACGAGCCGGGTGGCCGCGGAAGTTCTAAAGGCTGATTGGGACAACTGTGTCATCGAGCGCGGTGATTCAAGTCGTGGGTTACCGTGGAACCTCGGGCAGTTCGGCAGCAATACGTCGTTCACGATGACGCGGACTAACTACGCGGCCGCCA
>CAJXDY010000055.1:0-12774 GCA_913052135.1 uncultured Acidobacteriota bacterium
TACTGGTTTCAAGCTCCACCCACGCTCCACGGTACGGTATCAACTTAGCATTACAAAGTTCGCGGCCGGTTGCAGGATCTGTCTTTGTTGTGAAATAAGCACCAGGTGAGCGAACCAACTGAGAAACAACAACTCGCTCTGCTCCATTAATGATGAATGTTCCATTTGTAGTCATCATCGGAAGGTCACCGAAGAAAAGTGTCTGTTCCTTTACTTCTCCGGTTTCTTTAATTACAAGTTGAACCGTCACATAAAGCGGGGCGGAATAGGTGATCTCACGAGTTCTGCACTCTCGCTCAGTATTTTTTGGTTTGCGAATCTCGTGACTTAAGAATTTTAGGTCAAATCGACCACCAGAAAAATCTTCAATTGGGGAGATTTCCTGAAGAAGTTCTTTTAATCCATCCGTCTTGAGCCAATAAAATGAATCAATTTGTACTTGCACAAGACTAGGAACATCAATATTGTTTGCGATGCTGTTGAACTCTTTGTAATCGGGCTGTTGAGTTGGGGCTAATCTGTGATCAGCGATAACCATGCACACTCTCCTAAAAAGTGATAAGGACTTTGACTCGCGCGTGCGCATCTAATCTATAGAACTCAAGCGCGTGAGAACCCAAGTACGCACGGAACAAAATCCGCATGTGCTTTGGGTAATTTAGGGATTAAAAAATATGAACCAGATCGAAACGGAAGAAGATGGACATTTCTTGGACGACCTCGAATTTTAGGCCTATCTCTGCCTTGATGTCAATATATCCAGAGGGCCATTTAGGGACGCTCTTAACAGACCCTACTATATCTATTGGATACAGTTGGCGAGGAGATTTTCGAACTTGTATGGTATATGGAGCCTAGAATAGCAATTAGAAATACATTCTAAGCTAACTGCTAGAGCTTTACGAAATTGTTGAACGTCAATACCGAAACAGCTTCTCACGAGGAAGCCCAAAAACAGGTCTCAACCCTCACGTTCAGTGTTGGCGGAATGACCTGTGCGTCCTGCGTCCACCACGTCGGCAAGGCGCTGCGCGAGTTGCCGGGCGTAATCGAAGCAAACGTAAGCATCGGCACCGAGACTGCAACCGTCGAATTTACATCCGCATCCGCGGTCGTCACCAAACCGGCGGTCCGGGCCGCGGTTTCAGGAGCCGGTTACTCGATTCGCGGCTTTGCCGATGAAGACGCGTCGATCTTTTCCGATGGCGACAAGGCCGTCCGAGAAGCTGAATTAAAGGGCACGCGCAACATGATGGCGTTCAGCCTAGCTGTCGCCACGTTGGTGATGGTCGCCATGAACTATGCGTCGATCGAAGCCCTGTCGGGAATCTCTCCGACCGTGGCAAACGTTGTTTTCCTAGCCCTGACGACGCCGGTCCAGTTCTGGGCAGGATCACGTTTCTACCGCTCAGCCTGGAGCGCCGCACGTCTCCGCACTTCCAACATGAACACACTGGTGGCTATCGGCACTTCCACTGCCTATTTTTACAGTGTCGCGGTCACTATTATGCGTCCAGCGTTCGAAGGATCACTCACCTTTTCCAGTTCTGAGGCGGCGGTCGGCGGCAGTCATGCCACTGGCACATATTTTGATGTTTCCGCGGCGATTATCGGGCTGATTCTGCTGGGTCGCTGGCTCGAGGCCAGGGCTCGTGGAAGGACCTCCAACGCAATCAAGAAACTGATCGGCCTTCAGCCATCGAACGCCATAGTGATCAAAGACGGCTCACCGATCGAGGTCAATATTGCCGAAGTTGAACCGGGCAACTTGATCGTTCTTCGACCGGGTGAACGTGTTCCGGTTGACGGAGAAATTTCGGAGGGCACTACCGCCATAGACGAATCGATGTTTACCGGAGAACCGGTGCCGGTCGAAAAACAGCCAGGTGACATCCTGTTTACCGGAACCGTTAACGGCACGGGTTCAGTCCGATTCGTGGCTTCTGCAGTTGGGCGAGAAACGATATTGGCCGGAATCGTAAGGATGGTCCAGCAGGCGCAGTCGTCCCGCGCACCGATCGAGCACCTGGTGGACAAAGTGACAGCGCGTTTCGTGCCGGCTGTCCTGATCGTTGCGGTGCTAGTCTTCGCCATGTGGTCATTCCTGGCTCCCGAGCCGGCAGTAATAAATGGACTGATGATAACTGTTGCGGTGCTCGTCATAGCGTGTCCGTGCGCACTTGGCCTCGCAACGCCGACCGCCATCATGGTCGGGATGGGCCGGGGAGCCTCGAACGGCATCCTCATTAGAAATGCCGATGCACTCGAACGCGCTCGCCAGATCGACACCGTGGTGTTCGATAAGACCGGCACGCTGACCGAAGGAAAACCAGCGATCACGAGCGTCAATGCGTTTGGCGTCACAGAAATCGAATTGATTAGGCTAGCGGCTGCGGCCGAGTCGGGGTCCGAACACCCGCTCGCAGTGGCGGTTCTTGCTGAAGCGGCGATTCGCAATGTTGCGATTCCAGAAGCGTCTGGCATCAAGGCGACGCCGGGGCGCGGCATCTCGGCCTCGGTGGACAGCTCGACAATCCTTGTTGGCAGCCAATCGTTTATAAGTGATAACACCGACCCCTCGAGCAAGTTCACCGAAGCGGGGTTCAAACTCGCCGAAAAAGGTGAAACGGTCCTGGCCGTCGCGAGAAACGGCACATCTGTCGGGTTGATCGGTGTGTCGGATACGGTCAGGCCGGAAGCCAGCCGCGCTGTCGTAAGTCTGAAGTCCCGCGGAATCCACACCGTAATGCTGACCGGCGACAACCGCAAGACGGCAGAGAAAGTCGCCGCCGAAATCGGTATCGACGAGATCATTGCGGAAGTGTTACCGGATGGCAAATCGGCCGAAATCTCCAGGCTTCACATGGGCGGTGCCACAGTAGCAATGGTTGGCGATGGGATTAACGATGCACCAGCACTTGCGACTGCGGATGTAGGAATCGCAATCGGCAGCGGTACTGATATCGCCATCGAGGCCGCGGATGTGACGATTACTTCTGGCGATCCAAGCTTGGTCGCCGAGCTTATCGATCTCAGTCGCAGCACCATGCGTACGATCAAGCAAAACCTTTTCTGGGCTTTCTTCTACAACGTCATGTTGATCCCGATCGCCGCCGGGGTTCTTTACCCGATATTCAGCGACGAGACAGTTCCTGGTTTCCTGCAGCCGGCCATCGGTCAGGTCGGCTTCTTAAACCCGATCGTTGCTGCAGCCGCCATGGCCGTAAGCTCTGTAACCGTAGTAACAAACTCGCTGAGGCTCGGGAGAAAAACCTGGAAGCGAGGCATGACCGGACCGCCGACCACGCCCAAAGTTGGCATCCCGGTGCCGACAACGAACCAGACGGTTTAATATGCCCGGGAATTTGCCAGAACCAGAATTAAAACCCGGCAAAGACTGAGATTTCAATAATTCCGGAAGGACCAAAAGGAAAATCACGATGAAAATCCCGTTTCTAAGCAGTAAATCCGAAACCTCGACGGACCCCGTTTGCGGCATGAGCGTCAACACATCCAACCCCCCGGGCGGTGTATCCACACATAACCGCGAGGTCTACTACTTCTGCGGGCCAGGTTGCAGGGTTGCATTTGAAAAGGACCCCGAGGGTTACATCTCGGGAGAAAAATCGATACAGATGTAGACTATTTAGAGATTTTCACTCATCTCTATTCAATCACGATCATGATGCACAGAATCTAACCAACGACAATTTCAAAAACATTTAATCAGGAATTTAAATGCCCAAAATTGAACCTCCAGCGGCTGACGGCCTAGCTATCGTTTACACACACCCCACATGTGGTTATTGCGACTTACTCAAGGAAGATCTAACGAAGGACAACATTGCCTACCGTGAGATAGACGTCTCGAAACAACCTGAAAAATGGACAGAGGTAGAACGACTTTCAGGTGGCGATAAAATCACACCGGTAATGGTTACGGCAAAAGGTCAAGTGGAGATCGGTTACAAAGGTATTGGCTGTAATTACGGATAATTCCTTGATCCCCTGATTATGGTTCCCATACCCTTGCAGGCTGTTGACTGACCTTAGGTTGCAGCCGTACTCTCAATATCAGCGGTTAATTCTGCGACAAGGTCCCGTGGTGTAGCGGCCTAACACGCCTCCCTGTCAAGGAGGAGATCGGCAGTTCGAATCTGCTCGGGATCGCCATTAAAATACAAAGAAAGCCCTCGGTGATACACCGAGGGCTTTTTGAATAATTCCGCATCACCTATCGGAAGCCTTTTGTTGAGCTCAATGGCAAAAAAGTGTAGAGCTCACATAACCCATAAAAAGTGTTCGCAATTAACACAAAATGCCAGCATCCTCTTACAACACACTCCAAATAGGCGATGTCCACATCACCGGACTCACTGATGGCAGCATCACGTTCGACCCCAGAATCTTATTCCCCGAAACTCCACTCGAGGCGTGGTCACCGTTTCACGACAGATTCCCTGAGTACTTTGAAGGTCAATATTTTCGAAACAACTTGGGATCTTTTGTTCTAACTTCAAACAACCAGCGAGTAGTAACAGATTCAGGCTTTGGACCCCATGGCGACATGATCGGATATCCAGCTCCGGGAGAACTAATTAAAGACTTTGAACGAAACGGCATAGGGCTAGACACCATCAACACCGTTTTTCTCACGCACTTACACGGGGATCATGTCGGGTGGAACCTACGCGAGGACCTGCCAGAAAGACCAATCACCTTCCCCAACGCCCGCTATCAGGTTCATCAAGCCGATTGGAATCATTTCACGAGCAAAGAACTATTGAATGATCCTGAAGGAAGTGAAACCACGCTAAGAAGCGTAGTACCACTGGAGGAACAAGGAGTGCTGGATCTAATGGACGGCGAGACAGAACTAGCTCCCGGGATTACCGCATTCCCAACACCAGGTCATACTCCCGGTCACATGAGCCTGCTAATCGCCTCCGGCAATAAACGAGCATTACTTGTAGGCGACATACTCGGCTCACCAATGCAGGCAACTGAAACTGATTACCGTTACACCCCCGATTGGAACGCGGAAATGGGAATTCAAGCTCGTAAATCTATTCTTGATCGAGCCGAAAATGACAATGCTATTGTCATTGGAAGCCATCTAAGCTACCCAGGGTGGGGCACCATGATACGGTGGGACGGTCGAAGGTATTGGCAAGCATTGTCATCTCCAAAGGCCTGATCGACGGAAAGTTCCATCCTGAAACGACCTTTACCGATACATACCATGGCTACTGTTGTAACTATTGAAATCCCTCAATAATCTCAATGCATATGAAAAGAATGGTGCATAAATTATTGTTCACTACATGCGGTTAGCAATTAATTGCGGTATACAGAAGCGCAATAAAAAATCCTTACGTTCTACAGCGAAATTCCTAGTAAACCTATGACAAAAAAGAGTATTTTCAAAGCCAAGCGTGTTGCAGATGAAAATGTTTCAGCATGGTTGGATGATCACACGATAGTGGTGGAAAACGGTCTAATTACCGCAGTCGAGCCAGCTTCTAATATTTCAGGTGCCAACGAATCGTACGAAGTTTTCGATCTCGGTGATGTCTCGATTCTACCCGGACTTGTTGATGCTCATTCGCACATGCACTGCAGCGCCACACCTGAAGCACAAACGCTCGCGCTAACTGAAAACATCCAACAGTTAACAATCCGAGCCACTAACAACATGCGGAAAGCTGTGCTTGCGGGGGTCACAACTATTCGCGATCTAGGCTCACGAAATGAAGTTGCTTTCCAAGTCCGAGAGATGATCGACAACGGCCATGTTCCAGGACCGAGGCTATTACTCGCAGGCACTCCTATCACTATTACAGCCGGGCATTGTTGGTTCTTCGGCACCGAGGCTGATACAGAAGACCAAGTTCGACAAGCAGTTCGAACGCAATTGAAACTTGGTGCAAACGTGATCAAGATGATGGCAACAGGAGGAATGTTCACGCCAACAGCAAATCCAAGGAAACCACAATATTCCGTTAAGGTTTTAAAAGCCGCTGTTGAAGAAGCACACAGGATAAATATTCCAATCGTCACACATACTCTCTCCGCTCAGGGAGTTAGAAATGTTGTCGAGGCGGGCGTGGATCACCTAATTCATTCACGTTGGTATCACGCAGATCCCACCCAAGGATTAGATTACGATTCCACAACTGTCGAAAAAATGGTCGCCCAAGGTCAATGGGTAGACCCGACCATCGGACACCATCTACTGGGTCAAGAAGCCAAAGAAAGAGGTGAACCTGGACCAAGTGATCCGCATTGGTCTGTTTCGAGCACAGTCGTTGAGGAACACGAACACATCAATACACTCAATAAAATGCATGACGCTGGTGTTAGGTTTACAACCGGCCTCGACATGGGCATGCCATACGGTACACACGATCGATCATGCGCAAATGCCTGGGCATTCGTTGAAACTCTTGGATGGCCTAATTGGAAAGCAATACATGCTAATACGGCCGGAACTGCCGAAGCTCTGGGCATAAACAAAGAAGTCGGACAACTCAAAAAGGGACAGGTTGCGGACATTGCGGCGTTCAGTGGCGATCCATCCAAAGAGATACGCGATATGGACTGCGCGTCGACGGTCGTAAAGTCAGGTCAGGTCATTAAATTAAATGACAAGGTCCTCGTTTAACTAACGCCCCAAAGCTTTCTTACCGGCTTCTATGGTCTCTACTATGGAGTCCACATCAAACACACAACCTCCCCATGTCCCTCCACTGGCAGACTGAAGTGCAGCCCACAGGCGAGAGTCATCAGGTAACTGCGGATGCGGTGCTAAGTCACTTGGAATAGATCGCCTTTCCAGCTCATCAGTCCCCCAATCAACACCCTTGCTTTCGCCACTGATCCCAATAAGGTTCAGTGAACCTGATAGATTCTTTCGATCTATGTTGATTTCGATCAGATCCCCGTCTCTGACACGACCAATCGGACCTCCTGCGAGTGCTTCTGGACCAACATGACCGATACATGCGCCAGTCGATACACCAGAGAACCTTGCGTCTGTAATCAGTGCCACTTGCTTGCCGTACGAAAGGTGTTTTAAAGCAGCGGTGAGTTGATACACCTCTTCCATTCCGGTGCCAAGTGGACCGCCACAAGTTACGACCATAATGTCGCCGGCTTTGATCTTGTGGTCATCATCACGCGATTTGATCGCAGCCATCGCAGATCGCTCAGAACGGAATACTCGAGCAGGTCCTAATTTTCGATAAACGTTGTCATCATCAACTACAGATGGGTCGATCGCAGTGCTCTTAATTACCGATCCCTCAGGAGCAATGTTGCCCATCGGGAACGTTACCGTGCTTGAGAGATTTTTCGAGCTCGCACGTTCTGGCGACATGATTACATTGTCAGGGTCAACTCCATCGACTTCCGTTAGGTACTTGCGAACGTCGTGTCGGCGTTCTGAGTCCACCCACCAGTTCAGGTTTTCATCGAGAGTCTGGCCAGTTGCGGTCATCACACTGGTGTCTATCAATCCCAGCTTACGCAGGTGAAGCATTACTTCCGGAACACCACCGGCTGCATAAAGCTGGGTGGTTGGGTGACCAACAGGTCCGTTTGGAAGAACGTCGACCAAACGGGGAACGTTCAAGTTCACTCGGTTCCAATCATCGACCGTCATACGTCGTCGACCTGCTGCGTGTGCAATCGCAGGCATATGCAACAGCAAGTTGGTTGAACCACCGCAAGCAGCGTGAAGCGCCATAGCGTTCTCGAACGCAGCATCTGTCAAAATATCCTGCGAAGTCATTCCGCTGCGTTCCATCATCACAAGTGCGCGTGCTGAACGTGTTGCAATATCGTGCCAGGCAGGTGTACCGCTTGGAGACAGAGCAGAGTGAGTAATTGATAGTCCAAGCGCCTCTGAAACGACCTGAGACGTACCAGCTGTGCCTAAGAACTGACAGCCACCACCTGGCGATGCACATGAACGACATCCGACGTCTTGTGCATATTCCAGCGTGACTTCACCCTGAGCAAATCGTGCACCAATCGACTGGATTTGACCGGTGTCTTCACCAATGTGAGGCTTGAGAGTAGTTCCACCTGGTACGACAACCGCTGGCTGTTGATGCAATCCGGCAACAGCCATCATCATAGCCGGGAGCCCTTTGTCACAAGATGCGATTCCTAACACTCCACGAACGGTCGGAAGTGATCGTGCAATACGCCTGAACACCTGGGCGGCATCATTGCGATATGGCAATGAATCGAGCATTCCAGTCGTGCCTTGAGTTCGACCATCACATGGGTCAGAACAGAAGGCTGCGAATGGTACCGACTTTAGTTTTTTAAACTCTTTGGCGGCAGTTTTGACCATGTCCACAAGTTCGAAATGACCTGTGTGAAGGCCCAACGCAATTGGAGAGCCGTCCTCTTCTTTCACGCCCCCAACAGTAGAAAGAATGATGAACTGCTTTCGCATCAACTCCGAAGGATTCCAACCCATTCCGGCATTCTGCGTCATTCCAAAATGATTACCACTCGGCTCTTCAATCAGAAACTCGGCAGTAAACGGAACCGTACCTTTAGGTCCGTCAGCGTGAGTTTGAATTTCACGTGTCGAAGGGTCGGCACCAGTGCCAAGTACATCAGCAATCGAAACTTCTGCTGTGTCGTTGTTTGGGTTGACACGTGAGGTCATTAACTTTTCCTGTCGATATTTTGTTGATAACGGCGTTCAATCGGCATGCAATCGAGATCAAATCCGTCGATAAATCATAAATGAAACGAACTCTCGGGAGAATAATACCGCTAACTGCTACCGTTTTTGGCCGTTCCGTGCTCAAGAGCTCAATCAAGTATTAAAACGGATACACGGTCCATGTCGGTCCGGGGTTTCTTGTCACTGATCATCAAGACGCGGTTTGAGTCAAACCGAGACGCTAGTGTTATTTGCGACTATAATCTGCCTCACTTTAACTAAAACTCGCCAAGTACAAATCTCTTTCCATGAAAATCACCGATATCAAAACTCACGTTGTCATGCCAATTCCTGGTTTAGCATGGCTCTTTGTCGAAGTTGAAACCGACGAAGGCGTCTCTGGCCTAGGCGAATGCACCGATTACGCCGTAAACAGCCATTTAGTCCGCGGAATCGAAACTATCAAGCCGCTTGTTGTGGGTTCCGATCCCAAGAACATAGAGGAAATCTGGCAGCGCATCTTCCACGTAAATTCCGATCTCAACGGTCGCGGCTATATTTCTCACTTAATCAGCGCGATCGATATCGCACTTTGGGACATCAAAGGCAAAGTGCTTGGTGTACCTGTTTATGATCTTCTCGGTGGTGCAGTTAGAGAGAGCGTACCGCTCTACACACACGTTCGTGACATCAGTGCCGGTCAAGGCATCGAAACGATGCAAGAAGAAGCACGCCTCACTATGGCAGCCGGCTATCAGGCGATCAAAACTGATCCATTCCCTAACCGCCGCACGATGGGCGAAACCTTCTATGGCGCAAACATGGTGGAACGCATGGAGCCAAAAGCGATCGCGGAGGCAGTCGAGTGGATGGAAGCACTTAGAGAAACCGTTGGCCCCGACTACGAGATTCTCGTCGATGCACACGCCCGAATGGACGTTGCTTCGGCTATCAAAGCAGCCAACGCTATTGAACATATCGACCTCGTTTGGTTTGAAGAGCCAACTCACGTCGAAAACCACAACGCACTTCGCCAGATTCGTGAGAACACGAACGTTCCGCTATGTGTTGGCGAACGACACTTCACTCGCTGGGACTACGACGAAATCCTCCGTGATCGCTTAGTAGATTTCATCATGCCCGATATCGCTTGGTGCGGCGGCATCAGCGAAATTCGTCGGATAGCGTCGATGGCTGAGATTCAGTACATCAATGTCAGCCCGCACGATGCACTAGGACCAGTAGCCATTGCAGCATCGTTCCAAGCTTCGATTGCAATTCCAAACCTCTACCGAGAAGAATGCTTGCACACTTGGTTCGAAACCTTCGAGAAGATCATCACCCCGATTTTTGATGTTCGGAACGGTTCAATATTTCCGAACGGTCGCCCCGGGCTCGGTATCGAACTGATTCCAGAGGCTTTGGAAGAGTTCGCCGTAGATGTCGATTCGCCTGAGGCCCAGCCCGGCTGGTGGAACAATGAGAACAAAGCTACCGGAGCCTGGGCCACATCTGACCGGAAGTAATACCAGTCGAACATAATGAACAAAATATGGTGTTAAAGGTCAGGATATGCAAAATGGTCTCAAAACCTCTTTGACCATTTTCGAGCGAAGCCAGGATAGTCGCTGTGCCTAAACCATCGCTTCGTAAACAGGTGTGCTGAAAGGTTCATGAAACCACTCGGGTTCAGTATCAAATGTCGACACGCTAACTATCGAGCGCCCTCGCGAAAGAAAATCACACTAGTGTGCTGATAGAGTGGCGGGCTGCGAACGCAAATCAACCTTTTCGAGAGCTGGATCACTTGTCGTACACCCACATTTTTGCCGGAAACTCATTTGACCGAGGCGACCACGAACGCCGGGACGAAGAGCTACTGAAAAAGATGATTCGGCAAGACAACACGAAGCTGCTGCCGTTCCACAAACTGCAGCCGTTAGTGCAACGAAACCCCGACGCTGAACTCGCCTGGATAGGTCACGACTTTCTCGACGGACTTCCTGAAGAAGCCGGTGGACCGAAATTTCTAGGATTCGACGCCGACCGAACCCCGCACTTTGCGGTCGACATATCAGCTGTCGAAGATCCTTCAGAAATAGCGGCCCTGGCTTCAGACGCTACTTTCGAAGACGGACGGGCCGCTGCAACAGACATTCCACAGGAACAATCGGGAATTCTCGCTCAAGCCAGAGCCAATCTGAACTGGCATTCCCAACACCGATTCTGTTCAGTTTGTGGAACGGAATCTCAGAGTTTCCGCGGTGGGCTTATGCGCCAATGCCCCAACTGCAGTTCTCAGCATTTTCCTCGAACTGACCCCGTCGCAATCATGCTTGTTTACAAAGGAGACAAGTGCGTGATGGGTCAGACACTCGCACGTCAGAACTCTAGTTTCTACTCATGTCTAGCTGGATTTATGGATCAAGGAGAATCAATAGAAGAAGGTGTGAGGCGAGAGGTTCGAGAGGAATCTGGGCTACAGATCGGAAAAGTCACATATCATTCATCTCAACCCTGGCCTTTTCCATCTTCTCTAATGATCGGCTGCCACGCGGAAGCAATATCTGATGAAATCGTATCGGATCCCGGAGAAATGTCAGATGTCAGATGGTTCACCAAAGAAGATGTGAAACTGGCTCTCGAAGACAGATTAGACGGAGTCAACATCCCTGGGCCTATCGCGATCGCCCACCACCTAATTAAAGCATGGGCATACGAAATCAAGAGCTAGTAAGTCAAAGAGGTTATATCCACAACGAATTTACTACTCCTGACAAGAACCCAATGTTTTTTCTTAGCATTAGCACGCTATTTAGGCAGACGATTCTTAACCTGGTAAAACATCTTTAAACAGCCTGAGCATATTTCCGCCAGCTATTTTTTCAATTTCACTAGACGTAAAGCCTGATGCTGATAAAGGATCCCACAGATTTGGCAATTCACCTGAGTCTTCCAGTCCTTTTGCCCAGGTTAAATCTTCCTGGTCGGTATTCCGTAAATAAGGGACATCCCTGGCAGGATCGCCTAAAACCCAATCAGGGCCCAACCCGACGACATCGATTCCACCAACTTCAGACACATAGCGAATCTGCCGAATAACATCGCTAATTTCAGCCTGCACACTGTTTTGTCCAAGCACCAATCGTGAACAAAAATGAATACCTATCACCCCTCCGTTATCAGCCATTGCGCGTATCTGACCATCCCAAAGATTCTGTTGTTTATCCGCGATAGATCTACCACCGGAATGAGAATTCAATATCGGTTTAGAAGTAGTTTCAAGCGCATCGATAATGGTTTGGGGAGCAGAATGTGAGACATCAACTATCATCCCACGTGCATTCATTATTTCTATCGCATCTCGCCCAAACTGGGTAAGGCCAGGTTGGGCAGGGTCATCTTCCTGTGTCTGCGCAGCCCCCAATAAATTAGGCATAGCCCAGTTAAATTGAACATGCCGTAAACCCATAGGAAACCAAGCATCAATTAAACTTGTATGTGATCCGAGAATCTTGCCCCCTTCATTACCAGCAATAACAGCCAGCTGACCTGCACCTCGAGCCAGTTCAAGATCCGAAAACTCTCGAACAACACGTACTTTATTTTGTGGATCGTCTGCAATCACATGCAATTGCGTTAAGGCGTCAAGACCGCGCTGCCGAAAACCATCGTAACTGTCGTAGGCTTCAATGTATTTCTGCTTTGTCGGAGCTTCGATCCAAGAGTCAATTGTGAGGTGAAGGATCTTGCCTGTAACTCCACCCTTAAGATCTCGCAGATAGTCCTCGGACCGCTGGGTGTGGTCATGTGCAAGATAAACAGGAAAATCTAACATTGTGGGATTATTCCTCAAGGTCTAACAAACTAATAAGACCACTATGCCAGTCATAATCGTAAGGCCGACGACTCGCATTGATTGCAGGGCTTGACCAGTAGTACAAAACGAGCGAGCGATGCCGAGCATGAAATTCTTCTAATGTGTTACCGAAATAATCAGTCATACGTCCTAGGTATTGACCAGATTGAACGATTTCGCCTTCGGTGACCGCCGGATGCCATATGCCCGATATGTTCGCATTAATTTG
>CAJXDY010000056.1:0-11582 GCA_913052135.1 uncultured Acidobacteriota bacterium
CTTGAAGGAGACGGTCACTTATGTGGAAGCCCAAAATACAAGGCGAAGCAAGACTCGCCAGCTAGGTAGTCTTCCACTTAGGAAGAAATTGATCCCATCCTCTGAAGAGAGGTAGGCTGGGGCCGTCATGAAAAAAGCCTCGCAATGTCGCCATCCAGATTGTTGTGAGTTTGTGTCCGAATATGACTGGCACTGCGAACGTCACGCTACAGCGGAGGCAGCCAGCTACCGGATGAGTCATGTAACAAGAAAACAGATCGACGCCATTCTTCCGTTTCTCGAAAAGTTCGAGGAGGCCGGATTTTCTGAGGCGGTCGAGGATGATTACCATCAGATCCTTCACGCAAACAATTGGCATACAGTGGATTTCGACAACTGGCCCGCATGGCAGGATGTGGCTTGGGAGTACGTGAACTCACCAGAAAAGATTAATTCAGCGGATGTCGTGACGATCAAAAAGTTATTTACGACTCATTGGCGTAAAGATCGCTTTGCCGAAGGGCATCTGGCCGCCATGTTCGAGAACGGGCACATCGTGGCATTGCTGCGGCGACTGAAAGAAATTCGGGAGACAAATCCCGATTATCGTTGAAAGTCTCTAGAAAAACAAAAGGCCTCGCCTTGAAAACAAGACGAGACCTTTTTTCTGATACCGAATGACGCTTATGTTTCCAGCACTCTCTTGAAAACCTCCATCGCCTGTTCCATGTTTTCCATGGTACCGAGCGAGATCCGGGCGTGCGTGTTTTCCATCGGAGGGAAATCACGTCCGACCCTGATACCGTGTGTCCGGCACGCGTCTCTGAACTCTGACGCCGGACGATCGATATTGACAAACACAAAGTTTGTTTGCGATGCAGGGGCGTCGAATCCCATCGCTTCGAATTGCGAAAGCGTCCAGTCGCGGATCCGTTTGTTTTCCTGACGTTCCCACTCCATGTGAGCGGTATCCTCGATGGCTGCAATCCCGGCGACAGCTTGGAGTTCGTTAATGCTACCCAGGCCCCAAGCTTGACGGAGTTTAGTGAGCGTTTCAGGCTGTCCAATTCCGTAACCCATGCGCATTCCAGCCATGCCGAAGGCTTTTGAAAATGTTCGAGTCATGAACACGTCAGGGTACTCAAGTGAAATCTGGTCGCCAGACCCAATACCCGACGCTGTTGAGTAATGAATGTACGCTTCGTCAATGAGAATAGCTGTGTCTGGGGAACGTTGCTTGATCGCCCGGACTGCCGCTTCAATTTCTGCGAGTGTATGGATCGTTGAAGTCGGGTTATTGGGGTTGCAGAGAAAGACCAAACCAGCGCCTACTGACACGTCGACCATTGCGTCGATGTCGAGATAGAGATCAGGTCTGACCGGAATAGATCGTTCAGCGCCGCGCATGTAGGAGGGATCCCCCGAAACGAGCGGACGTGTATCCGTTACGTAAGCGCGCTGCGCTGCCTGTAAAATAGCTCCCGACCCGGTCGCCGTAATCACGTTCTCAGGTTCAACGTTGTGGGCTTTTGCGAGAGCGGCGCTAAATGCACCCCTACTCAGTACGGGGTACCCGTAACCAAGTTCGATTGAGGGATGTTGTTTTAAGACTTCTATGACTTTGGGGCTGGGTCCTCGGAGATTCTCATTGCTACTTAGTTTAATGTCAGTGGAACCAGTTGAAGCCTGAAGAGCGCTCTCGAGCGCTAAATCCTCATATCCAAGTGCAGTTAATTCTTCGTGTCCATGTCCAATGATGAAGGAAGCTGAAGCAAGTCCGGCAGTACCTCTACCGAGTTGCTGGACAAATGCACGACGTGAAAGTGCCATATGGTCCTCCTAGAACCTACGTATCGTGGATGTCACGATTACTAGTGTTTCTTCAACGAATGCCCAGATGTGGGCCCTATCTTTAAAAGTCCTCGATCACAGAGATACCACAGTAATCTTCCAAAGAACTTCGGTCAAGTGTCATCTCGTGCATGAGACTTTCAGGTGTATTAGTTCTCAGGATTACGCCACGGTGGACTAAATGGTTTGATCCGACCCTCCCACAGGGATCGGTTGTTCTCCTGGCAGACATATTCCATTAGTTCCCCTTGGAATGGGGTAAAAATTCGCTCATTGGTCCAAGGTCTCGTGTACGTTTTCGGATCATCGATTGTTACTGTGAAATGGATATTGCCATTTTCGAGTAAATCAAAGGTCTGCACCAGATGTAATTCATTGCTATGCGGATGTCCTCTTGTGTCGAGTCTGGTGTAGCCATTGAATCCAGTTGTCTCAATGATTAGGGTATCGTCTTCCCAGCGACCGAGGGAGTGTCCATACCAGGCAGGTTCTTGATAGTCCGGTAGTCCGCGTCCATCGAGAGGTACGACATGAAACCAATATCCGATTTCATATAGGAAGGACATGTGGGTCTCATTTTGCATGATCCGCATAGGAAACGGTCCGCTGATAGATCGAGACAGACCGAACGGCATACAGTTTGCCGTGTAGTCTCCGTCTCGCGGGTCGTAATTTGTCCAATTCTCTAGACCCCATGGTGTATACGGGAGTTCCGCAGGCCCTTCATGTCCAGGTCGAACCTGAGTCACATCCGGCACGTACGGCCGTGCCCAGATGCCGTTAAAGTCAGGTTTGCCATTTGAAAGGCGTGGAATGGTATTCGACGGTAACGAGGGATCATTTAAAGCCGTTAGTTGAGAGCTGCCGAGCAACGCCACATTAAAATTTTGAGTGAGCAACCCAATAGCAAGACTAGCAATCAGAACGAAAACCACGCGCATACTCATAAGGTGCGCCTCCTTGCGCGATTCAACCTTTAAATCTCGATATGACGTTGACCATCAGCTGGTTGCATGTGCATTGTAGTCTACACCCGTCAGGGTTTTATTTGGACACTTGCGTTCTAGTCAGCGCGATGAGAAAATGCCTTTCGTGTAGGAGATTGGTGTAATTTCCTAAGCTTAGTTGGCCGGAGGTAACAATGAGCAGTACACGGACTATTTGTTTAGCGGGGCTTGGCTTACTTCTCCTGTGCGTACCGGTTGTGGGACACCATTCTTTTGCTGCAGAATTTGACAGAAATTCTCCTGTAGATGTAACCGGTGCAGTTACAAAGATAGAGTGGTTCAATCCTCATGTCTGGTTCTTTATGGACAGCACGGATGACGCGGGCGAGGTGACGAGTTGGGCGATGGAGATGGGGAGTCCCAATCAACTGGTGCGGGCCGGCTGGACACGGCAAACTATGAGTATTGGTGACGTCGTCAATGTAGAGGGTAGTCGTGCTTATGACACGAGTAATAATGCAAGTGCCCGCGTGGTAACACTGGCTGCTACCGGCGAGCGATTATTCGCAGCCTCCAGTCAGGGTCGTACGCCGTAAATCTAACCGCGTACACAAAAAACGTCGGGGCTCTCAGATGGAGAACCCCGACGCTTTATTTTCTAGTTTCACCAACCGCTACGCGATTAGTACCTTCCGTGGAAACTGTCCGTTATGCTCAAGGAAGGTTTTCTTGGTTTCTTGTTCGGCTTCGGTTGGTTGTACCTCTCCATTACGGTCTGTCGCACGCGACACAATTGTGTGCTCTCCTGCCGTTGCGTCATTCCAGTCATATGTAAAAAATTTCCAAGAGTACTTGGAGTTTGTCGCCGGGTCCAAAGCTGCCGGCTGCCACGTGCCATCATCTATTTTCACTTCGACAGACTGAAGCGATGTTCCATCATGCAGTACGACTCCGAAGACCTTGTGCCGATTACCGTCGTGACTGACACGGGCAATGAAGGATTTCAGGCGCATACGAGTGATTGCAGTTTCTTTCCATTTCATCTCGCCATTCACCATAACCCCTCTTAAGGTGCGATATTGACGAGCTTGGTGTTTGCCAAGATATTGGTCTTCTTGAACATGGATTTCAGAGAGCCACTTCACTTGCGCCATCCCATACCAGCCAGGAACAAGTAGTCGGAGCGGAGAGCCTTGATGACGAGTGAGAGGTTCTCCGTTCAGTGCGTAGACCAGCAGTGGTTCTGATGACAGCGCCTTCTCTCGAGAGAGGCTGCGGCCATACTGCTGATCAACCGGAAATGTAGTTCCTCGGAAGGGAACTTCTTCTTCAGCTCGGTCCGCTCCAAAAAAGACGAATTCTCTTGCCGAGGAAGATACGCCAGCTTTGTCCAATACGGTTCGCAGTGGGACACCGGTCCAGCTTCCGTTGCCACAGAGTCCATTGGTAGGGCCACGGTTACCAGAACATTCGAATCCGAAGGTAAGTTCCCGACTGGGCATTGCACGGAGATCGTCAAGAGACAAGGAGAGATTCTGACTAACAAGTCCTGAAACATGAAGACGGTAAGTGGCTCCGTCGACTACTGGGTGTCCGTAATGTTGTGTCGTCGCCCATTGATCTGCAGGAGGGTAGATGACGCCATCAATATTCCGAATATCAATAGTGCGACGTTCAGGTCCTCGAACCAGACGCATATTTTCTGGAAGGTCGAGGAATGGGACTAAAGTTTCGTTTTGCGCCAAGGCTGGCAGAACCCATTCAGGAATCCCAAAAGCTCCTAAACCTGCCAATGCAAGGCTACTCTTCAGCATGTCGCGACGTGTACTTGATGTGGTCATCTTTGGTCCTTTCCCCAACCAAAAGTAGTTTGAAATTATAGCCGAATGCCTTTGTGGTTCAGCTGTATGAATTCAATTTCTGAAACATAAGTTATTGTTGCCACTACTCTCACGTTAGGGTTGTTCTCCCGCGAGTTCCGTGAGTGTATTTGCGAGTGAACGGAGGCGTGAGGCACCTGCTGGCAATAAATTGGCATCATTGTCTAATTCGATTGCCAGTTCCTGAAGCTCATCCACCGCTGCAGCGTCGCTACCCAAGCGATTCAGTGCATCGCGAACGGATGTGGCGTGCGCAGGGCGAATTGCATTCCGTCGCGATAATTGATCGACGTAGGATAGCGCGACTGCAGGCGTCGGAGACCACTCGAAGAGGTTCTGATTTTGAGGGTTAAACTCTCCGAGTTCCACTTGGGTTGCGGCATCGATTTCGTTCTGTGATAAGTGCTGGCTTGGAGTTAATTCGAGCACATCAACACCACGTTGAATCGCCGTACCGTAAATATAGCCATTGTACCAATAGCTTGACCAGTATCCACCCATGACCGGATTTTCAGCGTTGAGTGGGCCTCGATCGAAGAACGCAATTTCGACCGGATGCGCTGAGTCAGTGAAGTCGAATATTGAGATGCCGCCTTGATACCAGGACTGCACCATAATGTCGCGACCCGGCACAGGGATTAGGGAGCCATTATGCGCTACACAATTCTCCAGTTCGGTTTGGGGAGCAGGTAGTTTGTAATAGCTCTTAAAGATCAGCTTTCGATCGACGATATCGAAGATTGCATTGGCACCCCAGCTCGGCAAATCAGTCGCGAGGCATCGCGGTCGTCCACCACCACCCCATTCGTCTGTAAAAACGATCTTCGTCCCGGCGTTATTGAAGGTCGCGGAATGCCAATAGGCAAAACTTGGATCGACGACTTCGTCGAGACGTTCTGGATTCACTGGATCTGAGATATCCAAAAGCATTCCGTTTCCAGCGCAGGCACCTGCGGCGAGACCAAGTTCTGAGAAGACCGTGATGTCGTGACATTGTGTGGTCATTCTGGAATTCTGAGTTCCCTCACCGTGGTCACCGCCTTGCCAGAGTCCGGCCAAGGAGCCGGTTTCTGGATCGGCAAAGATGCGCGGTCTATTCACGATGCGTGCTGTTTCGGGCGCGGCCAAGGGCACTTGGATAACGTCGATACTAAAGAGGGCGGTGGTCGGAAAGTCGTTCGGATCCTGCCCTTCGTCGAAATCTACATCAACACAACCGTCAAGCTCGTCGCCTGATCGTACAGAGCCCGTGCCTGATCCATAGATATACAGGTTGTCTGGATCGTTGGGATCCGGGACGACGGTATGTGTATGCGATCCACGGCAAGTTTGCACTGCTGCCAATTGTTGCGGATTTCGGATATCGCTAATATCGAAGATGCGAACACCTCGGAACCGTTCATCGCTAATCGGTTCTTCGACACCTTCCAAGCCGCAGTCGACTCGGCCCCGAGTCTGCTCGACGGACATAAACAGCAGATCGCCGTGCACTGAGAGATCACCCTGTCCTCCTGGACACACAATGGAGACTAGAAGTTCTAGCTCTTGCGGATCTTCCAGGCTGTAGGTATTGAAGCCGTGATAGTTTCCCACGAACATATGGGTATCACTGAACGCTATGTCTGAATTATTAAAGCCCATACTGCGCGGGCGTTCGGGAGGTGTCGGTTCGGCCGTCTCCTCTGCTTCAGACACTTCAGCCTCGTCGTCTACTTCTGGTTCTGGAGGTGTTCGTGGTCGAGATATTCGCCCTCCTGGAGCCTCAGGATCATAGAAGCCTTCAGGCTTCGGCAGATTGACAACTAGATTCATGTTGAGAGCTGCTTCACCAGCGTCACGGAATCCACCGGCCAACCCGATACGAGGATCGGGCTCTTGATCTTGTGCCAAGCCTGGTGTCGCCACAAACAAGATGGCTAACAAGCCTAGGACCAACGGATGCTTCATTCGATCATGGTTGTTAGATGGCGAGGTAATCATATTAGCTGTCATAAAGGGCCTCATCGGTTTCGATAATCGATCCATTCATTACAAATATTAACGGCTCTCAATCATTCCACGCATCCGACGCATCCGTGTGATTTCCATCGATTGATCAGCGACGACGTCTGACGCAAAGTGGAAAATTTGCGACTCTTGACCGGCTCCTGGGCTCGCAAATAATGTTTCGACCATAATCACCGCACCTTGATGATGCATGATCATGTATTCCAGAAACAACTTATCAAAGTCGGGTCCCGTTGCTGCTTCCAAACCAGTCATCTGTTCGGATGTCAGCATGCCTGGCATGAGCATTGCACCATGTCCATGGTGCGCATGAACGTCCGGGATCTCTTCACCACGTACTCGCAACCAGTCCTGCATCATCTTGATTTCGTCAGCTTGTGAAACGTCAATACGCCCGGCAAGCATCCGTATATTCTGCCAATCAGTTCGATCGTAGAGCAAACTCGTCATTTCCAGAGCCTGTGCGTGGTGACCAATCATGCCTTGCATGAATTGCACGTCCGCTGGCCTCGCTTCGACCCTGGATAGATCGACGGCTTCCTTAACATCAATTATTCGTGTCGATTCGCCTGGAATGCCAGGTTGTAGGAGCGGAGGCTTGGATTCTATGGTGCTTTGGATTAATTCAGCAGGGCTCGGCTCGGATTTAATTGCCATCGATTGGCATGAAATGGCAGTAATACTCATGGCGAAAACGATGACTCGGTATTTCAACATGGTCGATGTCAAAGTATACACCGTCAATGCTTTAAACAGCCCTAGTTGCAGTCGGCATCGTTGGCGTGGCCTTAAGATCATGATAGAGATGGGTTTAGAAACGCGAAATCACGAGTCGAAATCCAATGAACGCTCTTCGGGCACCAGGATCTGCACCACCGCGAATGGCTGTCCGAACGTATTGTGGGGGATCACCATAATGGCCACCTCGCATCACCCACAGAGCCGGCGTTTCAAGATTGACTTGAGCCGTTAGGGAATCCTGCAAATTCTGGTGGTATGGAGTTCGAGTCCATTCCCAGACGTTGCCACTCATGTCGGAAAGGCCAAATGGGCACTCTGGACAGTCAAGACTACCGACCGGTAACGCGTGTGTGAATTGATAGTTCGCCCGATCGCGTCGAGGAGTATCTCCCCAGGGATAAATTCGTCCGTCTGTACCACGCGCAGCTTTTTCCCATTCAGCCTCACTCGGTAAACCTATTCGCCAACCGCGGTTAAGAACTTCCTTCAATCGCTGCGGCGTTTGGTTTGAGGTTCGCAGTTTGTCGTCTAGCCAGCGACAGTAGGCCAGCGCATCTGGCCAAGAGACATTCACTGCCGGATGATCGCTTACAGTTTGAAGCGTCTGTGTTCTTAATTGGAAACCCGTTGCTTTTACAAAGGCTAAGAATTGGGCACTTGTCACCTCGTACCGAGAAATAAAATATGTAGACAGGTTGACGGTTCCTTGAGGAGTAGCTTTAGTCAGCCGTTCATTGTCAAAAGCTAAAGGATCGACAGTTGGGTCGCTACCCATTATGAATGGTCCTTCAGCTATTTCGACAAAACCGAACAAGTCATCATCTGGGAGGAACCAGGCATCGGAGCGAAACTTCTCCAAGTTCAGTAGGTCATTGGATATTGAGACATGGTTCTCACTATCGATCGTGCCTGTTGTAATACGTTGCTGGTAGTACATCCATAGCGCTACCACGATCACGATCGTAGCTATTGCGACGATTCCTCCAACTGACCTTGAGGGTGTGTCCTGATTAGAAAAAAGTCGCACTTGAGGTCCTATTCATGATTCTGCTATTAGGAAAACAATTTCTAATTACAGGCGAAGTTCCAACCGTGGTCACAGGCACGTTTGTACAGATCTTGCTCAGGCATATTTAGTAAATTCTGTTTCTTTTCACGCAACAATAGTCTGAGATCAATTATTCGGGGGTTGGACCGTTCAACCTTGCCGGTCTCAAGCAGGTTAATGCAAGCAGCCTGAAAGCGGACGTCACAAGCCCGGGAAAAGTAGGCAAACTCAAGATCGGCATTTGCAGTAGTGATAAGCGCTTCTCGGTAATGCCCTCCGAGTTCATTGCATGCCCAACCGGAATTGTCATCGCAATAGACTGTTTCAATTGATAGCAGACGTTCGCAGGCGTTACGCTGACCGTTGCTGCAGGCTTTTTGCCAAAATGGAAGACTATCTCCAATGTGTCGACCGTCAGTTGCACCAATAGCTGTCATCGTCGCAAACAAGATGGCCCAGCATGCGATATGGAGTGAGTTGGCTCGCGAAAAAGGCCATTCGAGATTCCAGCCAGACAGGATCCGATTCTGTTGAATGCTGTGCACTAGACTATCGATTCGTCTAACGCTCAAATTCAGTAGGGGCACACACAAAAGCTTGTCATAAAAGGTTGGCGCCCCAAGTGCGCCAAGAAGCGCATAGAGCACGAATACACCTGTTCCATAAAATATGCCGAAAATACCTTTACCAATCGGTGTCTTGGGAGAAGTTGACGGGTCTGTTACTAGAAGATGTAATCCAAGAAACACGGCCGCTGGAATTTCTGAATCAAGGAAATATGGGATTCCAGTAAAAGTTGCATAAAGTGCGCTCAGAGCAAATAGGATCGCAGCGGCCGATGCGGCTATCAAAGTTATAGAAAAGTAGTACATCACCACGAGGCCGATAAGAAAAAGGAATAGATAAATGTTCGGGGCAAGAACAAGGGTTGTTGCAATCTCTTGGCCCCAAGTAAGGTCGCTCGTATTTGTGGCGATTAGAATCAAAGAGAAGAGGCCGAGCGAAAAAGCAGATGGGTTAAAGATGTGAGTGAGTTTTCCGTGTCGGTTCCAGCGGATAAATTCCTTACCCATAAACCCAACACCAATCATGAGAAATTGCAGATAGAACCAATCATCCCTAAACCAGAGAAATAGGTTTGTACTGAAGATGATAGGAAATGGTCCGAAACCGATTACGTAGCTCTCACGGCGAGTCCACTGCAAAAGCATGTCAAACGTATAGGCAAATAGCAGTTGTGCGACCAGAAGCCAAGCCATGTCGTAGACAGGTGGCCAGTACCAACCCCAGTAGCCGAATACGGCTAATTGAACACCAGCTTGAAGGTAATGTTGTGGTCGAATGTTTACCTGAAAACTGCGTCCGCTAGAAGAGTGGCGACAGTATAGATACAGAGCCACTTGCCAGATTAAAAGAACCGCACTAGCACTCCAGAACGCATTAGTGAGTAAAGAGTGACTATTGACACGTGCAACTAATGACACGAGGGTGAGGGTCAGTGTCAGAGCGAGAGGCGTCAAGAAGACGCGACGTGTCATGGTTGCCATTCTCTAGTGATTTCTCCGAACATAGGTAGTAGTTGCGAGATGGGAATCATTGGGCATTAGACGCGGAGGTTGACGAATCTCGGTCAAATGAAGACTGACCGGGAAGGCAACTAAAATATCAGGTGTTATTGTACGTCGTGCCAATGGCCGTGTTCGGCTGACCAAATTCGTCTAGTGCTGCCAGCGCCATCACCTGCATTCCTCATCGATATTGCGACGCCTAGAACAGCAGCAAGCATCAGTAGCGTAAACAGCACCATAGCTGTCCTCGAGCTAATCTGCGTGGATTTGGCCATGCAGCATTTTTTATATTTCTTGCCGCTGCCACAGTGACATGGGGCATTGCGCTCAAGTTTCATTGACACATTATTCTATATGTCGAAGGTCATCGATGGCGAATTGTTTGAAGATGTTCTTATCGTTGAACATTAAAAGGACACTCTTGCATCGAGTTGGGTTCGCTTGAGTAACTTGTTCGATGCGCCTGCGCTCACTGCGAGTTTCTTTGTAAAGATTCCAGTGAAGTCGAGGTGCACTCGAGGGGCAATCATGTAGGAGATGACCGGCTGATGCATTTCGATATTGGTTCCTGGTGTGTCGGAAAACGTGAATACTGAAAGGACCGCTTCACGTTCAATGTGGGCGTATGTATACGAGAGTTGGAAGGATCCTGGTTCTGAAGCACTCCCGTAAGCCGCTGTGAGCCAGTAACCATAATCTTCACTGGTTGCGGCTTTAGTGTTCTTGACGAAGTTAGCCGTCAATTCCATGGGGTAGTTGGCTCGGCCAGTATCAAACGTTCCGCGGGCGATGAGATCCACGAGGTTGAAATTAGAGTTGAATCCTGTTGTGGCTCCAGTAGCATTCTTGCTCAGTGCATTGGTGTTGCGTCCGATATCTTTTGATATTTGAGCAAGAGCAACCCCGTCCACATCGCGAAAAGCGTAATCTGCGACCGAAAGGTGGAGACTGTGCGCTCCGACCTTAACTCCTATTTCCCCGTAACCAGCAAACAAGAACGCATCTGGGCTTTTCTTGTTTTCATTTAAAGGGACCTGTGCGGTCACTAGCTTCAGGGAGACAGGACCACTGGAGGTGCGTATTTCCTGGTAAAGACCTTCCCAATTGAGATCACTGTCGAAGGTCATTTGAGTGCGAGTGACTGGCAGACCGAATTTCCCTGCTCGAATCGTCAAAGCCTTGGCCCCGGACGGATTCCACGTGAAAAATGCCCGGTCGAGACTAATTGGTTTCCGAGTTAAGATATCCGTGAAGGTTTGATTTGTGGAGATTGGGTTGCCCATGTCGCCACTGCCTAGACGGAAACCGAGGCTAACATCGTCGTTAATCTTGGCGTTTGCAGTCAAGCGGAACCGAAACCGGAGGCGTTGACGAGCCTTCGTGTCGGCTTGAAAAAACCCTTCATGTCGTTGGCGAAAGTCCCCACCGAAGCTAATACGTTCTGTCCAACTAGGTTGCGCCGAAACTGACTCTGCGACAAATATCATGGTAATAAGTGTCGAGACCAGAGTGACGTAGTGAAGGAGTGAAGTAGTGAAGTAGTGAATTAGCGAAGCAGTGA
>CAJXDY010000057.1:0-11108 GCA_913052135.1 uncultured Acidobacteriota bacterium
CACCAGAGTACTCTGTCGAAGATGGGATTCGAGAAACCTTTGGCTGGTATCAAGCCCGTCACCAGTGATCGTGAACCATATTCATTATTAAAATTTATAATATTCGCTATTTGTTCTCTAGATAGATGGTTGCCTCTATATATATATTGATGAGTGCGATCATCCAGCCTAGCTTGGCCAACCTCGGACATTTTACGCAGGGATATTTCCTGTTCACAAATTGAACAGCGGATGATACTGTTCATAATATGAACACACCCCTAAACTCATGGCGCTGAGGGTCCGATAGTACTGTTCATAAAGTGAACGGAGCCTAACAGTAGTTTTCTGGCTCACCTTTTTGCCCGCGAGCTGCAGGGACCGTCCAGGTTGCCTGTAAGTGAGAGGGCGGTAGCGTCTCTCGAGTGCCCTCAACAACTGTCATTACACCCGCTTAGGTTAAGCACTGCATTTTTCTCATGACTGATCCTCTTCCACGACCACTGGAGAACGATGACATGGAGGTTGCGGATCGGCGCGTCCTTCGCGTGCTGGAAGCCATCGACGGTGATGGTCGGATTACCCAGAGAGGGTTGTCGACGAAGCTCGGTATTGCTCTGGGGTTGACCAACATCTATCTCAAGCGACTGGTTCATAAAGGACACATTAAATGCATCAACGTCCAGGCCAATCGCTTGCGATATCTGTTAACACCCCAAGGGATCCGCGAGAAAACCAGATTAACGTACGAGTTTATGGACTATTCGCTCAGTCTCTATCGCAAGGTGAGATTCCATCTCCGTGAAGTCCTCCAACCGTTGTCGGCGGCTGGCGTGCAGCGCATCGCGATTTTTGGAACGGGCGAAGCGGCAGAGCTGGCTTACTTGTCGCTCAAGGAACAGGGGTTGGAGCCGGCTATGATTCTTGACGATCGTGGCGGTACGGAATTTCTCGGGATGCAGGTTCAGCGGCTGGTGTCCGGACTCCCGCCGAACATCGACCGACTGATCGTTGCAACGTTAGACCACCCCGAGCTGTTACTGAGGCGCCTTGAGCATCAAGGGATTCCACGGGACCGGTTGGTGACGTTGCGGCCCTTGTCCGATGACACGGTTCGGAAAGGAGTGGCATGATGACTGGGGATCGACCAGCCGTAGCTCTTCTCGGGTGTGGACACTGGGGGCAAAACCTTGCCCGGAATCTTGCCAACCTGGGTGTCTTGCGGATTGTCTGCGATGCCAACCAGGGAGCACTTGATCAGGTTCAGAAAACTTTCCCAGAGGTTCAGACCACCACGACGGCCAAGGACGTCTTTGACGATCCGACCATTACGGCGTGTGTCATTGCGACACCCGCTGCGTCACATGCGGCGCTGGCGTGTGAGGCGCTCGAGGCCGGCAAGGATGTGTTCGTGGAAAAACCCTTGGCCTTGACTGCTGCTGAGGGCGAGGCCGTGGTCACCATGGCAGAACGTGGCAACCGGATTCTCATGGTGGGGCATCTGCTTGAGTATCATCCTGCCGTTGAAGAACTGCGTCGCCTCGTCGAGGCAGGAGAGCTCGGAAAGATTTACTACATTTATGCCAACCGACTCAACTTGGGTCGTATTCGCACCGAAGAGAATGCCTTGTGGAGTTTTGCGCCGCACGATATTCACGTCATTCTGCGACTGTTGGGGGAGGAGCCCGTTTCTGTCACCTGTCAGGGTGGCAGTTATCTGAACAAGCAGATCGCAGACGTCACGATGAGCACGTTAGAGTTCGCCAGCGGCGTCCGGGGACACATTTTTGTCAGCTGGTTACATCCCTACAAGGATCACCGGCTCGTCGTGGTGGGCGATCGCAAAATGGCGGTGTTCGATGACGTCGAGCAGTCAACAAAACTGCGACTGTACCCGCATCGGATCGACTGGGTTGAACGGATACCAAAATTGGTGAAAGCCGATGCCGAAGAAGTCGCCCTACCCAATCTTGAGCCACTCGAGGCAGAATGTCGGCACTTTATCGAGTGTGTTACGCAGCGGACACGTCCCAGGACCGACGGAGCCAACGGGGTTGCAGTCCTTAGGGTGCTTGAGCGCTGTCAGCAATCGCTGGAGCAAGGGAGTGGTGAGGAACGCGCGGCACGTCCATCGCACGCGTTGGAGGCGCATCATCCGACGGCAGTTATTGATCCAGGGTGCACCATCGGTGAAGGCACACGGGTGTGGCATTACAGTCATGTCATGTCAGGGGCCAGAATTGGGCGAGGCTGTTCGCTTGGCCAGAACGTGTTTGTGGCGCGGACGGCCGTCATCGGCGATAACGTCAAGATCCAGAACAACGTGTCGGTGTATGACGGGGTGATCCTTGAGAATGACGTTTTCTGCGGACCATCCATGGTGTTTACCAACGTCGTGAATCCACGGAGTCATGTATCACGCAAGGACGAATACAAGTCAACGCTTGTGCAACAGGGCGCCACGATCGGAGCCAACGTGACAGTAGTCTGTGGACATACGGTCGGCCGGTACGCATTTATCGGAGCTGGAGCCGTGGTAACGCGGAGCGTACCAGATTATGCGTTGCAGAGTGGGGTGCCGGCTCGCATAAAAGGATGGATGTGCCAGTGCGGGGTGCGCTTGCCGTTAAAGGTCGACGACGCCGAAGAAACGTGTGTGTGTAATGCATGCAAAGTGTCTTATGAGCGCAAAGGCCAGCAGGTGGTCGCTCTAGGTTCAACGAATGGGTCTATGGAGTAGAGGCGGTGCCAATCACGATGCCAGTGATAAAAAATAAGCGGATTTTCCTAACAGGCGGTGCGGGGTTTATCGGGTCAACGATTATTGAAGCCCTCGTCGAAGATAATCAGATTGTCGTGTTTGATACGTTTGAACGGAACGCGCTGCGCGAAAAACCGTTCGCTCGACATCCAAACCTTACGTTGATCGAAGGGAACGTTTTGGATTATCAAAGCGTGAAACAGGCGATGGAGCACGCGGAAATCGTCGTGCATCTGGCTGCTATTGCTGGTGTGGATACTGTGTTGCGCAGTCCGACTCGCACGATGCGAGTCAATATGCTCGGATCGGCTAATGTCTTGGAGGCGGCCCGTGTGCTGGAAGTGTCTGAACGAGTCGTCGATTTTTCAACGAGTGAAGTGTTTGGCACGCATGCATTCAAGTCTGAAGAGACCGACCGGACTGTCATGGGCGCGGTCGGTGAAGCCCGGTGGACATACGCGGTCAGCAAACTCGCAAGTGAACATCTGGCTCACGCCTATTACCGGGAATTTGATTTGCCGACGGTCGTCGTGCGGCCCTTCAATATTTATGGGCCAGGCCAGATTGGTGAGGGAGCGATTCACGCTTTTATCAAGAAGGCACTCGCCAATGAGGATATCGAAATTCACGGTGATGGTAATCAGATTCGAGCCTGGTGCTATATCGATGATATGGCGCAAGGCGTTTTGCAATGTCTGCATCGTCCGGAGGCTGTCGGGGAGTCGTTCAATATTGGAAACAGTCGCGCGGTAGTGACGATTTATGGTCTCGCCAATACCATCCTCCGCGTAACGGGTTCTCAGTCCCGCTTGGTCTTTACGCGCAAGGATTATGTGGATATCGAACTCAGGATTCCTCATGTTGGAAAGGCCAGGCAACTGCTTGGGTTCGAAGCGGTAGTTGATTTGGAAGAAGGTATTCGGAGAACCGCGGAGTGGTATCAAAAGCACACACCAAACGGATAAAGGCTGTCTCCGTGTCACGCCCTGACATTGGCCCTGCAGACGAAGCCCAGGTGCTGGAGGTATTACGATCTCGCTGGGTGGGACAGGGGCCGAAGGTTGCTGAATTTGAGCGGCAGGTAGCAACTGTACTCGACATCAAATATGCCATTGCGGTGAATTCCGGGACGTCAGCACTCCATCTGGCATTGTGTGGACTGGGTGTTGGTCCCGACGATGCGGTGATCGTGCCAGATTTCACGTTTCCGGCATCGGCCAACGTCGTGCGACATTGCGGTGCCGAACCAATTTTATTGGATGTAGATCCCAACACGCTGAATCTCAATGTTGACGATCTCGAAAAGTTTCTCAAGACAGGCAGTCGCTTTGAGTCTGGTGAACTCCGTGATACTAAGACCGGCCGTAGGATTAAGGGAATTATGGCTGTGCACCTCTTTGGACTTCCTATGGCGATGGAACGCACACTCGAGTTGGCCCAAACCTACCGATTGGCGATCGTGGAAGATGCCGCCTGCGCCTTCGGTGCGAGGGATACTGCCGGTTTTTGCGGTACGGGGGGTGACGTTGGGTGTTTTAGTTTTCATCCGCGAAAGATTATTACCACTGGTGAAGGAGGCATGGTGGTGACGAATCGAGCGGATGTCGCGGAAAAAGTCACCACGCTACGCAATCATGGCATTACGCGAACGGAGTCGACGCTTGCATTTGTATCCGAGGGCTTTAACTTTCGGATGAGCGATATTAACGCAGCGTTGGGGATTGCACAGCTTCATAAACTCCAATCAATTATTGAGCGCCATTCAGAGATCGCGAATTGGTATGACGAAGCACTCGCCGACGTGGATGCACTCCGTCTCCCTGCGAAACTGGATGGTCGGATCTATCAAGCGTACGTGGTGCTTCTGGAACGCCACGATCGGAAACATGTGTTGGACCGCTTACGAGAAGCTGACATTGAATCTGTGGCCGGTACGTACTCGGTGAGTGCCCAGCCAGCATACAAGGACATGGCATCTTGTCCGAATAGTCTATTTGCCCAGCGACAAAGTTTGGCACTACCACTGCATACAGCACTCGACAAGCCAATCATTGAACGCATTTGCAACACGCTTCGAGCCATCGTGGCGAACTAGTTATGACAGATCAGTTGAGCAGTCTGCAGGCAGCCGGTTTACTGCATCCGGCTCGCACCTTGAGGTTGATGCAACAGGCTATCGAAGAGAACCAACTCGATCTGCAAGGCTTAACCATCCTGACTGAAATGGGGAGTGGAGCGTATGTGACGACACCGCTGCTCGCGGCGTTGGCCGGCGCGGATCAAGTGTATGCCCTCACTCAGGATTCTGTTTATGGCGCCGCTGCTGACATTGCCACGGTCGGTGCAGAGTTCGCCAGATTCTGTGGGATTCCAAACCGTATCATGGTGGAGGAATCCAAGAGGGCAGAAGTTTTAGGTCAGGCGGATGTGGTGACGAATCTTGGATTCGTACGGCCGCTGGATCGGATGACGGTTAGCAAGATGAAAGCAGGCGCGGTCATTGCTCTCATGTGCGAAGCCTGGGAAACCAGGCCGGAAGATGTTGATCTAGGCGCGTGCGAAGCACGTGACATTGCCGTCATCGCAACCAACGAAGATTACCCTGGGCTAGAGGTATTTGATTTTTCAGGCCCCTTGGCTCTTAAGCTTCTCTTTGAAGCCGAGATCGAGGTGTATCAGAGTCGGATTGGAGTCGTAAGTACAGATAAGTTTGGTCGTGTAATCGCGTCATGCCTTGGCAAGGTCGGGGCAGATGTTCAACGATTCGATCGTTTGGCGGGAGCACAGGCGGAAGAGTTTCTTGAAAAGGCAGACGCTATTATTCTTGCTGACTACTGCAGCCCCGACCTGTTTATTGGACAGGGTGGGCAAATGGAAGTTGAACGGTTGCGAGCAATTGCGCCGGGAATCGTGGTTGTTCCGTTCGCAGGTCGAGTGGACACCAAAGCACTCGAGCAGGCCGGCATTTGGTGCTTGGATCACGCTGGCGAAGAATCAGCACGAATGGCGAGAACTTTTAGTCATTTAGGTGTGAAACCCGTCATTGATTTACATTGTGCTGGCTTAAAAGTTGCAGAGATTGCAGTGCGGCAACGCGCAGAGAATGCGACGGATGCCACTTTGAATACTGCCCTCGGGTCACGAGGGCACACAGTGAGCCGGAGTGAGAATGTCAGAACCTAAACGAGTACTTGTGACCGGGGCTGGTGGCCCTGGTGGAGTTAATGTAACGCGTGCTCTACGTCTCGCAGATGAAGAGATTTTTTTACTGGGCACCGATTCTAATCGTTATCACATCTGCTTGGCGGAAACGGATGCCCGGGAACTGATTCCCAAAGCTGCAGACTTGGCAGCGTATCTAGAACGACTGCAAATACTCATCCACGATTACAACATCGGGTTATTGATTTTGACGAATGGCGTTGAGATTCGAGCCCTCGCAGGTCGGGAGGATGACCTATCGGCGCGTATCTTTTTACCGAAGCCTGAAACGGTCGCTGCCGGTCAGGATAAGTACCGGTCATTCGAAATGTGGGCAGCCAATGGTATTCCGGTTCCACGTACTTTCGTGATTCATGCGGCCGAAGACATCGATCGCGTCTTTGGCGAAATTGACACGCGACCAATTTGGGTCAGAGGCTCAGGCATTCCCGGTCATGGAATTGGCGTGGCGAGTCTTCCATGTACTGAACCGGATCACGCCAAGTCTTGGATTGCGCATCATGCTGGATGGGGATCGTTTATTGCTAGCGAGTATCTCCCTGGGGACAACCTGACGTGGTTGAGTTTGTGGAATCAGGGGGAATTGGTGTGCAGTCAGTCAAGGCGGCGAGTCTCCTACGTGATCCCCCATGTCAGCCCTAGCGGAATTACCGGGGCGCCTGCTGTATCTCACACGATCCATCGGCAGGACGTGAATGACATTGGCCGCCGAGCGTTGAAGATAATTGACGACAGTCCTCATGGAGTGTTCTTTATTGACTTCAAGTGCGATGCGGTCGGTGAACCGCGGATCACAGAAGTCAACGTCGGTCGGTTTGGCACGACGTCACCACATTTTTATGCGAAGGCTGGATTTAATATTGTCCACCTACTGGTCAAGCTGGCCTACAAGGAAGATGTTGGAGCCGTAGCACAATACGACGTACTGAGCCCTGACTTGTATTGGATCCGGACGTTGGATTGTGGCCCAGTCTTGATTCCTGCAGCCGAGATTCCCAAGTGGCCCACGTAGATGCAATTTTCTTGGACATGGATGGAACGATCTTGCGGCTTGAGATTTCGACGGCTGCAATGAATGCAACGCGGGAGAAGTTACGGCAGTTGTTTCTTGAACATGGTATCGACAAAACCTTTCGTCCGGTTTTGGCAACGATACGGACCTCATTACAAGTACTCACCGAACGTGGGACTCCGGCCGATGCAATCGGTCGTCAGGCTTATCGGATATTAGACGAATTAGAAGAAGATGGAGCCGCACATGCTTCCATTTGTACGGGAGCCGAGAAAGTATTAATGGACTGGCATGGCAGCGGGAGGCAGATGTCGTTGATTAGTAATAATGGACGAGCAGCCGTGAAACATGCGTTAACGACCAGTGGGCTCTCTCCGAACATGTTTACATCTGTTGTGAGTCGTGATGATGTGATCTGTGAAAAACCACACCCGGAACCTGTCTTGAAAGCTTTGCGACAACTTGAGTTGCTGACTGAGGGCGCCTCAATCGTTATGATTGGTGACAGTATTAATGACATGCGCAGTGCTCGGGCGGCCGTTGCCGCAGCGCCGGTCCGAATGTCCATTGCGACCATTGCGGTTGGCGAGCAGATCTATCAAGATCTAGGGACTGAAGCGGGGCTGGTTGATCGACATGCGGCAGGATGGATGGATCTTCCACAGATACTGGATGACCTTGAGGCATAGCGGTACAAGAGTATAGTGAAGTGGTATCGATGTCGGTACTGTAGATAAATGAGATGGAGTAACCCATGCGAGTCTTATTAGTTAATCCTCCAGATGTTGATGGACAGCTCACCGACCGGGAAGACCGGCACGCGGGATTCTGTTCAGGTCTCTATCCACCGTACACGGCCGCGTCGATTTTGGGAGTTCTTCGACAACGCATTCCGGACCTCGATCTTCAGGTATTTGATGCACGCCTAGAAAATCTTCCAACTGACCAGGGCCTGCAAAAGGTTCATGCTCTAAAACCAGATCTCATCATTTGCCTCCTCGGCACGTACACTCTTGACGACGACCGGCCGTATGCAGAATTAGAATATCCGACAATTGGAGTCATTTGTCCTTCCTCTGTTGATCCGAAAGAAGCGATTGAGTTGTTCGGCCTCACGACTCCCTACTTCACTAAGACTGAGATCGAAAACACCCTTGCTGAAGCTGTGAAGGAATTTCAAGAGACCGGTGATATCCGCAAGACGCCCGGGATGGTGCTACAGCAGGGTAATCAATTGGTTGATACCGGGGCATCGCAGTTTCAATCCGTAAGCGAATTCGCAATGCCGGCATTTGATTTGCTTCCGATGGATGAATTTTTCCGTCTCCAAAAAGAGCGACTGGGCTGGCATTGGGAGTTCGGTCGCAATCGTTACATGTGGATGGTGACGTCGAAAGGGTGCGTGAAGCAATGCACCTACTGCAGTTCGAGCACCCTTCGACCGTTCTATAAAACCCCACAACAGGTGGTGGATGAGATTCGCCACTACATCGACACCTATCAAGTCCGACATTTCGATTTCATTGACAGTGAGTTCACGGTGAATGTTGCGCGTGCGAAGGAGATCTGCCAAGGCTTCATTGATGCAAAACTCAATATTAAGTGGGTTGCCCACAACATTATTGAACTCGTCGATGAGGAAATGATGCGATTGATGGGAGAGGCTGGTTGTTTAAAGTTGAAGTACGGATTGGAGACAGCTGATCCTGAAATTCAACGCCGCATTTTGAAGCCGTGGAGTATCCCTCAGGCTAAGAAGGCATTTGACTTAACCAAAAAGTACGGCATGAAGGCCCAAGCGAATTTTATGGTGGGCTTTCTTGGAGAGACCAAGGAAACCTTAAAACAAACGCATCGCGCCTTTGTGGAACTTGAACCAGATATTGTTTGCAGTTCGATCTTATTTCCAACGCCCAGTACGGCATTCTATGAAGAGCTGAAAGCAAGAGATTTACTCTTGGTGCGCAACTGGAGCGAGTACAAGAAATACGACAAGATGGTTTTTAAACACGATCAATATACGACTTGGGAAGATTTTCAGGATGCGTGGGCGTGGCTTGAAGCGAGGATTGCTCGCAGTCTCGCCTGGAAACGGCTTTTTCGTCGCAACGGTCAGCCGTTCTTGCTGAAAGTCATTAACGTCATCAAGGCCGATCCCAAACTGAAACGCGGTTTGCAGCGCTTACCCTTGATTAGTAGTTTGGGCACACTCGTGTCTAGGCGATTCCAACTGCAACAGCTTCGGCATGAACAGGCACAATTATTACCCTGACTCTCTAAGAAGCAGGTTGATGGGCAGTTTCAGATTATCCCGCATATAAATAACCTGTAAGCTCGCGTCTTAATCTCATGAGTGCATGGTTTAGTCGATTCGCTCAGGCCAGTAATCGTAAGTGGGCTACAACTGTAGCCGTTATGCTTACTTTTTTCTTGGCTATCCGCATCGTTCCGGATGTAACGCCGTGGTTGTTCCTGCTGGTCTTGGTTTTAGCGCTATGGCAGCACGCCGCCTCTGTGAGCGAAGATCCATGGTTGTGGAAAATTGTTCTTGGAAGCTTTGCTCTGCGAGCCTGTCTTGGTATCGGATTGTTCTATGCCTCTCTGTGGCAGTTCCCGATTCTGGAAAGCTTGCAAATTGATGGTGGATTCTGGGCGTTCGCGCCAGACGGTAAGGGCTATCACGATACTACGGAAGCAGCCCTTGCACTGCTTGCCAATGATTTACCACCTCCACAGGCGCTTGGCCTCGGTGAGGGTCATTACAACTACATTTTACTGGTCTTATATGCGTTGCTCGGCCCGCATCCACTGAATGCCATCATCCTCAACTGCTGGTTGGGCGCAGCAACGGCAGTGTTCGCATATTTGATTGGCCAGAAACTTGGTGGCACCCGCGGTGCCCGTATCAGTGCCGTAATGGTGACGGTCTGGCCGTCGACCTTTCTGTGGTCGACACAGATACTGAAAGACCCTGTTGTGATTTTCTTTTCGTTTGTCATTGCCTGGATTGTGGTCAAGGCGTTGGTCGAGTCTGCTAATCAGGAGAGTTACAAATCTGTTCCACAGTTGCTGGGTACCAGCGTTAGCTTGCTGCTTCTGACAGTTGTGCTATTGGTAATGAACCAGTATGTGCCGGTTGCATTAATAATGACCGGAGTCGGGGTAATGCTGCCAGTCGGCGTCTATCAGTTGTTGAGCCCTAGGACGCGCCGATCCAGTGTGGTTTTGATAGCCCTGTCCTGCGCACTACTGGCCGCGTTGCCATTGAGCCGTACAGTGCCTACCGTACGTACGATTATTGCCCCGCCGGATAGTGAGTTGGCGTATATGGGTTACGGCCAGTTGTATCTGCGCCGCGGGCAGTACGATGAAGCAATCGACGAGTACACCAAAGCACTAACGGCCGCTCCCGATTTCAGGCCAGGCTGGTTCAATCTGAGTGTCGCGCGAAAACGTACCGGCCAGGCCGTCGAGGCGAAGGAAGCGGACCAGACGTGGTGGAGCACTGGACTGAGTGCCTTACCGCGTAGACTACGAGAGGCTCGTAGTGCCACTCAGTTTGCGCCGCTTCTGTCGACAGTGCCTGTGATTGCTGAGGAAGACCGATCCGCGTTGGTGGTCGTGGACACTGTGGATTCTCCCGATGGGTTGCGCATTGTGGAATTGACTGACCTCGCTGACCGGGATTCACACATGGAGTTTCTAGTGGTGCCGGAACGACAGGCGCCTCCGATGGCTCTAATGGCGAATGAGTGGCTGATTAACGAAACGGCTGCAAATGAGGATTCAGCTGCAAATGAGGATTCAGCAACATCCAGTGAAGCAGTGAGACCGACAATTCCATCCGATCGAACAGCGCTACTGGCTGTTCCACGACCGCTGTTTCCTGGATTTCTTGGTCGACTTGAAGTGAATGTTTTAAGTCGACTAAATGGCATCAGGGTCGGCTACCTCAATGTTGGAGGTGCCTCAACACAGTTTGATGTCACCCAATTCGAGACAAGTTTTTCGTTAGTAGCTTTTTTCCCTCGAGCGATCAGAAACGTGGTGCTGTATCCCTTACCTTGGGAGATCGGTAGCGGACAATTGGGTGAAGCACAGGTGCTGGCTGCAATTGAAGCACTGGCGACCCTT
>CAJXDY010000058.1:0-11019 GCA_913052135.1 uncultured Acidobacteriota bacterium
GGGTGCGTTATTGATAATAACATTCTTGGGCACCTCAGCAGCGATTCCAACAAAACGCCGTAGTTTACCCTCTATCCACGTAAAACTGGACAAAACGGCAATGTTGCTGGACTGTGGTGATGGAACCACCAAGAGAATAGTGGATTCTGGAAGAAGCATATTCAAAATCAATGCAGTCCTGTTCAGCCACCTGCATAGCGATCACCTGTTTGGATTACCAGCCCTCTGGAACTCAATGTCGCTACTGAAACGGACCAGCGAACTCAGAGTAAACATCGGTAGAGAACTGCGACCGGAGGATAAAACGATGAGCAATAACACAAGCGGTCCGGCTGAGCTGATATTGCAGCAACTGCGTCAGTTGCGGTTCAGAAATCTTTTTCTTGTCGTCGCTGCGCTGCTGTTAATTGACCTTGCGATCCCTGACTTCATCCCATTTATTGATGAGATCCTGCTCGGGATCATGGCAATAATATTTTGGTCGTGGCGGCGACCGACGGACCGATGCCGCAAACACGCGAGCATATTCTATTGGCACGACAGGTTGGGGTTCCGTTTCTGGTAGTGTTTTTGAATAAAGTGGATGCTGTGGATGACCCGGAATTATTGGAACTAGTGGAGATGGAAGTTCGGGAATTGCTGTCTTCGTATGGCTTTCCTGGAGATGACATTCCGGTTATTCAAGGCTCGGCCCTTAAGGCACTAGAATCCGATGGAGACGAAGCGGCCGAGAAATCGGTGCTCGATTTGATGGCAGCAGTGGACGAATATATCCCGGTACCAAAGCGGGATGTGGATAAGCCGTTCTTGATGCCGATTGAAGATGTATTTTCGATTTCTGGTCGTGGCACGGTGGTAACAGGTCGAGTTGACCGTGGAAAGGTGTTGGTCTCTGAGGAAATTGAGATTGTTGGGTTTACGGAAACGCAGAAGAAAGTCGTTACCGGAGTGGAGATGTTCAGGAAGCTGCTCGATGAAGGAGTAGCGGGAGACAATATTGGAGTTCTGCTCCGTGGAACGGAGAAGGACGATGTTGAGCGCGGGCAGGTATTAGCGAAACCAGGTTCAATCACTCCCCACACGAAGTTTAAGGGCGAAGTGTATGTACTCACGAAAGATGAGGGTGGGCGACATACGCCATTTTTCAATGGGTATCGCCCACAGTTTTATCTTCGGACGACGGATGTGACAGGAGTATCGACGTTACCGGAAGGTGTCGAAATGGTTATGCCTGGCGACAACGTGGCAGTGGAGGTGGAATTAATAACACCAGTGGCCTTAGAGAAGGGATTGAATTTTGCAATCCGTGAAGGTGGACGCACAGTAGGGTCAGGGGTTATTAGCGAAATCGTCGAATAGTTGCTTTCCTGTATAAATTAACCGGAAGGTAAAAGGTAGGGTATCTGGGATGCGGGCAATTGTCTCATTGGCATGCAACGAGTGTAAACGGCGTAACTACAGTACAACTAAGAACAAAAGAACTACATCCGAGAGGTTGGAATTTAAGAAATTTTGCCGTTGGTGCCGAACGCATACGGTCCATCGGGAAACGAAGTAAGTTGAGTCTTTGATCGTCTCCGATAACTTGAGATTTTGTTGCGAGGCATTTGTCGGAGTTCGGTGATCGTATTGTAGGCCAGTAGCTCAATTGGTAGAGCACCGGTCTCCAAAACCGGGGGCTGGGGGTTCGAGTCCCTCCTGGCCTGCCATTGAAATTGGAGAATTGGGTCGGGGTTTCTGAGATAGAACACGGGCGAAATATGAACAATCAGAAACACGATTTGATGACCGTCGGCGCATTTGGCATGTGGGATCGATCCCGAACATTCCTCACACAGGTTCGCAATGAGTTAGAGCGGGTTACATGGCCGTCTAGGAAAGAAGTGTACGCAACAACTTTTGTGGTCGTGTGCACGTCAGTGTTCTTTGGCGTCTATTTGTGGGGAATCGATTTAATTCTAAATGCGCTCGTTGGCTGGGTTTTTCAGAACTTTGGTGCAGCATGATGACCGACGTCAACACGAAGCAGTGGTACATCGTGCACACTTATTCTGGATTTGAGAAAAAAGTGTCTGAATCGTTAGGTCAACGCGTACAAGCGTACGGGCTTCAGGACGATATTGGTGAGGTGCTAATTCCTACTGAAGATGTTGTCGAAATGCGCGGTGGACGAAAGGTGGTAAGTTCCAAACGCTTTTTCCCTGGCTATATTTTAGTCGAAATGAATATGTCCGACGATGCTTGGCATGTAGTGAAAAACACCCCGAAAGTGACAGGGTTTGTAGGGGCAGGTGTGAAGCCGACACCGCTCACGCGTGATGAGGTTGACCAGATCCTTCAGCAGGTAACGATTGCGGCGGAAAAGCCTAAACCGAAGTACATGTTTGATAAAGGTGAGCAGGTTCGTATTAATGAGGGTCCTTTTACAAATTTTAATGGTCTTGTTGATGAAGTGAATCTCGACAAAAACACCTTAAAGGTCATGGTCACAATTTTTGGTCGAGCGACACCGGTCGAGCTGGACTTCTTGCAGGTCGAGAAACTGTAGTCGCGGTTGGCAATTGTTTGGTTAAAAGTTATTAGATATGGCAAAAAAAATATTAGCAATGGTGAAGTTGCAAATTGCGGCGGGTAAGGCAACGCCTGCACCACCAGTAGGAACTGCGCTGGGACCTCACGGCCTGAACATTATGGATTTTTGCAAGAACTTCAATGCTAAGACTGCTGGACAAGAAGGATTAATTATTCCAGCTGTTGTGACGGTTTACGCTGATCGCTCGTACAGTTTCATAACTAAGACTCCACCGGCCGCGGTATTGCTTAAGGCTGCTGCCAATATTGCCAAGGGTTCAGGTGAACCAAATAAAACTAAAGTCGGCATTGTAAGTGCGAATGATGTGGCTAAGATTGCGAAAGTGAAGATGCCAGACTTAAACGCCGATTCACTGGAAGCTGCAATGAGGATTATTGAAGGCACGGCCAGATCGATGGGACTCGAGGTTAAGTCCTAATGGTTGGTATTCAGTTGTATTCGAAGGCAGCTTGATTGGTGCAGGGGACTCTAATGAACCGTAGAAATAAGAACTTCGCTGCTGCTCTTGCGCAAATACCAGAAAAGCCACTGCAGCTGCAAGAAGCGATTCCTCTCGTCCAGAAGGTTCGGTATGCCAAATTCGATGAGACCATCGAAATCGCTATGCGTCTTGGTGTAAATCCTAAGCATGCTGATCAAATGGTACGCGGTACTGTTGTTTTGCCACATGGCCTTGGACGCAATACCCGTGTTTTGGTAATTGCAACTGGGGAGAAGCAGAAGGAAGCGCAAGATGCTGGCGCTGATGTTGTCGGTGGCGAAGATATGGTTGAGAAGATTCAAGGCGGCTGGATGGATTTTGAAGCTGTGGTGGCTACTCCTGACATGATGCGCGCTGTGGGTAAGCTCGGTAAAGTGTTAGGGCCTAGGGGATTGATGCCGAATCCAAAAATTGGGACCGTTACATTTGAGGTGGCTAAGGCTGTCAAAGAAATAAAAGCTGGCAAGGTAGAGTTTCGTGTCGACAAATCAGGAATCATTCATGCGCCTATCGGGAAGTCATCATTTGCGAGTGAGCAACTCATTGAGAATGCCGAAGCTCTGGTGACCAGTGTAGTTAAAGCCAAGCCCAGTGCAGCTAAGGGCAAGTATTTGAAGAGCGTCACAGTAAGTTCAACGATGGGCCCAGGAGTTAAGGTGGATGAGGTGAGTGCGGAAGCAATGCACGCTTAATGGCGATGCGATGCATTTAGCTTCGAACACAGGATTGTATTGATGGCAACTACAAGAGCAGAGAAGGACGTCGAGCGGCAACAACTGGAAGAGGTCTTTCAGGGAGCCGAGAGCGTTATTCTTGTCGATTTTACTGGACTGAATGTTCTAGCGGCTACCGAGTTAAGGCGTAAGGTGCGAGCTGCCGACGGGCATTATCGTGTCGTCAAGAATACTTTGGCCAAGCGCGCTATTAAAGATAGTGCGTTCGAGTTGTTGCATGATTCGTTCGAAGGAACGACTGCGGTTGCTTATTCAAAAAACGATCCAGCACCTCTGGCTAAGGTTCTGACAACCTTCGGGAAGACCGAACCGGCATTGAAAGTGAAAGTTGCAGTCGCGCAAGGCCTCAGTTATACGGCAGCCGAAGTTGCCAAGTTGGCTGCATTGCCAGAAAAAGAGGAACTGTATTCGCAATTACTTTCTGTATTGCAAGCACCGATGGTTCGATTGGTTACGACATTGAAAGCGCCGTCGCGCGATCTTGTCAGTATTTTGTCGCAACTTAATACGAAGATTAAAGCGAAAGACGATTAATCAAAAGGGTCGCCGCGCTCGCGATAGCCGGCGAGGATTATCACGCGAGGAGAACAGAGAATGGCTGATGTGACGCAGGAGAAAGTTGTTGAGTATATCAAGGGGATTTCAGTCATGGAGCTCTCGGAGCTCGTAAAGACCCTTGAAGAGGAACTCGGTGTTTCCGCAGCAATGCCGGTTGCAATGCCTGGTGCTGCTGGTGCCGCAGCGGGTGGTTCTGAGGCGGCAGAGGAACGAACCGAATTTAGCGTCATGCTTACCGACATGGGGGCTAAAAAGATTAACGTTATTAAGGCGGTGCGAGAAGTAACAAGTCTTGGACTTAAAGAAGCCAAGGATCTCGTAGAGAGTGCGCCTGCGGCAATTAAGGAATCAATTCCTAAGGACGAAGCCGAGTCTATCAAAAAGAAATTTGAGGAAGTAGGCGCGAAGGTCGAGATTAAGTAGGGGTGTCCAGTCAGATGTCGCGTTGTCGAGTTGTTGCTGTGGCTCTCGTGAAGGAGGGTGCCAGTTTACGATCCCGCTGGAAGCGTTCTCTGTCAGGATCTTGGATCTAATTTTTGACCAGTCCGATCCAGTGATCGGAGTTTGGATAAATTAAGTATGTACAGCCTGCCGAAAAATGTATATCGTGAGCGTATTAATTTTTCAAAGATTAAGACAACTATTCCGATACCGAATCTGATTGAAATCCAGAAAAGGTCGTACTCGCGTTTTCTGCAGATGGGTCAGTTACCTAGCGAGCGAGAGGACGCAGGGTTGCAGTCAGTATTTAAGTCTGTTTTCCCGATTAGTGACTTTCGCGAGAATTCCTCTCTAGAGTTTATTGAATACAAGATTGGCAACTGGGAGTGTAAGTGCGGGAAGATCAGTGGACTTCATCATCTTCGCATGCCATGTGTAGGCTGCGGTACAGTTTTAACCGCCGATTCTTTTGGTGATCATGAAATCGTCTGTTCGGATTGTGGCGAGACGAACGTTGGCCAGGGTGACGTGTGTGATGTGTGTGGCACTACAGTCACACTAAAAGTTAAGTACGATGTTGAAGAATGCCAAGAACGAGGCATGACCTATGCAGTTCCCCTGAAGGTGACTATCCGTCTCATCGTTTGGGACAAAGATCTTGAGACCGGTGTTAAAACAATTCACGACATCAAAGAACAGGAGGTCTATTTCGGGGATGTCCCGTTAATGACCGAGAACGGCACCTTCATTATTAATGGCACGGAGCGAGTGATTGTATCGCAGCTGCATCGTTCTCCAGGTGCATTTTTTCACTCCGCAGACAAGACAACGTTCAACGGCCAGATTATTCCTTATCGTGGTTCGTGGGTAGAGTTCGAATATGACGCGAAGAATCTCCTGTACGTTCGTATTGACCGCAAGCGAAAATTCCTCGCAACTGTTTTTCTCCGAGCACTGGGTCTCCGGGGCGTGGATGAAATCATTCGGTTGTTCTACTCGGTAAGTTCTCTCCATATCCGACAAGGTATTCTTCACTGGCAGGTTAATGAAAATCTTTTGGGGCGAATTGCTGGAGCTACGATCACGGTGCCTGGCACTGAAGTATCGGTGAAGGCTGGCAAGAAGATTACAAAGTCACTTCTGCAGGCTTTGGTTGAAGCTGGAATCGAAGAAGTTGAGGTTTCAGATGCTGAACTTGAGGGCGCTTATTCTGCTACTGATGTTGTCGATCCATCAACTGGAGAGGTGATTCTTGAAGCTAACGAAGAGATGACACCTCGTATAGTTGCGATGGCCCAGGAAAGAGGCGTAAACAACCTAGAGATCTTTTTCCCAGAGTCTGATGAGATCGGAACGGTTCTGTCTCAGAGTTTGAAAAAAGATTCGATTCGTACCCATGAAGAAGCACTTATTGAGATCTACCGTAGGATGCGGCCTGGGGATCCTCCTACCCTTGAGAGTTCTCGCACGCTGTTTGAAAACATGTTCTTTAATGCCCAAAAGTACGATTTCTCTCGTGTGGGGCGATTGAAGTTGAACACAAAATTAGGACTCGATACATCATTAAATGAAAAGGTTTTACATCCACAAGATTTTTTCGAAGTCATTAGTTATCTCCTAAAACTTAAACGTAACCCAGCGAACGTAGATGATATTGATCATTTAGGTAATAGGCGGGTTCGTTCGGTGGGTGAGTTACTCGAAAATAGTTTCCGAATTGGGCTTGTGCGCATGGAACGTGCCATTAAAGAAAAGATGTCGGTTTATCAGGAAATGCAAACTGCCATGCCACACGATTTAATTAATGCGAAACCAGTGATGGCTGCAATTCGGGAGTTCTTCGGGTCCTCGCAGCTCTCCCAATTCATGGATCAAACAAATCCGTTATCTGAAATTACGCATAAGCGTCGTTTGTCGGCACTTGGCCCAGGCGGTTTATCTCGAGAGCGAGCCGGCTTTGAGGTTCGCGACGTGCATCCAACGCATTATGGTCGTATTTGCCCGATTGAAACACCCGAGGGGCCAAACATTGGCTTGATTTCCTCACTTTCTTGCTACGCCAGAATCAACGAGTTTGGTTTTATCGAGTCACCATACCGTCGTGTTCGGGATGGTCACGTAAATGAATCCGTCATGATCGTAAGTGCGGGCAGTACCAAGTTTAAGATCGGCGATGTTGTCGAAGTGGAAGATGTGCTCGCAGAAAACAGTGCGGCTAAGTCTCGGAAGAAGCGTGCCGCGGATTTTAAGCCTCATTCCTTTTATCTTTCGGCTTGGGAAGAAGATCGTTATGTGATCGCGCAAGCAAATTCTGGCGTTGACGAATCCGGTAGACTAATCGATGAACGTGTAAATGCACGTCAAGCAGGGGATTTTGTTGTCGCACCGCGTGAAAAGATTGAATACATTGACGTCTCGCCTAAGCAACTAGTCTCAGTTGCGGCATCACTAATACCGTTTCTCGAAAACGATGATGCGAATCGGGCTTTAATGGGTTCAAACATGCAGCGGCAAGCTGTGCCGTTGTTACGTGCTCGCGCACCTTTTGTAGGGACTGGTATGGAGTACATTACCGCCCGAGATTCAGGTGCAGTCGTGATCGCTAAGCATTCCGGGACCGTTGACTATGTTGATTCTAAGCGTCTGGTTGTCCGAGTCGATGGTCAGAGTGATCCATCTGAGGATATGGGAGCGGATATTTACAATCTGACCAAGTTTAAACGTTCAAATCAGAATACCTGCATTAACCAAAAGGCTATTGCTCAAGTAGGTCAGCATGTTGAGAAAGGCCAAGTGCTGGCCGATGGTCCCTGTACTGAACTTGGTGAATTAGCATTAGGTCGTAATGTTCTGGTCGCGTTCATGCCTTGGCGTGGATACAACTTTGAGGATGCAGTCCTCGTGTCAGAACGGATGGTGAAAGAGGACTACTACACGTCTATACACATAGAGGAGTTTGATGTTGAAGCGAGAGACACCAAATTAGGTCCCGAGGAGATTACACGAGATATTCCTAACGTATCAGAGGGATTCTTAAATGATCTCGATGAAAGTGGAATTATTCGTATTGGTGCCTCTGTCAAATCGGGTGACATTTTAGCCGGTAAGGTAACACCGAAGGGTGAAACTCAACTGACACCTGAGGAAAAACTACTCCGGGCCATCTTTGGTGAAAAGGCTGGCGACGTTCGAGATGCTTCTTTGACCTGCCCTCCAGGTATCGAGGGTATCGTTGTAGCCGTAAAGATTTTTTCAAGGAAAGGCCTCGAAAAAGACGAACGTGCGAAAGCGATTGAGGCTGAAGACCTCGAAGGTTTGGAAAAGAATTTACAGGATGAAATTCGCATCCTACATGACGAGGTAAAAAAGCGGATTATCGATATGCTGCCCGGGCAGGTACTGGATGCGGATTTGTTCGACGAATTCGGCCGCGAAAGACTTTTATCTCAAGGTGTAGCTTTAACACCGGAACTTCTTCGCGATTTACCATACGAAGCGATTGCTCGTATGAAAATTAATTTTGATGATGTAAGGCTCGAAGAAGATCTACGAGCTCTTACGGAGCGAACCGGTAGGCACGTTGAAGTTACTCGGCAGCTGTTTGAGGAAAAGCGTGAGAAAATTCGTCGTGGAGATGAATTACCACCTGGTGTAATCAAACTCGTCAAGGTGTACGTTGCTATGAAGCGCAAGCTTTCCGTTGGTGACAAGATGGCTGGGCGGCATGGTAACAAAGGTGTTATAGCGAGAATCCTACCCGAAGAGGACATGCCCTATTTGCCGGACGGCACGCCTGTTGAAATTGTATTAAATCCATTGGGTGTGCCTTCAAGGATGAACGTTGGACAGGTTTTGGAGACCCACCTTGGCTGGGCTGCGCATGCCCTTGGCTTACATTTTGCGACACCAGTGTTTGACGGTGCGACGGAAAGTGAAATTAAGGGTTGGCTTGAAAAAGCTGGCTTACCAAAAAGTGGAAAGACAGAGTTGTTCGACGGTATGACTGGCCAAGCGTTTGAACAAGACGTTACGGTTGGCTATATCTACATGCTTAAGTTGTCCCATTTAGTAGATGACAAGATCCACGCGCGTTCGATTGGACCTTACTCACTGGTTACTCAACAACCGCTTGGTGGTAAGGCACAGTTCGGTGGGCAAAGGTTTGGAGAGATGGAAGTTTGGGCATTGGAGGCGTACGGTGCTGCCCACATTCTACAAGAGTTGTTAACTGCAAAGTCTGACGATGTCGTGGGGCGAGCAAAGATTTACGAAGCGATTGTAAAGGATGATGCTTCGTTTACTCCTGGGTTGCCTGAGTCATTTAACGTGTTGGTTCGGGAATTACAAGCGCTTTGTCTCGACATCGAACTTGTTAAGAAGAAACCCAAGGCGATTGAAGTTGCACCAGAACCGGTGTTGGAAGAAGTTTAGTCTATATCTATAAAGGATAAAGATTCCATGAGACCAAGTTCCAACGAGCGTAGTTCGTTGACCACTGATTTCGACGCGATTCGAATCAGCCTAGCGTCGCCCGAGCGGATTCTCGCCTGGTCGCACGGTGAAGTTACCAAGCCAGAGACCATCAATTATCGGACATTTAAGCCGGAACGTGACGGCTTGTTCTGTGCCAAGGTGTTCGGTCCAGTTACTGACTGGGAATGCTTGTGTGGGAAGTATAAGCGCATGAAACACCGTGGTGTGATCTGTGACAAGTGTGGGGTTGAGGTCACGCAAGCTAAGGTTCGCCGCGAGCGCTTAGGACATATAACCTTGGCAACACCAGTAAGTCATGTATGGTTTTTCAAGGGCCTTCCCAGTCGAATCGGACATCTACTCGACATCACACTTCGTGACTTGGAGCGCATTCTGTATTTCGAAGCCTACGTGGTGGTAGATCCCGGTAGCGCCGATCTGAAGCAGAACCAACTCCTCACTGAAGAGCAATTCCGAAAAGTGAAGGAAGAATTTGGTACCAAGTTTAAGGCTCAGATGGGCGCTGAGGCCATTAAGGAATTACTAAAGCGAGTTGATATTGAGGAGTTGGCTGTCGAGTTGCGTCAGAAAATGCGAACAGAAACTTCTGTGCAAAAGAAATTGAAGTTCGCGAAGCGCTTGCGAGTCGTGGATTCCTTTCGCAAGTCGACAAACAAGCCTGAATGGATGATCTTGGATGTGATTCCGGTAATTCCACCTGAATTACGCCCGCTGGTACCACTCGACGGTGGTCGCTTTGCGACATCCGATTTGAACGATTTATATCGAAGAGTGATTAATCGGAACAATCGTCTCAAGAAACTGATGGATCTTAAGGCTCCAGATGTCATTGTGCGGAATGAGAAGAGGATGTTGCAGGAGGCAGTGGACGCATTATTTGACAATGGTCGCCGTGGTCGAGTGCTGCGCGGTGCTAATAATCGACCATTGAAATCGCTCTCCGACACCTTAAAGGGGAAACAAGGTCGCTTCCGTCAGAACCTTTTGGGTAAGCGCGTCGACTTCTCGGGCCGTTCGGTCATTGTGACCGGCCCTGAGTTGAAGCTGCACCAATGTGGTCTTCCCAAAAAGATTGCCTTAGAACTTTATCAACCGTTTATCATTCGTCGGTTGAAAGAGCTCGGCCATGCCGACACGATTAAGTCGGCCAAGAAAATGCTCGAGCGCAAGGACGAAGAGGTTTGGGATATCTTGGAAGAAGTAATTACCAACCATCCAGTGCTTCTAAATCGTGCCCCCACTTTGCACCGTATGGGTATTCAGGCTTTTGAGCCGACTTTGGTCGAGGGCAACGCCATCACGTTGCATCCGCTCGTGTGCAAAGGCTTCAATGCTGATTTCGACGGTGACCAAATGGCTGTTCACCTGCCTTTGTCGATCGAGGCCCAAGTTGAAGCGCATACACTGATGATGAGTACCCACAATATCTTCAGCCCATCGAACGGAGCGCCTATTATCAGCCCGTCGCAAGACGTCGTGATGGGCAGTTACTACTTTACGATGAACGTGCCCGACTCCAAGGGCGACGACATGGTGTTTAGCTCGCTCGAAGAAGTTGAAACCGCCTACGGCGCAGGCAAAGTTGGTACGCACGCGCGTATCAAGGTGCGCTTACCGCAGCATCGTTGTCTCCGCGAAGAAATGGGCAAGGATAAAAGCCGTGGCAAGCGTATCGACACGACCGTGGGTCGCGTTATCTTCAATATGATTTTGCCCTA
>CAJXDY010000059.1:0-10987 GCA_913052135.1 uncultured Acidobacteriota bacterium
GAAGCACTGGCGACCCTTGTTATGCTGCCATTGTTTGTGGTTGGTGTGAGACAGGTCGTTCAGCGGCGTGATGCCGCGCGCCTATTTCTCTTGCTGTTTGGGTTAATGCTCGCACTTGTTATTGGTCTTGCCATTCCGAATCTTGGAACCGTGTTTCGCAAAAAAGCGTTTGCGCTGTTTCCGTTGTTTGTGATGGCCTGTTCTACCTCGTGGCGTGATGTAGCGTTGATGTTTCGGCGCACCGAAACGCCACGCACGACCACAGGTCGCATCTTAGATCGTTAAATTGGTCCAACTATGAAACCACTGCTTTGCCTCGTGTTCGGGTTGCTTGCGATGAGTGAGGCGCTGAGTGCGCAGGATGACGTGGATGTCCTTGTGAGCCGTTCGCCTGGTCAGCTTTTGGCATTGCCTGACTTGGCTGTGCAACAAGTCCGACTCGATCCTGAAGGCTTTGTTGTGTTGCAGGTGACCAACGGTGGAACGGCGGCTCTGGATGTTTCTGCCGAGATTAGCCTTCTGGTTGATGGTTACGACCAGGGTAGATTTACGTTGTCGGACCTTGGCGCTGAGGCGCCACTTCAACCTGGTCAGGTAGCGGAAATCAAGACGCGAGTTCTCTTGGCGGGGCAGCAGCGTCGCGTGCTTGTGGTTGTCGATCCAGATAACCGAATCAAGGAAGAAAATGAAGTACACAATGTCTTCGCCGCGCTCCTGACGAATGACCATCGTGATCTGCCAAGACTTGTAATTGATGAAGTTGGTGCCAATTCGGAGGGCGTAATTTTCTTCGCGCTGGCCAACATTGGGACGGCAGCGGTCCCGGTGGGGTCCTTGGTTCGAGCCCGCCTGATCCTCAACGACTCGTTTGTGGTGAGTGATTTCATCATTCGAGTCAAGATGCTCGAGCCGATGTCACACCAGCGAGCCTGGGTCTTTCCTGAACCACCAGTGATCATCAGACCGCCAGGTTCTGAGTTTCAGGTACAGGTGATTCCTGTTTCTGATGAGGTTGCGATTGATTTATCAACAGCGCGGGATCGCAAACAGGTGTTCCCGCAGACTGATGAATTTCTGGCCTATGCGACTATTCTCGAAGATCCAGAAGTGCTCACGGCGTTGAATTGGCAGAGTACGGCTGGTGTGCAGTCGTACGGAGAGTGGTCTGAGGCCATGAAGAACGAATTGGCCAGTCGGTTAAGGACTCTGACCGCATGGAATAGCCGGTTGCCTCCTGCAGCGTCAGGGGATCGACTGCGGAATCTGGATCCAACCGACGCTCGTCATATTTACCTTGATCATGTGGCGCATGCCCTGTGGCTTGACAGGTATGGCTTCGTGCCGACCGATGAACCTTTCGAGTTGATTTCACTTCCTCAATTACAGCAGTTGCTGGACAGTCGGTGGTTGTTCAGCTATAACCCGTCCACGAATCGGTACCACCTCGATGGGGGTCGACTTCCGGCCACGTTATCGCCAAATCCGTACGTCCCGTATGAGTTACTGACAGCAATTTTACCTCGAGTGAAAGATTACGAACGCTTTCCAACAATCTATCCAAGCTTAGATTTCACGTCGTTAGTCGTCAGGTTGGCAGACTGGATTCGAGCATATGTTGTCATCGCCGATTCGGCGGGCGAAGCGCGTGCGGCAGGGCGAAGCGAGCGATCACTCGGTCAGTTGCTCTTCGACGCTGAAGCCAAACCTGTTGTGATGGCTGATGCCGCTGGAGTTCGTAGACTTTATTGGGGACTCTTAAGATATCTCAATACTCCACTTCAGTTTGGTGATGCTTCGAAACGAATTAATTTGTCGAGGAAAGTCGCTTTTACCTACCACAAAGATCTCACAATGTACGATGTGGGGAGGCTGGTGGACCCACTGGCTGCGCCGTCAGGAGATGCCATTCCATCGGCTCTATTTTTTGATTCGGCGCAAGAATACAGTGCTTGGTTTGCGGCTCCGAATCTTACTTGCGTGGAACCAAATGATCCTCAGACGAATATTGACGCGTTTGCATCGTGGCGATTACAACAAACCGCGAGGGCTCGTCGGCGCTGTAATAGCCTTGAACAACAGCGCGAATTCAACTATCGCCAGACATTGATCAACTTGCTCCATGTGTTTGTGCCCGATGGCATGCTGATTCGCCGCTGTCGGGGGACCCAGGCAGACATTGAGGCGTTGCTGACTGGTCCACGAGGGTACGTCACTCCGTTTTACCACACGCGCAATGAGACCCAACTGGAAAATGCCTATCTGGCGAAGGGGCTATCTCTGAATAGTGCACGAGAGACAGCCCGCATCATGGCGCGCGACCCTGAACGGGCACGCGACACCGTCGTTGCAACTGTGGACGCTCGGATTGTGTCAGAAGGAGATGGTGATTGGGACCAAGGTTGTCGCCACGTTGAAGCCCGCTGGCAACGCTTTGTGAACGGTCGCGCGGCAGCTTGGAAATCTTCCGAAAATGGATCTAATCAATAATAAGTCGTGGCGGCAGTTGCCGCGAGTCCTGTGGAATCACCTATTGGCAGCGAGCTACGTGCTGGTCGCTGGCGTTGTCGTGGTTCGATTTGATGCCGAGTTTCGATCAGCGTCGCCTTGGCTTTCTTCCAATGCACTGGTCACGAACTTCGGGGATTTTTACCCAACCCTCATTGCGTATCCCTTGTTCTTTTGGGGAATCACGGTTGCGTATGCAGTCGCGGCGTTTCCTTCCACAGGTTGGAATATTTCAAGACTTGTGGCTAACACTGCAGGACTCGGGCTGTTGGTTCATGTGAATTTCCTGTGTTTGGCACTCGTCGGACATGACGACCTCTTGGCGAAACTCCCAGCCGAGATGTTTCAGTATTACGTACGAGGCGTGATAGTAACCTGCCTCGGTATCGTCGCAGCGCTGGGGTTCGTGTATGCCCTGAATGTTAGCGGCATGAACAGGGATCGGTACTGGCTTCCACTCGCGTATGTACCGGCCGTGAATTTATGGTTTGGCCCGACAGCCTTGCTCGTTCCGGTGTTGGTAACTACTGGTCTTGGAGTCTGGCTCTGGCGCAGCACGGAATCATGGGCGGGGTGGCGCACCTGGCGCCAAAGCTTCGCAGCTCACCTGACCGACTGGCGGGTGCTTACCACCATCGTGTTTCTGGTAGGAGTGACGGTGCGGGTTTTGGCCTCCCTTCGACTTGCCGGTATGGGAGCAGACACGGTTTTTACGAATTCTGATGACGCGAGTCAGTATGACCAGAATGCACGAGGGATTCTGGATGGCTCTGGAGTCCTCACTGAGGTGGGTATGCCTGGGACAAGTAGTTATTCACCCGGGTACAGTTTGTTCTTAGCAGCACTGTATGGCCTGACTGGTCGCAATTTGACTGCAGTGATGACAGTTCAAGCTGTCTTGTCGGCATTCGTTCCAGTAGGCGTTTTCCTCGTCGGTCGCCGGTGCGCAGGCCGACTCGTAGGGTTCGTGGCTGCAATGCTGGCAGCACTGTCGCAATTACTGATTTTTAACTCGGTCAATCTCACTCGCGAAATGGGTTCTATCCTCCTACTCCTGCCTCTCGTCTGGATGTTGCAAAGAACGCCTCCGGACTCTGTAGATGCGTGGAAAAGAATGTTGGTTATTGGAGGGTTGTTTGGTTGCATCGCGTTCATCGATCCTGTGTTTTTGGTCGTGGCAGCAGTTGTGTTGGTTGTCTACGGGCTGAATAACAGGGTTCCACTTCGTCAACGAGTCCGGTTAATTGGCGTGTTGTTGATTGCGTTGTACCTAACGCTCATGCCTCTGAAACTGTTTGTGAATACGCCAACCAACTGGTCAGAATTATTATCTCCCGTGAGTCGTCCGAAAGTGTTTGCGATTCATCTGTCCAGAGATTGGAGTAGGCCCGCCACTGAACTCTTCGAGCGAGGGATTAATGTATTTGCGTTTCCAGTCGATTCTGTCGTCAATGTCATCCGTGAACCCCGTGTTGCCAGTGCATTGATTGCAGAGAAGGTCTGGCTTGATTTTCGACGTTTCTTTTTCGAGGGACACTCCGGTTATTTTTCACCACTCCTGCTTATCGCAAACACATTCTTCAGCGCGAATTTGATGTTTTATGCATGTATGTTTGCCGGTATAGGAATGTTGGCGATGATTGGACGAATTCGTTCGCGGCGGGCGGTGTGGGAGCAGGTGATGGTGTTGGTGACCCTCCTAGCCTATTCCTCAACGTATATCATTGCATTTTTCGGTTTAACCCGATTCCGAGCATCGATGCATCCTTTACTTATTCTTTGGATAGGCCTAGGCCTCGTCGTGGTCAGTCGTTGGATCCTTAATACGAACCGTCCTTGGATAGACTCTGAGGATTCGTCGTTACACCCAGAGTGAAAATACATCTTTACGGGAATGTGTTGAATTGGGCATACCAGTTCGGGACGTACCTGCGTACCTTAGGGCATGATGTCCGCGTATTCGTTGACGCTCGAGAGACGAGCCCACTTTATCAACCGGCATGGGAACATGGTGAGAGCCGAGATTTACCGGATTGGATTGAAACTGTTGACGTTCGCTTCAATCGACTTCTGTGGCCAGGTCCTCGGGAACGCGAGTTTCTAAAGAAACTTGGAGAGTGTGACCTCATTCAGACCTTTGGGGAGTACGCTGTTTGGGCATGGCGCTCTGGCGCACCGTATGTGGTTTTGAGCTACGGTGGTGATTTGGAGATTCTGCCGTTTGCAAAGCGCAATCTTAAGGAACGCGTGCTCGGTGGACTTGTGACGCACGCGCTTCGAAGGGCACAGGCCTTTGTCTATGCGATTCCTTCACATCATGGATTAGTTAGGCAGTTGAAAATTAAACGAGCAACATTTAATCCGCATGCCGTACCAATCGACACGAGTCGTTGGATGCCCGCACCGGAGGAAGATCGGTGCAGACTACGGGCGCGATACTCGCAGCACCGGGTCTTCTTTCATGGTGCAAGGCAAGAGTGGACGTTCAAGGATGCGAATGATAAAGGTAACGATCGCTTATTCCGTGCGTTTGCTAGGTTTGTGCAGAACGATTGCCCTGATTCCCTCCTGATTGCGGTCGAGCGAGGTCGAGACCTTGCGCGTAGTAAGGCACTTGTTGCTGAACTTAAGCTTTCACAAAACGTAGTTTGGTCCAAGGCTTTAACAAAGCCAGACTTGCTCACGATGTTGAACTCGGTTGACGGATTTTTTGATCAATTCACCCACGGTTATTTCGGCGTAGCGTCTCTTGAGGCGTTATCTTGTGGTGTGCCAACGTTTCTGAAGCTTTGCAGGGATGGAACGGACGGTGTCGTTCTCCCACCCGTACTCAATGTCAGCACAGAAGATGAAATTCACCGCGCCATGTGTGAAGTTGACCAGGCAGAACGGATGAGGTCTCTTCGTGGCGCGAGTCGCAAGTGGGCCGTAACCTATCATGATTGGCGAGTGGTTATGAACTGGTACGTTGGAGTATATCGTGACGTCTTGGCAGGCCGTGGAGGCGCTGAATGCTAATCCACGCCAGAAAGGTGCTGACGCACTCTTTTCTTTATGCTGCATCGAATGCGATGGCCGTAGCATCCGGATTGGTGTTGATTCCTTTCTATACGCGGCACTTGAGCATTGAAGAATTCGGTGCTTTTTCGTTGGTAACGACGTTTGGGATGTTCTTGATGTACGTTCTAGATCTGGGTCTTCCTACCGGATTTGTCCGAAGATATTACACCTACAATTCAGACGATCGAATGCAGCGAATACGGTTAGCCTCGACCGTCTTCTGGATTCTCTTGGTAACGTCTGTGGTTCTCGCCTCAGTGAGCTATGCGTCAGCCGACTACATAAGCCAGATGCTGTTAGTTACATTTCCTGGCGCTTATCTAGTGCAGTTAATGACTGTCGCGGTCTTCGTTACCACGTTATCGGGCGTCTCCCAGAGTTTACTCCGAGTTTTAGAGCAACCCGGACGTTACTTTGGACTGGCAGCACTTAAAGGAATCGGCGTTCTGATCATGGTTCCCACGTTACTGGTCGTATACGGACGGGGAGTCGAAGGAATTTTTGAAGCACAGTTAGTGATAGCAGTTATTGTGGCGATTGGCGGCTGGTTGCTGACTGCTAGATTTTACGGCTTTACTTTTTCGGCAGTTGACGGCCGAGCAGTCGTCACGATGGGTCTCCTGTTTTGGCCCGCGATGATCTTGAATTGGGTTATTGATTTTTCCGACATGTATTTCGTGCGGTACTTTTTTGATCTTGAACAAGTTGCAATTTATGCGGTCGCGTATAAGGTCGCACAGATAGTGTTTTATTCAGTATTGGCGTTTTCCATAGGCTGGGCACCGATTCTTTTTGGGATCTTGCGTGATGCGAATCCTCAGGACACATTAGCCAAACTGTTTCGAATGTACACAATTACCTTGATAAGTTTTGCTTACGTATTAGCACTATTAACACCGGAACTGATTAGTGTCCTCGGACCTCCCGCTTACGCTGCAGGCAAAGATATCAGTCCAATTCTGTGCGTAGCATATGTTGTTTATGGGTTGTTCATCTTTTTTCTTTCAGGTGTTGTGGTTACTGGAAAATTTCAGTACCAGTCGCTGGCATTAATCGTGGGCGCCGCCTCTAACGCGGTGCTGAATTTTGTACTTATTCCCATTTACGGCTTAATCGGTGCCGCCTGTGCCACCTTGGCTGCATATAGTGTGACGGCGTACATGGGTGTTCGGTTTGCCCAGCGTTTGTACCCGATTCCATATCAGTGGCGCGACCTTTTCTCGGTTGGTTGTGCAGCGGCGATGGGTTACACCTTGTACGTCTTGGTTTTACAGTTTGGAATGAATGAGATTGTTGCTAAGTTTGGTGCGTTGTTGGCCTATCTAGCACTTTTATTCAGCGTTGGTGGTGTCACCATGCAGGAAATACGCACCGTGAAGTCCATCTGGAACGCTTCAGAAAACTCCGCATAGGCACAGTAGAGATGCACCGGCCAACAATGTTTGTTAATCAATACAATTGAGTGGAACCAACATGCGAATTTTATCGGTCGTTATTCCTGCGTACAACGAAGAAGATGGAATCGCACCCATTCTGGAACGCGTCCTCAAAGTTAAACGCGCGGTACAGAAGTCCCCAGGTGCGATCGAGGATGTAGAAGTTATTGTGGTCAACGATGCGTCACAGGATCGTACATGTGATATTGCGTCGTCGTATCCCGATGTCACCGTGATCACACACAGGCAAAATAAAGGATATGGAGGAGCTCTTAAGACAGGATTCGCAGCAGCGAAAGGAGAGTGGATCGGCTTTCTCGATGCTGATGGCACCTATCCACCAGAAGAGTTCCCAGCGCTGTGTGAAGCGATGGTCAGTCAGGATGCTGATATGGTGATCGGCTCACGGATGACAGGCGCAAAAAGTGGTATGCCAATCCGGCGTTATATTGGGAATAAGTTTTTTGCGTATCTCTTAAGTTGGATCGTCGGGAGCGCTATCACGGACACCGCTAGCGGCCAGCGTGTGTTTAAACGTACCATTTTGGCTCAACTCTTACCTTTACCGGATGGACTGCATCTCACGCCGGCGATGAGCACCGCAGCTCTTCATGAGGGACTTAATATTATCGAAGTACCAATTCGGTATGACAATCGTGTTGGTCATTCGAAACTACACATTGTCAGCGATGGATTCAGATTCTTAAACATCATTATTCGAACGGCCAGACTGTATAATCCGTTGAAGTTTTTCGGTGTGGTCGGTCTTGCCCTGCTGGCCATCGGCTGTTTCCTAAGTGTAGAGCCAATTACTTACTACCTAGACGTTCGGCGTGTGGAAGATACCGAAATTTATCGACTAGTCACCATCATGGTGTTGTTTGTAACCGGTATTAATGTCATGGTATTTGGTGCGTTTGCGAATCACATTCTTGAAATCGTACGTGGTAAAACTCTAGCCCAATCTAGTCTGCTTGGAAAATATGTACTCAACCGCCGAATCATTGGGCGGTCTGGTTTACTGGGAACCATTCTCATGGTTGGTGCCGTCAGTTTGAATTATCAAGCTCTCTATGAGTACATCACGTCCGGGTACATCTTCGTCCATTGGGTCTACGTTTTAACGGGTGCTACCTTGTTCTTAGTTGGTCTCCAGCTATTCATGGGAAGCATCTTGATTGGTATTCTCCAAGAGATAAATGAGCGTCAGAAATTCGGTGCATCGTAATTATGGACGTTATTACTGATCACGCTCAAGACGAGTACTGGCGTCGTGCACGCTATCGTGAAAGTGACGATCCGGTGGCGCTTGCTTATGCGATGCCTAAGATTCGACACATAGCGCAGGTTGTTGAACTCAACCAAGCGCGCATCTTGGATGTTGGGTGCGGTAATGGTGTATTTACTAGTTTATTCTCAGAATTTTCACCACACGTAGTTGGCCTGGATTATTCCGATCACATGGTGCGACGAAATCCATGTGGAAAAGTACTGCGTGGTCAGGCTGAAGCTTTACCGTTTGGTACGAACAGTTTCGACGTGGCATTTGTAGCGAACGTCTTGCATCACACGCTTGATCCACAACAGGTAGTTGATGAATTGGCGCGTGTCGCGCGTGGTCATGTTGTTATAGTCGAACCAAACCGACTGAATCCAGTGATGTTTTTGTTTTCATTGCTAATTCGAGAAGAACGTGGCGGGTTGCGATCGTCCAAGGGATTCCTAGAAAAATTGCTCTTGTCCTGTGGACTCCAAGTGTTGCGGTGCAGCGCTATGGGTATGATTTCACAGAATAATACCCCTGCATGGACAGTGCCACTGCTGCGTGTCTTCGATCGAGAAATATGGTGTGGCGAATACTTAATTGCGATAGCGAAACAGCCTGAACTGAGGAGGAGTACTCAATGAGTGTGGTGCGTGAACGCCTAGCTGACCTGTACAGCGTATCAATGTTACAGCGGATCTATACGTCGCTAAAGATGATGATTATTCCGTTCGAGCAGTTTGCTCAGTTTCTTCCAAATGACGGGGTCGTACTTGAAGTGGGATGTGGCTATGGCTATGTTTCGAATTACTTAAGCCTTGAGAATCCTACGAGGCAGGTAGTTGGCAATGATCCCGCACTGGATCGTGTCGATGTTGCTCAAGGGACCATTGGAGATCGACAAAACATTCGATTTGTTGCCGGCGATTGCCGACACATGCCAGAGGAGGATTTCGACGGCATAGTAATTGCGGATGTGTTGCACCATGTGCCCTATGAGGAACAGGCAAAGATTCTTGAGGATGTGTATCGCAAGCTTAAGCCAGGGGGTGTGCTTGTGATGCGTGAAACTGATATCAAGTTTCGACTACGGTATTTTATTTTTAACTACTGGCTTGAAATGATTCTCTATTATGGCGTTGAAAAACTGAATTTTAGAAAATCTGCTGAGTGGCAACGAATCCTTGAGCCAATCGGATTTTCCGTTCAACACATCATTCCAAATAGCAGGTTTTTCCCGTATATCACAGCCTTGTTCGTCTGCACGAAGCGCTCCTGATTTGTTGGTGGTACTCACGAACCAACCGTTATAGAAAAAGATGCCCCGCGGAGATCGTAAATTTCTTTATCGAGTCGTACTTGTGGCGGCACTCCTACGACTCGTGTTTGTCTTGTGGTATCCACAAGTACCCGCAGGTATTGGTGATGATCGGACGTATGAGCAGGTGGCTTTGAATTTAGTAGCAGGCAAGGGTTTTTCTGGCGGATTATCCTCTGGGCAATGGGAACGAACTGGGCAACCGGCTCCACTTGATGTGCCAGGTGATCCAGAAATTGGTTTTGGACCAGTGTACCCAGCGTTTCTAGCCGGAATTTATTTATTAATCGGCCACCTGCCAGTTGGTGTGCGAGTGCTGCAGGCTTTATTGAGTGCGCTCACCATTGTCATCATGTTTCGGCTAGCACGAGATGCCTATGGTGTCAGGGTGGCACGCCTAACGGCGATTGCGATGATGGCATTTCCAGCCTTTATTGTTTATTCAGGAATGCTGTTGACTGAAACGCTCGTAGTTTTTTGGCTCGCGCTATTGGTCTGGAGCGTAATGCATGCGGCGCGAGTGGCATCCACTTCGGCTTGGATACTGGCCGGTGTCATTGCCGGCGTTGCGGTATTGCTGCGACAAGAACTGATCTTAGTGTTTCCTGTGTTGATGATATTGGCTGTTTGGAAGGCCCAGGTGAAGCCTGGGTGGCGTTACGTGACACTGTTTATAGTGATTGCCATGATGACCATTGGCGTCTGGACTGTCAGGAATTACGTAGTGTTTAAACAAGTCATTCTTGTCGCTGCTCACGGGGGCGACACCTTATGGTTGTCGACAACTGGATGGTCTGAGTGGCATTACGACGACGAAGAGTTGAAGGCACTCACGGAAGGTCTTGATTTTTTGGAACAGAACAAAGTATTTCGCCAAGAGGGGATACGTCGGATTCTTGAAGACCCGATTGGCTATGCTGCACTCTGTTTTCGTCGGATACCGATGTTTTGGATTACTAGTCACACAAGCTATCTCGTTGGTTTCGAGCAAGGTCTTGGTGCTTACTACGCGCGTGCCGAATACGGTCGGCTTTCAATCAAGTTATTATTTCTCGCGGTTAACGTTGGGGCGATCCTTTTAGCTTCATTTGGCATTGCAAGTGTTTTTCGTCAGCGCCTACCATGGCCCGGGGTGTTGTTGCTGGCTCCAATTGGGGTCATTGCGATCGTGCATTTCTTGTTATTCGCCGCACCTCGCTATCAAGTACCAATTATGCCGTTCGTTTTAGTGTTTGCGGCTGTTGGTTTCCTAAACTTCCAGAGCTGGTGGTCAGAAAGACGAATCAAGTTAGCGACGGCCTTGCAATGATCGACGTTGGACATGCCAAACAGTCGATAAAGCCGAGAATTTGTTATATCTCGTATGACGGTGTGCTTGAGCCACTGGGAGAATCACAGGTACTT
>CAJXDY010000060.1:0-10636 GCA_913052135.1 uncultured Acidobacteriota bacterium
GGGAGAAACGCTGAAAGCATCTAAGCGTGAAACCCTCCCCAAGATGAGATCTCCCGAGCCGTAAGGCTCCTGAAGGCTCCTGGAAGACTACCAGGTGATAGGCCAGGTGTGTAAGGTCAGTGATGGCCTCAGCTAACTGGTACTAATCAGCCGTGAGGCTTGACCTTTTTTGTTACACGTGCGTGTTAGTGGTGGTGAAAACTACCGTTTGTAGGGTATTCAATTGTCCACGCAGTGCTGCCGTATGTGTAGGCTGCGTGACGTTATTTATGATTTCCCGGTGGTCATAGGAGAGGGGCCACACCCGTTCCCATTCCGAACACGGTCGTTAAGCCCTCTACCGCCGATGGTACTGCGGGGGCAACTCCGTGGGAGAGTAGGTCACTGCCGGGTCTTTTGGTAAGGCCGAACGTGAATTATTCACGCTCGGCCTTTTTTTACAGATCATCCAACGCACAAAATCGTCAGGACGTGACTCTTGATTCTAATGAACTCTTGTTCCCGTCAGGGGTCCTGATCCAGTGAGATCGAGAAATTAATATTCAGTTGCCAATTTGTCTCGCACCCGTTCAAGTAGTGATTTGGTTGCTCTAATTCCGGTCAATTCTTCGACCTGCACGCCTTCGTACTCAATGCCGACCCAGCCACGATAACCAGCATCGAGCACAATGCGCATCATTCGTTCATAATCTAGGTCGGTTTCACTACCATCACTGTCGAAGTTGTGTGATTTGGCACTAACAGCCTTGGCGTACGGCATCATTTCAGCTACGCCTTGGTAGTTGTCGTACAGTTCACCGTCTCCAAGATTGAAGTTTCCAAAGTCTGGCAGCGTGCCAAGGCGTGGGTGATTGCCTATTTCCATGACGCTTCGTAACCATTGTCCATTGCTCGATAAACCCCCATGATTTTCCACGATGACATCAATGTCGTGTGTGTCCGCATAATCGGCGAGTGTGGTTAGGCCATCGGCGGCGAGTTTAGCTTGCTCGCTCCATGAACCAGCACTTCCTGCGTTGACGCGGATCGAATGGCAACCCAGAAAGGCCGCTGCCTCAACCCACTTGTGATGATTTTCGATGGCCTTTGTGCGCTCGGTTGAACTTGGATCACCTAACCGGCCTTCGGAGTCACACATAATGAGCAGGTTTTTTACTCCCGCATCATTCGATCGTTGTTGCAGTTCACGCAAGTATGCAGCATCTCGCGCATGCCCGAAAAAGAAGACATTCACGTATTCAATTGCATCGATGTCGAATTCCTGACGTGCTGTCATGGCGAAATCAAGTGGAGCAAGGGTGCCTTGCAATATGCGGTCTGGGTCCGTTCGAAGCAGTTCGTTAAAACTCTGCCGATCGTCTTGGGAGGAACCGAAAATGGTTCGATGAAGCGACCATTGAGCGAGAGAAATCGTAAACAGTGGCTGATTGCTCTCAACTTGAGCCAAGAGGTCCGAACCAGAGTGCAAAGCAACACTACTCAAGCCAAGTGCTCGAACGAAGTTTCGACGTGAAATCGACATCAGACTCTCCTAATCACACTGATTGAACTACTCGAACCTTTAGGACTCCAAAGCGGCTTCGATTCTAGCAGAAACTGGAGTTTAGGCTCCTTATCGTTACAGAATCGTCCGAATGCAGTAGGATTTCTGTCTTAGGACGAATCATTGGAAGTCGTTGCCTGGTGTGGTTCATTTAATCATGCGAAAAATTAAGACATCCGCACTCGTGTTAATTGCGGCCACTCTGGTTTTAGGGGCTAGTACGCCTCAGGAGAATGACGTCGTTCTCTTATCGCTCGACACTGTATTTGATCGCGGTGCCATTTTCCAAGATCGCAACAGTGATGAAGTGATTGATTTTGTCAATGCGAGGTTTGTGTTGGGTAACGTTCCGACACCGACCGAAATCACTGCTGCTGCCGAGGTGGCTGCTCGCCTGGGTTTTGAGACGATGGCGCTCGATTTGCCACTGGCTCGTAGTGCGGGGGAAGGAACGATGATTGCCATTGGCCGAGCCGGCGTAATCCGCGCACGGCTATCGGAGGCCGATCTGAGGCTTGACGCACTCTTGCCTGGAGAGGGTCTTGTCACTGTTGGTCATCTCGCGAATGGTCAAGTGCTGGTTATCGCCGGAGGGGATGACCGAGGAACACTTGCCGCCGCGCGGTTATTCGCGGGCCGACTTCCGCATGTGTGGGATCCGAAAGGCCCGACACTGACTGAGGTCCTTGCGAACGTTCGAGACTTTCTTAGTGATGCAGGTGCTGTTCCCGATGAGATTGCGGTCGAGAATCTGCACGTAAAGGCTGAGGATGATGCTATCGATCGGTTGACGATTACGGTTCAAATGAGTTCTGCAGCTGATTCGGCGCGAGCTGAGACGGCTCTGAACCAACTCGCAGATGAACGAATTACATCGTCTAATCATAAAGCGGTAGACGACGATGAGTCTGAGCCAGCATTGTCATACTCGGGTGCCCGTGTCGTGCGTGTCAACCTGTTCGCAGATGCAGAAGCACTGGGATTTGTTGATGTGCCGCGGGCTGCACCCCCAGCCGACAAGCCGCTTGCGAAAAGGCCGGGTTCTGGTGTGAAGCGTAGCCTTGATCTGTCAAGCGTCTATTCCAGCGACGGATTTCTCGGGGACGCGAATAGCGATCTAATTTCAGATCGGACGGATATTGTAATCGTTCCTTCCGGTGCTGGTATTGACGGCACAATTGACCTTGCTGCTCGCATAGGGCTTGAGGTCACCGGCTTATCGATTCCGTTAGTGCGCACGGTCGATGAAATTGACACTCCAGCCTCCGAGCCTACGTTGGTGTTGGTCGGGACTCCACACCCGCTCGTCGATGAGTTAGTGGCGGACGGCAAACTAACCTTGCCTACGTTGCAATCCGGGCAAGGACTGATCCAAGTTGTACCCAAGGCGTTTGGCAGTAAGAGTGCCGTCGTCATTACTGGAGCTGATGCGTCTGGTGTCGCGCGGGCCCTTGAGCAAGTCACAGAACGATTTCCTCACGTGTGGCAACGCGGAAAGGACCGAACGACGCTTGACCAAATTGAGAGTGATCTGCGTAATGTCTTAGCTGGTCGATCCCCTGCAGGACAGGCGGCCACAGCGCTGTATAAATTGGACCAGATCTTTCAAGAGTTATCGCAGCTCGATCTTGAATCGGCGGAGGTGACCGTCTACGTCGACAAACCAGAATCCGGCCTTCGGGTTCTAGTGCAGGACACGGCTGTTCAACAACTAACCGTCGATCACCTCAATGTTCACGTGGAAAGTTTGGATGTTCAGGAAGCAAAACCGATTAGTGTGGATGGTACACCGATCAGCGCTGAATTTGATATTCCATCTGAGGTCGATGAATTTTGGCGAATCCTTCGCTCGCAGGTAATGCCGTCGGTGACTTGGGACGAGCCGGTTGCCGTGATGGCTCGGTTGAGTGAGCCACCCCCGATACGATCGAAGCTTGAGCAACAAGCAGTCCAAGAACTTGTTGATGCGGGTGCCAGACTCGAAGATGTGTCGGTCACGATAACCTCAGCCTACAAGCAGGGATTCAGCTGGCTGTACGACATTGTTCGGCCAAGATTAAGCGAGCAGCCCGTTGATAACATGCTGATTCGCTATGCAGAGATCGGCCCACCGGAGGACTGGCAACAGCAGGCCATGTTCACACCTACGCGCTGGTTGCTTGAACTACACCCAATCGACGAGATTCTCGCAAATGAGTTAAACCTCACGCTTGAAAAAATCGTTTTTGAAAAGATGCCGATTGGGTCGCCAACGTACGAGGTGATTGCGCGCGATGAAAATGGCGTTGAGTTACTCCGAGAAACGTTTGAGCCGAAGTTTGTGCTGAGATCGTTTTTCGATCAATTTCCGGATTATGAAAAGGTTCGAGTTACGACCGGATGGATATCAGCGCAGGCGGGCGATCGCCAAATCGTTGACACGCGCATCGTGACCGACTTGGAACGATTTTGGGACTATTACCAAGGTACGACCTTACCAGCTATCTACGATTACGTAATGGCGCTGTACGAAGGCAAACCGCTTGCTGCTGATGCGCCCCATTTCGGTGAACTCCGCGTGCAGGTCACACTCAGCGAATCGGATTATCAACTTGGGATAGATCAAGAACAAATCGCACCAATGGAAGCACTGCACGAAGAGATCTACTTTTCGACACTGCACTTCTTTGACGTGCTCGGCCGTTTCACGCGGGGACCGCCTTTAAATTACCCGGGGCGAGTCATTCCGATTGTGAAGGCAACGTCGGACGGTTTGCCTGGCCGTGCGGCCATTAGTTTTACTGGTTTTGGATCAAGTCGACCAGCCGTGAAAGTCGACTACCGTGAGCGCAATGGTCGTACCGGTACTAAGCGCCGAGATATTCCCAAGGTCTCCGTCGAACGGCCACGTTCACTTTCAGCTCAGGTGAGTCTGGAAAGTAATGGGCTGGAGAAGCTTGATTTGCGCGTCAAAGTTGACACCCAGCACGACGAATGGGCTGAACTTGCTTTACGAACCAGAGTAGAACGTGTTGATGCTCAGATAATGTCGGCTGAGCAAGTTATGGCCGTGGTAGCCAACCTGGATTTGTTACGTGCAGCAGGTTTGTATCGCAATGCTCTGGCGTATCACGATGTCGGCGTTCTGCAGGTCTCAGCTGGTTGGGAACATGATATTGACGTTCTTAGTGAACCAGTGACAACACTCACTCAAAATGGACAAGCTAGCCCGTTTCCCGCTGTGACTGAGCTGTTACGTGATGCGCCGGTCGTAGCTGTTGGAGAGGGCCCCCTCGTGCAATGGGATACCCCGATTCCTCCGTCGGAAGCCTATGCCCTGCTGGCGATGATGGCTGAATATCCAGAGGCGACGACCTATCAGGTTGGAAAGAGCTATTTGGGTAAGGATGTCTGGGCTATGGATTTGATGTCGCCGATCGAGGCGTCGCATTGGTCGCACACCAAAGCGACGACGTTTAAACCGACAGTGATTTACTCCGCTAGGCAGCACGCCAACGAAGTATCCTCAACGAGTCATGTGCTGAGGCTAGCGGAACTACTGCTAACGGATTCCAGTGTTCGACAGCAACTTGATAAGGTGAACGTCGTCATTCACCCAATCACAAACCCCGACGGTGCACAGTTGGCATACGACTTAGCACAACAGAACCCCAACCACATGTTGCATGCTGGTTACTTGGGCGCGCTCGGTGTTGATGTTGGGGCAGGGCAATGGGAGAGCGATCCTATTTATCCGGAGTCGACAATACGGCCGGAACTTTGGCGAACTTGGCTGCCAGACATTTTTTTAAACCCGCATGGTTATCCTTCACACGAGTGGGTTCAGTTGTTTTCAGAATATGCGGGTTGGGTGCGTAACCGGGTGACACAATCCCGCAGCTGGTGGGGCATGCGTGGGTGGTTTATGCCTGGATTCGGATATTTAGACGATCCACGTTATCCGCGTCACAAGGCAGCTGCATTCGAGATTCGCGATCTCATTACTGAACACATCAACGCGTTACCAGAGATTCGGGCTTTTAATGACCGTGCCTATGCTCGTTACCGTCGCTACGGCTTCGCACACGATAATGAAAATTTTAAGCTCGATTTTTCCGACGACGTTTTGATTTACACGGCGATTAAAGGAGCACGTGTTAGTGCAGGCAGTCGCAGTTTTATGGCTCGTAACCCACGGGTGACTATTTGGAGTGGTAGTACCGAGGCGCCAGATGAGACTGCCCGAGGCGACTGGATGAAGCTGGTTGCAGCTGCCGGTCTGCAGTGGGACAAGGCAATTTTAAAGTATTTGGCTGAAGGTCAGCACGTCGTCGAACGTGACGGCAGTGAGTTTTTTGGCGGCGTACGGTTAACGATGTTACGGCCACGACCGCCGAAAGTTGATGATGCTCAGTGAGGACTGACTGTGGACATGTCAGCCCAAAATGGGACTGTCGACTAATCTCGATTGCAATGTGTGCGATTGTGCTTTTCGCACACGAGCAGCGTTAACGACACCAGCCTTCGTCGAGCTGTTGACGAAAAGCCAGCGTAGTGTGATCAATCATGTTTACGACTTCAAGTACAACGTTTGAATGGTGGAACAGGTCTTCTCCGGTCGCGCGGAAGGCCCTTGTGGCTGCATCGCTGGGTTGGATGCTCGATTCGTTCGACGTCATGCTCTATGCGTTGGTGTTGGCGGTACTCATGACGGACTTGGGCATGGACAAGGCTACCGGTGGTTCGTTGGCATCATTGACACTCGTCGCATCAGCCATCGGTGGTGTTCTGTTCGGTGTCATCGCTGACCGTTTTGGGCGTGTCCGTGCTCTCGTGATGAGTATTCTAATTTACTCAGTGTTCACCGCCGCCTGCGGGTTCGCGCAGACAGTTCGTCAACTAGCTGTCTTCAGGGTATTTTTGGGTATTGGCATGGGTGGCGAATGGGCGAGTGGGGCGGCACTGGTGTCAGAAACTTGGCCGTCAGAACACCGGGGAAAAGCGCTCGGCTTAATGCAGAGTTCTTGGGCGATTGGCTATGCGGTCGCTGCGGCGGTAACCGCCATCGTGTTACCCATTTGGGGTTGGCGTGCCGTGTTTTTTGTTGGGATTTTGCCAGCGTTGTTCACGTTATGGATTCGGCGTGATGTGGCCGAGCCTGAAATTTGGCGTGCGAGGGTAGAGTCTGGGAAACCGCGAGGCAGCTTAAGTGATATTTTTCGAGGCTCACTACTGCCCTTAACAATTTCTCTGACACTGATGAATGCCTGCATCATGTTTGCGTGGTGGGGTTTCAATCTATGGATTCCAGCTTACCTGTCACTACCGATCAACCAGGGCGGCATTGGGCTGAGTGCCTACGCGATGTCTGGATTCGTCATTGCGATGCAGGTGGGCATGTGGTGTGGTTACGTGACTTTTGGCTTTGCGAGTGACATTTTTGGCCGGAAGCGCACCTATGTCATCTATGTGCTCACCGCTGCGCTACTGATTTTGGCGTATACCTCTACTCGGTCTCCAGCGGCACTTTTGGTGCTTGGACCACTCGTGGCTTTTTTTGGAACCGGTTCGTTCAGTGGCTTTGGCGCAGTAACCGCAGAAATCTACCAAACTGATATCAGGGCAACCGCTCAAGGCTTTACCTATAATATTGGACGACTTGCGAGTGCCCTTGCACCATTCGTTGTCGGATCGCTTGCCGATACGCATGGATTTGAGGTGGCACTCTCGATTTCCTCAATAGCATTTGTTCTGGCTGGTGTGTCATGGATCTGGATTCCGGAGACGAAGGGAAGGAAATTATGCTGAACGGTCGACCAATGAGATCTGGGTTGTTGGCCGGGTCCCGAATGTCTATAAGTTTAGTCATTGCCTTGCTTATCCCGTTGGTGGTGACATCGTTTGGTAGTGCCCAAACGGAAGGTGGCCAGCCCCGTGGATTCGAGAGCAAGGATCTGCACCTGTTGCAGTCGGTTGGCGATGTGCAGTTAGCTCCAGCAGGGCATGCAGTGGCCTACAGCGTACGGAAAAGCGATCGACCGGGACGTCCATATTCCGAAGTATGGGTTATGGATATATCCACTGGTCGGCGAGTGCGTCTGGGTGGTCCAGAGGGGTATGCATCGAATCCTCGGTGGTCGCCAGATGGGCGTGAGATTGCGTACTTTGGTAGGACGGAGGGGCAGAGAGGCCTCGTTGTATCACGCGCCGACGGTTCCAACGCCACATTTCTCGCGCCAGTCTTGGGTACGAATCACCCATTACCGTCAGCTGGTGAACAAATCGCATGGTCGCCTGACGGCAACAAAATCGCTTATATTTCGTCCATGCCCGGACCCGAGTCTGACGAAATGAATGGTGATCCCAGAATAGTTAGACGCTATCTCTATAAGCCCACTGCTGCTGAAGGCGCAACCCGATTTAATGACAACCGGCGTGTTCACATTTTTGTGTTCGACCGTCTAGCGAATCGCAACTTTCAGTTAACGCAGGGGAACCATTACGAACATTCGATTGATTGGTCGCCTGTTCGAGACGAGATCCTCTTCATCTCGAATCGCGAAGCCGACCCGGATCGCGTTTTTAATTACGACATCTTTGTCGTGCAAGTTGACACAGCCGAAGTACGGCGTCTCACCGATACACCGAATGCCGAATATCAACCCAGGTGGTCACCGGATGGAAAGAGTATTGCCTATTTAGCAACACGACGGTTACTCACTTCCTCGGAGACGACGATGGAGGATACCCATGTTTGGCTAATGAATGCTGATGGCGCCAATCGCCGCGAGTTGGGTGGTAATGTTGATAACCGACAACGTGCGGTGGAATGGACTCCAGATGGCCAGTCGCTGTGTTTTACCGTTCAGGCACGAGGAAACGCACATTTGTTCTGTCTGCCGGCTGCGGGCGGGTCGCCAAATATGTTGGTGATAGACCGCGGCAGAGTCGGTGCATGGTCGAGATCTCGTGACGGCAAGGCAGCCTTTGCATTTACCTCGACAGTCGCGCCAGCCGAGTTATTCGTAAAGCAGAATAATCAGTCTCGGATGTTGACGTCTCTAAATACTGAGTTGATCAGTCAGCGTACCGTTGCCGAAGTCGAATCGTTCTCATTTGCTAGTTTCGATGGGCGAAGAATTGAAGCATTTCTTACTAAACCAGTCATCCTCGACACGATTAACCGACACCCACTCATCGTGCAGATTCACGGCGGGCCGCATGGACAACAGGGCGCGGCCTTTAACGCGACAGCTCAGGTGTATGCGAGTCGTGGTTGGGCGACGTTAATGGTTAATTACCGAGGATCAACCGGGTACGGTCAGGAACTGACTGATGCAATCTTTAAGGACCAAAATGGAGGAGAAGCGAAAGATGTTTTGGCGGGTCTCGATGCCGCGCTTGAACGCTATAGATGGATCGATTCTGAGCGTCTTGGTATCGAGGGGGGTAGTTATGGTGGGCAACTCACAAACTGGATCATCACCCAGACCGACCGCTTTCAAGCTGCCATTCCTCGATCGAGCATTTCAAATCTAGTCAGTTTCAACTACATGGCCTACTATCATGATTATTTAGCGGTCGAATTTGGTGCATATCCTCACCAGGATGGTGTTATGGATCTGCTGTGGGAGCGGTCCCCAATCCGATACGTTGCCAACGTACGAACACCAACGATGCTAGTTCATGGTGAAAATGACAATGATGTGCCGATCGCTGAAGCAGAGCAATTCTTTATTGCCCTCAAAGACGTTGGCGTAGAAACGGTTATGGTGCGCTACCCCCGCGAGGGCCATGGCATCCGGGAAACGGCGCATCGGGTCGATTCCCTCGATCGTAGTATGAATTGGTTCGAACACTATTTCGCCCGATCCACGACCACCACGAGCTCACGCTGATAGTAATGCCGAGAGTGGAGCGAATTTTGCCAAGTTTTGCCTTTTCTTTCAGTATGGTCACAGCCCAAGTCTCTGCGTCCTTGCTTGTCAAATCACTGGGGAGTAGACTTGCTGGCATTACGCAAGGAAATTTAGAGTGATTCCGGCGGCGGCGGGTCAGTGACGTCTGGAAGGGGGCGATCGTGACAATGCAATCACGGATTCTATCAGTGTCCATTTCGGCGATTATTTTCGCGATGACATTGACAGCGACGGGCTGTGGTGGTTCTTCAGAGAATACTTCTTTAGGTGGTCCCATTGAGATAGAAGTCTCTCAACTTTTTATTACCGTTACCAATAAAAGCGGCATGGCGATCACTGATATCAAGTTGGAAGTGATTCCTACGGGTGGGCAGACTAGTTATGGGGCAACACATTATCGTCTTGAAAATGCTGACAAGAAGGATTTTTCGCTAGGAGAACTTCGAGGCAGTGATGGGATGACGCTTAATTTACGGGTGCATAAGCCTGACCGCGTGCGAGTGACTGCGACGGATATTGATTCGACGGAATATGATATTGAGATACCGTGGAGTTAGGCTGACTGACGTTTTTTAGCTTAACTAGGTATTTTCCGGCTGTCTGGTAACGTACAGCTCGCTTCGATTTTCATCTTAAATCTCGGGTATCTCGGGTCATATTCGTCACTGACGCCATGATCAGGATAGAGTAGGCTTGAAGAGCGTACCCGTGAACATCGACTCCATCCTCAACCTAGTTGCCCTTTTATTCACGCTGGCTGCCGCGTTTGGCTATGTGAACCACCGGTGGTTGAAGCTACCCCACACCATTGGTTTAGTGGTCGTGGCGTTGTCCGCCTCACTCGTTGTACTCGCAATCGATGCAGTATTTCCCGCTCTTGAGTTTCGGTCTGTGGTGCGCGAAATGCTGTCCAGAATCAATTTTTACGATGTCCTAATGAAGGGCATGTTGAGCTTTCTGTTATTTGCTGGGGCGCTTCATGTTGACCTAGATGATTTGTACAAGGTTAAAGCGCCCATTTCGATGTTGGCCACAGTTGGCATCCTTATTTCTACTGCTCAATTTTCTTATGCTGCGGGACAGATGATCTCTCGATTTCAAGTCAATGATCGCTCTGAGAACGATACACACAAACACACACGTCAGACACACACATACACACACATTATACACACACACACAGTAGTAGTAGTAG
>CAJXDY010000061.1:0-10411 GCA_913052135.1 uncultured Acidobacteriota bacterium
CGAGTAGGCTCAACCCAAACGCAGGTCACCGACATTCGCTCGGTTGATCTGGTCGAGCGGGCTGAACCCGGTGACGTCGTACGTCCGTCGGTAGCTCATCCAGTCGCCGTCTTCCGGGCTGAGTAACCGGTCGGCCGTGACCGGATCCCAGTCGGATGTCGACGTCTGCGCGAACGCGGTGCTCCCGTCAACCAGCAGCACAAAGACCAGACACACAAGCACGAGTCGCCACATTCGAGTCATTCGCGTCATCTCCTTCCGGCTCACTCCGGCCACCGCAGTACCGCAAGCGAGCCTGGCAGAGGTTCAATGCGGAGGGTTACAGCTCACGCGAGCCCGCGGCGCCCCAGCCGATCCTACCGCTGGCGGGCAGGGGGAGCAATGCGGGGGCGCAGCGACCGGCGGAGCCGGTCAACGGCGGTCGAGCGGGCCGCTGACGACTCCAACAACCGGCAGGTGGCGGCGATCTTCAGGGCCTCGAGCAGTTTCGGGTTAACGCGATATGTACCTTCGTATCCGTAGACGTGTTCCCGGCCGGTGGCCTGGTCGGATATCCGATGAATCAGGCTCATCCGGTTCTCGATACCATCGAAGATCTTCTGCGCCCCGATGACGATGCGCTCGTCCTCCAAGTCAACGCCCGCTGTCAATCACTCCCCGTCAAAGCCGACAAGTTCTCCACCCCATGCGCTTGTAACGGGGCCGGTTCCAGTCGAACAAGAAACGACACGGCGGCCAACAAAAGGCCTCGACAGAGCATTCTCGATGGACAAATAGCCAGTTGGTGCCGTCCTTGAAGGTCCGAACAAATCTAGAAGGGAATGGGCGCCATGCCTGGACGTGGGAGACGATAGGCGGTATTAAGGAGCGGTAGTTCTGCGGGTGGATGAGTGAGGCAACTATGACAAGCATGGCCATCCTGATGAGGCGTGGCGTTGTTCTGGCGGGTGCAAGCGTGCTGGCGCTCGGCGTCAGTGGATACATCGGCCCGGAAAGCTCCGTCACGGCGGCACAGCAACGGAGTCGGCCCCAGCCAGACCCCACGACGCAGCTGCCCGAGCGCCTGGTGACCCACGAGCAGATGCTCGAGTGGTTCGAAGAGCAGAAGAACTGGGGCCGCTGGGGCCCGGACGACGACCGCGGCACGTTGAATCTGATCACGCCGGAGAAGACGAAGGCGGCCGTGGCGCTGGTGACGGAGGGCATCTCGGTCCGCCTCTATCACTTCCCGGACCCGGTCAACCTGGACGAGCCGATGCCGGACACGTCGAACATGCGGGTCCTCAACCAGCATTGGATACCCGGGCAAGACCCTGAGGCCACCGAGATCCGCGGCGCCGCCCTCGATGCGATCAGCTTCGCGACCCACGACGGCGGGAACAGCCATATCGACGCGCTCTGCCACTACCCCGTGAAGGACGAAGGCTACACGGAGAGACCCCAACGGATCTATGGCGGGCGTCCAATGATGTACACCGGCCAAGGGTGCATGGGCGGGGCGTCGATCGACAAGATGGGTCCGGGCTACGTGACGCGTGGCGTCCTCATCGACATGCCGTTGCTCAAGGGGGTGCCGTACCTCGAGAAGAGTCAGGCACTGTATGTGGAGGATCTCGAGGCGTGGGAAGAGTTCTCGGGAATCACCATCGGCAGCGGCGATGCGGTGTTCCTCCGGACCGGTCGGTGGGCGCGGCGCGAGGCGGAAGGCCCGTGGAATTACGGCGGCGAGACCGCCGGCCTGCATGCGTCGATATTGCCATGGCTGAAGGAGCGGGACATCGCGATTCTCGGCGGCGACGCGGTGGCCGATGCCCAGCCGTCCGGGGTGGCCCAGCACAACCGTCCGATTCACGACATGTTGATACCGATGTGGGGGACGCCGACGATCGACAACGGCTACTACCTGGAGGTCGCCGAGGTCGCGGCCCGGTTGCAACGGTGGGAGTTCATGGTCTCCTGGACGATGATGCAGATCCCCAACGGCACGGCCACGCCGTTCATGGGGCTCGCGACGTTCTGACGGTGATGGCTGGAACACTAAACGGGTTGATCGGTGGGCTTGTGCCACATAACGTGATGTCCCTGACCGAGCGGTAAGCCGTGTCGGATAGCCTGTGCCACGTATTCCTTCGCTCGCGCAACGGATTGCTGGATTGGGTAACCTAGTGCCAAGTTTGCGGCAATTGCAGCACCAAATGTGCATCCGGTGCCATGGGTATTAGTGCATGTCAGTCTTGGTCCAGCAAATTCAGTGAACTCCTTGCCGTCATAGAGCAGGTCAATAGCTTCCGGAGTATCGAGGTGTCCACCTTTAACGACAACAGTGGTTGGTCCAAGGGCGTGAATGCGGCGAGCCGCTTCACGAGCACTCTCCAATGATGAAACAGTAATTTCTGCCAGAACGGCTGCTTCTACTGCATTTGGTGTTACAACCGCGGCGTAAGGAAGTAAATTTTCTTTAATCGCAACCACTGCATCATCATCCAAAAGACGGTTCCCAGTTTTTGCCAGCATGACAGGATCAACGACAACGTTTTTGATATTCAATTTGGCTACTATAGTTGCAACGGTTTTGACGATTTGGTATGTCGAAAGCATTCCTGTTTTGATCGCATCCACTTGAAAGTCCTCAACCACTGCTTTAATCTGCGCAGTCACAATTTTTGGCGTTAGCACTACCGTGTCACTTAGGGCAAGAGTGTTCTGCGCTGTAATGGCGGTGATGGCACTCGTTCCATACACGCCATGAGCCGAAAAAGTCTTGAGATCGGCTTGGATTCCGGCCCCAGACCCAGAATCACTGCCGGCAATTGTGAGAGCGGTTCGCATACGTTACAATTCCAGAATGCCTAATATGTGGATGTCAAACATCCTAACTCGAATGGATATCCCTCGCGCTATGGTAACGAATATTGCTGCCGTACATCAGCCTACCACTGCCATACGGTGGGCCACTGTTTTTCTGTTTGTGGCGCTCACTGCAGCAACTTCACAAATCAGTTTGCCACTGCCTTTCACACCCGTGCCAATGACCATACAACCGATGATCGTGCTCCTCAGTGGTGCCGTGCTCGGTTCACGTCTGGGTGCTAGCTGTCAGTTTCTTTACTTGGCCATCGGGATTGCTGGGCTACCGGCATTCGCGGCAAGTCCGTTGCTCGCGCCAGGTCTGGGACGACTGCTCGGTCCGACAGCCGGTTACCTCATGAGTTATCCGATAGCTGCTCTAGTGGTCGGAGCTCTCGTTGAACGAGGTTTCAACCAATACTTTCTAACCCGGTTCATCTCGATGGGTGTCGGGCTCTGCCTGATCTTTGCGGGTGGTGTAACTTGGTTAACCTGGAGTCCATGGACTCAGATGAGTTTTGGCACGGCGCTAGGGTTTGGGTTCTACCCATTTGTGCTTGTAGATCTAATCAAGCTTGGCTTCGCGGCGGCGATTCTGCCTGTGCTAACTCGGATGATCGGAAATTCGAGCGTCCGACGTTAAGGGATCGTGTGAACAGAGATGACTTTGTTTAATTCGACATCTCGAACGCACGAGTGTAATTGAAAATAGGGAGACTGATAGATGGTAATCAAGACAGTTGCTAGCCTTGTTCTATTGATGGCATCAATTGTGACGTTAGCTTGCGAATCAAAGGCGCCTAGCGTTTCCCCAATCGAGATTACCGCGCTAATAGGGCAGATGCGTGACATGGCGTGGGCCGAAGAGGTTGTACAGGCTCAGGTGCTGATCGAGCAACAACGCAGCCATCACGATCAGTCATCAACGGGATGGCTTGTTGCTGCTTCTTGGCTCGGGCGTGGGGCCAGTTTCGCGGAGCAGTGGGATGTAGCCGAGCAATATGCACGTGAGGCGTACGACGGGAGCGTGGTCTTACTCAACGATCGAGCGTTGGATGCAGAATCTCAACTTCCCACTGCGCTGGGAGCTGGGATAGAAGTGCTCAGTCGTGCGCTAGATGCAAAGGGAGATCGAGCGGGTGCGTTGGAGTTTCTACGTGGTGCACATGAGAGTTACAAAGGAAGCAGCCTTGAGACGCGTATCCAGAAGAACGTGTTATTGCTCAGTCTGAAAGGGCAACCTTTTCCTTCACTCGATGTTGAACATTATCTCGGCGAATCGACACCGGTATCGTCAGAAAATCTAAAAGACAAGGTTGTTGTGGCATTCTTCTGGGCCCATTGGTGTCCAGATTGTAAGCAGCAGTTGCCAATTTTAGAGCAGTTACATACACAGTACGGTGACCAAAAGCTTGCGATTATTGGTCCGACACAGCTTTATGGCTATATGTCGCAAGGACAGGCAGCAACGCCCGAACAAGAACTTGAGTATCTACAAGGGGCGTACCAAGAGCGGTTTCCGATTCCAACTTGGATGAGTGTGCCGGTGAGCCGCCAGAGCTTTCTCGATTTTGGTGTGAGCACGACCCCGACCCTGATCATTATTGACAGAGAAGGGATCGTGCAACTGTATAACCCAGGGACGTTGCCGTACGAGGAATTATCAGCGTACGTGGAGCGCTTGTTGGCTACATAGGGTGGTGGGACGAGAGAACATTTTTTTGGACGCCACCCTGTTTGCCGTCGGCTGCGATAGGTCGATCTTCGCGATAATGGTCTTGAAATAAGTCTTATGTTGCCGCACTTCTATGACAGCATCCTTCAGCTAATAGTCCAGACGGCTACGGACTTACCGCCAGACGTCCGAACCGCAATATCCGGAGCGATGACCGCTGAACCGACCGACACTCGCTCAGGACAAGCCCTCAATATTATCGCGACGAACATCGATCAAGCTGCTGAGAATGAAGGAGCAATTTGTCAAGATACTGGGATGCCGACCTTCGAGGTTCGTGTTCCTGTTGGCGTGAATCAAATCGAATTACGGCAACAGATTAAAGATGCAATTGTTGAAGCGACTCGACTGGGGAAGCTTCGGCCAAATTCCGTTGACTCCATTACAGGAAAAAATTCAGGGAACAACCTCGGACCTGGTACTCCGATTGTGCATTTCGAGCAATGGGAGTCTCCGAATATCGAAGTCCGCTTATTGTTAAAAGGTGGAGGTTGTGAAAACACAAACGCGCAATATGCCTTGCCGTGCGACTTATCACATTTAGGTCAAACCGACCGTACATTGGAAGGCGTACGTAAATGTATCCTGCACGCCGTCTGGCATGCGCAAGGCAAAGGCTGCAGTCCAGGAGCGGTGGGTGTGTGCGTTGGCGGTGATCGCACATCGGGATACCTGCATGCAAAGGAGCAATTGTTCCGAAAGCTAGATGATACAAATCCGGATACCCGCCTTGCAGATTTAGAACAATCCATCATGACAACAGTTAACGATCTTGGGATCGGGACGATGGGATTTAGCGGAAATGTATCCTTGATTGGCTGCAAGATTGGCGCACTCAATCGCTTGCCGGCAAGTTTTTTTGTTTCAGTCGCGTACGATTGCTGGGCGTTTCGACGTCTAGGCCTCATCTTGGATGGTGAGACCGGCGTGATTCGTGAATGGATGTATCGAGATCCGGCTCAACCAACGGTTCCGATGGTGGCGGACGGTCTGAGAAGCTCGATTTTGACTGGACGCGAAACCGTTCTGCATCCTCCGCTCGACGATGCAACTATTCGAGGACTGCATGTCGGCGAGGTAGTGCTGATTACTGGCAGGATGTACACGGGACGGGATCAAGTTCATGCGTATCTGATGGAACACGACCCCCCAGTCAATCTGCAGGGTTCTGCTTTATATCACTGTGGTCCAGTGGTTGTAAGAGATGGCGATCGCTGGAAGATCACCGCGGCTGGGCCCACGACCAGCATTCGCGAGGAACCCTACCAAGGTGAAATTCTGAGACGATACGGTGTTAAGGCTGTGATTGGCAAAGGTGGCATGGGTGACAAAACGCTGGCTGCCCTTAAGGAGACCGGCGCGGTCTATCTCAATGCGATAGGGGGTGCTGCTCAATTCTATGCCCGCACCATCGAGCAGGTTGATGGCGTATCGTTGCTGGACTTTGGGACGCCTGAAGCCATGTGGCATCTTCAAGTTCGAGAGTTTCCCGCGATCGTTACAATGGATGCTCATGGTGCCAGCCTACATCATGAGATCGAAGTCGCGTCTGGCCATCAACTCGCCGGCCTAGGAAGCTAACAAAGTCGGCGTCTATTGCTGAACCGGTGGAATTTCAGCCACTTGAAGCTAACCCTAATAGCCGGTTATAATTTACTGTAAAGATAGGAGGTACTATGGATATGTCGAACGTAGTGAATGTCACCGCTAGTGCAGCATCAAAGATTCAGGCAATCATGGCTGAGGAAAAAAAGGAAAATGCCGGGTTGCGTGTTTTTGTCCAGGGTGGAGGCTGTTCAGGTTTTCAGTATGGTTTGATGATCGAGGAAGGGGCAGTCGACCCAGATGCCGATCGTGTGTTTGAATCAAATGGCGTTAAATTATTCGTTGATCCTATTAGTATTCGGTATCTCACGGGAGCCGAAGTTGACTTCGTCGACAACTTGACCGGTGGCGGTTTTACTATCAAGAATCCGAACGCCAAGTCCACATGCGGTTGCGGTTCGTCATTCAGCGCCTAATGTTCACCTGCGGGGAAGTTAGCCGTGATTGAAGCCCGCGAAGCTTTCCTAAGCCGTCTTCGTCCCGCTGGCAGTAAACGATCGAAAAAGCGGGATTTAATTGTGGATGTGTTCCTGGGCCAAGAAGGGCACCTGAGTGCCGATGACTTGGTTGGCATTGTTCGACGTGAAGACCCCCAAATAGGTCGAGCCACTGTATATCGAACCTTGCAGTGGATGGTTGACGCGAGTATTGCACGGAAAGTCGATTTTGGTGACGGCCGTGCCCGCTTTGAGCATTCCTACCGTCAGCCGCGCCACTTTCACCTTATCTGCAGTTCTTGTAACCACTCAGCGGAATTTTTGAGTTCGGACATCGAGCAACTTATCGAAGAGGTCACAGTCGCTCGAAGCTTTTCTAGTGACAAGAGCGTATTGCAGATCTATGGATTGTGTGAAAAGTGTAAGAGTGGACAAACGTCAGCAACTGAGGAACCGGCCACCGAATCGCTATTCGCACGAGATGCCTTGCGTATCGCGCTGGCAACTGAGCGCAGTGGCCTTGATTTTTATACACGCGCGGCCAAGATTGCGAAAGATTCTCGAGCTCGACGTGTGTTTAAAGAATTAGCCGAAGAGGAACATGAGCATCTGTCGACCCTAGAGTCCCGCTATAAAGAACTCATCGAGAAGGAGCCTCAACTGGAAACGCGTCCAACATTTTTATTTTTTAAGGGTGCTTCAAGGGGTCTATTTGCGGTGGGAGCAGAGGAATTGAGAAAGACAGGAGTGGATGACAAGAAAGCCCTGATGATTGGAATCAAATGCGAACGGGCTTCGCATCAATTCTTTAAACGCTATGGCGAGCGGTTTGAGGACTCGGAGGGCAAGCAAATCTTTCTTGAGTTTGCTGACGAAGAAAAGACCCATCTGAATTTACTCATGCGGGAATATCGAGCACTCGTGAAAAAGCAAAAAAAGCCTGCTGGTCGAATTCGAGAATCTCAGAAGCGATTACGTCGTGCAAGCGCCTGAGGATCGATAATGCGACAGTTCTCCTGTCGTGCCCTTCCACACGCGTCAATTTTGGACATGTTCAACCCTTGATCGACCTCCACCTGCACACGACTGCGTCGGATGGATTTTATTCGCCCTCTGAACTCGTACAGCGGGCGAATAAGGCTAAGCTCCGTACGATCAGTGTCACAGACCACGACACCATGGCTGGCGTGAGTGACGTGATTGCCGCGGCCGCAGCATACGGCATCACAGTAGTTCCTGGTGTTGAGATTACAGCGGTGTGGCAAGGTCTCGACATCCACTTGCTCGGTTATTTTCTCGATGAGGCTCCGGTTGGATTTCAACAGTTTCTCGCGACGTCCCGCCAAGCGCGGTGGGAGCGTATTCAGACAATTGTGGAACGTCTCGATCGGCTCGGCGTGCATATTAGTGCGGATAGCATCCTAAGACAGCAGTCAGACCCGCTTGGATCGCTTGGTCGACCCCATGTCGCCCGCGCGCTCATTAAGGCCGGACACGTCAAAACAATTCGAGAGGCCTTTGACCGCTGGCTCGCTGCTGGTCAGCCCGCATTCGTGCCACGACACAGTCCATCACCCCGTTCAGTCATTAAGATGGTTGCAGCTGCTGGCGGGGTAGCTTCGTTGGCTCATCCTGGGCTATTGAAATCTCCCCATGAGTGCCTCTTAAGTTTGGTAGCTGATGGCCTTGGCGCGATTGAGGTCTTCCATAGTCGGCACAATCATTCGACCCAACTCAAGTTTCTCGATCAGGCACGCACCTTCGATCTCGCAGTGACTGGTGGGTCAGATTTTCATGGTCATAAAGATGGCCGAAGTGTCAGGCTTGGCCGGTTTGGATTGCCAAGAGACCACTTTTCAATTTTGCAGGAACGCCTAGTGCTTGCTCGCAAGGTGGCAACGAGGTGATCTTCGGTATCGGTGTTTATTGCGTAAGTTGATATGATCAAGTGATGGCAGCTGCATTGGTTACCGCAATGTTGTTATCGATTGGCGGGCTCATCTTGAGTGCACTATTTGGCTATACTGCTGCCGATTCGGATGGTGTAGCTCGCCACGTCAGCCTCGCTATCTTTATCACGATGGTGACCTTGTTAACTCATTCGATGGTAATGTTCTATCTGATTGGGAAAGGCAAAGCTATTCGTGAAGCTGTAACTGAAAATGCATTGTCGCAAAAGTTTGTGGCCGAAGTGTCGCGTGTGCGGCGGCCAGTATTTTCAATCGGTACGCTTGCTATTAGTATCACGACGGTTGCGGCTCTCATAGGTGTGATCGTTGATACGAATGCCTTGCCCGTTTGGGTCCATTCGGTACTGGCTTACCTAGCCATCGGTGCCAATCTTGCAGCGTTACGCGTGGCGATTACCGCCTTCACCACGAGTTCACGGATCGTGAATGAAGTAAATCGCTTGCTTGGAGACTAAGGTTCTTTCCATGGGTGATGTGGCAGCCTGAGGAATCGAATGACAGGTCACCGCATATGAGTCACACGCTTTTACTTTTTGATGTCGACGGCACGCTAATATTGTCCGGCGGGTCTGGGCTACGCGCTCTAAATCTGACTTTTCACGAAATGTTTCAGATTCAGGATGCTTTCACTGCTATTAACACTGCTGGTCGAACCGATGGTGAGATCATTGATGAGGCTCTCAGGCAGAACCAGATTACTTCTACCGAAGCCGTGCTTGTGGAGATTCAGCGGAAATATGAAGGCCGATTAACAGAAGAAATTCAATTGCCAAATCCTCGGAAAAGCATCATGCCAGGTGTCGAGGATCTCTTAAAGTTCTTATCTGTTCGACGGAACGTTACTCTTGGACTGCTGACGGGCAACTTTCAGTCGACCGCGAAAATCAAGCTCGACTATTTCGGGCTAAGTCACTATTTTTTGTGCGGAGCATATGGCAGTGATGCTCGCAACCGGAACGCTCTCGTTGATATTGCCAAGCAACGTGCAAAACTGCTTGGTATTAATAATTTATCTGCTAGAGATATTTTGATCGTGGGGGATACTCCGCTCGACGTAGCTTGCGCCAGAGCCGCCGGGTCAAAGATGGCCGCAGTAGCTACCGGACAGTTCGATGTGTTTGCACTTAAAAAGGCTGGTGCCGAAATTGCACTGGACGACCTAAGGGACCGCCAGCCCTTCCTGGAACTACTTGAAGGGCCTTGAGAGTGGCAATTTTCCATGCCATTGCCACTCAAATGACCATTGCGATAATTGGTGGCCTCTATAAAGAGGCCACTAATTACCTAACCACCTGATTTAACTAGCAGTTGTGGTTCACATGTGAACACAGTCTTACGTCCGCCAGCGAGTTGTTGGTCCTAATGGCAACACACGGCGACTGTTATTCGACGGTGAACGTGACCTCTGCGCTCATACCTTCGAGTGTCCGGTGTTCACCATCCCCAATTTGTAAACACACGCGGTGAGATCCGGGTTCGAGTTGCATCTCAATCGTGTTTGAGCCGTCACCAAAATGTACCCATGGGGACGCTTGAGGGATGATTTCACCGGCCGGCAAACAGTCGGTGTCGAGACCGATGTGGTGGTGACCGGCACCCTCGTGAACTGTAAGCGGGTCAGTTATTGGTTCAATCGTGAAATGCTCGTTACCGAATTCCATTGTCACCGGAGAACTAACCGTACTGCCCTCCTCAGGAGCAATGAAGAAGACTCCGGGTGTCATATCCATTGAAGCTTCTTCAGGGGCAGCTTCAGCTTCTTCAGCTTCTTCAGCTTCTTCAGCTTCTTCAGCAGGCTCTGGTTCCGCAGGTTCCGA
>CAJXDY010000062.1:0-10246 GCA_913052135.1 uncultured Acidobacteriota bacterium
ACGATGATCATTAACACTCATACTCACGGCGATCATGTCGGCAGTAACGATGAGTTCTCTTCGCCGGTTGAAATCGTGGCGCATAGGAACACAGACGCCAACATGCAACGTATGCCAATCTTTGATGGGGACAATGCTCGCTATCTCCCCTCCACAACTTTTGCAAACCAGATGAGTCTGCTCGAAGGAGACGATCAAATTGATCTGTATTATTTCGGTCGCGGACACACTAACGGCGATGCGTTTGTGGTCTTTCCGGCTCTCCGTACAGTCCACACGGGAGACCTGTTTGCCTCCAGCAGTGTCCCCATTGTTGACCGGAACAACGGTGGGAGCGCACTCGCCTATCCCGACACAGTACGGGATGCTCTGGCCGGCATCTCGGGGATCGATACCGTCATCCCGGGTCATCGAACGGTAACGGACTGGGCGACATTCTCAGAATTTGGAGACTTCACCTATGAACTGGTGACCGCCATCCGTCAAGCCAAGTTAATGGGTCGCGGCATTGACGACACGGTCGAAACCCTGCAACTGCCGAGCCTGTACGACGGGTATGACCGCAATCCACGCCTAGGCTCAACCGGACGGATGATCGGCGGCCTGACCGATTTTGTGACGAAAGCCTTCGCGGAGCTCGAACAATAATGCGCAACTTATGTTTGCTCTCACTCTTGTTACTGACCGTTAGCTGTAATCAATCTGTACAAATGACGGAAGAGGCAGTGATCGCAAAATTGCAGGAATTCTTTGAGGTGCTTGACATCGAGCAGTACGACAAGAACGTACTGTCTGGAATCGTCACTGACGACTTCCATATTTTTGAAATGGGTCAAGATTTCACCTTGGATACCTTTGATGCTTTCATTCAAGAAGCTCAAAAAACCACGGTGAGCACAAGGTGGACCCTGTCTGACTTTGTTGTCTCCATCGAGGGACAGTCGGCACATGTTGCCTATTTCAATAAGGGGCTGTTTGAAACCACGGATCAGACTCTCATCCATTCGCATTGGATGGAAAGCGCGTATATGGTGGTTCAGGATGATGTGATGAAACTAAAGTTTCTGCAATCGGATTTAGTGAATCGAGAAGTCGAGACTCGTGTTGGGTGGTAACTATTTGTTGTTATTTTGAAGGACAACAGTACCTAGGCCCAGACAGAGTGAAAAAATAACAGAGAAATATTGCGCCAAGAATCCCTGGGGAATCCTCAGGACCAAGATTCTCCAAACCAACCCGAAAAACAAGCTCTACAGCGACCAATGTCAAACCGGTCACGAGACTGCAAGCACCGGCTGTGAAGAGTAAGCCTGTAACTATTCTGGTATTCAACCCTGGTCACACCTATGTCCCATAATTAGCCTAATTAGACCTAGCAAGGTTGTTATTCTCCACCAGCTAATAGAAGGTTCGCCTCATCTCTCGACTTTGACCTGTTATACTGACGCCGTCCGGGCCGTATCAGTGAGACGTGGAAGTTCTCCCGTATATCGATCATCGTTGATAGAACCATGGACCTCTCAAGACGAAATTTTCTAAAAGCATCCACCGTTGGCGGGTTATCGGTCAGCCTGCTGGGATTTGACCTCCGGCCTGCACAAGCAGCAGTTCGGCAGCTAAAAATTCGGAATGCACGTGAGTACCGAACGGTTTGCCCCTATTGTGCAGTTGGTTGCGGCACCATCGCATATGTGCACGGTAGTGGCGGATTAAACACGACACCTACTCTGATTCACGTTGAAGGTGATCCGGACAATCCGATTAATGGCGGAACGCTCTGTCCAAAGGGTGCTTCGCAAATGCAACTCGCCATTAGCCCGAGACTGCGAAAAGCCCCCATGATGCGTGACGCCCGATCATCTGAATGGCGAGAAATTTCCTGGGATGAAGCGCTGGACTGGTTTGCACGTCGGTTTAAAGATTCGCGTGATGCATCGTTTGTTGAACGAGACACAACGGGCCGCACCGTGAACCGTTGTGAAGGCATTGCGTGGGTCGGCAGCGCCACCGTTGCAAACGAAGACGCCTATCTCATCACCAAAACCATGCGGAGTATGGGACTAGTGTACATCGATCATCAGGCTCGCATATGACACAGTCCCACGGTGGCCAGTTTGGCCGCCACCTTCGGCCGCGGTGCGATGACCAATCACTGGAAAGACATCAAGAACGCCGATGTGATTTTGGTCATGGGCGCCAACCCGGCAGAAAATCACCCGTGCGGATTTAAGTGGGCACTCGAAGCTAGGGAAACACGTGGCGCTACCCTCGTCACGATCGATCCTCGATTTACACGAACTTCGGCAGTCGCTGATCATCATCTCCAAATTCGACCAGGCTCCGATATCGCGCTTCTCGGAGGTCTCCTCAAGTATGTCCTAGAAAACAATCTTTTCCATGATGACTACGTAAGGATCCACACCAACGCCACCTTCATCGTCACCGAACAGTTTTCTTTTGAAGATGGACTCTTCTCGGGATTTGACGAAGCTACCAACCAGTACGACAGAGATACCTGGAACTACGAACGAGATGCAAACGGATACGCGAAACGCGACGCGACGCTGGAGCACCCACGCTGCGTCTTTCAACTTTTGAAGCAGCACTTTAGTCGATATACGCCTGAGACGGTAGCCCGAATCACGGGTTGCTCGGAAACGGACTTCCTCAAGATCGCGAACATTATCTGTTCGACCGGAACCGCCGATCAGGTCGGTACTATCATGTACGCGGTTGGTTGGACGATGCACACCGTTGGTAGTCAGATTATTCGTACCGCTGCCATTCTCCAGTTGTTGCTCGGCAACATCGGACGACCCGGCGGAGGTATTAATGCACTGCGTGGCCATGCGAACGTCCAAGGTGCCACCGATCATGCGATAGTCGCAGGCATGCTCCCCGGCTACCTGCACGCACCTGAACCTACGCAAGAATCTCTCGCAGATCATTTACGTGATTCGACTCCCCGCCCGCTGGTCCGCAACGCTGTGAACTACTGGACAAACTATCCAAAATTCTTAATCTCACAACTAAAAGCGTGGTTTGGCGATCATGCACAGTCAGATAACGAATTCGGCTATCACTACCTCGGGAAGATGTCAGACGATGCTACCTGGTTATCGATCTGGGACCAGGCACGTCAAGGCAAGCTCGAAGGATTCGTAACGCTCGGGTTTAACCCACTCTTAGCTGGACCCGATGTACCGCGACTGATTCAGGCGATGTCAAAACTTAAGTGGAAGGTCGTCATCGATCCCTTCATGCTAGATACAGCAGAATTCTGGAAGGCTCCGGGGATGAAGCCAGAGGACATTGACACCGAGGTCCTGTATCTGCCGACTACACATTGGATCGAACGCGACGGTTCGTTCACCAATAGTGGCCGATGGGCCCAATGGAAGCAAAAGGCCATCGATCCGCCACACGGCGTTAAATCAGATACGTGGATCTTGTCTGAGTTGTTCTGGCGCGTGAAGGAACTCTACAAGCAGGAAGGCGGCGCATACGACGAGCCGATTCAGCATCTCACGTGGAACTATCTCAATCCACGCGAACCAACGCTGCCAGAATTGGCACAGGAAATAAACGGCTTCGACACCCGCACAGGTAAACGCCTGTCGTCGTTCAGTGATCTAAAGGACGACGGCACGACCGCATCTGGCAATTGGCTCTATTGCGGCAGTTACCCAGAAGAAGGAAACCTGATGGCCCGACGGGGCACTGAAGATCCAACCGGTCTAGGTATGCATCACGGCTGGGCATGGAGTTGGCCACTCAACCGTCGGGTGCTCTACAACCGAGCATCAGCTGACCAGGCTGGAACTCCGTGGGATACAACACGATCGGGAATTGCTTGGAACGGGCGCGAGTGGAATGGTGACGTCCCAGACTACGGCCCAACTACACCACCCGATGCGACAGGCGCCTTCATCATGACGGAAGAAGGCGTAGCCAGACTCTATAGTCCCTCACTCAAAGACGGACCAATACCAGAACATTATGAACCGGTGGAAAGTCCCACTATTAACGTATTGCACGAGGGAGTGTCGGTAAATCCTGTCATACGTTGGTACGATGGAGTCCAAGAAACGCTAGCCAGGCAAGCTGAAGACGTGGCCGACTACCCGTATGCCTGCACAATCTACCGTGTCGTGGAGCGTGAGCACTTTGTGACCAGCAACGTACCGTATCTAGTCGAAGCGATGCCAGACTTCTTCGTGGAAGTACCTGAAGGACTTGCCCTTGAAAAAGGTATCGAGAATGCTGGCCGTGTACGGGTTTGGTCGAAACGTGGCAAAGTCGAAGGAACCGCCATCGTAACTAAGCGAATTGGACCGCTCCACGTCAACGGTAAGACAGTATGGACAATCGGAATTCCAGTGCACTGGGGATTCATCGGACTTACTCAAGGCTCGATGGCGAATCAATTAACGCCATTCATCGGCGATGCCAACACAGGGTGTCCGGAGTTTAAAGCGTTTCTCGTGAACATCTCGAAGGTATGATTTTCTAGACATATGACGGAAACACTCGCTATTAAAAGGATGTCCGCGACGGCATCAGCCACTGCGCAACAACCTGCGGCCTTTAGGTCAACGCCGGAATACGCGAAACTGGTCGATATTGCCAGTTGTATCGGCTGCAAGGGCTGTGAGGTCGCTTGTAAGGAGTGGAACGATCTCAAGGTGGAGCCCACCGCCAACTTTGGAAGTTATCAAAGTCACCAAGATCTGTCGCCGAACACGTGGCTCCTGATGCGGTTCGACGAAGTTGAGGTCGATGGACAGATACAGTGGTTCATCAAAAAGGATGCGTGCCTTCACTGCGAGGAACCAGGCTGTCTCTACGCCTGTCCTGCGCCAGGCGCGATTGTTCAGTATCAGAACGGAATTGTTGATTTTAATCAAGACCAATGCATTGGTTGCCAGTACTGCGTTGCCGGGTGCCCCTTCGATATTCCAAGATTTGAGAAGGAGTCTAAGAAAGTCTACAAATGTAATATGTGCGTTGACCGCGTAGAAGTTGGTCTTGAGCCCGCATGTGTTAAAACGTGCCCAACTCATGCTATTTCCTGGGGCAGCAAAGACGACATGCTCGCGCTAGCCAATCACAAGGTGGATTTACTAATTCGTCGAGGTTTCAAAAAACCAGTGGTCTATAACCCCGCTGGTGTTGGTGGGACCCATATGATGTACGTCGTACCACACGGTGACCACCTGAATGAATATCGACTACCAACCGATCCAATCGCCAGCCCGATGCCTCTAACATTTCATTCAGCGGTCAAACGAATTGGCAGCTATCTGTTCGGGCTTGGATTATTTGCCACCCTATTTCATTTCCTTGCCGTGGGACCTGAATCACCCGAAGAGGATCGAGGAAGCGCGCCATGAACCCAAACCATGTTCAGCGGTTTACCCTCGTACAGCGTTTGGTGCACTGGTTCGTCGGACTCTCATTCACCCTACTCTTACTGACAGGTTTTGCCTTTTCTTATCCATCATTATTTTGGCTGACTGTCCTCGTTGGCGGTGGTCCAAGTGCCCGAGTTCTACACCCATGGATCGGAGTGGTGTTCACTGCGAGTCTTGGGTGGATGTTTGCACTCTGGGTAAAAGATATGTTCGTAACAGGAGCGGACAAACACTGGCTCCGTTCGATCCAACATTATGCTCTTCACAGGAGAGACAAGATCCCTCCGGCAGGCAAGTACAACGGAGGACAAAAGATTTTCTTCTGGATACAGAGCGTCCTGGGTGTGGTGTTAGTCATCACTGGACTCCCACTCTGGGTTCCAGACGGAATACTAGGCTTCGGACCTCCATCATCCTTGCTCCTCTCAACAATGAGAGCCGGACACTATCTGTGTGCTCTTGGTGGTGGCCTCCTACTCATCGTACACGTCTACCTCGGCTTGGTGGCCTTTCCAGGCACGGCACGAGGAATGATTGACGGCAAGGTGAGTCAACAGTGGGCAGAGCTTCATCATCCACTCTGGAAAGGAAAGTAGGTGCACCAATGATCCTTCACGGCTGCAGTGCACAACTCACCAGATGAAGCAACCTCGGGAAGACCCCGGCCTTCGTTGGAATCGCAGACGAAATCGCGCTGTTACGCTTGTAAAGCAGCAACCCCACGCCACGGAAGTGCTCCAGTTTTACGTGAAGCTCCTGGACTTACAGGAACCGATATATCGACGAAACTTGACAGCCTATTGGCTTGATGAGGTAAAGGCTCAGGGCGATCACTTGCCCTTTATCTGCCTAGACGCCCTTCCAGTCACGTCTTTACGATCTGCCTTTGTACGATTTCTCCGCGGGCTGTCGGTAGTTGTCCCAAGGCGACTGGAATCTCTGACCAAGAATCTAATTGAGGCTCCTCAAGAACTCCTTGTTCACCTCTTAATAAATGTCGCTCAGCGAGAAGACCTTGACAATGTCGCGTCAGAGATGGGGTGCACTTCCCCGCAACTAGAGTTTTTCGCGCGGGCTTATCTGCAACCACTCGTGGAGGCGATCGCGTCAAAATGCAATGAAGGTAGCGCAATATGGCAGCAGGCTAAGTGTCCTCATTGCGGATGGCCTCCACACCTTGCCACCCTTTCGGATGCACTCGAAATCAAAGGTCGGCGACTGCTAATCTGTTCGCTGTGCTCGTGTGAATGGCCTTTTTCTCGAACAACCTGCGCAAATTGCCTTGAAACTAACACTGAACATCTGACACATCACGTCAGTGAGTCACTCCCATATATTCGTATTGAAATTTGCCAACAGTGCCAGCACTATCTCAAAACCATCGATTTACGAGAGCATGGATTAGCTGTTCCGATTGTCGACGACCTAGCCTCATTCGAGCTCGACCTCTGGTGCGAAGAACAGAACCTAACCAGAACCCAGCGCAACGTGCTGGCATTCTAAGAGTCGTTCAGACTTTAAGTATTGAGCATTAGTAACTATGATGGTCACGTCCTGACTGACAACTCTGGAGGAGGTTCGCATGGGCTTTAACTACATATGCCGAATCAGCATCCTGCTAATCGGCCTCGCCGTGCTCAGCCCGACTTTCGGAATCGCACAACAAAACGGGCAGCCAGCTACCGACCAGCTTGGCCAAGAGGATATCTGGGGCAACCCTACGTTTGTGGGAGGGGTCACAAACGGTGGGCCAGCTGGCCACAGTATTTGGTGACCACCTCAAGGGGCGCTGGAGCGCGTCTATGGGAGGTTGTTTGTTGCCGGTAACGGTAATGGTCGAGTCGAAGTCTTTAAACTGAACGACGATGGTACGTTGGCACAACCGACGGCCATCTATATCTTAGGGAAGCCCAGTGAATATGCCAGGCGGTCACACGCAGGGGCCTGGAGTGAAAGTCAGACAGAGTTTCCAGGCACCCTAGCCATCGACCATACCAATCAACGTCTGTTCCTCGTTGACAATGCGACGGGCCAAAGTCTCCCGGGCGTCGGCAGCCAAATTATGGTTTTCGACATCCATCCTGACCGTATCGAAACGGGTGAGAAAGTGCTTGCGGTCTTAGGACAACCGCACGCCGATTCAAAAACAATAGGTTTAGCTGCAAACCATGTGGGCCGGCGACTGGGTCTGGCGGTCGACGAAGCCAACCAACGGTTATTTGCCAGTGACGGTTCTAATAATCGTGTCTTGATTTTTGACATCAGCCCAAACAATTTTAAGACGGGAATGGATGCGTCGGTTGTGCTCGGACAGGAAAACTTTACATCACGTGAACCTGGTCTAAACCCCTACCGACTAAGCCGGCCAGGTGCGCTAGCGTACGATCCCACGAATCAGCGGTTATTTGTTTCGGACAATGGCAATCGTCGGGTCATGATCTTCGACGTTGCGCCTGATCGCCTACAGACGTTCGCTGCCGCCACCGATGTCATGGGGCAACCTGATTTCGACACCAGTAAACCGCGGACTAACCTGACTGGTTTTGCCACCGGTGGTCTTGCCTATGACGATCGGACAGCTCGTTTGTTTATCGCTGAACAGGTATCACGGATCGAACACATGAGAATCAGCGTGTATGAAGTCGAACTCGGCACCTCCCTGCGAGCGGCGGTGCCCATGGCAGTCCTGGGTAAACCCGGTTTCGATGCTTACGATCCGATCGTGTCACGAGAACAATCAGTGTGGCCACGACTAGGCTCTGCATCCATCGATTCAGAGCGTCAATTACTAGTTGCTACCGAAGGCTATCCAGGAGGCAACCGTGCAATTATTTGGGATATCTCCCCTGAACGGCTGCGCACTGGCATGCCGGCCGTCGAAGTCGTTGGCCATCTCGATGACGAAGGTCATACCGACTTCGAACGGCGTGCCGCTAACGATCGCGTCACGCCACGCAACATCTACCCTCGTGATGTGGTACTTGATCCGATCGATCATCGTCTCTTCGCCATAGACCAATACAACAACCGTGTGCTGGTGTGGCAGCTCGACCGACAAAATCGTATCAAGGATCGAGACGCCCAATGGGTAATCGGCCAACCTGATTTGTACTCCGGAAAGCTTTATCCAATTGGACCAACCACCGTCAAAATTCCTTTAGCCGTCACCTACGATACAGAATACAAGCGAGTGTTCGTCAGTGATGGGTGGGGCAATCGAATAATGGTTTTCGATGCCCATCCAGACCGTCTTACTAATGGCCCTGAAGCAATAGCCGTGCTTGGCCAGCCCAATTTCACGTCGATTGTGCCGGCGGTCACGGCGGACGGTCTCAATTTGGATACCAGGGTTGGTACCGGCATTACCCCCACACGCCCGCGTGGCACCGGCCTAGCCTACGATCCAATTAACGATCGGCTGTTTGTATCGGACGGCGGTAACAACCGTGTCCTCATCTACGAAGTAGCGCCAGATCAGCTCGAGACTGGCATGCCTGCGTCCGTTGTGTTGGGTCAACCGGACTTTACATCCAACGAGCGCCACTCGACGCAAGCCGGGTTCTATCAACCCGCTGCCCTCCTCTACGAGGCGAAACAGCAACGTCTCTTTGTCTCGGACGGGAACAATAATCGCGTGCTCGTCTTTGACGCTAGACCAGATGGTCTCGTTAACGGTGCCGAACCCAGTGTCGTGATCGGCCAACCAGACTTTGCCTCCTTTGCAACTGGCCGGTCACAAACCATCATCGATGGTCCAGACGGTCTCGCTTACGATTATGCAAAGGATCGACTGTTCGTGTCAGATCATGGAAACGACCGAATATTGATTTTCGATGCGCATCCGGACCGCCTCGACAACGGACCATTAGCACAGCATGTGATTGGACAGCCGGACTTTGAAACGCGTCAACTCGGCCCAGTTCGCGCCGATGAAATCTGGGATCCTCGTGGTCTGACATTTGACAGCGCCCATCAACGCCTGTATGTGTCACAGGGTTTCGCGGCGAATATTATGGTGCACGATCTCGCCAGGTCGACCTATGAAAGTGTGGTACCAGCACGTGGCGTCCAAGCCTACCAATCGTCCAGTGCGAGTACGAAGCATGAAACTCAACGTGGCTGGGCAATGGCATCCGGCACCACTTCCCCTAACAGCGGAATCGCCATGCTGACCCGCATGACTACACAGTTTGACGAACTCTCGCAACGGGAAAGTCGTGTTCTCATTAGTGAAACGGGAATTGTAGCGCCAACATCGGTCAGAGCAGCCACAGTCTTTATTCGTAACGAAGAGCATCGACAAACCATGGCCGATATTGTGAATCCTAACGAGACGCCGATCATCGTAACATTAACGGCATATTCTGAAGCTGGAATAGCCTCTCAGGTCACTTCACTCGAACTGGCGGCTCAGGCAAGCGCGACCTGGATCTTGGACGATTACGTAGACAATGATGGTTCCAGTTCGATTGCCTTCCTCTCGGACAACAACTTTGGTCTCGTATCGACAACCGTTGCTACCAATGATCGAAATGAAGACATTGTCACATCCGCTCCAATGGTTCACGGTGTACCGTCCAAGCAAGATCACCCGTTAACCTTCCCGCGGATTCAAGTGGGCAATGGTTATCAGACCAAAATTATTTTGTTGAATACAAGTGATGAAACGCTGACAGGCGCCTTGAATTTCTTTGCTTTGAGCGGCGAACCCTTAACTATTGGTGGTGCGAGCGAGTTCTCCTTAAACGTGCCACCATATGGAGTGCACCTTTGGGATTCTACAAACCACGCGACTACAGGTGAAGCGGGCTTTGCGATGTTTACCTCGTACT
>CAJXDY010000063.1:0-10209 GCA_913052135.1 uncultured Acidobacteriota bacterium
GCGTCACTCCTTTGTATCCCTGATCCTCTGGGAGAGATTTGTATCCCCCGGGAACAACGGATACGCTCGCAGCGTCAAAATCGGGTTTTGAACACGAGTGCAAGGGAGGACTCATGAGTGAAAGAGATGTCATGAAAGTGCAGGTCCATGATGGGATCGTGGGACTTATGTATTTAGCCTCCGTACTTCTTGCCAATCAAGTTGGCCTCAATTGGATCTATATAGCTGTTGGAGTAGCTGCGCTTCAAATAGTGAGTCCATTTACAAAATTCTGTCCTGTATACACGATCCTGAATAAGTTTATGCCTGATACCACCCCAATTCAGAATGGGCCCGCATAACACTTTTCTGAAAGTTGCCTTGATGGGCGACCGTTTAGCTTGTTCCAACATGTTGGATACAGGAAACTTTTCGTCACTAAAGACCAGACCTAGCTACCTGTGACCCCCGATTGCACAAGACTGAAAATTATCGTGTCGACAGTTCAATTCTGCCTCTCGGTACCAGTTTTCCTAATGATTCGAGGCGTTTCTGATTGACACAAAATAGCGTCGGGCGATTTGTGCGCCCCAATGTGTCCTTGTGTTAAATTAACTCAGTTCGCATCAATCATTTGAACCGTGTAAGGTTAGGGGTGTTCAAAGTGGGTATTATCTTTTAGCCGCTGGTTGGTGGCCTCGGAGGTAGAGTGATTTCTTCCTTAGCTTTAGCGTTGATTGCTGCTGTTGTCGTTGTGCAAATCGCTATATTTAGCTCAACGATCTACCTGCACCGATGTCTTACACATCGAGCGATCAAGCTACATCCAGTTGTAGCGCTTTTTTTTCGGATGATGGTATGGATAACAACCGGTATTGTCGCCAAGCAGTGGGTGGCGGTCCATCGTAAACACCACGCATTTCCTGACGAGGAGGGCGACCCACACAGCCCGCATCTCGCTGGGTTCTGGTCGGTGCAACTTGGCAACGTCTTTCACTACTCCCGCGAAGCTCGGAAGCCTGAAGTTGTAGAGAAATACGCCAAGGACATCAGCGATGATGCGTGGGACCGCTATCTCTTCAACCATGGCAAAACTGCGAACCTTCTGGGGCTCACGTTATTGTGCTTAGGCTTGGGCGTTGGCTGGGGTCTGTTGGCAGGTGTCCTGCACGCAATCGGTTACGTTTTCATCCTATCGCCGTCGATCAATGGGCTCTGTCACGTTTTTGGTCGCAAGAACTTCGACAACACCGCGACGAACCTGCAGTCCGTTGCGTTTTTGACCGCTGGTGAAGGCCTCCATAACAATCATCACGCGTTCCAAAGAAGTCCGAAGTTCAGTTATCGTCCTGGCGAGTTCGACCTCGCTTGGCCGGTTATCTGGATCCTGACTAAACTCCGGTTGGCGGAGCCGTACAAGACAATTAAAGAGGCGTTAGCACAGCCTCAATAGCTCCAGTCGCCACGATTTTATCGGTACTACCCGTTAGGCAACACCGTCGGCAGATTGTAGGTGGGGTTCGTCAGCAAGGCTTGCAACTTCGTATCGGTCGCTTGAAGTTGTGCTTTCGTGCAGAGTTCCCATTCAAGAACCAACTGTGCACACGCACGCGAATCCAAATCCCCGTGCGCACCAAGAAGAGTCGTCAAACCCCAATAAAAATATTCAACGGCCATACGGTGCCTTATATGAAATAAGGCACCGTTACAAAAACTTGGGGAGCTGCCTAAATATTTAATCAGCGTCAAATCGATCAGCATTCATGACTTTGTTCCAAGCCTTTATAAAATCACGAATGAATTTCTCTTGTGAATTCTCACAGGCATATACCTCTGCCAAAGCCCGGAGTTGAGAATTAGAACCAAACACCAGGTCTACTCCTGTCGCTGTTCTCACAGATTTACCGGTCGCACGGTCAAATGCTTCATACGAATTCTTTCCGGAGGGTTTCCACTCGACGCTCATATCGAGAAGGTTGACAAAGAAGTCATTCGTCAATGTTCCAGGCTTATCAGTAAACATGCCGCAGCCGTTATGACTGATACCTAAGGCTCGCATTCCACCTAAGAGTGCTGTCATTTCAGGAGCTGTCAGACCAAGCAACTGACTCTTATCGAGGAACATTTCTTCCGCGCTCACTGAGATCCCTGACTTTTGAAAATTCCGAAAACCATCAGCCAAAGGTTCAAGAACCGCAAAGGAGTCTTCGTCAGTCTGTTCTTCTGAAGCATCTCCACGACCCGAAGTAAACGGAACATTCACACCCGAGGCTTGTTCAATACCAACATTACCGGCTAGGACAATCACATCTGCTGCTGACGCACCCGCGTCCTTAGCAATGCCTTCCAACACGCCTAACACGCGACCAAGCTGCTCCGGTTTGTTAGCCTCCCAGTCCTTTTGAGGAGCAAGGCGAATCCGAGCACCATTAGCGCCACCACGAAGATCAGAGCCGCGGAATGTTGATGCACTCGCCCAAGCGGTTTCCACCATTTCTTGAACAGTCAGGCCACTCTCCTTGATGGCCGCTTTCACGGCCTCGACATCATAGTCGGTATTCCCTGCTGGCACTGGGTCCTGCCAAATCAGCTCTTCTTCAGGAACTTCCGGGCCTAAATAGCGCACCCGAGGACCCATATCGCGATGCAGCAATTTGAACCAAGCGCGAGCAAACGCATCCTGAAATTCTCCTGGGTTCTCATGGTAACGTTTCGCAATCGCTCGGTAATCCGGATCTTCTCGTATTGCCATGTCCGCTGTCGTCATCATGGTTGACACTCGAGTTGAAGCATCCTGCGCATCTGGCGCCATATCTTCTTCCTTCGGATTTATTGGATGCCATTGATTCGCGCCGGCCGGACTCTTTACGAGTTGCCATTCATATCCGAACAACAGATCAAAATAGCCATTGTCCCATTGGGTAGGATTCGCCGTCCAAGCACCTTCAATACCACTGGTGATGGCATCCGTACCTTTACCTGACCCGTGCGCGTTTTTCCAACCAAGGCCCATCTCATGAATTGGCGCACCTTCTGGGTCCACGCCCACCAGATCAGCATCACCTGCACCATGTGCTTTACCAAAGGTATGCCCACCAGCCGTAAGGGCAACGGTTTCTTCGTCATTCATGGCCATGCGAGCAAAGGTCTCGCGAATGTCTGCGGCACTTGCTAAAGGATCTGGCTTACCGTCGGGACCTTCTGGATTAACATAAATTAAACCCATTTGTACCGCACCAAGTGGATTAGCAAGATCACGCACCCCGCTGTAGCGCTCATTTCCAAGCCATTCTTTTTCTGCGCCCCAGTCGATATCCTCCTCTGGCGCCCACACGTCTGAACGTCCACAACCAAATCCGAAAGTGTTTCCACCCATTGACTCAATAGCAACATTACCTGCCAGAAGAATTAAATCGGCCCAACTAATCTTATTGCCGTATTTTTTCTTGATAGACCAAAGAAGACGACGTGCTTTATCCAAGTTGCCGTTATCAGGCCAGCTGTTAAGCGGGGCAAAACGCTGATTACCGGTGCCGCCACCACCCCGGCCATCGCCAATTCTATAAGTGCCCGCAGCATGCCAAGCCATACGAATGAAGAAAGGGCCATAATGTCCGTAGTCAGCAGGCCACCAATCTTGCGAGTCCGTCATCAGGTCATTCAGGTCTTTTTTAAGAGCCTTGTAGTCAAGTCTTTTAAATTCTTCGTGATAATTAAAACCTTCGTCCATAGGACTAGATTTCTTGTCATGTTGGTGCAAGATGCTCAAATTTAACTGGGCTGGCCACCAGTCCCGATTCGACGTGCTACTACTTCCGCTCGTAGTGATAGCTCCATGCATTACCGGACACTTTGTTGATTCATTCATTGCAGCACCTTTTCAACCTTTGTCTTAATAGACTCGCCAGCGTAATTAAAAATCAATCTTGCTCATCATTCTCACTCAACCGTGATCGTCTACGATCTTACCAGACATTTTCTTCTGTTAGGGATTCAAAAACTCACCGCTCAATGGTGACGACCACAGTGCTCGCGTCTTCTGATAACCCGTAATAACTCAATCGGTACTGGCTGGCACTGTACGCCGGGCCACCTTGGGGTGAGCCTCGCTTGAGTTGTTGGTTAATACGGATGGAGCCGAGTGACAATAGTTGTCCGGACTCCAGTTGCCGTCCGAAAGTTCGAAGGTGGTCTCTCAGCCACCTCACAACGGTGAGAGGCTGGTAGTGTCCATCTAGCGTTCCCGAACCCACTTCGGTTCCATGCTCATCGTGAACGGCGAAAGTCATCGTGTTGAGCGTATCAATCCACGCGACCGTGGGCTTGGTGGGAATGGGGTCTCCCACGAAGGCGTAGCGACTGGCCATGTTAGTAACAATACTGCTGGTCGGACTCCGCTGGTTGTTCCGGAACGCGGGGTCGGGTATTTCGATCAATGGAATGACCGCGTCCAAGCTGGCCAGCAGTTCGAGGTCCGTCTCGGCAGTGTTAATCGACTCGTCACCAACGCGGACAGCAAAATCGGCCTCTAAAAAGCCCCAGACGGCATCGTTAAGCGTGACCGAGGCACCGCTTGGATGCACCATGCCCTCGAGTAGCACGCCACGGATGCCTTGCGGCGGAAAATTGGGGTTTGGTGGTCCGGTGTCGTGTCCGCCAGTCTTGTAGCCAACGATCCGTCCCAGGCTCGGTTGCAGAGCCGTGATGAATTCCGTCTGCCAGCGGTAAGCTTCGTCTTCCGTTAGATCGTAGACGAATGGGTCTAGTTCCTGAACGTTCAGAAACTGGTCTGCCATCCGGTCGAGATCGTCCGCGATGTCAGTCTCGCTGTACCCCGATGGGGTTGAAACCACGGTATTCGAGGTTGCCGTGCAAGTGCCTAGGCACACAGTGCCTAAACCCGCAACGATGGTGCCGACGAATCGAGAAGAGTTGGTCATGCTAGAAAAAATGTCTCAGGCCTCCGTCGGCATGTAGCGGTTGACCCAGTCTAGGCTAACGCAGCGTCGGGGACTTGCTTGTCGTCTGGTCCAGTTCCGATTCCTCGTTCTTCTCAGCTAGGGTCTGCAGGACGTCACGCCACTGAAATTTCTCGCCCATGTCGCGGACATAATAGTCCATCCAAGCCATCTCACTGACTGCTTTAAGCAGTCGGTTACGTGGATCGGGGATACCGTGGCTCTGTCCAGGGTACATAAACAGCTCAGTAGGCACCCGCAGCTTCTTGAGTGCCATGTGGAGTTCAACCGACTGTGGGCTGGGTACCCGTGGATCGCCCTGGACCACGTGAATCATCGTGGGTGTTTTCGCATTCTTAATATACTTGAGTGGTGACTGGTCCCAGTACATATCGAAGTTGTCATACAATAAATCATCACCCACATAGAACCGACGGTTACGTTGGACATCACTCTGGGCATACATCGAAATCCAATTCATTGTGCCCGCCCCAGAACTAATTGCCTTGAACCGGTCGGTGTGAGTCAAAATCCAATTTGACCAGTGTCCGCCAGCACTCCACCCGAGAGCACCCATGCTATTACCGTCGACGATACCTTCACTGATCAAGTAATCGACGCCGGTCATGATGTCGTCGTAGCCCAGCGTGAAGTAGTCACCAACGATGTCGGTGCGGTGGGCATTGCCGTAATTTCTTGAGCCTCTATAGTTCGGCTTCAGAACAGCGTAACCACTACCAGCGTAGACTTGGGCGTTATAGCCACCGTTGAAGCGAAGGACATCAGCCGCGGCCGGTCCGCCATGGATTGCCACGATCAGTGGATAACGCTGGCCTTCTCGGTATCCAACCGGTTTAACCAAGATTCCACCAACGAGCTTACCGTCGGTTGACCGCCAGTTCACCTCGCTCTCTTCACCAAGTGCGAATTCAGCAACTTGAGGGTTAGCATCAACCAGTTGCACCCACGCAGACCGATCAGCGACTTGGGTTACTTCCGGGACAGAAAACACTGTTGGTGGAGTTATTGGGTCAGAGTAGGCGATTAAAATAGTGTCCGTCTCCTCGTCTCGACTTACTCGGAGGGCCGCCCGTTCGTTGGTCAGTTGTTGCACCTCGCCCGTGGCGACGTCCAGGGCATGGAGCTGGGTGGTTACCTTAACGCCGTGGTTGAAGTAGATGGTGTCGCCATTATTGGACCAGAAATCTATACCGACGCTACCATCGAAGGCGGCACCAAGTTTTCGAAACGGACCGCCACGGTCGGTCACCTCACGAATATAGACACGATTATCCGTCATCGTGTAGCGAGTCATATCGTCTGGAGCCGAAAACGCGACCCACTGACCGTCCGGTGAGACGCTAAGACCTCTTTCAGCGATCTCAAAGTTTTCGGTCAGTCGTTCGATGTGTCCAGTCGAGAGTTCGAGTAGATACTGATCCGCATAAAGACGCGAAGCCGTGATATTACGTTCGTAGCGTTCTGCCGATCCACCCACGAAGGTGACCCAGCGACCATCACTGGAGAGATCAAAATCGGTTACGCTGGCGTTGGGAAGATTTGTCAATTGTCGCGCGGTTTGTACTGCCGGGTCGGCAACCCACAAGTTGGAAAGCGGCGTGACTGCGTTCTTGATGTCAACCGTGAAATTCTCCTCCCGACGGCGCACGTCACCTTCGTCGCGAGAATTCGGACGAACAAAATAAACGCTCCGGCTGTCCCGAGCCCAGGCCCAAGCCTCGACGCCCGCTACTTCGTCCGTTATTTGGTCGGCGTTAGCCGAGAAAAGATTGTCCACTGGCAGTCGATAGAGTTGCTCGACACCAGCTTCGCCGCTACGGTAGGCCAACCAGGCACCGTCAAAGCTAAAGGCGAAGTCGGCTACTCCATGTTCAACATTCGTGATCTGCCGCGCCTCTCCTCCATCAGGCCGCATGAAGTAGAGCTGGTTAATAGACTCGGACTCGGGCGCGTCGCGATCTGACGCAAAGACGAAGAAATTTCCGTCACGGGACCAGTGAGGAGACCTCTCGTTTTTATCAATCGTAAATGTCATCTGCCGGCCTGAGGCCAAGCCCTCTGACATTGAGACGAGATGAATATCAAACTGGGACGTATCCTCTTGCCAGTCCGGCGTCGAAATTGTGTAGAGCATCCATTGGCCATTCGGGCTCGGCGCCCAGGAGGCTGGTCGGGCAAGTTCTTGCACGTCGAGTAAAGTCATCGGTCGTCGGTCCTGTGCCAAAAAAGGCTCGGTAGCCACCGTCGTCCACAGCAGGACAGAACCAAGGAATATTAAGAAGCGATGAATCGGCGACATGATCGAGAGCTGCATGGAACCTCGTTTCACTAACGGGACAGAAAGACACTCAGACGACGTAGGTGGCGCCGTCGATAATGGCAAGTTCAAACAAGCACGCTCCAGACGCGTAAACCGCGCCTGGAGCGGACACTGAGTTTTCTATTGAGCAACCGCGTACTTGGTAAACGCTCCACCAGCAAAACGGAGTGAGTTGGGTCCCTCGGCAGCGAACACGTTGCCGTCTGCGTCGACCGCTACGCCTTCGCCAGCAGCACCCTGGTAGGGACGTGTCTCTGCATCAAACGGTGGGATGTAGCCCGTGATGCGATCCTCGTCCACGTGCCCAATGCGCACACCATTCTTCCAGTTCTGATGGCTGGTCATGCTCGACTCGGAGTCGATCGCGTAGAGCATGTCGTCCCCGGTAATGAACAGGCCACTGATGCGCCCATACGAGTAGCGGGAGTCAAGATAGTTACCGTCCTGGTCGAAGATCTCGATGCGATGGTTGCCGCGATCCGCCACGAAGAGCCGTCCTTGCGAATCGAACGCCAACGCGTGAGGTGTTCGGAACTCACCATGCAGTGTCCCAATCTGTCCCCACTCCTTAACAAACGTACCATCGGCCGAAAACTTCAAGATGCGGGCGGTGGCGCCCGCTTCAAGTCCAGCGGCCATCGCCTGTCGACTGGTCATGCCCTGGCCGCCGTGTCCATCCGACACATAGATACTGCCGTCAGGGCCAGTAATCACGTCGTTCGGCTGGTTCAGCTGGTTCGGGCCGCTGCCCGCCTGGCCTGCAGTGCCGAGGCTCATCAGCAGTTCCCCTGTGGAGCTGAACTTGTGGACCTGATGCCCTTTCGTCCCCGCTTCGTTCCCCGCGAAGTCGGTCACCCATACGTTGCCGTCAGCATCCACGTGGATGCCGTGCGGCGTGACCATGATGCCTCCACCGAAGTTGGCCAGCACTTCCCCAGTGTTGCGGTCAAACTTAAAGATCGGATCGACAGGGTTCGAGTCGCAGTTGATTGCCACTCCCCCACCGAAGTTGCCTGCACCGCAACGTTCGTATGCCCAGACTTGGCCGTCATGCGGGTCGATGTCGATACCAGCGGTCGAACCCCACTCTCGCCCTTCGGGCAGGTCGCCCCAATTCTCAATCACGGTCGAGGTCGGGTTCGGTATACCCTCACCCGTTATCGGGTTACCCGCTGCCGCGGCTTCCTGGGTTTCCCCAGCTGCAGGTTCCATCTCGGATTCGGTGGCGCAGGCCGACAGGCCGAACGCCAGAAAAGCAGTCGTGAGTAGCGTAATCATCAGTGAACGGAAACGGGATAACATGGTTCCTCCTTCTTAATACGAAGAATACCCGCAGTCCACACAACGTCATGGCTGCGATGTGTTGATTATAGTGTAACTTTGTTAACAATCGTCTTCATGAATCTCTTGAACCTCCCGATAATAAACGATGGGAGAATTAGTCTAAAACACGTCAAAATCCTGACCGCTAACAAGAGGGCCCGCATACCCAGCCGCACGCACCTCTTCGATTAACTCCTCGTCGCCAACTCCAAAATACAACTGATGGTATAGCACCAAGGTTTTAGGACGGACCGTATTCCCAATCCGTGCCACCTGCGCGGGAGAACTATGGGCAGAGCGGTGATAACGCTGCCAATCGTCAGTTCGAGGAGATAGCCCTCGCTCGGAAAATATCTCATGGAGAAGCAGGTCAGCGCCACGAGCGTGTTCTACGAGGCTGTCACAATAAGTTGTATCGCCAGAGATTACGATGACCCGGTCGTCCGTTTCGAAGCGATAGCCATAAGCCTTCTGCGTTCCGTGACAGACGGGGAAACCAGTAACCCGCACCCGTTCGTCTTCAAAACGTAGTGTCCCATCAATCTCATGAACCTCTGGAATATAGCCATGAGTCAGAACTGGCTGCTCTTCAATACGGGACCTGATGTCCTCAGCATATGTCGCACGTAAACCATCGGTTAATGCTTTTAGGCCTGGAGGTCCGTAGGCAACAACCTGATTTTCCCGACGCCACCAGAGTGACCATAGAAGGTCGGCGTAATCAAGCACGTGATCACTATGGAGATGGGTAAGGAAGATACGATTCGGCGATGCTAACGCTTCGACACCCCGCCGCGACGCTTCAACGGTCCGCAGAAAAGCACCTGGTCCGAGGTCAACGAGGTAGGCAACGCCGCCCGTGACTATGGCGACCGACGCACCAACCTTGTTCTCGTCGAGAAACGGCGTGCCGCTCCCAAGAAGAATGACTTGGGTACGCGTTGGGTCGACCGGTTGAAGCACCTGAGCCGAAACCACCGTTTGCATCCCAATAGTTCCGAAAAAAAGACCGGCCGCTGCTGCCAAACCTAGAAACAAGGTTCGGAGTTGATCTCCCTTGCACCAATTCGTGGGCACTGCACGGCCAAAGTCAATCATCAAATGTTCTCCTTACTCTGGGGACAAATCGTAGAAGAGGCGCTCTAACACGTCTCGTTTGTCTTTAATACGTCGGAGTATCACGGTACGAAGTCGGCTTTCGATTCTAGTAGGCGATGGCGTAACAATCTCGGCGGGGGTCAGCCGCGGCCAGTCTGTTCCCGGTAGCTGGATCGATCATAACAGCCGTCGCGCACCCCGAGACTCCGAGCGGAGGCACTTCGTTCACATGATGTCCTCGGGATCGCAGCTCATTGGCAATGTCTGCAGATATCGTTGATTCCATGTCCATTTGGTTGAAGCCAGCAGCGTGCGGCCAAAAGGACCCATGGAGGTGGCGCGTGCGGACCCGCGGCCACTCGAACGCTTCGTGTAGGTTTGGATACCAGTCATCCCAGAACTCAACGATGTTTAAGAATCCTTGCAAGATCGTCTGGTCTTGGCACAAAATCAAAGTCGTTCGGGATGTCCGGGTCGGCAAATTGCTCGGGAGTGCCGCCTCGGGCGATG
>CAJXDY010000064.1:0-10073 GCA_913052135.1 uncultured Acidobacteriota bacterium
CTGCCGTAAGGTATAACGGTGTTCTAGCTGTCGCACAGGGTGGCAACATCTGGAAACTGATTGCAGCTAAGCTCTCCTCAGCTGCCATCAACGCGGACACAGCAGTGTTCAGGGCAGTCAAGGTTGTATCGACTGACGTATCGGGACAGGTGACCACGTCTAGCGCCCCGACTACGGCAACTCCGGCGGTCCACACTAAGGCTTACACGGTAGACCTTGCGCTTACAGCGCCTACGTCTACGCCTGCCAATGCTGGAACGACGACTCAGACGAACCCGTTCTTGACGACTGACTACAAGGCCGGTCTAGAGAACTCAAAAGTTACTATCACAGAGGCAACGATTGCTGCCGGAACTGCGACCGCGGTCACAGTAACGGATCAACTTGTCGCTTCTGCTGACAGCAAGACGTACTTCTATCAGCCGGCGGAAGCTTTGGCTGATGGCAAGCACACCTATGTTGTCAAGGGTGTGGATGCAGCTGGTAACAAGCTGACAACCACTACCACGTTCACTAAGAGCGCACGAAAAGACTTTGTTATCGAGTTATTCGCTGGCTGGAACTCAGTTTCAATCCCGTCTAACCCGAGCGACTCAGGCGTTGACGCTGTTCTCTCGAACACTGGTATCAAACAGGTTGTTTCTTACGACGCAACCACGCCTGCACAGCCGTGGAGAATTGCTTCCAAGGTTGACGGTACGTTTGTGTCCCAGACCGACACTGGTCTGACGACCATTACAGCAGGAGCTGGATACTGGATTGAGACCTCTGATTTTGAAGATCAGACGATCGCTCTCGAAGGTCCTACTGCACCAGGCGATGCTCGACCAGGCCTGACTACGATTGCAACCGGCGACGGTTGGAACTTGGTCGGAGTGGTTGATCAGAGCAGGTCGCAAACTCAGAAGGGGAACAAGAATTCCACTCTGACACGACCTAACGCTAGTGGTGCCGCGACGAGTGTGACAGTTGGTACGTACTTCAACACCGTGAATAACGGTCGAGCGTACACATTCAACACCGTTTCGTCCGAGTTCCGTGAACTGGTAACCGCAGACAACATGACTATTGGTTCTGGTGTCTGGGTGTTCATCAGCCCGCAGACTAACGGAGGACTCCCTCACATCGTTCCGTAAGGACGTTGCGAGAGATAGAAAGTAATAACGGGCGCCCCCCTTCCGATATTTCGGGAGGGGGGCGTTCTGCTAATACATTTGTTCTATGAACACGGAAATTGCTCAGAGGCACGGGAGAACCAGATATGAAGGCTAGACTGTTAGGGATGCTACTCGCGACTGCGGTTCTGGCTAGCCTATCCTCGGGGCTCACTGAACACGCCAAGGCGCAACAAGGTGATCCGAGCACGATGCCAGCGGCCTCCTTTGTTACGTTGCATGGCAAGGTGCTTATCGCCGGCGGATTCAACTCCAACGGTCTGACCGTTAAAGTGAAAATAGATGACTGGGAATCTACTCCGGTAATCATAGGTGACCATACTGTCGACAAATACGTGATACTTGTGAATGCGCCTATAAGCTACATTGGTCAGGACATGACCTTTTGGTTGGAAGACCAGGTACAAGCGCTACAAACTTCACCTTTTGTTTATATAAATAAAGATGGTTCGTACGCGCTCGAATGGGAACTTCCGCAGTTGAGAGAATTGGATATTGAGTTTGCTGCTGCTCCGGTGCCGACACCTACACCGACTATGGTTCCACCAACTCCAACTGCCACCCCGGTGATTCTCTCGCCTACGTTTTACGAAGGAAGAGTTCGGGCCGGTTCGATTCCACCACCAGATGGAACTATGATTCATGCTGTTATTGATGACTATGTGACTGCAGAAGCTTCAGTATTTGATGGCCAATACTTTTTAACCGTTGATCCATTATTGGAAAAATATAATGGACAGCGCGTGGACTTTTTCATTGGTGACATGAAGGCAATACAATCCGATATATTTGTAAATGGAGAACCTAGGGGCGACTTTTTGTTAGTCTTCCCAGCTCTACCTACTCCAACACCGGTCCCACCAACGCCGACTATGACTAGTACACCGGAGCCAACAACTACGCCGGTGCCGACCGTTACGCCTACGCCTACTCCTGAGCCTACACGTACGCCCACGCCTACGCCTACGCCTACTATGCTTCCAACTTCCACTCCGACACCTACTCCTATTGCGATAGCGACGACAGCTATTGTTGAAAATACATCTGCAGTAGCTGAAGAAGAGGAAGAAGGCGGTGGTATTTGTAGTGCACGTGAAGGTGGTCCAGCGAGCCTTGGCAACCTGGCATTGCTTCTGGCACCTTTGGCCTTGCTTGGATGGAGGCGACTTGATAAAAGCGCTCGCTAATCGGTTTTAGTTAGGACTTGATTATTAGAACGGCCGAAGGTCCTGTGAGATTCACAGGCCGCCGTTTTGTTTACTCTTGGCTTATGTAGGGTTGCCTGCCATTTCATTAAAAGGTTGTAAGGACAGAACATCTAAGAACAATGCGCCTAGATTGGCGAGGATATTCTTGAAAAGTTTCATTGCCAACATTTACGCTGTTTGAACGCCTTTCACCAAAATGGCCATAAACATCAGGCACGGAGATTGTGCGTTGTTCATTCTAATCATGGTTTATTGTTTCTAATGGAGGCTGGATCTTGGGCAAAATCAATGTAGCGATCATCGGTGCGGGCAACTGTGCCTCTTCGCTGGTTCAAGGACTTTATAAGTACGGTGAGATTGACGAAAGCTCTGCGAGTATTCCCGGCCTTATGCACAACGTTCTTGGTGGATATGCCCTGAGTGATGTGAATATCGTCGCTGCGTTTGATGTTGACAATGAGAAAGTGGGGAAGGACCTTTCAGAAGCGCTTATTTCGAAAAATAATAACGCTCTTCAGTTTCATGAAGTGCCTCACATGGGTGTAACGGTTGACCGCGGAATGACCCATGACGGTATTGGGGAATTCCTTGAGGAGCTTGTAGAGAAGGCGCCAGGTGAGACAGCTGACATTATTGGGATTCTACGAGAACGTGAAGTTGATGTGGTGATCAACTATCTTCCCGTCGGTTCGGAACAGGCAACTAAGTGGTATGTTGAGCAGGTTTTGGCTGCCGGATGTGCTTTTGTGAACTGCATTCCAGTTTTTATTGCAAAGGAACCTTACTGGCAGAAGAGGTTTGCTGATCGCGGGCTGCCCATTGTTGGGGACGATATCAAGTCACAGGTTGGTGCCACCATTGTTCACCGGGTGCTTGCACGGTTGTTTGAAGACCGTGGAGTACGTCTGGATAAGACTTATCAGTTGAATTTCGGCGGCAATACAGATTTCTATAATATGCTCGAACGATCTCGCCTCACATCAAAGAAAATCTCTAAGACCAACGCAGTTCAATCGCAGCTCGAAAAGGAATTGCCAACTGATGATGTTCACATTGGTCCATCTGATCACGTCCCGTGGCTGGAAGATCGTAAATGGGCATATATTCGACTTGAAGGTACGTCCTGGGGTGATCAGCCATTAAACGTTGAGCTTAAGCTCGAAGTTGAAGACAGTCCCAACTCCGCCGGTGTGGCTATCGATGCTATTCGTAGCGCTAAGATAGCGCTTGATAAGGGTGTGGGCGGCGCGGTTGAACCTGCATCTGCTTACTTCATGAAGTCGCCTCCTATTCAGATGCGAGACGATGATGCCAGGCGTGCGGTCGAAGATTTTGCTGACGGCAATACCAGCGGAGATAATGTCGGATAGTTTTCTGCTCTGGATAATACGAAACAACTGGTAGTCGCTTTTAGAAACCAATATGATTGGCTTAATTTGATCTAAGAGGGTTACTTAGTTCGTTCCTATGGTCTGTTTTGTTTGGGAGTTTAGTTGTAGACAATTGAGAATTGCACAAGTTTCCCCTTACGATTTCGCCCATCCTGGTGGTGTCCAGCGGCACATTGCTTCTCTAAGTCGCGAATTGCAGGCGCGTGGGCATGAGCTTTCTATTCTTGCGCCCTGTTCCAGTGTCGATCCGGCGGTAGATATTGGTGATGTTGACCTGCGTACGTTCGGAAGGTCGGTGCCCATCCCGACGGCTGGATCGATAGCACGGATATCATTTTCTGTTTGGCACGAATGGCGACTCAAGAATATGCTTGAGGAGGAGCAGTTCGATATCGTTCACATTCACGAGCCACTTATGCCGATGTTTGCGTTAACGGCTTCTCGGTTTTCCCCTTCCACGACTATTGGCACTTTCCATGCTTACAACGAGGGCCGTGCCAAGGGTTACACGATTTGGAAGAAAATTCTCAACCGTGGTGCGATTCGTCTCAATGGTCGAATCGCGGTTTCTGAACCTGCTAAGGCTTTTGCTAACCGGTATTTCAACGGTGATTATCGAGTTATTCCAAATGGACTTGATGTTGATAGGTTTTCAAAGCCTGGACCCAAACCGTCCATTCTGAAGAATGAAGCTATAAACATGGTCTTTGTTGGCAGGATTAATGAACCGCGGAAAGGGTTGAGATATGCACTTGGAGCATACTCATTGCTTAAATGGGAATACCCGAATCTAAGACTTATTGTCGTTGGCGCAGGCGTCCCAGATCGGGAGTCATACAGAATCATGGGTGAACGTTCACTTGATGATGTCGTGTTCGTTGGTCCTGTAGCTGATGATGAATTACCTGATTATTATCAGCACGCCGATATATTTCTAGCACCCAATACAGGCAAAGAAAGTTTTGGTTTCATCATTATCGAAGCGATGTCCGCCTCCACGCCGATAATCGCATCCGACATACCAGGATTTGCTTCAGTTATGACGGATGGTAAAGAAGGACTGATGTTTGCCCCTAAAGACGAGTCAGCGATGGCGCATGCCATAAAGCGGCTTATTGAGAACCCTGGGTTACGTGTGCAACTTGGAGTTGACGGGAGAGCTACTGTTAACCAGTATCGATGGGATCGAGTGGCTGACAAGGTGCTTGGATATTATGAAGAGATTCGTGATAAACAACTTGTTCCACCAGCACAGTACAGAGGCTGGTAGAAATTGCCTGATCTTCAATCGCTCCGCTACGGGTTACGGGGCTCGGTCACCAGGTGGTTTGAGCGTCCAGCCGTCTCTATATTGGTTGCACTGAAGTTTACCCCGTCTGGCGCTACAGCCATTGGTCTGGGTATAGCGTTTATAGCGGCCTACTTTGTTTACCAGGGTGAATTTTTCATTGGTGGCGTTCTTGTTTTGTTCAGTTCAGTATTTGACTTGCTGGATGGCGGCATAGCGCGGGCGACAGGTCGCGTTAGTAGGCGTGGCGCTTTGATGGATTCTGTATTTGACCGTGTATCTGAATTGACGGTTCTTATCGGTCTGGCGATGTATTACACCTCAGGATCAGATGCTAATCAATGGGGGGTGTTGCTGGCCTTTGTTGCTATGTCGGGTTCGCTTATGGTCAGTTACGTCCGCGCGCGTGCAGAAGGCTTGGGGGTCAAGGGGACTGCAGGATTTCTGACGCGGCCCGAACGAGTTGTGATTATGGTGGTTTGCCTATTAATTGGATATCCGATGGCTTCTCTATGGATCCTTGGAGTCGGTACACCACTCAGCGCCGCATGGCGGTTTATTGATGCCTGGCGGTCAATCGGGACTGAATAACTTGTGTGCGGCATATTCTTAATTGAGGTTTTGACATAAAACCGTCGATTGGTCTTGCCATATCAATGTCAATTCGAATGTTTGTAAATTGGGAAGTTCTGTGAATCGAACTATCGTGCTTTCATACGTGTACAGCTTGAGATGGTTAGTTTTGCTTTTGACGATCGCAGTCATGGGGAGCGTAGCCGAAACAGGTTTGAGGAAAGCGTATGCGCAAAATGTTGAACGGTTCACGGTTACAGGCTCAAGTGTAGAGTCACAGTTTCCGGATGGGCTGACATTCACGATCGATATCCAGTCGGAAATCCGTATTGATGATGTTCGAGTTATCTTTGAGGTCGGAGATCGCGGAACCACCCAATATGCTTATCTTGATCTCGATCAGTCAGATAGACCTCTGGTGAGTGGTGAGTGGTTCCAGCGAACGAATAGCAATGACCGATATATTCCGCCTGGATCGATGATCAAGTACTGGTTTGAGGTGATTGATGAAAACGACGATTCATATTTCACGGATCCTGAGATTTGGAGATTCGACGATGCTCGATTTGAATGGGATGAAGTGACGGTTGGAACAGTTACGATCTTGTACCACGGTCCCGTGCGTACACGGGCAGAAAGACTCGCAACTGCGGCTATTGAGTCACTCGGGCTCATGGCAGAGGTGACAGGCGCTGATACTGAGATCCCTATTGTTATGGTCCTATACAACAATAACGCTGAGATGATTGAAGCGGTGGTAGCAAAAAGTCTCGCTAGCAGTCGTGAGTTGATTACGGAAGGGCAAGCTTTCGATTCGGAGAGTGTGGTCCTTGTTTTGGCCGGTCGCTCAGACGTTGGAACTGCTACTCATGAGATGACTCATATCCTTGTTGCGAGGGCCGCGGGATCACGCGGGCTGGTACCGCTCTGGTTGAATGAGGGGTTGGCCGAGTATGGCAACCTTGATCAAACCATTTCGTATGAACGGTTTCTGGAGTGGGCTGTAGGAACAGATCGTCTTATTCCCTTGAAAAACCTGCGTTCATTTCCCGGTGATCCCAATCTAACCCTGGTTGCTTATGGCCAGGGTCGTAGTGTGGTCAAATATATGGTCGATCAGTTTGGCACAGAAAAAATGTCTGAGCTTCTTACCACGTTAGGCACGGGAGTTGGTATTGATGATGCGCTGGGCGCTGTTTACGGCTTTGACATCCATGGGCTTGAAGATGGTTGGCGCGACTCGATTGGCGCTGACCCGTATATTGAACCGACACTAGGTCCGACTCCCACGCCATCTGCTGATCCTACGCCGACTTACAGGTTGTTGACCCAACCGCCTCAATCTGGTGAATCCGAGCCAGATTCAGTTGAACCTGATCAATCTGGCGAATCTCCTGAAGCTTTAGATTCAGCTTCAGAATTGGTTGATTCTACGGTTGACGAGATTTCAATTCCACCCAGAGGAAGGTTGCATCAGTCGGTCGGGCTTTTGGTCATTATTCTGTCTCCGCTGCTACTTCTTGCGCATTCATATGCATTTAGTAGAAAAACCACCAGTGGTTGAACTGATCGGTCTATTTGTTTACCGAACGGGTTCTATCCAGCAGGCCTTTTAAGGTGCCGCCCATTATGGCTTCTTTATCCGATTCACTGATGAAGTCGCAATGGGTTCGGAAAGCTTCGATAGATTGAAGATGCGTCATAGATTTCTTCACTACGGGAAAATCCGACCCCCAGCACATGTTTGTACCGAAGGCTTCGTAGCATTCCTTGTAAACCCAGTGGGTATCAGAATAAGGGAAATTCCAGTTGGTGTTCGTAAGGTAATGGAACCCTGAGAGTTTGAGGAAAATGTTTGGCAGTTCGCTTGATTCGATTACATTTTCAAGGTTGGCGCGGGCATCATTGCCATGGGCTCTGAGCCCGGACATATGATGGCATAGTATGTCGAGATCTGGATGTCGTTCGGCCACTTTTCGTAACTCTGATTGATGGTGTGGTGACATTGCGATGCTGGCAATCAGTCCCGCTTGCTCTGCAACCTTGAAGAAGTCGATACCGTCCGCTGAATTAAACCAGCTGCCATCATCTTCGGCAGCAACGTAGTGTGTGAACGCCTTCATTGGCCAGCGCTCGGTAGCTTTTTCAAGTCTTGATGCCGCACCTGGCAGGTGATAGGTGTCTGACCACATTGAGTCTACGTCGGCGAACTGTTCTAGTCGTTCAGGATATTTTTTCAGGGCTTTAGCCACGTAGTCGTTATTGTTGAAATTTTGAAATATCTGGGCACATACAATCGTGGCTCGATCGACTCCGTTGGTATCCATCTGGTGTATGAGCTGTTCGACAGCTCCGTGGCTTTCTGGGTCTGGTACAGCGGGAAGATAAGGCCACATGGCCCATGCGTGACAGTGAGAGTCGATAATCATGTTGAGAATATCATCACCTATATAGTTGGGTTCGACCAGTCGTTACGCAACAAAAAATCTCCTCAATTCATATGTGTAACCAGCGTGTCACGTATTTGCAACATTTCTGAAACATCTAGGGCATAGATTACAGCTTGTATTTTGTTAAGCGGTTCTAGTTTGGGAAGAGAGTTAATTATGGATTCTGGATCAGTAGCGTGGATGCTAATGGCATCCGCACTCGTTCTGTTTATGACTCCTGGGCTGGCGTTTTTCTACGGTGGTTTAGTCCGTGGTAAGAACGTTGTAAGCACTGTCATGTACAGCTTCGTATCAATGGGTGTGGTCAGCGTAGTTTGGGTTTTATGGGGTTACAGCCTTGCTTTCGGAGAAGGCGGCCCGTGGATTGGTAACTTCGATTTCCTAGGATTCAAAGACGTTTCGAGCAATCCAGAAGACGGGGCAATGTTGTTTGCCATCTTCCAGATGATGTTCGCCATCATTACGCCAGCTCTTATCACAGGCGCTATCGCTGAACGGTTCAAATTCACGACCTATCTCGTGTTCTTGGTCGCATGGATTACGTTCGTTTACGCTCCGATTGCTCACTGGGTGTGGGCTGGTGACGGATGGTTGTTTGAAATGGGTGCGCTCGACTTTGCAGGTGGTACGGTCGTTCACATCAACGCAGGAATCGCAGCTGTTGTAGCAGCGTTACTAGTCGGTAAGCGTCGTGGTGTAGACCGTGGTGTAGAACCCCACAATGTTCCGTTCGTAATTCTTGGTGCCGGGATCCTCTGGTTCGGCTGGTTCGGTTTCAACGCCGGTTCAGGTCTTGCAGCCGACGGACTCGCCATCAGTGCATTCCTCGTAACAAACGTTGCTGCCGCAATGGCTCTGGTTGTGTGGGTCATCCTTGGCCACATTCACACAGGCAAAATGAGCGCAGTTGGAGCAGCCACTGGTGCAGTCGCCGGCCTTGTCGCCATCACCCCTGCATCTGGTTTTGTTGGTCCGATGGGTGCCATCGCAATTGGTCTTGGTGCCGGTGTACTGACGTTCTACGCAGTTCGCTTCCGACACAAGTTCGGATTTGACGATGCACTTGAAGTGATGGCCGTCCACGGAATTGGCGGAATCTGGGGTGCGCTGGCTACGGGTATCTTCGCAGTCGGTGGCATTGGCCTTATCGACGGTGATGCCACGGTGCTGGGCTACAACGCAGTTGCCGTTCTGGCCACCATCGCCTACTCATTCATCGTGACCTTCGTAATACTGAAGATTCTCGACGTAATACCTGGTCTGGGTCTCCGGGCAGATGAAGCAGATGAAGATGCCGGACTCGACGTATCGCTCCATGGTGAGCGTGGATACGTCGGTGATGGAGCTGACTAAGCATTCATACAACCTGCGTGATCGACGAATAGGGTTGATCACGCAGTAGGAGACAAGATCATGATCAAAATTGAAGCAGTAGTTCGACCGGAGCGAGTCAATGTTGTTGTCGAAGCTCTGCTTGATGCAGGGTGTGGCGGTTATCACGTGTCAAACGTGACGGGAAAGGGTACGCAGCAAGGCGTGGAGGTATTCACCGGTAGGGGAGCTACCACGACGACACGCGCTGCGCTGCCCAAGACGGTTGTCACGACAGTGGTGACGGACGGTATGAAAGATGCCGTCATTTCGGCCATTCTTGAGGCCTCGAAGACAGGCGAAGAAGGTCAGATAGGTGACGGTAAGATATTCGTCTCAGCCGTATCTGAGGTGATTCGAGTTCGAACAGGTGAAAGGGACGACGACGCTCTCTAATGCGTTTTGTCTCTCCATAAGAGAAAAAATGAGAGGCCGCTGTTTGTCCGGCCAGCACTCGTCAAGGTATGATTGAGTGCTGCGGGTAATCAGCGGCCTTTCTCTTTTTGCCCGTTGTTTGCTCCTCGCAGGAGCGTAGCTCAGTCTGGCTAGAGCACTGGTCTCCAAAACCAGCGGTCGGGGGTTCGAACCCCTCCGCTCCTGCCATAATATTTTTGTGA
>CAJXDY010000065.1:0-9485 GCA_913052135.1 uncultured Acidobacteriota bacterium
GTGGCGGGTCGAGTTGCCCTTAGCACTGCCGGTTATTGTCGGCGGCGTCCGGACATCCACCGTCTGGGTGGTCGGTATGGCGACACTTTCAACACCAGTGGGTGCAACAAGCCTGGGTAATTACATTTTTAGCGGCTTACAGCTGCGAAACTATACGGCTGTCCTCGTTGGCTGTGTCGTTGCAGCCTTGCTCGCGCAGCTTTTAGATAACTTGATTCGATGGTTTGAGCAGGGTGTCCGTACACGGAAGCGAGTGCCAGTCGTTGTCGCGTTCCTTATTTTTGGTGCACTTTATAGCTGGGTTGGAGCATCCCTGATACCAAGATTGTTCGAGAGTGACACACGACCGATTACGATTGGGTGCAAAACATACACGGAGCAATACATACTGAGCGAAATCTTGTCTAGACAGATTACTGCTCGAACTGGTCTTGAAACGACCGTTGTGTCATCACTTGGATCCACTGTTGCATTCGATGCTCTACGTGCTGGCGATCTTGATGTCTATGTGGACTATTCGGGAACGATCTGGGCGACGATCATGGGACGTGACGTCACCTCGCAAAATCGAGACGAGGTTCTGCGCGAGGTCGACCGCGTGCTTGCTGATGCGTACGATGTTCAAGTCGTCGGTCCTGTAGGATTTGAGAACGCCTATGTTCTAGCGATGCGAAGAGACGATGCTGCTACTAGAAACATTCGACGCATCAGCGATCTCGTGCAACACGCACCTCGTCTTGTCATGGGCGGAGATTACGAATTCTTTGGTCGCCCGGAATGGACGTCACTACGCGATCAGTACGCTCTTGAGTTTGAAAGCCAGCGCACCATGGATGGATCCTTGATGTATCAAGCGTTGGCACAGTCAGAAGTTGATGTGATTAGTGCGTATTCGACGGATGGTCGGATTTCCACATTTGACTTAATCATGCTTGAAGACGACTTGTCTGTTATTCCTCCCTACGATGCGATTATTCTCGTGAGTGATCGATTGCGAATTGAGAATCCGAAAGTTGTGGAAGCGCTAGCCGACCTGGTAGGAACGATTGATGCTGCTCAGATGCGTGATATGAATTTGGCTGTGAATCGAGAGGGGCGAACACCGGCTGCAGTGGCTGCTGATTGGCTTAGTGTTCTACCACCAGCACCACCTAGGTAAAGATTTCTAGCTGATCTGAACGCATATTAACTAACGTGCTATTTGATGCCACTCTAGGATTGCCTGCTTCAAGTAGAAACGTCCTATATAACTAAGATGTTTTTGGTTTTGTCAGTTTTTCGTGCATGTGCACTGTTCCTCCGTTAAGCTAGGCGTGTAAAAATCTTTTGTGTTAGAAATAACTCGGATGTTCGAATTGGCGTTATGCGACGTTACTTTTTAACTTTTTGTTTTATAGCTACGGTCTGTGGGGCGTGCACCGGTGAAAGTGCTGACAAGAGTGTCAGCCTTGAGGAGTCACGCTTACGTATCGCAGTTGTTCCGAAAGGCACAACGCACGATTTTTGGAAGGCGATTCATGCCGGCGCTCTAAAGGCTGAGGAAGAGTTGGGGAACATTACCGTCATTTATCGAGGTCCGGAACGTGAAGACGACCGTGATCAGCAGGTTTCCCTCGTACAGAATTTACTGACGGGTTCTGCGGATGCAATTGTGTTGGCTCCGCTAGATGAAAACGCGTTATTGCCCGCGGTGCGTTTAGCAACACAGTCTGGCATTCCAGTGATTATTATTGATTCTGGTCTTGCTGGTGAAGTTGGGCAAGATTACATTAGTTATGTGGCCACCGACAACCACGAAGGTGGGCGCCTTGCAGGTCTTCATATGGGCGAGTTGTTGGACGGTGAGGGCCAGGTGTTGCTGTTACGTCATGCCGAAGGTTCGGAGAGCACGATGCGGCGGGAGGAAGGGTTTGTCGAAGCCTTAGGCGAGTTTCCTAATGTTGAACTCATTGATCCGAAACGGTATTCGGGAGTAACCACAGCAACTGCTCAAATCGCAGCGGAAAATTTATTGACTACTTATGACAAAGTCGACGGGATCTTTTGTGCCAATGAATCTTGCACGTTTGGATTGCTTTTGGCTCTCCGAAGCCGTGGTTTGGCCGGGAAGATCCGTTTTGTTGGTTTTGATACTAACGCTGAATTAGTCAACGCACTTGGCGAGGGCGAACTGGACGGACTCGTTGTGCAGGATCCAATGGCGATGGGCTATTTAGGTGTAAAAACTGCAGTTGCGCATTTGGCGTCTGAGTCCGTTGAGCTTCGTCAGAACACTGGCGTGCGTTTGGCAACCCGTGAAAACATGCATGATCCCGACATAGCACAGCTTCTAGCCCCAGACTTGTCACGCTATCTCGAACAATGAATACGGTTCGACATCACGTAGACGATTCCCCTCGTCTAAAAATGTCCGGCATAGTAAAACGGTTCGGCGCAACTCTAGCGCTTGATGGTGTCGACCTTTGTGTTGACAGTGGTGAGGTGCTCGCTCTGGTTGGTGAAAACGGTGCGGGTAAGTCGACCCTTATGAAGATTCTTTCAGGCGCGATTCAGCCTGACAGAGGTCAAATAGCAATCGACGGTGTACCGTTTGCTGCCGTTGATCCGTTGACAAGTCGGTCAGCTGGAATTGCAATGATCTATCAGGAATCGACAGTGGCGCCGCATTTGACTGTGGAGGCGAACTTAATGCTCGGTGTGGAACAACACTGGGCCGGCTTCATTCGACCGACGGCTCTTCGGCGTCGCATTATTGAAATCTTCGCAAGGCTCGGACGGCCTGATATTCGAGGTGATATCTTGACGGCCGATCTGTCACCCGCAGATCGGCAAGTTGTAGAAGTCGCCCGTGCACTTTTGATTGATGCCAAGGTGATCGTCATGGACGAACCGACGAGTAGTCTTGGCTTAACAGAAATTGAACGTCTGTTCGAAATCATTGCTGAGTTACGTCGTCATGGTGTGGCGATTGTGTACATCTCGCATTTTCTTGAAGAGGTGCAGCGTGTGACCGATCGTTACATTGTCTTGCGTGACGGTTGTGTAACCGGTGTTGGTAATACCGCAGATGTTTCGGTTGCGGAGCTCATTGAATTAATGATTGGTCGGAGATTGCCGGACATGTTTCCAATCACATCACGAACGTTTGGTGATCCGCTATTAGTCATTGAAGGGGTAACCGGCAATGAGCCCGTCGAGGATATCGATCTGACTCTGCGGCAAGGAGAAATTCTTGGCATTGCAGGTCTGGTTGGTGCAGGTCGTACGGAGTTACTCCGAGCACTTTTTGGGCTTGATCGAATCCGGTCAGGGCATGTGACGATTCGGGGGCAGACCGGAACGAATGCGAAGAACACACCAGCTGACCGGTTATCGCAAGGTGTCGGATTGCTCAGCGAAAACCGCCAGACAGAGGGATTGGCTTTAAACCTTTCAGTTACACAGAATATGTTGCTCAGTCGATTGCAGCCTTTTGCTCGTTGGGGGTGGCTTGATACCCACAAGATGAATGTGGCGGTTACCACTTGGGTAGAACGACTACGTATTCGGGTTGCACATGTGGATCAGGCGATCGCGCACCTCTCGGGGGGCAATCAACAAAAAGTGGCATTTGCTAGACTCTTACACCACGATGTGGATGTACTATTTCTCGACGAACCTACTCGTGGGATTGATGTTGCGAGCAAAGCGCAACTGTACGCTTGGATCGATCAACTGGCCAGTCGAGGTAAAGCGATCTTGCTTGTGTCTGACTACGTTCCGGAATTACTTGGCGTCTGTGACCGGATTGCGGTAATGCATCGCGGTCGCTTACGAGCCATAAGGCCAACGAAACAGTGGACGGAGCATGAGATTATCACCGTTGCGTCAAGTGGAGAGGAAACTGTCGCATGATGAATTTGATGCAGCAGTGGTTGCCACGGCGAACTGCGCTCAGAAACTTGGTGCCAGTTTTGAGTCTAGTGGCAGCAGTTTTATTTTTTTATGCGATTCCGCCACATCCTGGTCTGACCCTCTTCGATTTACGCCTCGTTGCAGTTCACGCGATGATCGTGGGTATTGCCGCCATGGGCATGACGTTTATTATCATCAGCGGAGGCATTGACTTATCAGTAGGATCAGCCATTGCGCTTGTAAGTGTCGCGACTGCCATAGTTCTGGAACGTGGAGGAGGGCCTGTCTTTGCTCTCAGTGTAGCCCTTGGCGTTGGAGCTGTCTGTGGCTTGTACAATGGTTTACTGATTACCATACTTCGACTACCACCTTTTATCGCAACGCTTGGGACTCTCGGCTTCTATCGTGGTGTGGCGAAATGGATGTCAGGGAGCATTCCAATTACTGCACCGACTCAAGGACTCGAAGCGTGGGTGAGTCCCATTCCGACACCACCAATCATTATTTTCGCCCCGGCAGTCTGGTTGATGTTAGCACTAGGGGTTTTTTTGGTAGTCGTGTTGCGCTATTCGATTCTTGGCCAACACGCTTATGCAATCGGGTCGAATGAGGCAACGGCCAGACTTTGCGGTGTAAGGGTCGCTCGCACAAAGGTTGCGATCTATGTACTTGCAGGGCTGCTTACTGGTTTGGCAGGTTTGATGCAGTTTGCCCGCCTTACGCAAGGCGATCCCACCGTAGCTATCGGGTTAGAGCTAGACATTATTGCCGCAGTAGTGATTGGAGGTGGGTCACTCTCCGGTGGACAAGGTTCAATTCTTGGCACGCTGACCGGTGCTGTGTTAATGGCATATCTTCGAAACCGAAGCACGGTGCTCGGATGGCCAAATTTCGTTGAGGAAATGATAGTTGGACACATCATAATCGTGGCAGTGGCAGTCGATCGATGGCGGGGCGGTAGAGCAAACTGATCGTTAGCGTGATGATCTGCGTAGGGTTCGGTCGTTGCTATAGTAACGACCGAACCCTACGCCTTTCGAAGTGAAAGATAGCCGAACGCGCTATCTTGGCTGTTCTAGGTACTTGAGGAGTTCACTATCAGTCCCCAGCATAAAGAATGTTGACGCATCCATGGTTTCCTCATAGGTTTCGAGCGATTTTGTGAATGCGTAAAAATCAGGGTCTCGGCTATAAGCGGCAGCGTAGATACTCGTGGCTTCTGCGTCCGCGGTACCTCGAATTTCCTCAGCTGTACGATAGGCTTCTGAAGTGATCCGGGCGAGATCGCGTTCACGTTCACCAGAGATTCTGGCGGACTCACCCTGACCTTCCGAACGGAATTCCGCTGCGATCCGCTGCCGTTCGGCAATCATGCGTGCGAAGACGTCCTGCTGGACTTCTGCCACGTAGTTGATGCGCTTGAGTCGAAGATCTAGTAGCTCGATCCCTAAATCCTCAGTTCGTCCTGCTGCACGTTCAAGAATTTCCGCAGCGATCCGCTGACGCCCCATCTGGATCTCATCAAAGATCGCAGTTTCTTCATCTGATTCTATCTGGACTGTGTCCGGATCACGGTTCGTACTGCGAACGATTTCGATCAAGTCATACCGGGCCACGGCGTTGCGAGTTTCACCGTCGAGAATGTCATCAAGTCGTGATTGTGCGCCGAGTTCATCTCGAAGTCGCTGGAAAAAACGAAGCGGATCAACGATACGCCATCGCGCGTAGGTGTCGACCCAAATGAAGCGCTTGTCTTTGGTCGGGACTTGGTTGGGATTACCGTCCCACTCTAGAAACCGTTTTTCAAAGTAGTTCGTTTGCTGCACAAACGGAATTTTAAAGTGAAGCCCTGGTTCAGTCACCGGTTCACCGGTTGGTTCACCGAATTGTGTAATGATGACTTGATTGACTTCGTGAACCTGATAGGTAGCGCTCGACAGAACAAAGAGCACTCCCAGAACAATAATTACCTTGGCAATGGTGCTATTTGTCATTGTGCACCTCCGGATGGGGGAGTCGTGCTATTGCGGTTCGGATTTAGAAGTCCCTCGAGTGGTAAGAGGGGCACGAGGCCATTCAGATCTTTATCCAGAAACACCTTTCCACCGACTTGAGGCAGGATCCGTTGCATCGTTTCGAGATAGAGCCGCTGGCGGGTCACATTCGGTGATGTGCGGTAGGCGTCGTAGACGGCTATGAAGCGAGCAGCATCACCTAGCCCACGGTTTACGCGATCGAGCGCATAGCCTTCCGCTTGTAGAATCGCTTGCTCGGCTTCGCCACGGGCTCGGGGGATCACCGCATTGTATTCGGCCATAGCCTCGCTAATGAGTTGGTCGCGGTTTTGTTGTGCTTGGTTGACCTCGTCCCATGACGGTTTGACTGGATCCGGAGGATTGACGTCTTGCAGCACCACCTGTTCGACCGTCACCCCCATTTCGTACTGTCCTACGAGTGCTTGGAGCTGTTGTTGGACCTGTGTTTCAATGTCCTGTCGGCCGATGGTCAAGACTTCCGTGACGGTACGGTCACCGACTGTCTCACGCATGACTGCTTCGTTCATGGCCCGAAATGTCTCTTCAAGATTACGGACTTTAAAGAGAAACAGGTAGGGATCTGAGACACGGTACTGCACAATCCATTCAACCACGGCTACGTTCAGATCGCCGGTGAGCATGACGGCCTCGTCTGCGAATACTCGTTCGTCGAATTGGCTACGAACACCTGCCTCAAGCGTTCGGAAACCGAATTCCTGTTTGAGCTGACGCTGAATTGGGACCTTGAGTACTGTTTCGACGAATGGCAATTTCATGCGAAGTCCAGGTGGGGAGGTGCGCGAATAGCGGCCAAATCGCAGTACGACTCCAACCTCTTCAGGTTGAACTTGGTACAGCGTATTGAACAACGCCGCTAGAATTAGAACCACGGCAAGCCCCATCCCAATGGTCTTGCTTGGGATAGATGGGATTTGCAGGTTCCCTATATTGATAACTTTATCTTCCATGGTGACGTCTCCTTCGTATCTGGCTATTCTAACTGTTTATGTCTTGTCGTGCTTGCCTGTCTCTAGGAATTCTTGTTTTCAGGAGGTGTCACTATCGATACGGTCCACTATGAACATTCAACAAAGCACTGTCTTAGCTCACAGAAATTGTGAGAAGACAGACAAATGGAGTCTGAGAAGATTAAGACAAGAACCAGAGTAAAATGGCACATATTCACATCTGTTGATACAAACCGTAAGATCGATAATCCATACTGGCTGAGGTGGGCAGTATGCGATCAAAGCTACGATATACGCATGAGTCAAGTCTCTAGTCATCAGATTCGGTGGCCGGCACGAATTTACTACGATGGTGCCTGTCCTGTCTGCCGTGCGAGTGCGGCTTCAATACAATCGCGGGATAAACATCAGCGACTCCAACTCGTGGATATTGCTACTGAAGAGTTTTCTCCTCAAATAGAAGGCATCACTCCAGTTGGTGTGAGACAAGAACTTCATGTGAAGTTGGCGGGAGGCCAGATATTAGTAGGAATTGATGCACTGTTTGTTATCGCCGAGGCTCTTCCCTCACTCGCTATATTGCGATGGCTGGGCTGGTTACCTGGCGTGCGATTCCTTGGGCGTCCATTCTATAGGTGGTTCGCCGCCCATCGGTACGCTCTTACAGGAAGTTGTTTTCGATCACACTAACCGTGTACCGGTCACGTTGGTTGCGATTATGGTAAAGTTTTCATTAGACACTAAATTGTGGTGCGGTATCAGTGATGTGCACCGAGGAGTTACCTAATAACGATTAGAGAGGGCAGTGAATGCCAAAGTTAACTATTGAGGGATTTACAACGGTCGATGTTCCAGATGGGAAGCGATTAGTCCTTGCTATTGAGCAGGATGCTGGTGTGGATGTGATGCACGCCTGTGGCGGCAACGGACGCTGCACTACCTGCCGTGTCGAATTCGTTTCGGGTGAACCCGATCGCTGGACTGAGGTGGAACATTCTCGTGTAGACGAGCGTGGATTAACGGGTGTGCGACTGTCATGTCAGATGCTCTGTGATCGAGACATGACGCTGAAGGTGATTAATAGACTGGAAGGTAGTGGACGACCTGATCCAGGGCGAACACCCATGGACGAAATTACGCCTCCCGCTGAATGGAGAGATACTTAACCAGTTAGTACGGTGAGTCGCCGTTAGCGCTCGTCATTGGTTTCGGTCGGTCTTAATTGGTCATCCAAGGCAGCAAGTGCACGCTCCAGCATCGTTCGATGCCCAGGTTGCGTAGCGTCTTCTAGATCCAACAAGGTCCTTGCGCGAGCCAGTTCCAACATGTTTTTTCTGGTGAGCGCAGTCTTTTCAGTCGCAGTGAGGGTTCGTTTCGACTGCCGTTGTCGATCTCGTAACGCTTCATCCTGCTGCGATTCAACTGCTTTGCTTTCCCAGCCTCTCGCCATAATTACAGACCTTCAAAACTGCAGTTCAACAGATGAATATCAGCACTATTGCTCAGGTCCAGCTGCTGGCGTGGACTGAAGGCCCAAAGCTGTTGTTAACTCGCCGAGTTTCCGTTGCACCAATCTCAGGTTTCGAGGACCCATGCGTAGGGCCTGTTGTTGAACCGGAGCAAGTGCGGCGAGGGCTTCATCAGCGAATTCATAAGCGACTGTACGTGATAGGAGTGGGATTTCTCTCGTGATAATTGGGGTGCGCATTACGTACTCGATAGCTCGACTCATGGCCGCGTCAAAATCTCCTTCGGGGTAACCGAGTTCACGGTAAGCTTCGACAAGCAGGGGCTTCAGCTGCCGGTATAGCTCTCCACACCCTACGAGGTCAAGGGAGTTAAACGCATCCACGAGCAAGTCATAACGCGCGTATCCGTCCGGATCGATGATGAGACGGGTCGAATCACCACTGATTCGAAACGGTTCTCGTGGTGCCAAAAGGGAAAGATGTCGAGATGGGGTGTCACCTTGTGCCATGTTTTCAACCGCAACCACGAAGGTTCGTATTAGCTCTTCGGTGGCTAACCACGCAGCTAGAGTTGGATGAGCCGATAACATTGCAACCAGTTCGCGAACGAATGCGTCACTTTCGCTGAGAGCTGGCAACTGAATCTCTTCTTCGGTTTCGGTCTCTGTATCGATCGCTTCGTCGCTCTCGTCAATTGTTTCGACAGTTAGCGGCGGCGGCGCCGGAGCTCGGGTGACGTAATAAGTCACAAGGGCACCGATCAGGACGACAGCAATGATGGCAACAATCTGCCAACGTTTGGTGTTCATACTCGGCGTTGTCGTTGGTGGCTGTAAGTTATAGTTGCCTAAGTCAGTCATGGTTCATTCTTATGTCAAGAAGGTTAATGTGGCGCGCTGGTTGCATTAGCCTAGTCATTGTACTTTGGTAGCCTATTGAACGTTTAGCTGATGATCAAGTGCAACACGAATAGTACCCAAACCGCCTGGCCGTCGTGAATATCGAGCATCACTTATTATGACCTCGTACCCATTGGTCGTTTGTTCTACTTGGTAGGTTGGGAATCGCATCCAATGGCGGGTACCTTGGATGTGTGGAGCCCTCAATGCGGCTTGTAC
>CAJXDY010000066.1:0-9353 GCA_913052135.1 uncultured Acidobacteriota bacterium
AGTAAAAACCGTCGAATGTCTGTATGCTTTCCTGGATGAGGAAGTTTGGACTGCATGTTGCAATCTGTATGTTAGCGGCCGCTTCAATTGGTCCTGCGTAGAGGTGGGGTGCCATTTGGGCGTAGTGGGCTTCGGCCATGCCGGCGATTTTTTTTGCCTCCAGTATTCCTCCAACACGTGCTAGGGCAGGTTGGAGTATTGAGGCCGCCTGCCTCTCCAGTAAGTTGGCGAATTCGTATTTGCTCACTAACCGCTCGCCCGTTGCTACCGGGATACTTGTCGAATGGGCGACCCTCGCCATCTCCTTCTCGTTTTCAGGTGGGGTGGGTTCTTCAAGCCAGAGAGGGTCGAATTTTTCCAGACGTTTTGCAAGCCTGATGGCACTTGAAGTTGTCATTTGGCCATGTGTTTTTACAAGTAGGTCACACTTGCTGCCTGCAACTTCTCTCAAATTTTTTGTAACCAGCTCCGCGTTATCTAGAGATTCAAGTGATAGCTGCCTGGGATCAAAAGAGCCCATTGGCATGACCGGGTCAAAGCCAATCGCAGTGAAGCCGAGATTTATATAGTGTTCTGCACGCTGGGGAGCGAGTTCCGGGTCGTTGTGTACACTCCGAATTGCATTGGTCTCAGCATCGTCGGTCGTGCTGCCCGAGCCAGCCTCAGGGTACAGGTACGTGTATGACCTCAGCTTGTCGCTCACTTTGCCGCCCAGGAGGTTATACACGGGTTGATTCAACGACTTACCGACGATGTCCCAGCAGGCGATTTCCAGTGCACTGATAATTCCGCCCATCGTGAATTCTGGGTGGAGAGAGAATCCGCTGGCGTAAATGGTCCTGGAGATGGTCTCGATTTGAAATGGATCCCGTCCGACTACGAGACGCTCAGCCACATCTTCAATTAAATGCCTTACCCGATTCGGTGAAAAAGGGACCCCGTATGCCTCGCCGTAACCGGAGATGCCGTTGTCTGTTGTTAGTTTTACAAACACCCAGAATGGGCCGCCGAAATGTGGTGGTGGATTTGCGACCGCCCAAGTTTTGACGTCTTTAATTTGCACGTTTACCTTCTGTTCTCATAGCCAAGTTGAACCCTGTAGCGGGTCGCGTTTAAATCTAATTAGAGAGGTTTCTCAATCTACTCGCTCCAATCGGGGTGGAGTTCGGCCCTGACCCTGTCCATGTCAAGATCAATTCCCAGGCCTGGTTTATCACTTAGTACGAGCTTGTTACCCTGCCAGTTAAGTGGCTCCGTCAAGAAGTGGTCGTAACCCCGCTTGAAGTCGAGAGCGTGTTCAAGCCTGTAAAAGTTTGGGGTGCTTATTGAGACGTGAGCCCCACCAAGAATCTGTCCTGGCCCCTGTGCATTGTGAGGACTGATCGGGATGTAATATGTCTCGGCCATCGTGGCGATCTTCTTTAGTTCTGAAATGCCGCCAGTCCAAGTCACATCTGGCATTAGGAAGTCGGTAAGTCCTTCGTGGAGAATCTGAGCGCAGTCCCACCTGGTGAACAGTCGTTCTCCTACACACATTGGAGCCCGCATTTGTTGTCGGACTGATCTTAATGCCTCGATGCCTTCGGGTGGTAAAGGCTCTTCGAACCAGTCGATCCTCGACTCGTCATACAACCTGTTAGCCAGTCGTACAGCGGTCGCTACGTTGTAGTGCCCGTGGGCATCGATCAACACTTCAACGTCTGGCCCGACCGCATCCCTGACTGCAGCGGTTATATCGCAGCCGAGATTTTCGCCGCTTGCTGAAATTTGACCGTCCTGGTACATCGTGTGGAATGGACCCATTTCAAGGAAGGGATCCATTTTCATTGCATCGTGGCCTTCAGCAACGGTCCTCTTGGCCGCTTCATGGTACTGCTCTGGGGTTGAACACCCACTGAACCAGGCGTTGGCATACATGCGGATGTCGTCTCGCATTTTGCCTCCAAGTAGATCGTAAACTGGGCGTCCTGTCGCTTTACCTTTGATGTCCCAGAGCGCGATATCGATTCCGCTTATGATGGTGGTTGGAAATCCTCGTGAGCCCATATAGGTGTAGCGACGGAAAAGCTTGTGCCAGAGTCGTTCAATATCAGCGGGGTCTTCTCCAATGAGTGCATCTTTGACAGCTCTCACTCCTGCTCCAGTTAGAATTGATCCATTTCGCGGCGTACTTGACGATTCACCCCAACCCGTGATGCCCTCATCGGTTTCTATCGTGACGAAGGTCCACTGCCATTCATTCACGTGAAGCGTACCCTGGTGTTCAATGAGCCCTCCAAGATCCGGCACGACTACCCATGCTTCTACGTTTGTTATTTTCAATGTTGATCTCCGCTTAGCGATAAAAGATGGTCATGGACTATAGTTGCCGCAGGAAATTTTCTAGATACTCCAGGTATTGCTGACTGTCTTAACAGTCGGTGAAATCGTTTCTGCAAGATCGATGATCGACGAGAATACTTCATCATGTACCGGCAGCGCGACCCAATCGAGTCTGAGTGCTTCCGATTCCCAGTATGAGATAACTTCGATATCTTCTGATGATTCGTCGTCAAATTGGGTGAGCATTGCTGCCTGGACGAATCCCGGTTGTTCGGACATTGTTGATATCCACGGATTGTTAATTTTAGATTTCAACGCTTCGTACTGTCCAGGTTTTGGAGCCAGGTAAACGTGCAGGGTGATCATATTTTTTGAGCTTCTTTCGTTTTCGCTGGTTAGGGAATGGATCGGCCGGCTATATTGACACGGGTTCTATAGAGTGAAGTCGAGGCAGTAATGTACACCGTTCTGAGGTCATCATCGCCCCATGTAAAGTTTGCGACAACTTCCGGTACGTTAATCACTCCCAGGCTGGTGGCGTCAGGTGCGTATACATGGATCCCACCTGGGCCGGTGCAGTAAAGGTTACCCTCGCTATCGATTTTCATTCCATCACAGCCACCATCACCGGATCCTTGGGGTACTGCCCACACGTCACCGCCTGAGACACTGCCGTCATTAGCCACCTCGAATACTCGAATATGTCCCTTATCGGTGTCGTTTATAAACAGCTGGGTTTCGTCAAGCGAAAAAGTTAAACCGTTAGGCTGCCCAAAGTCTGATGCGACGAGCGATATATCACCTGATACTGGGTCGATTCGGAAGACTCCCTGGTAGTCCATGTCCTGTTCCCGCAGAAGTCCAAAACCATCCATCCGGCCATAAGTGGGATCTGAGAAGTAGATTGCTCCGTCAGATTTAACGATTATGTCGTTTGGGCTGTTCAATTCCTTCCCATCGTAATGAGTAGCCATTGGGTTGATCGATCCGTCATGCTCCTCACGGATGACGCGACTGTTGGCGTGCTCACACGAGAGTAACCGTCCTTCTATATCGAAGTAATGTCCGTTCGCTTTACCACTTGGCTGTCGGTATGTGGTGATTCCGTTTAATTCGGACCACTTCCGGACAATGTCACCGGGCATATCGCTGAAAATGAGTTCACTTGTCTTGGCATCCCACATTGCACCTTCAGTGAATATAAAGCCTGTTGCAACTTGCTCTAACGGTGCTTCATTGCCGACTACTTTGCGGAATCGTTCATCCCTGATTTCTACGTTCATTGGATAAATCCTTTACTTGTGAAGGAGCCAGTTGACCGCATTGATTAGCAGTCTTTGCACCGGTGGCTGTTGCAAGACCACCAGTCGATGGCCATTTGCGAGGTAAACTACTCGACCTTTTCCGTACTCATGTGAGTAGCCGGATGCCGACTGGCGACCGTCTTTGCCCTGGCTCACGGCAAAAAGATCCACGCGATCGTTGTCGAACCATATGAAGTGCTGTTCGTCTTCGATTTCGTAGTCTTCCACTCCTTGGGTGATGGGGTGTTCACTGTCGGTTATGTTTACATCGAAATGCATGTACGGCGGGTGGAACTGAAAGTATCCAGCCACGGTTCGTCTGTACCCTCCATCCGGAGGGTAGTTCCAGGCAGAGTTGTGCATTACCAGAAATGATCCTCCGTTGAGGACAAATTCCTCGATGGCTTTTTCTTGGTGAGGTTGCATCCATCGCTCGGGAGGAGCATCGTGGCCATTCGGCCATTCCATGCCGTCTCGAAGGAATACTAGAAGTTTTGCGCCTTTAAGCAGATCGGCGTTAATGGAAGCGAAATCGTCGGTGTAGTGCACAATAAGTCCCGCTTTTTCTAAAACAGGACCGATGCCAGCATGTGCCTCTTCCGCCTTGTGATACCTGTCTCCACCAAGGAATACAGCGTCGGTCATGATCCCCCCCCAATCGGGAATTGACATGTAGGTCGCCTGATATTACATCCGTATCTACATTGATGAATAGCCTGAGAAGACCGTGCATGGGACCTGTGGAGAATTAAATGAATCCGATATTTTCTGTTCCAAAACACTGCAGCCCGTTTTCGGAATGAAATGTTATTCTCAAGGTAGCCATTTTTTTCTGGTTACTGACCGGCCAAGTTTCGACGTTAGAATCATCGTTGGCACAGTTTTACATTCGCATTCATGCGCGTAGACGATATTCGCTGCGACGAGCTTCTTAAACCATGACCAAAATTCTCCAAAATGATCGACGTAATGTCGCGATCATCGCCCACGTGGATCATGGCAAGACCACGTTGGTTGATGCCATGCTCAAGCAGTCGGGCTCTGTGAGTTCTCATAAGGAATTAACCGACCGGGTCATGGACTCGTTGGATCTTGAGAGGGAAAAAGGGATCACGATCCTTGCGAAGAATACTGCTGTTCGCTGGGGCGATACGAAAATAAACATTATCGACACCCCAGGTCATGCTGATTTCGGAGGTGAAGTCGAACGTGGCCTTGCAATGGTCGATGGTGTTTTGCTCTTAGTCGATGCCAGCGAAGGGCCGCTTCCGCAGACGAGATTTGTCCTACGCAAGGCGCTCGAAGCTGATTTATCAGTGATTCTTGTGATCAACAAAATCGACCGCCCTGACTCGCGTATATCTGAAGTTCTGGATGAGGTATATGAGCTGTTCATCGATCTTGATGCTAATGAGAAGCAGATTGAGTTTCCAATTATTTACGCTAATGCTCGCGAGGGAATCGCGACAATGGATATTGATCAGCCAGGAACTGACCTGAAGCCCTTGTTCAAATTGCTGATGGAAAACATTTCACCTCCCACTTATATGGAAGGGCAAGCACTTCAGGCGCACGTCACAAACCTCGATGCTTCACCTTATGTAGGTCGGTTGGCGATCTGCCGTATTCATCAGGGTGTTATCCGAAAGGATCAGATTATTTCGCATTGTCGAGTTGACGGTTCGATCGTAAGGGCAAAGATTACTGAGCTCTACGTTACAGAGGGGCTTGAAAGAGTCGATGTTAAGGAGGCAGGTCCCGGTGAAATTATTGCTGTAGCCGGAATGCCTGATGTAACTATCGGCGAGACTTTGGCTGATGAAGAAGATCCTCAGCCACTTCCTGTTATTCGAATCGACGAGCCAAGCCTTTCGGCAACTATAGGTATCAATACTTCTCCTCTGACAGGTCTTGACGGCAACAAGCTAACTGCTCGGATGGTGAAAGAGAGACTTGAAAAAGAGCTAATTGGTAACGTTTCAATCAATGTATTACCGTCAGATCGGCCTGATTCATGGATTTTCCAGGGCCGAGGGGAGTTACAACTTGCAGTGCTGGTCGAAACCATGCGTCGGGAAGGATTCGAACTCACTGTAGGTAAGCCCGAGGTAGTGACAAAGATGATTGACGGAAAACTTCACGAACCGATCGAGCGGCTTGCTGTCGACATAAACGAAGAGCATCTGGGAGTCGTCACTCAGATTCTCGCTCATCGTAAAGGCAAGATGGTTAATATGGTGAACCATGGTCACGGGCGGGTGCGGATGGACTTTGTTATTCCTGCTCGGGGGCTGATCGGTTTCCATAATGAATTTGTTGTTGAGACGCGTGGAGCGGGCTTGGCTCATCATGTTTTTGAAGGGTATGAACGTTGGTATGGAGATATGCGATCACGGCCCACTGGCAGCCTCGTCTCTGATAGGCGAGGGGTGACTACAACCTATTCACTGTTGAGTGCACAAGAACGTGGGCAGTTGTTTGTACCTGTTGCCACTGAGGTCTATGAAGGGATGATTATTGGCGAGAACCCGCGACCCCAGGATATGGATTTGAACGTTGTGAAGGCCAAGAAACAGACGAACATGAGATCAGCAGGGGCCGACCACGCACAACACCTTGATGCGGAAAAGGCAATGTCTCTTGAGGAAGCACTTGAATTCATCATGGATGATGAGTGTCTTGAAGTGACGCCAAGTTTCGTGCGTATTCGCAAGACGATCCTTAGTCAGCAACAGCGCGGCCGAGCGAAGGGTGCTAAAAAGTACGCAGTTGAAGCTTAAGCGTGTGTTGAGAATTACCTCCTGTTTCTAAGGGCTCGATTAGTTCTTATTGTCAAGCTATCTGAAGTTATATTTTGCCCTTGCGGCTGACGTATAGATGCTTCATTCTTCTTCGCGTATATTGTGTTGAAGCTCAGCATGTTTAGTTCAGGGAGGAAATAATGCTCGAACGGTTTCTAGTGCCAGAACAAGATCGTGTTTTCGTACAGCCAGAGAACATGTTGCAAGCAACGATTGAGATCTTTGAGAAATGTGGGCAATCACCTGAAGATGCAGCTCTTTCAGCTGAAGTGTTGCTGACGAGTGATCTGCGTGGATGCGAGTCGCATGGTGTCTCGAACCAGCTCCGCGTGTATGTGCAGATGTATGGCGATCAGGAAATTAATCCGACCCCCAATGTACGGGTTACGCGTGAAACGGACGTGACAGCGAATCTTGACGGCGATACAGGGCTGGGTCTCCATGTTCTCCCTAAAGCGATGGAGATGGCGATTGAAAAAGCCGAAAAGCATGGCATGGGTGCGGTTACAGTGCACAACTCCCGCCATATTGGCATGCTTGCTTACCATTCGATGATGCCTCTTCAATATGACATGATTGGCGTGACGACAACTGCGGGCAACCCACTCTCAATGGTTCCAACACATGCAGCTGAGAAGATGTTTGCGACCAACCCATGGGCTTGGGCTGCACCTGCTAGGAACGAGGTGCCTTTCGTGTTTGATATTGCGACTACTCAGGTTGCTGGTAACAAGCTCCGTCTCGCCGAGCGCATTGGCGCCCCTATGGATCCAGCATGGATATCCGATGTTGATGGAGCACCGATTATGGAAGAAGCTCCACTGCCGGATAATTACATGATGCTGCCATTTGGAGGCACACGAGAGCAGGGCTCTCACAAGGGCTATGGTTTCGCAGCAATGGCTGAAATCATGGCACCAATTCTTTCCGGTATGGGCCCTGGTTTTTTGATGCCTACTTCACCGCGAACCATAATGGGTCATTACGTTCAGGCTATTAAGATCGATGGGTTTATAGATCCTGAGCAATTCAAGGATGATATGGACAGGTTTCTTGGGGGTTTGCGAAACGCTAAGCCAGCGCCAGGGCAAGACCGTGTGGTTTATGCGGGCCTCCCTGAGGCTGAAGAGGTAGAAATAAGGAAGAAGGAAGGTATTCCGTATCACCGTGAAGTTATTGAGTGGTTCGAAACTGTGAAAGCGGAATTTGGACTTGGGTTTGAACTTGTTTAAGGTTCGAGTTTTGTTATCAGAGGTCTTTCAACAGTATGTCGGTTTCGAGCAGTTATTTCAGAGAGATGATTATTACAGCGGCCACGACCATTGAGGCAGACAACAGTTTTAAAAGCATACTCACGCGAGTGAATTGTTCGAAAACCAGTTTTGGTGCCAGCCAGGTTCCCAAAGCTGTGAGGCTGAATACGAATATTGGTCTTGCTCCTCCCAATGCTGATACCAACGCAACTGGGCCTTTACCTATCGCATAGGTAATCAAAAGGTGTCCGTTGAACGGCATTACGCCTTCTGCCACGATGATCCATGGCGCTTTTTTGGGCTGCTTTAGGAACTTGCCTAGGGTTCTTAGCGCGTCAGGTCGTGCGAATACTGTTGCCATCACCGTGAAAAGTCCCAGCCCCCTGATGGAAACTATATGAAGTGTCGAAAGATCATCGATGATGGCTTTCGTGATCAGCTGCGAGCTCGCCATTAGTAAGGCCCCGAGTGCTAGGAGCAGGAAAAGTGGCTGGAAAACCAGTTTGTTACTCGATCCGGCCGATCCTATCGTTACTGATGCAAGAATGCTGCCTCCAACTGCCAGCATAACTGCGAGCCAATGCCAAGCGCTCAACGACTCACCAAAAATAAGCCACGCAAGAAGTGCTACGTATATCGGAGATGTCTGCATCGCTGGGATTACGCGTGAAGGATCTTCTCGTTTGAGCATCCAGAACATGAAGATTAGTGTGAATGCTTGCAGAACGCCTATCGACCAGGCTTGCACAAGGACAATAAAATCTACCCCTGTTGGGAAGCTGGTTAGTAGTACTATCGTGCCAAAAATACCCTGGCTTCCCCCAACCCACAGATTGAAACTTGGAAGAGGCATTCCAAATCCTGACAGCACTTTTTTGTCTATAAGCGTGACTATTGAGAATACGAGTGGGTTTGCAAGTGCAGCAAGAATCCAGAGTTCCAAGGTTGGTCAGCCGCTCCAGCTCTCGCGCTGCCTGAATTCTCGTAACGCGGCGAGATACCCGGCGATTGTAAATGGTGCTTCGAATTCAGCGATGATCTTTCTGCCGCGCTTTGCATCGTCTGATAGCAGTGACATCACAGTGAATGCGAGCGCTTTTCCTGCGACCACCACGTCAAGGTCCCAGTCGGTGATTTCGAACTCGTTGCTATGGGTCCTTCCGCTGGCGCCACCCGCGTAGGACTGCATTGCCGGCATTATGGCTGAGACGTCACCCATGTCGGTCGATGACGTGCGGTGAGGCATCCGCCCCAGTGCCGATTCGCCGATCAGTTCGACCACGGACTCATCGTATATTTTGTTTAACTCCTCGCAAAATTTTGACGGCATGTACCCGGGCGAGGTGCTGATCTCGACGCCTGCACCGATCGCCATCGCTCCGGCTCGAAGTGCCTGATCAACTTTGGTTTCGGCATCTTTCATTGCCTTGACGGACGCGGCTCGAATAAACATTTCCATCGTTACATTCGCGGGCACCGAAGAAACCGCGTCTCCACCCCGCGTTATGATCGGGTGGATTCGTATCCTGTCCTCTTCCCTGAACGTTTCCCGCTGTAACGCGATTCCCTGCATTGCGAGATTCGCAGCGTTGAGCGCATTGACCCCCAGGTGAAGTGCTCCACCGGCATGGGCAGATCGGCCCAGGAACCGGACGTTCTTCGCGATCATCCCG
>CAJXDY010000067.1:0-9255 GCA_913052135.1 uncultured Acidobacteriota bacterium
TTGGGATACGCCAGTGGCCGATCCGGCAACGGGCTACAGTAAGACTGCTGCGCCACTGGTCGTCAAGGACAAGGTCATTACTGGTATTGCAGGTGGTGAGTACGGCATCCGCGGGTTTCTTGATGCCTATGACCCTGAAACTGGTAATCGAATTTGGCGCTTCTACACAATCCCTGGGGAAGGAGAGCCTGGTAATGAAACGTGGGAGGGTGATTCCTGGAAAATCGGAGGGTCTCCGACTTGGATGACCGGGTCATACGACCCTGAGCTGGATCTCCTCTATTGGGGAACCGGTAATCCGGGTCCGGACTGGAACGGTGAGGTTCGCCTTGGAGATAATCTCTATTCGGATTCAGTGCTTGCACTTGATCCTGATACAGGCGAACTCGAATGGTACTTCCAGTTTACGCCGCACGACGTGCACGATTGGGACGCAACGCAAATTCCGGTACTGGCTGATCTCGAGTTCGATGGTCGGATGCGCAAGCTGATGCTCTGGCCAAACCGCAATGCCTTCTTTTACGTGTTGGATCGCCAGACGGGCGAGTTTCTGCGCGCCACGCCATTTGGCACGCAGACGTGGGCGGAGCGGATCGGTGAAGACGGCCGTCCGATTCGTATCCCGAACACGTTTCCGAGCGCTGAAGGCACCGTGGTCTCGCCAGCGATTCAAGGTGCAGCAAACTGGTGGTCCCCAAGTTTCAGCCCGCGAACAGAGTTGCTATACGTGATGGCGTATGACAGTGAGCAGATCTATTTCATCCGTGAGGATGAATATGTGCCCGGTGAAAGCTTCACTGGCGGTGGCGGAGGGCGTGTGCAGCCTACCGAAAAATACCACAGTGCCGTGCGAGCCATCGTGCCTCAGACTGGTGAGATTCAGTGGGAGTACCCGGTACAACCCCGGTCGACGTCAGGCATACTCACGACTGCCAGTGACCTTCTCTTTGGAGGGACGGTCGACGGCTACTTCTTTGCACTCGATGCGCGGAATGGAGATGAGCTTTGGGTAATGAATGTTGGTGGCAGGATCCACGCTGGGCCTATGACGTATGCCACTGACGGCAGGCAGCATGTCACCATCGCGGCTGGGAATACAATCTTTACATTTGGTCTGGAAGAGTAAGGAAAGTGGTGCCAGTGGAGGGTGACTGTGTGAAAGAGAAGGTTCTGATATGAATTTCAGTAGACGTGAATTGATGAAGACCGTCGGTGCAGGTGCGCTAACGTTTGGGGCTGGGCAAAACACGACCGCTGTAGCCAGCTCGCGCATGCTGGAGGGATCTCCAGACTTTTCGGTCGTCAGATCGGAGTTCCCTCGTGCAGCCAAGAACTTATGGCTAGCTGCGGCCGAAACCCATCCATTCAGCGTGCACACGCTACGGGCTTTGGAAGAGTACTCGCAGTACCGAGCCATGGGAGGACTAGGTCGCAACAGCTTTACAGCGGCCAAGCAAACGGAGACAAAGCAATTGTTTGGGACGTTGATTAACGCGAGCGCTGAGGAGATTGCGTTTGTCATGAGCACCACTGATGGGGAGAACCTGGTGGTCTCGGGACTCGGCTTGGCAGAGTTGGGTGGCAATGTCGTCATTGACGATCTTCACTTCGCAGCGTCCCGCTATCTGTATACAGCGTTAGCCGAGGCTGGGCAGATCGAGCTCCGTGTTGTCCGGCATCGGAACTGGCGAATCGATGTTGCCGACATGGAGCAGGCGATCGACGCGAATACTCGCTTGGTGTCACTGGCGTTGGTGTCGAACATTAATGGCTACATGCACAACGTACGGGCGATCAGTGACATCGCCCACGCTCACGGCGCCTATGTCTATGCTGACATTATTCAAGCAGCTGGTAACACCGCCGTGGATGTGCAGGCGATGGGGATCGATTGCTGCGCCTGTAGCACCTACAAGTGGCTTATGGGCGACTTTGGTTTGGGATTTTTGTACGTTAAGCGGGCTTTGCAGGGTGATGTTATCAAGCAAACACGATATGGCTTGCGTCAGGTAACACAGCAAGACGGTCAGTTTGTTCGTCGGCCAGGTGCTGCAATCTACGAGGGAACCACAACGATGCCTTACCTGCCAGCCGTGTGTGCATATGAGGGGCTCAAGTATCTAGCGCGGCTTGGAGTTCAAAACATTCGTGCACACACGAAGCGCCTTGTGGATCGCCTGCAAGGGGCGATGCCAGGACTCGGCTATCCGTCCATTACGCCGCTGGACACGCCGACACCAATCGTGAGTTTCCTTACGGCCGAACCTGATGTCACTCAGGATAAACTCAATCGTGCATTCGGTCAGCGTGTCGTGTCTCAAGGCACCTGGCAGATGACCGGTGCCGATGGTGCCACGCAATCGGTCCGGGGAATTCGAATCGGCGTTTCTGTGTATAACAACGACGCGGATATTGACGCGTTCTTGAACGCACTTGATTGATGAATATTCGTGGTTACGCCATTGTTACCGCATGAGTGTTAGTCATGTGAGATTGGTGGTACGCTCGTTAACACGTCTTCATCATAGTAATCGACCTTGTGTAATGGCATGACGACACTAGAGAGCACGTTCAGCAAATGTCCACCGATCCGTTTGTAATAGCGTGTGGCTAAAACCAGGACGGTCGTAGTGCTTGCGTCGTATCCCGATTGACTGATCCGTCTGACAAGCGCATCGCATCGATGAGCAACGTCCCGTCCCTGATGTATCAGTTCAATCGCACGTTCACGATTGGATGACGTGAACACTTCGGCCGCCACTTGAAAGGAGTCTTCCACCCCTCGCCGAATTTCTTGTAATTCCTGCACGGTCGCATCCTTGGGCAATGGTGCCGAACGAATATCGACGACCTCTGCCAAGTTCTTCGCATAGTCACCAAGACGTTCAACGTCTTTTACCAGACTCATCAACAAGAGCGAGAAGGGAACATCAGGCGTATTACCTGGAATAGACAGGTGTGCCACGACCTGTTTCCGAATTTCTCGTTCAAGCTTATTAACTCGCACATCGTCTTGATAGATCTGAGTACGATCTTCAGCCAAGGTTTTTTCTCCAAAGCAAAATCCACCAGCTGACAAGGTCATGCCACAGGCCAGTTGAAGCATTTCTTTGAAACTGGCAGCCATGGCATGAAGCGGATTATCTGCACGGAATATACTGAGCAGTTCGCGGAACATGCTCACCTCCTCATATCACTCAAAAACCTTCGTCAAATAAATTAACAGTGCTGGAAAACCGTAAAACATGGTTGCGACATAGCACAGCGCCACTTTCCGCGATTTAACAGCTACCGCTGCAAGTATTCGGGCGGCCCGTAGGGGCACTTGGCGAATCCTTTCCACCGGATAAATCAGTATTGCCGCACTGAGGTTGAAAAACAAATGTACGATAGCAATCTCGATGCCAGCCTGCGCGTTCACTCCGGAGACGGCCAACGCGGCGGCCATCGCCGTGATGGTGGTCCCAATGTTGGCGCCAATCGTAATTGGGAACGCCTGTTCAAGCCGGAGGACGCCAGCGGCAGCTAACGGCACCATAATTGATGTCGTAATCGAACTCGATTGCACCATGACCGTCACGACAACCCCGATTACCATCGCTATCAGCACATTTGAACCAAGCGCACTGGTCACCGCGGTTTCGATACGTGAGATTACCAAGGTGCGCATCAATCTCACGATTAACCAAAGAGCCAGAAAGATTAGCCCCGCACTGATGCCAACCAGGAAAATGGCCCGTCCCAAATCTAAGTCGAACAGTGCTTCCGCCAAGCTCTGAATCGGGACAAAACCAAGGCTTAACAACGCCTTGAACGGGCTCTCGTATGTAAAACCACCGATTCCGACCACTAAAGAGGACAAAAATCTTGCGATACTTTGCAGATAACCCGTCGCCAATTCCAGTGGCAGAAAGATCATTACGGCCAAGACATTAAAGAAGTCGTGGCAACCGGCTACCGCGAATGCTTTTTCGAATTCGTCTCGGCGTCCCATGTGCGCCAAGGAGACAATCGTACATGTGACCGTCGTGCCAATATTGGCACCCATAATCATTGGAACAGCATTAGCCAACGGCAACGGATTTTCCGGGGCCGCCACTAGCCCAACGATCATAGATGTCGACACCGATGAACTTTGCACTAGCGTTGTGGCGAGCACCCCTACGAAAATTCCGACAAAAGGGTTTGCTGTCAGAGTGAAGAAGCTGTCCAGGAAATTGCTTCCGAACAACTTGAATCCGTCGCCGAGTCCCTTAACGCCAAGTAAGAAGACGAGCAGTAGAAACACAACAGCCACCACTCGCCAGACGACGAATAGGAACTCTTGTCTTTTGGATTCGGACAGTGAATCGATCCTCATGTAGTTTTGCGATTGATTTTAAGGAACGTTCACAGTGATGACTTACAAAGGCTCTTGGATGGTGGCCTTTCACATTTTTGCACCGGGATTCTTGGTAGAAGAATGCCTCGTTGCAACCTAAAAGTCGACAAGAAAATAAAACAAGACTCGCTCCGTGGAGTAAGACCCCAGGTTACCCTCCAGTGCAGGTCGACTGATTTAGGACCACTGTTGCACAGGTGGCCAATACTTGGTCCAGGGCATCGGCTTCGCGCCGATCAATAGTCAAACTGTACTTGCGTCGCACCTCAATAATGGTTGCCGCGAACCAGCATTGATTATTGATAGGTAACCAGTCAGCCGCGTCCTTGGCAACCTTCTGATATCGGTTCAGTGATGGGCTTGCCAAGGTCAAGTTGTCGAGGTCATTACTGAACTGGCTTCGAGTTGCCGCATCTGCTGCACAAAGGCCGCTGTCATGAGCTTCTGACCGAGCTAGCATATGTTCAATGTCTGTTTCACTCTTACTAGCAAAACATTCGCCGGTATAGGGGCTATAGATATCTCCCAATTGGACAATGATGTCATCCTCCACTGACTGTGAATAGTTGTAGTCATTGGAATCATACGGAGCACAGCGGTTCTCCTCAGCAATAATGAGTCCCCGCCAGGTAGTAGGGGTGTGCACGACCGAAGCCGTGGTCGGTATTGTTGTGGCGCCCCCTCCACAAGCAGCGTGACTTAAGACTGCACCTACGACAACCAGGAGTCGATAAGCCATCTTGAACTGTAACAGTTTTGTGTTAGACCACGGGAGTATCACTTGGTATTCTCTCAGCGTGTGCGGTCGTTTCATAGTGTCTAAGCCGAAGACTATCTTGCATGAGGTGCTTGGTGAGCACAAGCACTCCGGGATTGAGGTGCGCTACAACGTTACGCCAGGACAAACGTCAGCGGTGGTCACTGTTGGTGAGAACGATTCAAGGCACCTAACGGAAATGCAGTGGGGCCTGGTTCCATCTTGGGTGAGTCAGCCCACAACCGGCCACCGCATGATAAATGCCAGAGTGGAAACGGTAGGTGAGAAACCGGCGTTTCGCGAGAGCGTTGCCCATCGTCGTTGCGTTGTGCCGGCGGACGGTTTTTACGAGTGGCAGAAGAGTGCTGGGGGTAAGCAACCCTTCTTGCTCCGCCTTAACAAGGGTGCTCCTTTTGGGTTTGCGGGTCTCTGGGACTGCTGGCGTGGTTCGGGCGGACAGGTGCTCGAGACCTTTACCATTCTAACGACTGTTGCTAACGCGTTGGTCGAACCAATCCACAAACGCATGCCTGTCATATTGGATCGTCAACAGCGAGAAGCGTGGCTGCAGCCGTGGGTCGGGCCAGAGAGCATCCGCCAGTTTTGGGAGCCGTTCCCCGCGTCGGCCATGGAAACGATTCCTGTGAGTGACTATGTCAACAATCCTGCTCACGACTCTGTCGAGTGCTTGCAGGCTGTCTCATTGCCTGTCGGCCAAACGCTTTTCTAGGTCTACGTGTATGGAGATTCGTATGCTGCGCATATTCCTTGTCACTTTCATTGTTACGTTCAGTCTTGAAGCGATCGTGCTGACGCAAGATCGCATCTACGTTGACCAGTATATGCCTCTGCGATCTGAGTTGATGATTGCCGAGACCGACGGGAGCAACCCGCGCAAACTCTTACCAGGCCTGGAGATTGACTACAACGTCTCTTTTTCCCACGACGGCCGAGAGGTCGTATTCACATCCGAGCGGAACGGTTCGGCGGATATTTTTCTGGCGCGGGTGGACGGGACGGCAGTGGAGCAACTTACCGATTCACCAGCCTTTGACGATCAGGCGGCACTGTCACCGGATCATCGTTCCCTGGCCTTTGTCTCGAGTCGGGGAGATGGCTCCACGGATATCTACATCATGGACCTCGCCAGTCGCAGGATCCGTAATCTGACCAATGCGCCAGGCGGCGACTTTCGCCCGAGTTGGTCTCCGGATGGAGGGACGATTGCCTTCAGTTCGGAGCGGGGCACGGGATTTCCCCATCAAGGTTTTCCGGGACCGGCTGGCAGGTGGGAACACACACAGGCGGCAAGCATTTACCTGATCAACACGGACGGCACTGGATTGCGCAAGATCGCCACGGACCGGAACATGACGGTGGGTTCGCCAAAGTGGTCCTCGGACGGCAGCAAGATCGTGTTCTATGAAATGCCGGTGCGGGATACGTTTTCGGCGCGTGTCTTTGGTGGACAAGCGTCGAATATCGTCTCAGTTGACTTGGTTACAGGTCGGCGCATCGTGCACGCCTCAGGTCCAGGACTTAAAGTTTCGCCGCAGTTCATTGCGCCGGACCACATTGCTTATATGACGAAGACCCAGAGAAGTGGGACGCTTACTTTTAGCAGCGGTCCAGTGGGTTTACCCCAAGACCTCGCTAATCCCTCTTGGTCACAGAATGGCGCGCGGGTTGTCTATCATGCCGGCCAGATGGAGACCATGCACCATTACCGCAACCCGCTGGGTGCCGGGTTGCTTGGCGTGGTTGAGGATCCAGGCTTTGAACTGGTGTACGCGAGTGGCTGGCCAGCTGTGTCACCAGACGGACGCACACTTGCTGTGAGTGAGCGAACGAACCGGGCATTCCAGACCGATGACCGAATGGCACTGGTCATGTGGAATACGGACGGCACCAATCCGAGACGGGTGTACCGCGATGACGTCACGGTGATGGGACTGGAGTGGTCACACGATGGGCACTGGCTAGTGTTTGGAGCGGGGGGGTTCTTTTCGCAGCGCACTACCAAACCCTCCCAGATCATGATCATGAGGCCTAATGGGTCCGACGCGCATGCGGTGACCAAGGTGTCGGGCAATGCTGGGTTCCCGAGTTGGTCTCCTGACGGAACACAGATCGTGTATCGGTTCTGGACCGACAACGAACGAGGAGAAGGTTTGCGCATCGTTGATGTTGCGACCGGCCAGTCTCACGTCTTGACCACGGACTACGATACCTTGCCACTCTGGTCGCCCACGAGTGACGTGATTATGTTCACTCGCTATGCCAGTGATGAACGCTTTCCCTATGATGAGTTCGATATCTATACCATCCGTTCCGACGGTAGCGATCTGAAACGACTAACCGACGCGGAAGGCAACGATGCGCACTCCCACTGGTCGCCCGATGGCAACTATATCCTGTGGAGTAGTTCGCGTTTTGGATTCAAGGATGAGGCAGCGCTTGTGATTAACCAGCCGCAGCCGTATGCCGAACTGTTCATAATGAATGCGGACGGATCGAACCAACGGCCCTTGACCGACAATCACTACGAGGAAGGGACGCCTGCATGGCTGCCTGCGGAATTTGTCAAGCCCAGATCAGACGAAGGAGATCCTCATGGCTAACATCGCCGTCACGCTGAAGCAACATGACGCCACTGCCAGCATTGCGACTATTCGAGATCATCAGATTGTGATGGACCGACCAGAAGAAAAATGTGGTAACAATCTGGGCCCGATGGGTGGTGAAGCGATGCTCGCTTCATTGGGGGGGTGTTTTATGAGCAACCTCAGAGCGGTTATTGCGGCACGAGAAGACGCAGACGTGGATGAGATCGAACTGAAGATTACGGCCACGTTAGCTGAGCATCCGCAGCGGTTCTCTGCTATCCATATGCGGATTACAGCTGACGCCGATGCAACACAACTACAAAAGCTGGTGACTATTGCGGAACGTGCGTGTATTGCTGCGAATACGTTGCGAGGTGCTGTCGAGCTAAGTGTTTCAGTGGGCTGATGACGCTAACTCTTCATCCAGTTCTGGTGTCTCGTGGAAATCGTGACGGGTTTTATTGATGGGAACAGTGCACAGGGCCCTTTACTGTTCGGGTAGTGGCAAAGTATTCTGAGGACGAGGTTACTATGATTTTAAAAGTGGGCTGTGCAGCGAGTGTTTGGGCGATTGCCGTACCACTCCTGCTGGTTGCGCAATCTCAGCCAGCGATCCGCATGCCAGGCAACCTGCCTGAGCCAGTGGGTGAAGAGATGCGGGTGTCAGTGTCCGAGCTCGATGCGGCTCTCGCAGATGGGAACGTCGTTCTGCTCGACGTACGGGAACCCTGGGAACTCGAGAAGTTCGGCACACGCAAAGGCTATCGGTATGCCGTACATTACTGAGCGTTGGTCAGGTGGTATGCTTACTAACTTCGGTACTATCCGTAAGGCTATTCGTAAGATGACTCAGATTGATAAGATGGAAGCGGATGGTACGCTTGCAATTCTATCTAAGCGTGAGCGTCTTCAAGTTAGCCGTCAAAGAGAGAAACTAGATAAAGTTTTAGGTTCTATTGCTGACATGACTAGACTTCCAACTGCGATATTCATTGTAGATGTTAGGAAAGAGCATATCGCTTTAGCAGAGGCAAATAAGCTTAATATTCCAGTGTTTGCTATTGTTGATACAAACAGCGATCCTCGCCCAGTTGATTTTGTTATTCCTGCCAACGATGATGCATCAAAGTCAATCGACCTAATTACTCGTACACTTGCTGAAGCTGTAGCTGAGGGTTTAAACGAGCGTAAAGAAGAAAAAGATGAAGCTGAAGCTGAGAAGGAAAAAAATAATTTCGACAAAAATCGCAAAAAAAACTTTTTTTTTCATCATCCCAAAGCCACGAAAATAAATCCTCATTGTCTCAATCGTCGTTTGTGCTGCTCCAGACAACTTCGGACATTTTTTGGACGCTAGAATTCTGGATCGTGTGCTCACGTTCCGTTTGGCGCGTGAGTTGAGAGGCCTCTGGTACACTCAGGTTGTACGGCGGTATGCACCACCGTACAGCGACGCCACCAAACAGAAGATGGAGGCAGCGGGATGGCGTTGGACCACCCAAGGGTGCTCA
>CAJXDY010000068.1:0-9232 GCA_913052135.1 uncultured Acidobacteriota bacterium
GAAAGTCATCAATTACTCAATCTGCCTGGTACCATCCACACACCCGTCGGAGATCTCGACGGTGACGGCGATCTCGATATCGCAGCGGTTGTGTCACAGGAATGGGAAGAAATCTACGCATTTGAAAACGATGGTAACGGAAATTTTACACAGCATCTCGTGTACGGTTCGACAAACGAAGACTTTGGAAGCAGTGGCCTTTCCCTCGCCGATCTTGATCTCGATGGTGATTTGGATCTGCTCTATACAAACGGAGACGCCTTCGATTACAGCCCACCGGGACCACGACCTTGGCACGGTGTACAGTGGCTTGAAAATAATGGCAGTCTTGCTTTTGAGTACCATCGCATTGGAGATTTTCCAGGCGCCTATGCAGCTCAGGCAGTCGACGGTGATCGTGATGGCGACCTGGATGTCTTCATAGTCAGTACGTTCAATGCCTGGGACGATCCTACGGCACAATCATTGAGTTGGTTCCGCAATGATGGCAACATGGAGTTCACATTGCACGATCTTGCCTCGTCGCCTACCCATCTGTTAACACTCGCTAGTGGAGACATCAACGACGACGGTTGGACTGACCTCGTGACAGGTAGCATGCACGTCTATCCGCCATACGATCGGATGGGACGCGTCACACTGTGGACAAATACTTGGTCGGGGCGCTAGACCGTCAAGCGGCCTACGATGAGTAGATATAAGGAACGCCGAAATGCTCGGCGAAGCAAAACTCGTGCAACGCTTGCCAAAAAGCCGTGGCCGCTGCCACGACACACCGTAGCGATTCTAGGCTTTCTGGCACTGGTCACCCTGACCATTTGGGGTACATCGCACGTAATTGCGCGGTGGTCACTCCCCGCCGGACTCACAAAGCTCATGACGGAAGCGCCTGATCCAGTAACCATGAGTCCAGCTTTAGCACTAGCAGTGACACAAGCACAGGAACTTTTGCGCCAGGAGATTCAGTCGAGCGAGGGAGATGCGAAAATTGGGCAAGCAATTGGTCGCCTAGCACAACTCTATCAAGCGAACGACTACAACGATTTTGCTGCCACTGCTTACGAACTAGCGATCCAACTCGACGGGATTGAACCGCGATGGCCGTACCTCTTAGCGAGCCTGAGACAGGAGAGAGGAGAGAGTCAATCCGTTACTGGGCTTCTAACGACAACGGTTGCCCTAGCTCCTGATTACACCCCGGCCTGGCTAAAATTGGCCGACAATCAGTTCAAGCAAGGTGATAGAAGTGCTTCACGCACGAGCTACGAACAACTGTTAACTCTCGTACCGAATGATTCGTATGGACATCTCGGTCTCGCACGCCTCGCTCTCGCTGAAAATAACTGGGAGCGTGCGCAATGGCATCTCGAACAGAGTGTGTCACATGGCGGCTTCGACGCAGCCTATCGATTACTAGCATCAGTCCACGAGCATTTTAACCGGCCTCAAGCGATGGAGGCCGCATTAGCAGGAGCTGATACGGCTAGTCGATTCGCGTCAGCACCTGATCAGTGGGTTGATGAGTTGTTATTACAGTCCTTCGATGTCGATTGGCTACTGATGAATGTCTCGAGATTCGCTTATGTCGGTAGCGGAGAGATGGCACGCGCGATATTTACCAGAGCTCAACAACTCGATCCGGACAATCCTGAAGTTTACATAGTCCTAGGTGAAAGTTCAGAAAGCCCTGCAGATATCCAGCGAGCATTTCGGACGGCGATTTCATTGGAACCAGAGCATGCACGAGCACATGCGTTACTAGGTGAAGCGGTGCTCCGGTATGGTAATCCCGCGGAAGCTGAACCAATACTGCGAAAGGCACTCGATCTCGGTACCGATCCAGCCACTACGTACAAGAATCTTGGTCTGGCAGTGGCGCGTACTGGCCGATTCGACGAAGCCATTGTTCACCTGAAACGCGCCGTTACTCTCTCACCGGAAATTGTTGCCTTCCACTACAGCCTAGCCACGATCTTACGAGCGGCTGGCTTGACCGACGAAGCAATCCTTGAGTACCGCCACGTACTTGAGCGACAACCAAGCCACGGGCAAGCTGCCAAGGATCTACAGGACCTAACTGGTCAATGAACAGACCAATATTCGTTTAAGGACGGCTGGACAGATATTCAACCACGTTAGCGGCTTCCCCATCGGTCAACCACTCCCACCCGGCTTCCCGTTGCATCCGCCGAACGGTACTAGCCCACCAATCTCGACTCTCGTGCGTCTCATCAATACGCCAGTCGCTATGGCAACGGGCACATTTCACTTGCAATAGCGCGGGACCCGCTGAACGATCGCCTCCTTGGAGAATCGCATTGATCGATAGATCGTGAAGGGCTTTCATAAGAGGGCTTTCCAACGCGGAACCATACTCACTCAACGCCTGATGATGCACATACTGTTCAATCTCGCCAAGCTGCTCATAAGAAACAGCGAGATATTTATGAGCGAGAGACAGCCGAGGATAATCATCAAGAATGGGCATCAACAACGCAATGGCTTCCTCCCAATTGCGCGCCAAAATTTCGAGTCTGCCTTTCCCGAGTGCAGCGAGCGGCTCCCTAGGATCGAGTTCGAGAGCGCGAGCAAATATTAACGCTGCCTCATCACCCCTTGCCCTTTTCATCTGTAAATCGCCTAATTCAGCCCATAGTTCCGCACTATCGGGTTTAAGGATAATCGCTTGTCGAAATAACGCTTCGCTCTCAGGGAACCTGAAGGTCGCTTTCTCTAGCACTGCCAAGTAATAAATCCAAGCAAACTCATCAGGCTGCAATTCTTGTGCGCGGGTGTAACTTCTTCGCGCTTCGTTAGTAAATTGGTATGCGTGATAAAGCATTCCTAGCCGACCAACCGCGTCGGCAGACATCATATTTTTACGAGCCCATCGATCAGCTACGAGAAATTTCTCAATTGATATCTCGTTCTGATAAACAAATTCTGGCAACATGGGTAGTGACGTCAGCATATTCTGATCAGAGTTCTCCCACTGCCACGGTTTCTCCTTGTAGAGCCAGACACCAATCCCTATGGAAACAAGAAGCAGGATAAGAAGCATGACTCTGTTGAACATGAGAACTTGGCTCGTTTACGCAGAACTCAGTGAACCAAAAATCTTAGATTCGATAAACTATCGATTCGTGCGGGATGAGGATTCGCTAGCCAGCTTCCCTATTAATGATTTCACGTCAGTTCCTGATGGATTTTGGTACACACGCAGCTCAAACTCAGGCACCATTGCGAAAATATGGTCAAACACGTCAGCCTGTATATTCTCATAGCTAACCCATCTCTGATCGCGACTAAACCCATAAATTTCAATCGGAAGGCCGTGTGGACCAGAAGCAAGTTGTCGAACCATTAGAGTCATATCCTGGCGGATCATCGGATGATCGCGAAGATAGGCAATTACATAGGCGCGAAACGTTCCGACGTTCGTCAGTCGTCGAATACTGCCCGGTGGTAACTCATCAGAAGCATGTTCTTCATGTCGTTTCGACACCTCATTCAACTTGCTTTTCAGGTATTCAGCCATGTACGGAATTTTCACGAACCGCTTCAACATTTCATCGTCGCAGAAACTGATTGAACTCACATCAAGATTAATAGCGCGTTTGATTCGTCGGCCACCAGATTCAGACATACCGCGCCAGTTCTTGAATGATTCACTGATTAGTGCATAAGTTGGAATCGTTATGATGGTTTTATCCCAGTTTTGAACCTTAACTGTCGTCAAGGCCACTTCTATAACGTCACCATCAGCGCCATACTTCGGCATCTCAATCCAATCACCTCGGGCGACCATCCGATTAGCGGAAAGCTGAATCCCTCCAACGAAGCCGAGAATCGCATCCTTAAAGACCAGCATAATCACCGCAGTCATCGCGCCCAACCCACTAAAGAGTAAAAGTGGTGATTTTCCAAGGATCAACGACAGCACACTGATGCCTGCAAAAATGTAAAGTCCGAGCTTTAGGATCTGCGTGAGACTCTTAATCGGCAGATCTTGGGACAGCTGTGAAGAGTGCATAACATCAGCTATCGCATTTAAGGCCGCGTCAATGACCAAGACAACAACCAGCAGCATGTAAATCAAGCTCGCCTGTCTGACGCTAGTACTCCACCACGGATAGTTCCCTAATACTGGCAAGGAAAAATGGTAAACGACCAACGCAGGCGCCAAGTGCGCCATGCGTTGAATCACGCGGTGTTCAATCAGGACATCATCCCAGGTTGTAGCTGTCTTCCCGATTAACGCAGCGGCACCACGCACCACGATGCGCTTGGCGAGCATATTGGCCAGAATAGCCAAGACTAGCACTAAGACGATTTCCGCATTTAACGTCAGCCAACGCGAAAATCCGTCATCGAAACCCTGTTGGAGCAGATAATCTCTTAACACATTGAGCATGATAGTAAGGTTTCTAAATCAATGAAAAGATGTGCTTTCTACAGTCAGTCGTTTCAACTCAAATTCCTTGTCAGGTTCAACCGATGTTCGGCTTTCCACCATTGTCGTTGCATTGTATTGTACAGCCCAAATAATCTCCGCACCAAAACACGACTTGAGATGATTATCAAGCAATAGAACCAGTTAAAATCTGACGGTGCCACATTACGCCTCGTGATGACGCTTTTTTATACGGCCACGAACTGACGTCCACCAAGCATCCTCATGACATGTTGCTCGGCAGTCGAATTCCAAGTAAGGTCTTTGGGCTATCAAACAGAATCGCGTGAGCGATGGTCAGCGCCTCATCATAAGTGTACTGCCCCTGCTCCACTCTCGCTGACAGGGTGCGGGCCAAAACTTCTCGGACGATCTGTACTTTCGCGTAGGCCCACTCCACCACATAAGCATCCGAAAAAAATCCGACCTGTTTGTTTGTGGGCAACATGTCAAGACGCTCCTCCATCACCTGCCCAATCACTGAGGGGAAGAAATTGTGCCACCAATAACCAGCGAGAGACAAATTCGGTAATTCACGGCACAGTGAACAGAGTGACTGATTGGCATGACGACTCGCGAGTAAACATTGAAAACGGAGACCTGGATGTCGACTAACCATGGCACCGAGCTGGCCAATTGTCTGCTGGCTGAGTCGACTGCTGGTCTCAAAGGGTAATGGCTCGGCACCCATGCTAAATTGAAACACCAAAGTGTCACCGAGACGTTCAAGGGCAGACAAGAAACGCTCATTGACATACGATGCATAAATATTGCGCTCCTCAATGCTGGCGCGATCACGCCGTGAGAGAGCATCTGTCATCTCGGATTCACCGACCTCACAGTAATTAATATCGGTTGAGAGATGTGTCGCAGTCGACAGGACTGGTACGGTAGAAATATTGCTGACGTAGTCATCAACTGCCGCATGCACGTCATCAAGCGAATTGATTGTGCGTGTTGGTGCAGATCTAGAACTAGTCCCTATCGGCATCGGACTTTCGGGACGCTTTCCCCAACACCGTTCTAATTCGCAAAGGGCCGTATCAAACTCCCCTGCTTGACAGCGTGTGAAAAACCCCCACTCTAGTGCGTATTGTAGGAGGTCATCGTCCTGACCTTCTTCCCGGCGAGCAAATTCTGTCACGAACTGGCGAATTCCAGCTTGACGCACAACCTCGCGTTGCCAAGCACGATCATCCGCTCGCTCACGAATAATATCGTCAAGTTTCCGCCAGTTGTCCACCGTGATCGGAGCTTTCCAAGTGTAGAGATCGCTTAAAATGCGTCGAATACACCAAGCAGTGCTCGTATTGCTTGAGGCATCCATGAACGGAAGAGCCCGCTCAATCCGAATAATTGTTTCATCTCGGGTCGGCCAATCTGGATACTCTGTTAGACGTCCGGCATCCTCACAACCAGCAGCATACAAGTCACTTATGGACATATGATAGAGCAAAATATCATGTAATCCGCGTGCTGAAAGTTTCCCGCCAACGAGATGCGTATGGATGTCAAGAACCGGAAGCGAGGAAATCTCATCGAAAAATTCTCTTTGTGACTTCGTCGAACTTTGGGAAGTGTTTACCATAAGATAACGTTACCGTGAGGCGTGCATCATAGCGTAGCATGAATCATGAAACTTGCTATTCGGCGGTAATTTGGAGGTATCTATGGGGTTTTCACAGACGAAAACGCATCGACAGGGCCAGCAATCATGGCATCAGATCGGATTGGTACGTGGTCAATTCGGAGACATTCAAGAAGATGAATTTCTCGATTTCCTGTCGGCAGAGAAATTCGATGGATGGGAAGAAGCCAGCTGGGAACTCCCCCTTGACCAATGCAGTGACGATACAGGAGCTAAAAAGTTCGCAGAGTCACGGATCGCAAAGGCAAGCAAGCGTAACCTTGAGATTTTCAGCGTGGCCACTCATTTACAAGGTCAGGCCCTTGGAGATGAACCTAGCGCTAAAACACTTCAGTTTGTCGGTGGCGAAGCAGTGGAGGCCTATGCCAAATGGCGGCAATCGAATGACCCACCACGTCATGACCCGTACTTCGTCCCTGATGAAGTCGGCAAACTTATCCACACTCAAGCCTTGGATGCGTTAATCGGTTGCGCGCGACTTTCGAAATACCTTGCAGAAGCACTGGACCGTCACATTCCACTCCCTGGTTTCTGCGGCTCTCCGGCAAATTGCTGGTCACACTGGTTCCTCTTTCCGCCCCTACCGACTGAAATTGCCGGACATCAGCTTGCTGATGTGCGCCGCGTCAGTCTCGAGTTGATTGTTGAACGGTTCGCACCGTTTCTGGATGCTTGTCGCGAGTACGGAACGACCTTTGACTTGGAGTGTCATCCAAGCGAGCGAGCCATGGGCGACCTGGAGTCTGCCCACGACTGGTTGCAGTATCTTTCCGATGCCGGTTACGGTGACGTGATCGGATTCAATCTCGATTGCTCACATCTAGAATGGCAACATGTCTCAGCTGTTGAATTTATTCGTGAATTCAAGGATTACATCCACTGTGTTCACATAAAAGGCGTACAGGTGATACCTGAACACTGTCGAGGTGGTTGGCTCGGTGGCCATCAGGATTTTGGTGCGGCAACCAATGGCTGGAATTTCGTTACGGCTGGCTCTAGCCGCGATGCAATCAACACTGAGGAAGTGCTCGTGGAACTGAACCGTGTTGGATTCGATGGAGCTCTTTCAATCGAATGGGAAGATAATGATGTTGATAAACTCGCGGGTGCGAGAGCTGCTCTACATAATTTGCGCAGCGTTGACTTGCAGCCGAGCTATGCCAAACACGACAAGACATTGCGTGCGGCTGAAACCACAAGCACTGAAAAGCAAACAGCTAACGAAAAGGCTAAGTTGAGCCAAGAGCGCAGATTGAGAAGGCCAGCCAGATGACTTCAGATACCCTTCATTCAAACCTCGCGCCAATTCAACGAGAGCGACTGTTTTTCGCCAGTTGCCTCGGCTTAATCGCGACGTCAATGTCGTTCGCTGTAATGGCCGACATTATGAATCCGCTCAAAGAGACATTCGTTCTGACGAACCTACAAGTCGGGTACATCAGTGGTGCTCAACTCTGGGGCTTTGCGATATCGATAGTGATATTCGGCCCGTTCGTTGACATCGTTGGCATGCGACCCTTGCTTCGCCTGTCGCTCATCGCACACATTGTTGGTCCACTGCTCATGGTGTTTGCCACCGGTTTCTGGTCGTTACTGGGTGGTGCCCTGGTGATCAGCATTGCGAATGGCTTAATTGAAGCGACATGTAATCCTCTCATTACCACTCTCTACCCCGACCAGAAGACCAAGAAACTGAACCACTTCCATGTTTGGTTTCCTGGCGGTATCGTGATCGGTGGCGTGCTAGGTTTCCTGTTCACGAAGTACGGTATTGGAACCTGGCACTGGAAGCTTGCCTTTGTCATGGTGCCCGCAATTGCCTATGGACTTTTGTTCACTGGCCAACGTTTTCCGCTGACCGAGCGTGTGCAGTCTGGTGTCTCGACCCGCGAAATGTTTAGGGCCACGTTAACGCGACCGCTATTCCTAGTACTTTTCTTCTGCATGATGCTCACCGCTTCGGTGGAACTCGGTCCAGGAAAGTGGACACCCGCGATCTTTGCCGCCGTGGGAATTCCTGGCATTCTTCTCCTCGCATGGATCAACGGCTTGATGGCCATCATGCGTCAATTTGCTGGTCCAGTCGTGCATCGTCTCTCCGCGACCGGCGTCCTAACGGTCTGCGCCGTGGTTTCCGGCGTAGGACTCTGGTGGCTGAGTTACGCCGAAACGATGGGAGTAGCCTTTGCAGCCGGAGCGGTGTTCGCCATTGGTACGTCGTATTTTTGGCCAACAATGTTAGGTGTCGCAGCTGAGAGAATCCCGAAAGGAGGCGCGCTGGCCCTCGCTCTGCTTGGCGGTATTGGAGCGTTAACGGCAGGGGCTATCACTACGCCGATCATGGGACGGATTGCTGACGATTTCGGGCACGAAAGACTGGACCCCGTCGAAACCAAGCAATTACTAATCGAAGCAGTCGAAATATTGCCAGATTTGGCAGCCCAGGCAGAAAGAGAAGCTGGCGCTGAAATACAGGCCGCCGCCGAAGAAGCGCAGGGTGTCCTGACTGCAGCCTCGGTCGCTGGAGGACAGTTACCGCCGGTCACCACTGCTACAGCTCTTCGGAGCGTAGCAAGATTCGATAGTAATGCTGATTTCACGAGCCGTGCCTCAGCACTGCTCGCCCCTGCGGACAATCACGGAGGTCGAATCTCGTTCCGCTATGTCTCTTCCCTGTGTATTCTGCTCACAATTATTTTTGGAATTTTGTACATGCGGGACCGAAAGCGTGGCACTTCCCGTACCGAATAAATTGCTAGTCTAACTGCCGAACCTTGATACTCTCGTTACGAATCTCCCGGTACTCCATACCGAGGAGCTTCCTTCGGATTTAGTGCTCGTGCAATGTAGGCATCCCTTTGTGGTTCGTACCGTTTCCAGAGGCGTCGCAGTTCGGCAATGGGATCGTCATCTGTCCAGTCAACTCTAAGATCGACCAAAGGCCACAGTTCGTTGGCCACAATGACCAGCGAGGACGAATGCAGAGGCCCCGCCTCCCCACCGGCATCATTACCCGCCTCTAGCGCCTGCAGTAGGCGATTCGCAAGATCAAGATGAGGCATTGACAAGTACTTTGTGGAGGCGCCGCCCGGATTTGAACCGGGGATGGAGGTTTTGCAGACCTCTGCCTT
>CAJXDY010000069.1:0-8995 GCA_913052135.1 uncultured Acidobacteriota bacterium
TCAAGTACGAGGAAACGCTGGGCAACAAGCTCAAGAAGGAAGACAATTTTATGTCGATGAGTCCCATGCATTCAATCCTGGTCCGCGAGCACAAGCGGATGTTCCTGCAGGAGAAAGTGACCGACCAGCCCAAGAAAAGTGTGTTCAACATTGGCGACTTCCGGCACAATAACCACAAACCCGTGGCTTGCCATTATCGCCGCTGAGCGAGAGATGGGCGCGGTGTGCTGAAATATTTCGGGACGCTATAACTTAAGTACGTAGCCCGTGAGGTCGTAATCGGGGTTACCTTGGCGACATCATGTCTCAGTTAACCCGCGATAAACCATTCAGGTCCCAAACGATCTGGCCAGCGCGGACGGTTAGTTCGGCGTCAAATTTCCGATCGCCAATGAGCTTTCCACCAACAACGTCCACGAAGCCAAATTCACCGTCCCGTTCTCGTAAGACAGTGACATCCGCCACGGCTCCAATACTGAGATGCCCAAGGTCGTCCCGATTAATCGTCTGGGCAGGATTCCAAGTAGATCGCTCAACCACATCCTGAACAGACATTCCCATATTAAGAAACTTAGACATCACGTTCAGCATGTCCTTCATGCCCCCATTCATGCTGCCAGTGTGAAGGTCGGTGCTGATCGTGTCCGGCGGAAAACCTTGGCTCATTGCAGGAATGGCCTGACTAAACAGAAAACTGCCGCCACCGTGCCCAACATCAAACACGATACCTCGAGCACGCGCAGTAGACACAAACGGCTTCAGGATTCCATCGGAATCAACAATCGGTAAGCGCCCGTTCACATTCATATATGTATGAGTGTAGATGTCACCGGGACGGAGGTGTGTGAGCAATAAAGATTCCAATGAAAGTTCAGGCTCATGCGTCCCAAAATCGACCATGACGGGAATATTGGCAAGGCCACCTGCTATAACAGCATGATCCACAGGCCCAAAATCTTCTCCTCGGTAATGCGCAACCTTAATCCCCACGACGATATCTGAAAATTCTTGGGCGCGCTGAGCTGTGAGCTCGGGATTCATGTCGTCCACATTCTGTTCAACGGGTCCACCTTTCATCCCACTTCCTACGATGTTGAGCATTGCCAATACACGTGTTTGTGATCGATCGATCACCTGCTCCTTGAATTGGATGAAATTGCGCCACCCGGCTCCACCGGTATCAACGACAGTCGTCACTCCTACTCTAAAAGTGAACCCGTCTGGAGGCACTGCAGTGAAGCTGTTACTCAAATAAGCGTTCGGTTCGGTGCCAAAAAACACATGGGCATGCAAGTCGATCAGACCTGGCGTCACAATTAATCCAGACGCGTCTACCACCGTCTTGGCCCTACTCTCCTGAATTTGCTCTGCAACCTCAACAACTTTTCCATCAGCAATCCCTACATCAAGCACAGCGTTAATCTCGTTACGGGGGTCAATCACTCGTCCTCCACGAATCAGCAGGTCAAGCGACTGCGCCTGGAGAACTCCAACTGCTACAGAAAAAAAGACCCAAGTGAATACCGCCCGTCGAATTAGCATCTCAGCCTCCTTGACTCGAAACAGAACGTCAACTTCAGTGCAACCAAATGTTTGGTCATCATCTCATAGCATGAACTATCGTATATACTGAATTACGATATCGACCGTTTCCGTGAAAAGCCACGAGACTTTCTGGAGGATTTCGATGCGTGCATACCTAGTTGTAGCCGTGAGTTTCTTCGTTTTGTCCGGTCTTTCTCAGGTGCCAGAGATAGCCGATGAATCAGGATTTGATGCAGCTATGAAAGACGTCGGCAAGACTTTCGGTGCCGTTCGAGAGAGCATCGAAGCCCGCGATGGCGAACAGACAGCAGCCGGCGCCGAACACTTAGTCGAAATATTCACAGGCGTGAAAGCGTTTTTAGAGGCACACGATGCAGACGGCGCGGCGAGCATTGCTGAAGATGCTCGCCAGGCAGCCAGCGACCTCAAAGCAGCTGTTGACAACCAGGATTTCCCGTCGATCCCAGACATCCGTAACCGAATCGGTGGCGCTTGTGGGTCTTGCCACAACGATTACCGTGAGGAGAACCCTGACGGTGGGTACCGGATCAAAGCTGGTGTAATTTAAGTTATAAAGTCGCCGAGGTTGTAGATTGTAGCGTCCTTGAATTCCTACATCTGCAGAGGCCATCACGAGCACCAGGGAAATAGGAAATCCAATCTACTGCTTCACTCAATGTGAGAGAACGGTTATCGTCTCGACGAGATATCTCAAGATCTTGTTCGTTACGAATCAGACAAGACATCCGACCTAGCTCACAAAATCGAGCCGATCAAGCCGATCGAGTAGAATGGTAGGTTAAGAATCGGTAAACACTGCGTTTTGATATCCAGTAACGTCGCGTTCAGGAGAAACACATGACCCCCGTCGCAACCGACCGTGCCCACGCATTTACTGACGCTGTAGCGGTCGACCGCCTACCCTATAAGGTTGCTGATCTGTCCCTGGCCGAATTCGGCCGCAAGGAAATCAGACTCGCTCAGCAGGAAATGCCGGGCCTGATGACCCTCCGACGAGAATATGAAGGACAACGTCCACTGGCAGGTGCGCGGATTATGGGTAGTTTGCATATGACCGTACAAACTGCGGTCCTGATTGAAACGTTGGCAGCACTTGGCGCAGATGTTCGTTGGGTCTCTTGCAACATTTTTTCGACGCAGGACCACGCGGCGGCAGCGGTGGTCGTCGGTCACCCAGAGACGGGCGGCACCCCAACAAAGCCACAGGGTATTCCGGTGTTCGCTTGGAAAGGTGAAACGCTGGAGGAATATTGGTGGTGTACAAACGAAGCACTGCGATGGCCAGACGGTTCTGGACCAGAGTTAATGGTAGATGACGGTGGCGACGCGACACTCCTGATTCATAAGGGTTACGAATTTGAGCAAGTCGGTGCTGTTCCTGCATTTCAACCGAGTACTGACCCTGAAGAATGGCGTGTTATTCTCGACTCGCTTCGAACACTCCAGACGGAGGACAAACAATACTGGCATAAAATTGGTCCGGCCATTCGCGGCGTAAGCGAAGAAACGACGACCGGTGTGCACCGTCTGTATCAGATGATGGAAGCGGGGACGCTGCTCTTCCCCGCTATCAATGTGAACGATTCTGTAACGAAGGGCAAGTTCGACAACATCTACGGCTGTCGACATTCTCTCCCGGACGGTCTAGCACGAGCCACTGATGTCATGCTCGGGGGGAAGACCGCTCTCGTGTGTGGTTTCGGTGATGTGGGTAAAGGCTGCGCCCAAGCCTTGCGTGGTCAGGGTAGCCGAGTCATGGTGACTGAAGTCGATCCGATCTGCGCCTTGCAAGCTGCCATGGAAGGGTACCAAGTGGTGACCCTTGAGGATGTGGTGGAACAAGTCGATATTTTTATTTCTGCCACTGGAAACTTCAATATTTTTACAGTGGAACATATGTCTAGAATGAAGGACAAGGCAATCGTCGGAAACATCGGTCACTTTGACAACGAGATTGACATGGCCGGTCTGAAAAAATTCGAGGGCATTGAGCACATCAATATCAAACCGCAGTACGATGAATGGCGATTTCCAGATGGCCATAGCGTAATGATTTTGGCTGAAGGACGTCTCCTAAACTTGGGATGTGCAACAGGCCACCCAAGCTTCGTGATGTCAGCGTCCTTCACCAACCAAGTGATCGCACAACTGGAACTGCATGCGAACAAAGGGCAGTACGAAAAAAAGGTTTACATGTTGCCTAAGGAGTTAGACGAAAAAGTCGCACGCCTTCATTTGGACCATCTGGGCGTCAAATTGACCGAACTGACTCAAGCGCAAGCAGATTACATCGGTGTGCCCGTCGGTGGACCGTACAAGCCATCACACTACAGGTACTAGGGTTCAAATAACGGAACAGAGAACCCGTCATTAAGCTTAGTCCCTAACAAGCACGTCTACGCCAGCTCGTCAGTCTGGCACCTTGCTGGGTAACTCACTATTTCCCTCAAACACGAGTTCACGAAACACAGTTGGCTCGTGAAAACTCTCGCCTGTTACTGGTGACCAGGCCGCAAAAACAACATCCCGTGACGGGTCAGACTCACCCCACGGTCGCTTTATACGAAAGACATTAAAACGCCAGTGTGTCCCAGCCGCTGGTGGTAATGTCATCGCCGTTGCAGATGGTAATGAAGCAAATCCGGGCCATGGCAGAAAGGCCACGGCAGTCCAACCGACGGTAGACCCATCTCTGTATCGATTAAGTCTCACATGACTCTCCAACCCTTCAAGGTTCCAGGAGAGATCCCCCTCTCGGTCATCTCCCTCCCACATTATGCTTAAATCAGTGACGACATTTGCTGGGCTTATTTCGATCTCAGCATAGTTGGTCCCAGAACGATCCAGATCGATGAAGATTTCGACTACTTCTTCATTCCAGATTGGATCATCATGTTCCGTCATCGTGAACCAAGGATTAGGATCCGTGGACTCAAAACGTAGGTACAATCCCAAGTCACTCCACAGAGCACGAAATTCTGTCTCATAAGCTGCCGGACCCCATTTGACCCGTCGCGCTTCCCACCACGGGGATTCATTGTCCACAACCTCCTGTGGTGAAGCATCAGTGCGTACTACTACGTACTCCACATCCTGACTCTGCATGTGATTGTCAGACATAAAACACACGAAGCATAAAACATACACGCCTCTTGTGATCTTCAACATCTACCCTCCTGGACTCACTAACTTGCATCAAACGTCTATCCCAAGTATCTGTGCGGCATTTTCAAAATACACCTTCTTCAAAACCGAATCCGGTAGACCTAAACCGTAGATGCGCCATCGCCCTTGTGGAGGAGTCTTCGCAGGAGCGTAGTCAAAGTAGTCATCTTCTGTCTCTAGAAATCTAAAGTAAATTTCATAGAGAGTGTCGCCGAAGACTTGTTGCGGCGTCGCATCACCTTCAGGAGAAGGAATCGCATCTGTTCCAAACAAGATTCTATCCTGATAATTCTCGAAAAATCGACGGGCGGTTCGAGGTTGACGACCCAATTCACCGATCCGCGCTCCCAATTCCACGTATAAGTTCGGAAATCGGTCGAGAGCCTGACTTACAGTAGAAAGATTTTCTGCGTTGTGTCCAACATGAAGACCGATGAACGTTGTGGCGGGATGACGAGCCAAGACGCGGTCGCGCGCAGCAAGCAGTGCAGCGTGGCTTGGAAAATCACCACCGTAAAATGACCACTCCGGATGTGCATGAAGTTCCTCGTACCGTTCGTTTAGTCGATCAATCGGCAGGAAAAACGCTTCTGGGTCAGAGACATGAATGGCTATCGGCATATCAAGTGCTGCACAGGTCTCCCACATTGGATCAAATCGTTGATCGTCTATTGCGATTAATGAACCGCTGGTCACTCGCTCACGCAAAGATAAGCCCAGCGTCTTCGTCAACTTGAGTCCACGTGCACCAGCCTTATGTGCTTGTTCGATTTGTTCCGCTTGAAATCGAGGATAGTCCGGATCGGCCACATGGTTCCATGACGGCTCGGTGAATGTGATAAACCGGTCTGGATATGCCTCGTCGAACACACGTCGTGCTTCGACTAAACCTAGCCCAACGCCACCGGTCAAGTTAACCATCGTACGCACACCTTTACGATCCATGACCGGAACCAATTCTTCAGGTCGACCTAGGATACGAATTCGTTCTCCAAAAGGATCTGATCCCAGTGGGACATCCGACCAAGTAACGTGGGTATGGATGTCGATGACAGGAAAACGTGCTCGATCGACGTGGCTTTCCGGAACATGCAACATACTTTTTGGTTCAAATTCTTCTAGAGTGATACCTTCCCTTTCAGTTGGGGAAACTAGCGGCTCATGCCGCTCCGCCAAACGAGTGCAATGAGCCGAACCCAGCAATACACCACCCGTGGCCGTAAGCCATCGCCGACGATTCCATTTACGCATCATATTCTCCGAATAACTTGTTCATCCTTAACCAGAATATTGGCCAGTAGTAGTCAGCAGCCACCGCAGTGATGATTACACCTACCCAACCACTTCACGGAATAGGCGCGCGTAATTACCACCGATAATTTTCTCGATTCGGCCGGTTGAATACCCTCGCTGTTGCAAGGCCTGCACTAGGTGCAGCAGGCGCTGTGGATGGCTTAACTCTGGCACTCGCATATGCTTGATCTCCCATGTGAGTTCTGGATATTGCTGGCGCCGTCTCGCAAAGCTTCGATTATGGTCCTCGACCTCAGTGGGTCGCATGGCTGTCATATCAACAACATCCTGATCTGTGCCGACTGCCACCGAATCTTCACCTCCAAGATTGATTACGTGTTCAACATGATCGATAAAATGATTGATCGAGATCGTTGGATCTTTAGTCAGCCAACCGCTCTGATTGTAGACACAAAACACGCCTCCATTTTCTGCCAGCATTCGAATATTCCGATCACTCACGTTACGCGGGTGCGGACATAAAGCGAGGCAACCCGAATGAGAATAAATCACCGGTTTAGTTGATGCGAGGATTACATCAAGAGATGAACGATCACCGACATGTGATAGATCAATAATCACTCCATGGTCATTGAAAGCTTCAATGACCCGATATCCGTACTGACTTAATCCCGCGTTCGTAGGCTCCCAACAACTATCCACGAGGAAATTACGATTGCCGTCGGCGAGCTGAATTTGACGCACTCCTCGATCAATAAAGGTCTGTAATTTCTCAAGATCCCAGCCAAATGGAGCGGACATCTGGAAACAATAGATGAATCCAACTCTACCAGCTCGTTTGACGGCATCGAGGTCCGCCGCATTCGTCACTTTCGCAAACACGTCCGAATGCTTCCGAACAATTGCATCCCACGTATCAATACGCTTCACGACAGCTCCGAACATATTCTCGGCCTTGCTTAGCACGGCAAAATTTGCCGTCATATTCATTGCCATTGCCGTAATACCGGATATTCGTAAGGCTTCGACCTTTTCGCGCGTAAGATACTGAACAAACGTTCGCGGTGGCGGTGCCATCGCAAAGCACATTGCATCAATTGCATACGCACGACGGTAAATCGCTTCTGGAGTTTCTTGACTCAGGTAATCAGCTCCTGCTACTCCGCTGGTTGCCAATAAAGTACCGCCACCAACGGTCCCAATGAATTCTCGACGATTCATGAAGAATCTCCTCTCCCGTGTGGACGACTCTGGTCGTGTGAAGCTTAAAATCTAGGCTCAAAGACAAGTAGCACGCCGTAAGGCAATGGCTGGACACCTGTATCGAGCTATAATCTGGCACAATATTAAACTAAACATGTTTATAAAATGAGGAACCTATGAAAAACCTATTTTCCATTGGTAGCCTAATCATTCTGAGTCTCATGGTCGGCCGCTTTAGCGCTCAGGACGAAGATCGCTCGATTGCGAACAATTCTCGTTCCTTTGAATTACGAACATACACGACTGAAGCAGGTAAGCTAGAAGCGCTTCATGCACGATTTCGTGACCATACAACCGCTCTATTTGAACGGCATGGCATGACGAACATTGGCTATTGGATTCCCAACGAAAGGCCTAACACTCTGATTTATCTATTAGCTCACGACAGCCCTGAAGCTGCCGCGCAATCATGGCAAGGTTTCCGCCAAGACGCTGATTGGCAACGAGCTTACCAGGCATCGCGAGAGGATGGACCCTTGGTTGCTAACGTAGAATCAATTTTTCTCACCGCAACGAACTACTCAGGCATGAAATAATTGCCGTGAGAAAATCGATAGCTATTCATCGACATACCCTCGTCAGCAGTTGTTTTGCAGCCTGCTTGCTCTCGTGGTATGGCTGTGAGTCGGCACCCGCCCCAAAACTCGTATCGTCTGAATTTAACGTTGTCGAAACAACAATCAATGACATTCATGACGCCATGGCGCGTGGACAGATTACCGCACAGGTATTGGTTGAAACCTATCTCACACGAATAGCCACCTACGATAAACAAGGTCCAACACTGAACGCTATCATTACCATTAACCCAAACGCGTTGAAGGTGGCTGAAGAGTTGGATGCTGCGTACACCCAATCGGGTCTAACTGGCCCACTTCATGGTATTCCCATCATCGTCAAGGACAATTACGACACGTTCGATTTGCCGACGACTGCGGGATCCCTGTCTTTGGCAACCTCAGTGCCGCCGGATGATGCATTCCAGATTCGTAAGATTCGAGAAGCGGGTGGAATTATTCTCGCCAAGTCCAACATGGCCGAGTTTGCCTTCTCCCCATATCAAACCGTTGGTTCGGCCCTTGCCGGATATACGCGCAACCCCTACGCACCGAATCGTGTGACTGCTGGCTCAAGTGGTGGCACCGCAGCGGCTGTGGCCGCCAATTTCGGCACCGTCGGACTAGGGACCGACACGGGCAATTCAATTCGTGGCCCTTCGTCACACCAGAACCTTGTCGGTATCCGTTCGACAATGGGTCTTACCAGTCGTGATGGCATCGTTCCTCTCAATCTCGCTCGTGACATCGGCGGTCCGATGGCACGGACTGTCACCGACGCCGTCATTGTCTTTGATGTCCTTGCAGGACCAGATCCAAATGACCCGGTAACGCAACTGAGTCACGAATACCGCGTAGCCAACTACACAGACTACCTCAATGTGGATGGTCTAGACGGCGCCCGCATCGGTGTACTGCGTGAACTCTCAGATGAGACTGCTGATGACGAAATCATAGCCCGCTTTAACGAAGCCCTTGCCTCGATGAGACGACTTGGCGCAACGATCGTTGATCCAATCAACTTACCCCAAGACGAAACTACCGTAAGCGATGATCGTCCACGGTGTAACCGGTTTCGATTCGACCTCAACGCATATCTAGAAACACTCGGTCCGCAGGCACCAGTAAAAAGCCTTGCAGACATTCTTGAATCGGGTCGTCTGCATCCAACGATACGTCACCGCCTAGAA
>CAJXDY010000070.1:0-8960 GCA_913052135.1 uncultured Acidobacteriota bacterium
CTGCCACAGTAAGCGAGACACCCAGCAATGTTAACGACAGCACTGCCGCCAGTGGCCAATTAAAAACCGTCGTCACTTGCGTATAGATCTCGGTGACCATTACGCGGACGGCACTGCCACCAAGCAAGGCAGGAGTCACATAACTCCCCATGCTCACCATAAACACGAGCAGACAGCCTGCGAGTGCACCTGGCAGCGACAATGGCAAGGTCACGGTTAAGAATGCACCGATGGGTGACGCACCCAGACCTCGAGCGGCTTCCTCCAATGTTGTATCGATCCGGCTCAACACTGCCGACAACGACAACACCATGAACGGCAGCAAAGCCTCCATAAGGCCGATGACAACAGCCACTTCGGTGCCTAGCAAGCGGACTGGTTGATCTCGAAAACCTACCCAGACCAACAGTCCATTTATTAAACCCCGGTTCCCGAGCAGAAGAACCCATCCGTAGGTCCGCACAACAATCGACACAAACAGCGGTGTCACAACGAAGACGATTTGTGCGCTACGCCACCAGCCTCGAGATCGAATAATCGACAGTGCGATCGGATATCCGAGCAACAAACACCCCAACGTCGTTATTCCGGAAATGCGTATGGTGCGCCATAAAATCGAATGATGGTACGAATCGCCCAACGCTGCGTACCCACTGAAACCAATCGGCCCTGTCAACGGGGCGTTAGGCATTGACGGCAGCAGGCTGAGGTGAATAAGAAAAATAATTGGCGAAACCAGCAGCACGAGAAATACAAACGCCGCTGGCGCTAGTAAAAATAGCGTCCGGCGATTGTCGAGGATACCAACATCATGGTGTCGAATTGGATGCATTAGGATTCCTAGGAGCCTTAACCGGTATCATAATGTTAGTGTCTACAGTCCCCAGATACGATTTGGGGTCCGCGTTGTGATGAAATCTCCGTCGAGAAACTTGAACTCATGATAACTCGCCTTGTCCGGACACGTGGAAACCCTTTCACGGCAGTTTTGGCAGTGGTCTTTTATTTATCGATCGCTGCCGGTAACCACGTGACCGCTCAGAGTTGCAACAGCGGAGTTCCCTGCAATGAGGGCACTCGACCAACACTTCAACCGATAACCAGTGTCAAAGATGATCCCATAAACACAAAGACGGGGTTCAGCATACCTGACAACGACAAGCTTCGCGTGCGCGTCAGATTTATGGCAGCTTGGGGTCACGACTCCGCGCAAGCTTCGCTTGGACTTGAGAAACAAGGACGAATCGGCTATGCAATTGTTGAATTATTCGGCAACATCAATAAGCATCTGTCGTACGTTCTGGAAATTAATCCAGTCACTGAAACAAAAGCATTAGCAGCGTGTGGCGAGGAACATTTCTTTTTTCCCAATGAGCCTAGCACTATCGGCCCGCGAGTAACCTGTGACCCGGATGGTCGCACACGCGTCGACGACTACCGTTTCATCGCGTTCGATCTGGTCGACCAACAAGGTGCCATTCGACAGGCCCATCTAAATTATCAGCGTGGGAAGTTCGGCGTAAAATTTGGTCGCTTCATGTTGCCCGTAGGTTTTCATTGGGAAGATGCAGGGTCGTTCACCTCGAAAGACGCCACCCACATACAGCGTATCAATGCTGAAACAAATTTCGGCGTGGATCTATCGTTCACTCACGCTCGAAAAGGTCAATATCCGTCGGTAGTAATCAATTTTGCTACCTTTCTAGGAGAAGGGAATCGGCGGTCTGACTATGATTACTTCTATTTTCTCAATCCGGATCTGGACACAAATTCTGCAGTGACAGGCCTCCTTTCTGGTACGTTCATGCCCTATCAGCAATTAGAGTTTCGAGCAGCGCTAAAGCGCGGGTTCACTGGATCGAAAGTCGAACGTCTACCTAATTACTTTGCAAGCAAGCGCCACGATTCAGCGCTAGTCTTATCAGCACGTTACCAGCCATTCAAATATGTAACCGCATTCGGCGAATGGGCTAATTACACTTGGGGGCCAACACAAACTTCCGCAAAAATGTTGGGGTTCACTACCAAGCCAATAGAGAAATCTGGTTATTACGCAGGTGTCGACGTCTCAGCGCCGGTAACAGACGCACTGACGGTGGGTATGGTGGTGACCCGCGAAGAATTATCGCGTGACGACTCCCTCATCAAGTTCTTGGCGGAACAAGATCGCCTAAGGGTATCGATGGGAAAAACAGAACGCTCCATGGTATTTCGCTGGTATGCGCAAATCGCCAACAGTGTGACTCTAGCGTTCTATCGCAATCTGTTGTCAAACCCATTTCCATGGGTTTCAGGCATTGAACCCATCAGTGGACCGCGTGCCTTCACCGGCCGCGGTTCCGACAAATGGGGCATCGTTGTACGTTTTCAAGTTCCGTAATACCAACCGGCCCTGTACCGTTTAGTGCCGCATCTTACTTGACCGCAATGAAATCGATTTCGACTGCCGCGCCAATTGGCAATGCGGCCACACCAACCGTTGAACGAGATGGCTTGACGTCTACTTCCTCAAAAAAGTCACCATATACGGCATTCAACGCGCCATAATTCTCGATATCATCAAGATAGACCGTCGCTCGTACCACATGGCTTTTCGAAAGACCTGCTTCGGTCAAGAGCTTATGCAGATTCTCTAAAGCTTGACGAGCTTGAGCCTCAACACCGTCGTGTAAACTACCCGTTTCTGGATTAATTCCTACTTGGCCTGACAAATACACGGTCTCACCAGCGTCCACACCAGGCGAGTACGGAGCGAGAGGCCTAGCGCCACCATAGATGCCTTTGTGTCCCGATTGTAAGGTCAGCACCGAAGCAGCAGACTCCGATCGCTCCATTGTCCTTACCGCGTCACCACTAACGGCCTTGCTAAACGCAAACGCTGACACCAAACCCACCACCACTCCGCCGATTACATAACTTTGAACTCTCTTCATGACTTTATCTCCAATTGTCACGCCGTTTATTATTCAGGCGATCGAGGTTGTGCTAACCAATTACAACAACTTGACACGGGCGTATCACACGGCTGTTACGCCTGTGTTACACTCGGGTTTTTAGTGATCTCGTGCGCACCATATATGGTGAGTGTAGCTCAATGGTAGAGCGCCGGACTGTGGCTCCGGATGTTGCGGGTTCAATCCCCGTCACTCACCCCAATTTATGAGATTGGGAAGTACACCTTACTCCTCAGGTCGCCGCACGTACTTTTTCAGCGCTCGCGGACCCACTTCGGCACCATAAATATTGCCTTCGTAATCAACCGCAACACCTTCCGCCGCACTCGTTGAAGTAGCATCTTCGTCAGGATCAGGAATGAAATACATCACCGTGCCATCCGTAGCGCTACCAATACGGATCCCGCGCTTCCATGCGCTTTGGCTAGGGGCGACAGAACCGGACTCCGAATCGGCTACATAAATCATGTCATTCTGATCGATGTAGATGCCGCTTGGTCGGCTGAATTGATACCATTCCTCAATGAAGTTACCGTCCTGATCAAGGATCTGAATCCGGTTGTTACCCCGATCACCCACGAACAGTCTGCCCATCGAATCCATAGCCAGCGCGTGGGGACCATTAAACTCTCCAGGACCAGAACCTTTCGTTCCGAACGTTGTAATGAGCGTGCCGTCACTCGTGAACTTCATGATACGTGCGTTGCCACGACCATGGCCGTCAGCGACGAAAATTGTACCGTCGGTTGTCACGAGCACATCGGAGGGCTGATAAAAGTAGCCGGGCTCTGCAGCACCACCAGGCTCACCTAAGGTCATGAGCAACTCACCATTCTCGCTGAACTTGAAGACCTGACTACCCTTCGTGGTGCCTTCCGGTGGTCCTTTTCTCGCCTGCGCTTCGGCTCGTGCCTCCGCGCTCAGGCTTCGTTCATTCTCAGGGCGAGGTATGCTCGGCGCATTATCCATCCAGTCAGTCACCCAAACATTCCCGTCAGCATCCACGAAAATTCCGTGAGGTGAGGCAATTAATCCAGCACCGAAACTTGCAAGAAGGTTGCCCTCCTGATCGAAATGCAGGACAGGCGAAAGATCGGATTCAAGACAACTGTTGGCCCCGCAACGCTCAGCAACCCAGATCGTTCCATCGGGGGCGATGTCAACAGCACTGGTCGAACCCCATTCCCTCCCCTCCGGCAACTTTGCCCATCCCTCAACCGGCAAATAAGGATTTTGATGGGAATTCGTTGGCTCCGGCTGTACCTGGCTTGCAACCTCGGCCTCGGCGTTACTTTCAGCACTACTTTCAGCACTATTTTCAGTGCCAGTACAGGCAAAGGTACCCACCATTACCATTATGGAAATTCCGTATGAGACGAAAATTCGACTAGCCTTTGTCATGGAAAAGCTCCTTTAGTATTCTATTACGCAATCTCGTGCAGACAATTCTCTGGCCCCTCAGCGAAAGAGTCAACCGGTTCCTAAGTTTGTGTCCAAACTGAACACCACGGCCAGGTCTTTTATTCGGCCCAACTTAGGCCATAATAACTTAATGCGTGGAACCCAGGCGTGGCGGTGGACCCGCCGGTGGTCTTGGTCGATATCCCTGCTAGTACTTTTATTGCTGAACTGCAGCTGGGGTCATAATCGCTTCTCGTCCGTGCACGCACACGGAAGTCAGGATGTCATGACCGGTCAACTTCCAGGAGCTTTACCTTTCGACAGCGAATTGGTTGCATCGCTCGAAACAGCATGGGTGGCGCGCGATGCGGATTACACACCACGCACACGTCACCTAAATGACGACAAAACACCGAAGTATACAAACCGGCTGTATCTCGAAACGAGCCCCTACCTGCGACAACACGCTCATAATCCGATGAATTGGTTTCCGTGGGGCGATGAAGCATTCGAGTACGCACGCAAACTGGGGCGACCGGTCCTTCTTTCGATTGGTTATTCAACTTGTCATTGGTGCCATGTAATGGAGGAGGAATCATTCGAGGACGAAGAAATCGCGCAGTACATGAACGAACATTACATTGCCATCAAGGTGGACCGGGAAGAGCGCCCAGATATCGATGCGGTGTACATGAGCGTCGTGCAAATGCTCACTGGTCGAGGTGGATGGCCGATGACGGTTTGGCTGACACCCGACCGGGAAGCCTTTTCGGGTGCAACCTACATTCCTGCCCGCGATGGTGACCGTGGTGCCCGCATCGGCTTTCTTACGATGCTGAAGCAGCTGAAGGCAGCCTATGACAGCCAGCCTGATCAAATCATAGCGGCCTCTGCAGAAATCACTAAACGAGTCTCCGAGCGATTAACACCCCCGCCGGGTGAGCGAGGGTTGGCCGACACAAGTACGATCGATGCTGCTGTTGCAGCCTACGGCCGAGGATTCGATACCACCTACGGAGGGTTGCAAGGTGTTCAGAAATTCCCCAGCAGCCTCTCCATCCGTCTTCTGCTGCGCCATTACCGACGCACGAACGACGAACAAGCCTTACATATGGCCACGCACACACTCGAAAAGATGGCAAGCGGTGGAATGTACGACCATGTGGGCGGAGGCTTCCATCGTTATGCGACCGATCCCCAGTGGCTGGTACCACACTTTGAAAAGATGCTCTATGACAACGCGCTCCTCGTTACAGCATATCTGGAAGCCTATCAAGCGACTGGCCGCGAGAACTTCAAAGCTGTGGCACAGGACATATTGCGCTATGTCGAACGTGACATGAGCTCGCCACAGGGTGGATTTTATTCAGCCACTGACGCCGACAGTCTTGGACCAAGTGGAGACCGCGAAGAGGGATGGTTTTTCACATGGACCCCAGACGAATTAAGCTCAGCGTTACCTAAAGAACAGGCTCACTTAGTTTCTGCATACTACAACGTTACTGTTGCTGGGAATTTCGAAGGTCGAAATATTCTGAATACGCCCAAGCCGCTGTTAGAAGTGGCGGAGGAACTCAACATTCCACTCGAACATGCGGAGTCATTACTCAATACGGCACGCGAAACACTGTACAAAACACGAACCAGCAGACCGGCGCCACTACGAGACAATAAAGTTCTGACCTCCTGGAACGGCTTGATGATCTCAGCCTTCGCGCAAGCCTCTTTGATCCTCGATCGGCCAGACTACGCAGAACGGGCTACCGCGGCTGCTAATTTTCTATTGACTCATTCGCGTGTAGACGGACAGTTGCGTCGTACCCATGCCAACGGCCAAGCTCGCATCAACGCATACCTAGACGACTACGCGTTTCTCATAACCGGACTTCTTGATCTGTACGAAGCCACAAGTGAGCCACGCTGGCTCGAAAATGCATTTGCGCTCGACCGTGTGCTGGAAAGTCATTTCGAAGATGAAAACGGTGGATTCTTCATGACGAGCGACGATCATGAAACCTTGCTGGCACGTGAAAAACCAAATTTTGACGGCGCTGAACCATCAGGGAATTCCGTACAACTCCTTAACCTGATGCGCCTGCATGAATTCACTACGGACGACCGTTACCGGCAACGGGCTGAACATAGTCTACGTGCGTTCGATGGTACTCTGTCGCGGACGCCTGTGGCTCTAGCGGAGATGTTACTTGCGGTTGACTTCCACAGTGATACACCAAAGGAAATTATTATCATTACACCTCAGTCACGTGATGAGGCCGCACCGTTTCTTATGAAATTACGGAAGACCTTTCTACCAAATCGTGTGTTAAGTGTGGTTGCCGAAGGCGACACCTTTAACGACCACGCGACTCTCATTCCACTAGTTGAGGGTAAGTTTGCCCGTGACGGCCAGGCTACAGCTTACGTCTGTGAAAATCGAATCTGCGATCTGCCAACAACTGATCCTGAAGTCTTCGCTCAACAGATCGAACGGAAAGCAGAATTTTAGGAACCGCAAGGCGTGAACAAGCACCTCGTTAATCATTATTTCTGTTATCTTTGCGAACTCTAGTGGCCAACGCACGTATTGGTATCGATCTCGGCGGAACAAAAATAGAAGGGATTGCCCTTGTGGATAGAGGCACCGTGCTATTACGTCAACGGATGCCTACGCCCAAAGACAATTATCAAGATGTCCTACAGGCGATCGCGACACTTGTAACATCTATCGAAAAGGAGATCGGTGCAACCTGCACGGTAGGTGTTGGTACACCTGGGGCCATCTCTCCAGCTACTGGATTAATCAAGAACTCAAATTCCACGTGTTTAAACGGCAAGCCACTTGCTAAAGACCTGTCACGCCTACTGGACCGACCGCTACGTTTCGGCAATGATGCAAATTGCCTCGCCCTCTCAGAAGCTACTGACGGAAACGCTGCAGGTGTAAATGTAGTCTTCGGTGTCATTCTTGGCACCGGCGCAGGTGGTGGAGCAATCGTTGACGGCCGACCCATTATGGGAATTAACGCCATTGGAGGTGAGTGGGGACATAACCCACTACCATGGCCACAGACCGATGAATTACCAGGGCCTAGCTGCTACTGCGGTAAGCAGGGCTGCATCGAAACGTTTCTCTCGGGGCCTGGCCTTACCCGGGATTACGAATCGATCACGGGTAGACAACTCAAGGCTGAGGCAATCGTTGTGGCAGCTGAAAAAGGCGACGCTGCTGCTGAAACAGTACTCACGCGTTACGAAGACCGACTTGCCAGGGGCTTGGCCACTGTTATCAATGTTCTCGATCCAGACGTCATTGTCCTAGGTGGTGGTATGTCCAACACCGAACGGCTGTACGACCACGTCCCGCGATGTTGGGGGCGGTACGTGTTTTCTGACCGTGTGGATACGAAACTTGTCAAGCCGATGCACGGTGACTCGAGCGGTGTCCGCGGCGCAGCTTGGCTATGGAACAATCCACCAAGCTTGAGGTAAGGCAGCCTCACAGAAGTCGGGTTACCTGGAATACGAGTCACACCAATTTTACAAGCACTGTTATTATGATGAAGTGTTCTACTGTGTAATTATTTTCACCTTGCGCGCCCGTAGCTCAGCTGGATAGAGCGCCGGGCTTCGAACCCGTAGGTCGGGGGTTCAAATCCCTCCGGGCGCACCATTTTTTCCGGACATTCAGACGGTCGGCGGGCGTTTTCTTGTGACCGTCAGGCGCCCGTAGCTCAGCTGGATAGAGCGTCCGCCTCCGGAGCGGAAGGTCGCAGGTTCGAATCCTGCCGGGCGTACCATCCCTCGTGTGGGCCGCTAGCTCAACTGGCAGAGCAGCAGACTCTTAATCTGAAGGTTCCCGGTTCGATTCCGGGGCGGCTCACCACTTTTTCCTAAAGAAACCGCAAAAAGAAGACGGTGCGTGACCGCGCACCGTCCCTTGTGTGCCCCCAATGTGTCCTTTTGTCAAAACTCTCGATCCAGCCCACCAGTTCCTCCACCGTCGGCACCAACTCATACGCGTGATAGTGGCACGCGATGCACCAACGCCGTGCGTGCGCCGCTCGTTGTGATCGTCCGTGATGAGTCCCGTCGCAACCTCCAGGGCAGCCTGGAGCGTCGAGCTTCTCTTTCGCCACATGCCTTGGCGAAACTGGTGCCCACCACATCGGAGGGGAGCCGCAGCCAGCCCCGCGCCCGCTCGGGCACTTGGTTTCGAGGCTCTTCGTCAACCGCAAGCACAAGGGCGTAGTCCGGAGGATGCAGATACAGGCCGGCCGCATCGACCGCCTTGCAAACAAATTCCGGCTCCGTGTAGGTGCCCGCTCTCTGCCGCCTCCGCAGGGAGATCTGGTGCCGCCTGACGGCACCCCGTCGTCGTTGACGCTCGCTAGGTCGATTCCGTCTCGATCACGTCTCGCAGGGCAGCCTTCTCCTGGCGTAGTCGCGCCTCGTCGAGCACCAGTGGCATCGCGGCGCCGCGCTCCAGCACGCGAACGGTCTTCGTCACGCGCACCTTCTACTACATGGGGCTCTCCATACAGGCGACCCCTGTTTTTATAGACACTCAATATTCCTCATACATAACTAATTCATGCTAACCCAGAC
>CAJXDY010000071.1:0-8906 GCA_913052135.1 uncultured Acidobacteriota bacterium
AACCCGCTCACACTGTTGGAGTAAATCAATTCGTCCGAAGAAGGTGGAGCTTGAACCAGGACTCCTAACCAAGCAAAGGGATAAGTATGATTGAAGCTGGAAATTACATTTTTCGGGATCGTTTTACGACTGATGCCATGGAAGCCGTCGCACCCGATAATGAAATCACAGTTAAGTTTGTGGTTCTCGCCAGCTAGTAAGTACTCAATGAAAGGCTGCTCACTCAGTTGATCGTGAATGCTTACCTTATCGACTTCGAAAGAAATCTGGCCACCGGCGGCGAGTCTTGCAGAAATGATGTCTTTTACGACTTCCTGCTGGCCGTAAACGGTTATCCCTTTACCGTCGGTCAGTTCGTCGAAGTTTATGCGATGAGAGTGGTTGCCAAAACGAATCTCGAAGCCGTGATGTTGCATGCCTTCCCTCTGCAGCCGTTCGCCGAGCCCAACTTCACTTAACAGGGTTACTGAGGCTTGCTCAAGCACTCCCGCGCGCACGCGGTTTTCTACGTAGTCTTTGCCGTGTTTTTCCAGTACTACCGATTCAATGCCATGGAGATACAGAACATGGGAGAGCAGCAGCCCGGCCGGGCCGGCACCTATTATGCCAACTTGAGTTTGCACTATTCTGGATTTCTTCTTATTGTTTTAAAGGGTTACCCCGGCATTGCCGCGGAATTAACTGTCTTGTTGCTGTAAAGTCTGATTATGGCAACACTCATCACTTTTATACACAGTGAAAGTGATATCCCTTTACTGTTAGCTTCTAGCGAACTGTAAATCTGTTGCGACGACTGCGCTACAAGTTCTGAACGATAGATTTGCTGAGGAGCCGACGATTGGGTGGAATCGTGTCATACTCTGGTTGGAAGGGATTTAGATGATTGTTTGTTGGTCACCGAAATGCCTGATTTCTATCTATCTGGTAAGCTTGCAGAACCCACGATGTAGCAAGCAGAACTATGAAGAGGCGGGCAGATAAGCGAATGCCGTTAGTAGTAACTAAGATTGATCGATCGGCGCAGCAATTCGCCGATACTCTCGCGAATTATGGTGTTGCTACGGTATACGAAGCGCAAGGTCGCAAGGGCCTGCTCGATGCAAAGCTAAGGCCGATCTATCGACCCGCATCGATTGCGGGAACAGCAATCACCTGCGAGGTTGCTCCCGGCGACAACTGGATGATTCACGTTGCTGTCGAGCAATGCCAGGCAGGCGACGTACTCGTCGTGTCACCGACGAGCCCGTGCGAAGACGGCTACTTTGGGGACCTGTTGGCAACGTCCCTGAAGGCTCAAGGCGTCAGGGGGCTGGTCATCGACGCTGGAGTTCGGGATGTAGCGGCTCTAACCGAGATGCGGTTTCCGGTCTGGTCGGCGGCGATATGTGCTCAGGGTACTGTCAAAGAGACAGTTGCTAATGTGAATACAAGTATTATCTGCGCTAAACAGCGAATTGCTCCCGGCGACCTCGTTGTTGCTGACGACGACGGCGTGGTCATCGTCCGCAAAGAAGAAGCTGAAACTGTTTTCGAAAAGGCCAGGCAACGGGTGGCCAACGAGGAAGAGAAGCGCACGCGATTTGAAGCCGGTGATCTGGGCCTCGACATATATGGAATGCGTGAGCGACTGGCCGAAAAGGGCCTGCGCTACGTAGAATCCGAGCGAGACGATTGATCGATGCAGATCGCTATTCCTACAACTGTCATGCGCGGTGGCACGTCCAAGGGTCTTTACTTCCTTCGCGATGACCTGCCAAGCGATCTGGAGCAGCGGGACCGCATATTGCTCGCTGCGATGGGTTCCCCTGACACTCGACAGATTAATGGCATGGGTGGGGCCCACCCACTGACAAGTAAGGTAGCAGTCATGTCACTGTCAGATGACGATGCTGCGGACATCGACTACCTGTTCCTGCAGGTTGTTGTCGACAAGAAGCAAGTCTCCGATGGCCAAAACTGTGGAAACATCCTCGCTGGCGTGGGGCCGTTTGCGGTCGAACGAGGACTGGTTGAAGCACAAGATGGTGTGACGACCGTGCGAATCCGTATGCTCAATTCAGGTGGCATCGCTGTCGCCCAGATCGACACGCCGGGGGGGCAAGTGACTTATACGGGTGACGCGAGCATTGACGGCGTGCCTGGGACTGCGGCGCCGATTATGATCGATTTTGCGGACATTGCTGGTACCAACTGTGGTGCGCTCCTGCCAACAGGAAATGTTGCAGACGAAATTGATAGCGTAGAGGTGACGGCCATCGACAACGGCATGCCGGTCGTGATGTTGCGAGCACGGGACCTTGGAAAGACCGGCTATGAATCACCGGGCGAGCTCGAGGCGGATGCTGAGCTAAAGGATCGCGTCGAATCGATCCGTCTGCAAGTCGGACCTATGATGAACCTGGGCGATGTCGCGGACAAGACCGTGCCCAAGATAAGCCTCATCGCTCCTGCGAAGCACGGAGGCATCGTTTCCACGCGGACCTTCATCCCCCACCGGGTACACCAGGCCATCGGCGTTCTTGGTGCAGCTAGCGTAGCGGCAGGGTGCTGTATCCCGGGCAGTGTCGCCGATGGGGTTACGGCCATCGCCGACGGGGGGAGGCTCGACGTGGAGCATCCAATGGGACGGTTCACTGTCGATATCGACATCGCACAAGAGCGCGGGGACTTTCACGTGACTCGCTCTGCATTGTTGCGTACGGCACGCAAACTAATGGACGGCTACGTCTACGTGTCGGAAGGGGCGACGATATGCTGATCATCGACTGTCACGGTCACTACACGACGGCCCCGAACGGGCACCAGGCATTTCGCAAGGCGCAGCTTGCAAGGCTCGAAGATCCGTCACTGCCGTTGCCCGTCCCAGCTGATATCAGTGATGACGAGATTCGCGATAGCGTCGAGCAGAACCAGCTCAAATTGCTTAAGGAGCGTGGCGCCGACCTTACGATTTTCTCACCGCGCGCATCAGCTATGGCGCATCACATCGGTGATGTAGACACCGCGATGGACTGGGCTCGGGCGAACAATGACCTGATCAAGCGCGTCGTCGAATTGTATCCCATGAACTTCGTTGGTGGTGCGCAGCTGCCGCAGGTGGCCGGTGAGTCGCTAGATGGGCCAATTGAAGAACTGGAGCGCGCCGTTAACGAACTCGGCTTCGTCGGCTGTAACCTGACACCCGATCCATCAGGCGGCCACTGGACGTCGCCGCCATTGACGGACCGTTACTGGTACCCCATTTACGAGAAGCTCGTCGAGCTTGACGTTCCCGCGATGATCCATGTGTCGGCGAGCTGCAACCCGTGCTTCCATGCAACCGGTGCGCATTACATCAATGCCGACACGACGGCCTTCATGCAGCTCGTTCAGGGTGACCTGTTCGCAGACTTCCCGGACCTGAGATTGATCATTCCGCACGGGGGTGGTGCGGTTCCCTACCACTGGGGCCGTTACCGCGGGCTGGCAGATATGCTGAAGCAACCCGACCTGTCGGGACACGTCATGAAGAACGTGTTCTTTGATACTTGCGTGTATCATCAGCCGGGCATCAACCTGTTATTCGAGGTCATTGACATCGACAATGTACTGTTTGCGTCGGAGATGGTCGGCGCAGTGCGTGGCATCGATCCGCAGACTGGCCACTACTTCGACGACACCAAGCGTTATGTCGACCACCTCGACCTCAGCGATGAAGACCAGCACAAGGTATTCGAACTCAACGCGCGGCGCATCTATCCGCGACTCGACGCACACCTCCAGGCACAAGGCCGATGAGCGAGGCTACTTTCCAGATGGACAACGGATGGTTCGAGTTCCACTCGAACCCGTCAGTGCCCGATTTTAAGGTGCCGGCCGGCGCCATCGATGCGCATTGTCACGTGTTCGGACCAGGCGACGTATTCCCGTATGCGCCAACCCGCAAATACACCCCGTGCGATGCATCGAAGGACCAGTTATTCGCTTTGCGGGACCACCTCGGGTTCGAGCGCAACGTCATCGTGCAGGCAACCTGCCATGGCGCAGACAATAGCGCTCTCGTGGACGCAATTGCGCATTCGAATGGCAAGGCGCGCGGCATCGCAACCGTGTCACACGCCATTAGCGACGACGAACTGCTTGAGCTTGATTCCGCAGGCGTTCGCGGCGTGCGATTCAGCTTTGTCAAACGACTCGTTGACGTGCTACCACACGACACTCTGACCGAAGTCGCTGAACGCATCCAGCCACTCGGGTGGCATCTGGTCATCTACGTCGAGTCGCAGGATCTTCCCGATTTGTCCGAATTCTTCGCGTCGCTGCCGGGCACGATGGTGTTCGATCACATGGCTCGGCCTGATGTCACGCAGGCTGTCAACGGTAAGGCGTTCGATCAATTCATAAGGCTGCTGGCTGATAACGAGAATATGTGGACCAAAGTCAGCTGTCCAGATCGATTAAGCCTGAACGGACCGCCCCGGTACGATGATGTTGTACCGTTCGCGAAACACGTCGTCGAAAGTTTTCCCGATCGCACACTGTGGGGCACTGACTGGCCACACCCGAACATGACCTCGCACATGCCCGACGACGGCAAGCTTGTGGATTTTATATCCAGGATTGCCACGAGCGACGAGTTGCAACGTAAATTGCTTGTCGATAACCCGATGCGGCTCTACTGGCCCGAGGAGTTCAATAATGGCCCTTGATAAACCGTATGCGGATATTCCCGGGACCACTATTTTTGACGCCGATCAGGCGCGCATGGGTTATCACCTCAACCAGTTCTGCATGTCCCTCATGAAGGTTGAGTGTCGCGGGCAATTCAAATCTGATGAGCGTGGGTACCTCGAAGGGTGGCCAATGACAGAAGACCAAAAGCAGGCCGTTTTGGACCGTGACTACAACCGAATGATTGAGCTCGGGGGCAATGTCTATTTTCTCTCCAAAATCTTCTTTTCAGATGGGCAGTCATTCGAACAGGCTGCTGCGGCTATGACAGGTGTCACACGTGAGGAGTACCGGAAGATGATGTTGAGCGGAGGGCGTAGCCCCGAAGGTAACCGTTACAAGAGGGAGCAATAGATGGCCAGGATCACTGCAGGTGTTGCAAGTTCGCACGTTCCGGCGATCGGTGTGGCTGTCGACCTTGGAAAAACGCAGGATGAATACTGGGCGCCTTTGTTCAGGGGCTACGAATTCACCAAGCAGTGGATCGCGGAAGAAAAACCCGATGTCGTTCTTCTTGTGTACAACGACCATGCGTCAGCATTCGGTCTGGATATGATTCCGACGTTTGCCATCGGTTGCGGCGAAAATTTCAAACCGGCCGACGAAGGCTGGGGCGCTCGCCCAGTGCCCGAGGTTCAGGGCTGCCCCGATCTTGCCTGGCACATCATGCAGTCTGTTATTCAGGACGACTTCGATCTGACAGTTATCAATGAGATGGAAGTCGACCACGGTCTGACTGTCCCATTGTCGTTGATGTTCGGGCAGCCGGAAGCTTGGCCGTGCAAGGTCATCCCGTTGGCTGTTAATGTGGTTGTGTATCCACCGCCATCTGGCCAACGTTGTTACAACCTGGGCAAGGCACTGCGCCGCGCGGTCGACAGTTTCGATGAGGACTTCAATGTTCAGATCTGGGGCACCGGCGGTATGAGCCACCAGCTTCAGGGGCCTCGTGCGGGATTGATCAACAAAAAGTGGGACAAGGAATTCCTCGATCGACTCGTCAATGAACCTGATGAGTTGGCAACGATGCCACACATCGACTACTTGCGCGAAGCGGGGTCAGAAGGTGTTGAGCTCGTTATGTGGCTGATTATGCGCGGTGCGCTCAATCGCGATGTCAAAGAGCTGCACCGCTTTTATCATGTACCGGCGTCTAATACGGCAGTCGGGCACCTGATTCTCGAAAACACTCTCTAAATGGAGTCCCACATGAAAGTAGTTTTGGCAGGAGCAGGAGCATTCGGAAAGAAACACCTGGACGGCATCAGCAAAATTGATGGAGTCGAGTGCGTCTCCGTGGTTGGCAGACGCCTGGAGCCGACCCAGGAAATCGCTGGGGAGTACGGAATTCCACATGCATGTACCGACCTTGCAGAAGGGCTGGCTCAGCCTGGAGTCGGCGCAGCCATACTGTGTACACCCACTCAAATGCATGCCAAACAGGCCATGCAGTGCATGGATGCCGGGAAACATGTGCAGGTCGAGATTCCGTTAGCCGATTCTCTTGCTGACGCTGAAGCAGTATTGGCAAAACAAGAAGAAACCGGGCTTGTTGCAATGTGTGGCCACACACGTCGCTTCAACCCGTCGCACCAATGGGTTCATAACAAGATAGTGGCAGGTGAGCTGAACATCCAGCAAATGGATGTGCAGACGTACTTTTTTCGTCGCAAGAACATAAATGCCGCTGGTGAACCCAGATCCTGGACGGACCATCTGTTGTGGCATCATGCGGCGCACACAGTTGATCTATTTGCCTATCAGGCAGGTGAGCGGATCGTGCAGGTCAACGGAATCGAAGGGCCACATCACCCGGAACTGGGTATCGCGATGGATATGTCGATCCAAATGAAAACCGAAAGCGGAAAGATCTGCACATTATCCTTGTCTTTCAATAACGATGGACCGCTTGGCACATTCTTCCGCTACATCTGTGACAACGGCAGCTACATTGCGCGGTACGATGATCTTGTCGACGGTCACGAAAATGCGATTGACGTGTCCGGCGTGGATGTTTCGATGAACGGCATCGAACTGCAGGACCGAGAGTTCTTTGCGGCAATTGCGAAAGGGCGCGAACCTAACTCGTCTGTTGCCCAGGTTCTGGATTGTTACCGCGTGCTTCACGAGGTGGAGCAGCAGTTCGTCGGGTAGCTCAGTAGCTGCCACCGATGATTTTGATCGAGATTTTCAGGAGTCGCTAATACCTTCCCCTATTTAGTAGAAACTAGGTAGGGCAACTCTGGAAAACTAAAGCGAATTAAATTGATAATGTAATGGAGGGGGCTTGTGAAAATTGTTTATAAATTGATTATTGCTTTTGTAGCTATATCGATTTTTTATGTAAGTTTGAACTTCGCTGCGTCGGAACTAGGTGGTGAAGTCGTACAATTGATAAGGAATGATCCAGAAGGAAGCACAAAAAGTATAAGAGTATGGATTGTAGACGCTCGTGACCAAGCTTGGATTGAACATGGCGACACAAACTCCTTTTGGGTAAAACGATTAAGTAGTGAGCCAGAAGTTTCACTTATACGTGGTGGAGCCGAAATAAAATATACAGCAGTAACAGATATCGGTTCTCACGAGATATACCATGACCTCAGAAGAGAAAAGTATGGTATTGCCGATAGAATAATTGAGCTTCTGTCTTTCGGCGCGGCTCATAGGAACAACTGCACAGGTATCCCTGTTCGATTGGATCCAGTGTGAACAAAAAAACTTAGTTTGCAATGGTTTGGCTTAAATTGGTAATCGTCCAATTCTGGCTCTTCCACTAAAGGTTTATCGCGATGACCCAGTTCAAACTCGCTGATCTGCAACCCGCTAGCACGGCTCCAGACCTGACACAATACGGAATTATTGATTCCAGCGAAATCGTCTATAACCCCAGTTATGAGTTCCTCTACGAAGAGGAAATGAGCCTCGGACTGGAAGGCTTCGAGCGCGGTAAATTGACAGAATCCGGTGCCGTGGCGGTAGATACCGGCATATTTACCGGCCGGTCTCCTAAAGACAAGTATCTGGTGCGTGACGACACGACACGCAACACCGTTTGGTGGTCCGATCAGGGCCAGAACGATAACAAACCAATCAGCAAGGAAATCTGGGGGGACCTTAAGAGCTTGGTCACAAATCGGCTCAGTGGTAAGCGCTTGTATGTAATGGATACAATCTGCGGAGCCAACGAAGACAGTCACCTGAACGTACGCTTCATCATGGAAGTGGCCTGGCAAGCACACTTTGTGAAAAACATGTTCATCCGGCCCTCCGAGGAGCAACTGAACGACTTCGAACCAGACTTTGTCGTAATGAATGGCGCCAAATGCACGAATCCCAACTGGGAAGAGCAGGGATTGAACTCGGAAAATTTCGTTGCGTTCAACTTAACGGAAAAAATGCAGCTCATTGGGGGGACCTGGTATGGGGGCGAGATGAAGAAAGGGATTTTCTCGATAATGAACTATCTATTACCACTACAGGGCATGGCATCGATGCACTGCTCCGCCAACATAGGACACAACGGCAGCACAGCGATATTCTTCGGCCTGTCGGGCACTGGCAAGACAACTCTCTCTACTGACCCGGAACGCGCGTTAATTGGTGACGATGAACACGGCTGGGATGACGATGGTGTGTTCAACTTCGAAGGTGGCTGCTACGCCAAGACCATCAAATTGAGCAAGGAAAGCGAACCGGATATTTATAACGCCATCCGGCGCGATGCGCTGCTGGAGAACGTCACTGTCGACAAAGAGGGAAAAATCGACTACGACGACGGCTCCAAGACAGAAAATACCCGAGTGTCTTACCCGATCTATCACATTGACAATATCGTCAAACCGGTCTCCAAGGGTGGGCATGCCAGGCAAGTGGTATTCCTCACTGCTGATGCCTTCGGCGTGTTACCTCCAGTGTCGAAACTCAACAGCGCGCAGACAAAATATCATTTTCTATCGGGCTTCACCGCGAAGCTGGCAGGTACCGAAAGGGGTGTTACCGAACCAACTCCTACCTTCTCGGCCTGTTTCGGGGCGGCATTCCTGTCACTGCACCCAACCAGCTACGCCCAGGTACTGGCCAAACGTATGGAAGCGGCTGGATCGATGGCGTACCTGGTTAATACTGGCTGGAATGGAACCGGCAAGCGCATCTCCATCGAAGCGACCCGCGCCATCATCCGCAGCATTCTGAAT
>CAJXDY010000072.1:0-8466 GCA_913052135.1 uncultured Acidobacteriota bacterium
GATAAAAATAACAGGACTGATAAAATCAGTAATAATCTATTTTCTTGCTTCCTTTTGCTCATATTTCCTTTTTTATTCCCACTCAATCGTAGACGGCGGCTTCGAGGTGATGTCGTACACAACTCGATTGACGCCCTTCACCTCGTTCACAATTCTGGACGAAATAGTTCCTAAGAGTTCGTGAGGTAGAGGCACCCAATCAGCTGTCATTCCGTCTCGACTATGCACGGCACGCACCACAACGGTCGATTCGTAGGTTCGCTCGTCTCCCATTACACCGACGCTTTGAACGGGAAGAAGGACTGCGAAGGCCTGCCAGACACGCTTGTACCATCCATGTCGCTTAATTTCCTCAACGACAATGGCGTCAGCCTTGCGGGCTAACTCTAATCGTTCAGGAGTGATCGCTCCTAAAACTCGGACAGCTAACCCGGGACCAGGAAATGGTTGCCGCCAAATAAACTCCTCGTCGACCCCCATTTCGAGTCCAACCTGTCGCACTTCATCCTTAAACAGCTGACGGAGCGGTTCGACCAGTTCAAAGCGCATGCTGTCTGGTAAGCCGCCGACGTTATGATGACTCTTGATCGGAACTGATGGCCCAATCACTGACACACTTTCTATGACATCCGGGTAGAGGGTCCCTTGCGCAAGAAAATTGAAATCGCCGATCTCTCTCGCGCGCGCCTCAAAGACTTCAATAAAGGTAGCCCCAATAATCTTGCGCTTCTGCTCAGGATCGGTGATACCGTCAAGCCGCTCTAAAAACAAATCCGCTGCATCGACACAAACCAGCGGCAGCTTCAAGCGGTTGGTAAAACGATCTTCCACTTGCGCTGCTTCATTTAGTCGCAGGAGCCCGTTATCTACAAATACACACGTGAGGCGGTCCCCAATTGCGCGATGAATCAACAAGGCCGCAACGGTTGAATCAACTCCACCGCTGAGTCCACAAAGCACTCTCCCCTGTTTCACCTGCTGTTTAATGCTAGCCACAGTTTCATCGACGAACGACGTCATGGTCCAATCACCCACACAACCGCACACGTCAAACACAAAAGCTCGTAAAATATCAAGGCCGTGTTCCGTATGGGCCACCTCCGGATGAAACAGGAGCCCGTGAAGACGTCGCTCACGATGCTCCATCGCCGCAACCGGAGCATTCGCACTAACCGCTGTTACGGTGAACCCTGGAGGCGCGGCTGCGATCAAGTCCCCATGACTCGCCCAGACCGTCGTCTCTTTTGGAACGGCCGAGAGTAGCGCCGAGTCATCGCTCCGCGTGACCGTGGCTTGACCATATTCACGATTGGGCGCTGCCTGCACTGTGCCCCCTAGGGCAGACGTCATTTCCTGCATGCCATAACAAATACCTAGAATCGGTATCTCCAACGCAAAAATGTTGGCATCGCAATGCGGCGCCTCTGGGTGAGACATTGACCGCGGGCCACCGGACAGAATAATGCCAGCTGGCTCACGATCTCGAAGTTCCTTCGCAGTTATGTCAAAAGGTAGAATCTCAGTAAGCACTGAGAGTTCCCGCAAGCGTCTTGCAATCAGCTGCGTGTATTGCGAACCGAAATCGAGGACAACAATAGTTTGATGGGTCACGCGACTTGAACCTTAGCCACTTCGCAGCCTTCCTCGTGTCTCGAGACGCTACGATTAGGCCCCTCCGGAGGTATTATAACGTGTGGCCACAACTAGCATCATGAGATGTCGAATGAACCCAGGTGCCAACCTCAGAGGGCGAGCGCGCACTTTGGCCATTAGCCTGATTACGCTCATTATTTGCAGCACTTCCTTCACAGCACAAGAGCCAGCCGCTCCCGTTACCCTGTTCCCGCTTGAACCGCTCTGGCAGTTATCGCTCGATGCGCCGCCACAGGTCGCTCCGACCTCGGACGGAACCCACCTGTATGTGCCACTACCAGACGACCATTTGATTGCCCTGACCATAGGCGATGGCATGATGCAGTGGAGTGTCGACCAGCCCATGACTTGGCCGGCGGTGGTTGCCGGGAACCTGCTCTTGCTTGCAGACAGCCGCGAACTACGAGCCCGAGATGTCGATACAGGCACGGAACTGTGGACCCTTAAATTCGACTCGGATATTTCAGCCCCGATCTCCTGGTTTCCCGATGGAGTCATTGTCGGCCTGGCCAATGGGGACATTGGCTCCTACCGTATCGAAAACGGCGACCTGCTCTGGCAACACACGTTAACGTCTCCCATCGACAGCGCGGCTACGATCAACGGCGAACATATCTTTCTACCCATGAGCGATGGACGCGTGGTGGCGCTAGATCTCATGACAGGTACATTGCTCTGGGAGCGCGAGGTCAACGGAACGCCATCACCAATTTTAGCAAGTGATGGCAAACTGTTTGTTGGGTCAACGGATAATTTCTTTTATAGCCTGAACGCGAAAGATGGGTCGTTCCGATGGCGTTGGAGAACGGGCGGAGATATTGTCAGCGTTCCACTTATCGATGACCGAAGCGTCTACTTTGTCTCATTGGATAATCAGGTTCGCGCCCTTAATCGCAATAATGGCGTCCAGCGTTGGAAGCAAAGTCTGTCGTTTCGGCCTACTGGGGGAATGCATCAAACAGGAGCGCTCCTCGCCTTGAGCGGACGAGCCGCCATACTGCAATTCTATTTTTCTGAAGACGGGGCTCCCGCAGGCACGATCAACCTTGACTCTGAAATGATCATGGAACCGTTATTCCATGGAACACCGGGACTCCGTGAAGCAACTGTGGTCTTTTTAAATGATCAGGGCAAATTGAGCGCCTGGAAGACTGCGGTCACTCCCCGCCTCGAACCATTCGAATATTTACCCGGCCAACCAAAACCGGCAGAGATTCTTGACCTAGCCATGTTTGATTTCTTTCCGGGGGTGCTTCGTTTTTCAACACTTGACCAACTCGCGGCATTAAATTATCTACCAGGATTGAATGTAGAGAATCTTCAGTTGCAAGCGTTCGAGCTCTTGGGCCAGCGGTACACGCCCCCACTCATTCAACGGTTGTCTTATCTTCCCGGCTTACCAGACATTGAGATTCCACTGGTCTCACTCGCTTGCTCACCTGTCATCTCTTGGTTGGATGGACCACCTCGTCGCCTAATGCGTGTGACAACCGCACCGATGGGGCCAGACAGCAGGTAGGAGTACGAAATAACCACCAAAGTCACCTGTGGGTTCGCTGCAATGGCCGCAATGATCACGGCGACGACGATCAATGGACCAACCGACCGTTGGAATCCAAGGTTGATCGTCTTAAAACTGTAAAATCGCATCATTGTAATCATCATCAACGCTGGGACCAGGACAAGAACCAAGACTGGAATCGCCTCGGCAGCGGTGACCAACTCACGCGGATACATAAAGACAGTTGACGCCAGCAGCCCGGCAGACGCAGGACTCGGCAGACCTACGAAAAAGCGTTTATCCAGCGTAGCGCTTTGGATATTAAAACGAGCCAGTCGTGTCGTTGCGGAAGTTAAATACAGGAATCCGACTGCCCACCCAAGTTGTCCAAATGGTGAAAGTCCCCAGGCACATACAAGCATCGACGGGGCAACGCCGAAAGACACGATATCCGCAAGTGAATCGAGTTCGACGCCAAATGCAGTCGTGGCTCCTGTCATCCTCGCTATACGTCCATCCAAAGTATCAAGGACAATGGCAATCCCAATGAAAGGTGCAGCGACTGCATACTCACCTCGAAATGTATACACAAGACATCCGTAACCGCAAAACAGATTCGCGATTGTCAGCATGCTTGGCAGCACAAAAATGCCTCGACGCATCGATTGACCAGTTTGCCGTTGCCCACCCATTGTCGACAATATAACCTCACCTCACGGTCGTAACACCATCTAAATCGTCTGACCTGGAAAACTTTGCGACAACAGTTTCACCAGCTCGAACCGACTGCCCTTCTGAAACACAGATCGTGGCGGTTACCGGAATAAATAAATCAATTCGAGATCCAAACTTCATAATACCCAATCGTTGTCCTGACAGCAGACGCATACCGGCTTCCACACGACAAACAATCCGTCGAGCCATGACACCAACAATTTGGCGACACACCACCAATTGGCGATCATGCCTGAGCCATATTTCGTTACATTCATTCTGCGATGCCGCTTCAGAACGATAAGCTGGAAAAAATTTACCCGGCTTATATTCTACATTCGTAACCAATCCATGAATTGGTGACCTATTGATATGCACGTTAAGTGGAGAAAGGAAAATGCTAATCTGTTGCCAGTCTCCAGGAGGCGGCGTTTCGGTCTGAATCGCACCGGCTACCAACACTCTGCCATCGGCCGGCGCCAGGATAGCATCCTCATCTTCTGGTGGCTGACGACTGGGATCTCTAAAAAAGAATAAAAAGAAGAGACCCAAAAGAAACAAAGGAATTGCAACTCCAGATTTCCCTAACCAGATGAGGGCCACGCATGGTAGCCATGCTAAAGTAATAAATGGAAAAACTGATCGGTCAATCCTCATCGCAGTGCCGCAAATCCTGAACTAATTACTCACCAGAGGCAACTGTATCAGATTGGAGCTGCCGCACAATATTCTCGATGCGGTCTTTTATCTTTAATTTAAGTTTTTTCAGATTGGTTTGTTCGACTTGTTCCGGCTTCGACAAGTAGTGTCTCTTCGTAAGTTCGTTGAGTCGCTCGTCCAACTTATGATGTTCGCCTGACAATTCCCGCAACTCTCCATTTTTCGGGAAAAGTCCTTCTATTGATTCGGTGTCCACTGCCAGCCCCCTTAACTGTAGTCACTTTGCATCCAGTCTAACCGCATCTGCAAACGCACGCTATCACATGGAATATACCGATTCAAGAACACCCGCCCAACCCTCAATATTTGCCACGCCTTACGGTTCTCCCTTTCTTTTTCGCCTTTCCCGAATTAATTCTACGTCCGGTTTTCGAATATAGAGAGGGTGGAGTGCATGAGGTGAAACGATCGCCTCAGACCCAGCCTGCCTCGCGAGTTGCCCAATCGCTGGAGCCAAGGAAGCCGCTTCTGGGATAATCTCTGGGGTAATTCCAGTGCTCTCCCAAGTATTCAGATATCGCTGAGCGCCATTACCAGTTAGTCGTATCTTGGTGAGTCCAAACGTCGTCGCCCAACGTGTTGCAATGTCTTCTGGCTGTCCTACGGCGTGCTCTTCCAATAATTCCAAGTTGGGAGGCGTTACAACCGTTTTCTCTAAACATTCCACACCAGTCGATCTCGCATTCTTTGAAATCCTATAAAGAACAGAGAATACTTCCCCACGCTGTCCGTCCATCCACACACCAACCAGCTGTTCGTTCTTTGCTACTGCCTCAAGCAAGTTGTTGACACCATACGCAAATGCAGCCAGCGTTGATACCTGCACAATTGAACGTTGATGTACTATCGCCAAAGCTTGGATTGTTGCAATGCCCACGCGTAGCCCAGTGAACGAACCCGGACCGACTGCCACTGCGTATAGTTCGATATCTTCCAGCGACACGCCGGCAATATCTAACGCACTAGAAACATCTCCCGGTAATCGTTCCCCATGAGTCTGAGATGGGTCGCCCACATACAGGCCAGCCAGTTTCCCATCGCAAAGAATTGCAACGCTACCTTCACGCACCGTCGTATCAAGCGCTAAAATAACCATAGAAAGTTTAAGTTATGCTCCCAATATTACGCCTCACCAGCAACTGCGGAAACCGATCAACATCTTGACTGGACTCAGGTCGATTCCTATACTCTCAAATCAAGTAACGAGAATCACGTTTTTACCCTTCTTGACCCTCGGCATTTTACAAAGTTTTATATACTACGTGGTGCTGCCAGAACTCCTCCATCAAAAGATTGGCTATTTCCAGTGAGTCCAAAGGCTAAAAACACAAACAGCCGGGTAGGCGGCGCAACACCTGCCATGCGCCAATACTTGGACACCAAACGACAGAATCCGGATTCCATCCTGTTTTTTCGGATGGGTGATTTTTACGAAATGTTTTACGAAGACGCTTTGACAGCTTCCCGAGCCCTCGATTTAACACTAACCTCTAGAGCAAAAGACAATGAAGGCTCTTCAATCCCTATGTGTGGCATTCCTCACCATGCAGCAGATACCTATGTCACACGTCTGGTCAAAAAAGGATTTCGAGTAGCGATATGCGATCAGGTTGAGGATGCAAAAAGTGCCAAAGGGCTTATACGACGAGAGGTTGTGCGAATCGTTTCATCTGGTACATTAACTTCAACCGACTACCTCGATGCTCGAACACCAGCGTTCTTAATGGCACTATTTGTTTCCCAAGCGAGCCGGTCAACCCGGTCAAAATCTGCAACCCGACAATCTGCTACTACCAAGCATGACCCAACCTGTTTCGGAGTCGCGTTATTAGATTTATCGACCGGTGAGTTTAGTTCCACGGAATACGAAGGGAATGTTGGATTCAGTGCCATTGCAGAAGAAATTGCCGTGCTACAACCTCGGGAAATTCTAGTTCCCGATAACCTTGATTTAGTCCGATTGCTCCCAGACGTTAACATCTCTACTCCCATCACGACGGTTCAATCCTGGACCTTCGACACTGAACGAGCACAACAAGCCCTCTTAGACCAATTACACGTTGCAAGTCTCAACGGCTTTGGATTCGACGGACGCCATGCTGCCATTTCGGCAGCCGGTGCACTAATTCAATATCTTCGTGACACCCAAAAACGCGATCTCACTCATGTCCGCAAAATCCAGTTTCGTCCAACTACCGATCACCTCGTCGTTGATTCGACCACCTTGAAACACCTTGAGATCGTTAACTCGTTACAAGATCAGCGGGACGGCTCCCTGTTAGACACGGTCGATTCCAGCATAACGGCGATGGGTGGTCGCCAATTACGACGTTGGCTCCTGAAACCGTTAATTACGCTCGAACCCATCCAAGAGCGGCTAGATGCTGTCGAGGATTTCGCGTATCAAACCGTCGTGAGACTGAAACTGCGTGAACATTTACGAGATATCGCTGACCTGGAACGATTAGTTGGACGTGTCGCCCTTGGGAGCGCAGGGCCTCGCGACCTGCTTGCACTTCAACAATCCGCAACAACCATTCCGAGAATCCGAAAACAACTGGACTCGTTAAAAGCTCCTTTGATACAAAGTCTTCTCGCAGAGCTTGACGATCTGACAGACATTCGCACGGTGATCGGTTCAACCATCGCTGATGACCCTCCGAACCAAGTCCGCGATGGAAATGTAATCCGTGATGGTGTCGACAAGCAGCTCGATGAACTGCGAACGATAAGTCAAGGCGGCCGTCAAAACATCGCGGCCATGGAGCAGGTGGAACGTACCCGTACCGGAATTTCTACGCTCAAGATTAAATACAACCGAGTATTCGGTTATTACATCGAAGTGTCCAAAGCCAATCTTAACGCGGTGCCAGCCGACTACCACCGTAAACAAACGATTGCGAATGGCGAACGTTATATCACGCCCGCTTTAAAGGAATATGAGAACAAGGTTCTCGGCGCCGACGAACAGATCGCGGATCGAGAGGCCGCCCTATATGAAAATTTACTGAAATCTGTCGCTGCCGAAGCGCCGCGAATACAAGATACCGCTAATGCACTCGCAAAATTAGATACTCTTTCCGCCTTCGCAGAAACAGCAACGTTGTTCGACTACACGAAGCCTCAAATTCAAGAGGTCGGTGATTTTGAGGCCTTGGAGGTTCGCCATCCAATGGTCGAACGGCTTCGCACAAACGAATTTGTGCCAAATGACGTATTACTAAACGACACCACACACCAACTTATCATCTTAACCGGACCAAATATGGGTGGCAAATCAACCTTTTTGCGGCAAACGGCACTCCTACCAATACTCGCACAAGCGGGATCATTTGTGCCTGCCCGACAGGCAAAACTTTCAATAGTGGATCGGATATTTGCGCGGGTTGGCGCCTCAGACAACATCTCACAAGGTCAATCTACGTTTATGGTAGAAATGGAGGAAACCGCCAATATTCTGCACACGGCAACCTCACGCAGTCTGGTTTTACTTGATGAAGTCGGTCGTGGCACGTCGACCTTTGACGGACTCAGCATCGCATGGGCGGTCGTGGAATATCTCGCTACGCATTCATCTATTCGCCCGAGCACCTTGTTCGCAACTCACTATCACGAACTAACAGATTTAGCCGATGCGCTGCCTGGCGTCGTTAACTATCACGTTGAAGCGAGAGAATATAAGGACGAACTAACCTTTCTCAGGAAGGTTATTAAGGGACGATCTGATCGGAGTTACGGTATTCAAGTTGCGAAATTAGCAGGGTTACCTGATTCGGTGGTTAAGCGGGCGCGAGAGGTTCTCACTGGGCTTGAAACCGATGAGCTTAAACGCTCTGGACGACCAGCTTTAAGCGACACCCAAGATGCACACCAAGCAC
>CAJXDY010000073.1:0-8464 GCA_913052135.1 uncultured Acidobacteriota bacterium
AATTTTTGGAAGCTACAGAAGACGATTCACCGGTCGGACGATTCTTGGCGTCACGCGGCCCAGGTTTACACCACATCACGTTTCGTGTTGACAATCTGAACGATACCTTGGAGCAACTCCGAGTACGTGGTGTACGTTTGATTGATGAGGCGCCGCGCCAAGGTCAGGATGGTTCACTCGTTGCATTCATACATCCATCCAGTGTTCATGGCGTGCTTGTGGAGTTGATGGAAAGGCCGCAAATAGGGTAACAAGATCTGGTTCCTGTATGGGATGGATTCAATGGTAAGACCGGTGGCCGTTTCTACGTTATAGGTCAAGAACACTTAATTATTGGTGCTGGAGCCTTATGGAGATTCAAATTGGTATCATCGGCGGTAGTGGTTTATATGACATGGAGGCCTTGACTGATCGTGAGGAGATTATTGTTAAAACACCATTTGGTGAACCATCGGGCCCCTATGTTACGGGATCGCTGCGCGGGCGCCGGGTAGCCTTCCTAGCTCGTCATGGAAGTGGACATAGCATCTTGCCCTCCGAACTCAATTTCCGAGCCAATATTTTTGGTTTCAAGACTCTTGGTGTCGAATGGATACTGTCAGCAAGCGCGGTGGGAAGCTTGCAGGAGGGCTATCGCCCACTGGATATCGTAGTGCCAGACCAGTTCATCGACCGCACCCGTGGACGCATCAGTACATTTTTCGGTCGTGGGGTGGTTGCCCATGTTGGATTTGCTCGTCCACTCTGCCAGACACTCAGTGGGCTAGCCTTCGAGGCAGCGAAGGCGCTGGGTGTGCGTGCCCATCGTGGTGGTACTTACGTTTGTATCGAAGGCCCCCAATTTTCGACGTTGGCAGAGTCCAAGCTGTACCAGTCATGGGGATTCGACATTATCGGGATGACGAATTTGCAGGAAGCCAAACTTGCCCGTGAAGCAGAAATTTGCTACGCGACCCTAGCGCTAGTTACGGATTATGACTGCTGGCATCCCACGCATGACGAAGTGACGGTCGAAATGATCGTCAAGAATTTAACTCAGAATGCGGTGTCTGCACAGCAGGTGATCAGCGATGTTGTTGCTGCACTGCCATGCGCACGACCTTGCGAATGTGCGACGGCCCTTGCTACATCCATTATTACAAGACCGGAGGCGATGTCTGCTAGCACGCGCCAGGAACTCTGGCCACTGATTGGCAAATATTTATCCAATTAAAATTTTTATAAGGACTCTATGGCACAAATTCTTGCAGTTGGTTCAGTCGCGTTTGATTCCATCACGAACCCGTATGGAAAAGTTTCACGAGTTGTTGGCGGTGCAGCAACGTATTTTAGTTTAGCCGCATCGTTTTTTACTGACGTGGGGATCGTTGCGGTTGTGGGTGACGATTTTCAAGAGCCTCACATGCGACTTTTCGACGGACGACGTATTGATCTAAGTGGTTTGAAACGTGTACCAGGTGAGACATTTCGCTGGAAAGGTGAATATAGCGCTGATCTTAATTCACGCGAGACGATATATACGCATCTCAATGTTTTTGAAGAGTTTCGACCCGTAGTTCCAGAAGCTTACCGGTCGTCTCCGTTCGTATTCCTTGGAAACATTCATCCGTCCCTGCAACTCGAAGTACTCGATCAGGTGAAGAAACCACGCCTCGTAGCAGCGGATACGATGAACTACTGGATCGAGGGTAATCCCAAGGAACTGCGGCAGGTGCTTAAACGGGTCGACATTCTTATCATTAACGATGAAGAAGCTCGGCAACTGAGCGGCGAATCTAATCTTGTTAAGGCAGCCCGTGGTATCAAAAATCTTGGTCCAACGATAGTGATTATCAAACGTGGTGAGTATGGGGCATTGATGGCTGGTACGGAGGAATTCTTCGCGGTACCTGGTATGCCACTAGAAAAGGTCTGTGATCCGACGGGTGCTGGCGATACTTTTGCAGGAGGGTTTATTGGTTATCTAGCTGGGTCTGAGAAGACAACGGACGTTGTATTGGCTCAAGCGATCATTGCGGGTAGTGCGATGGCCTCCTTTTCGGTTGAGGATTTCGGATTAGATCGCCTGTTACGACTAACTCAAGATGAGATCGAACGTCGATTCGTCGCGTTTAAGCAACTCACACACTTTCAGGAGTTGTAGAGACAGGAGAGCAACTATTGCGTACACGCCAAAATATCCGCCCGTCGACGGTTGGGAAGCCTAATGTCGTGTTGTTGTGCATTGTCGCGTGGTTCGTGCCCGGTGCTGGTCACTTGTGGTTACATCGGACGCGGAACGGCGTCATTCTGTTTACAGCGTTGTCGCTTATGTTTGCGATCGGTTTAGTGCTAGGTGGACGGATTTTCCCTTTTGAACCATCTCAGCCTCTTGTGGCCTTAGCATCGATTGCTGATATGGGTATCGGAGTAGCGTATATGATTGCGCGACTAGCTGAATGGGGTATTGGTCGAGTCGCAATTAGCACGTATGAGTATGGCAATACCTTTCTCATTACATCAGGACTCCTGAATTTCCTGGTGATGATTGATGTGTACGATATTGCTATGGGGAGAAAATAGGAATTTGGCCAGTCACTTCGGATTACTTGTTCTGTTTTCGATGTTTGTATCTCTAGTCTTCGCTGTGCTCATGCGCGAAAACCCGGGCGAGCAACTAAGGTTGGGCGGTACTTTGCTTGCCAGCTTTGTTCTGTCAGCGATCGTGCTTGGATGGATGATGTATGCGGTTCCGTGGTAATTGAGCGCTTCAAGTGTGTGCGTGTGAAAAACAATCCGTTTTGGCGACCCCGTGAACATCCAATCGTTCGTTTTGTTTATCTCTGGGGGCCGGCCTGTCTATTAATGGCCGTCATTTTTGGTGTTTCGTCTCTCTCCACGCTACCGTCGTCCACTACTAATATCTCCGACAAGCTCCTGCACGGATTGACGTACGCATTATTGGGCGCGTTGATACTCCGAGGATTAGCGAACGCGCAATGGCAGTTGGTCACGGGTGCAACGGCGACATTGTCCTCTCTCCTCGCAACGTTGTATGGCTGTAGCGATGAGTTTCATCAGAGTTTCGTGCCGGGGCGTTCACCTGAAATTACCGATGTATTGTTTGATGCGGTCGGTGCGACTTGCGCGGTCGTACTGCTTTGGGCGTGGAGTATAATTAAAGCAAGACGAGCGCGCAAAATAGTTCACTCATAGCCGTGTCTTAATCACCAATGTGAGACTTCAGCAGCAGGCGGTTTCTGATAAATTGTGAGCAGCTAGCATCTCTAACGCTGCCTTTGGATATACACGACATCATGGACGTTGCCGTGTTTGCGGGATGTAGCTTGGGTGACGGGTCGAAATGGCCTGTCACGAGATTTGAATGACTTTTAAACACTTGCTGGTCGAACGCGACGAACCGGTTGCCTTGGTCACCTTCAACCGTCCGAAGGTGCTCAACGCTTTAAACAGTGAGACCCTTGACGAGTTCAGCCAAGTCTTACGTGAGTTAAGGGATGACGCGACGATTCGATGTGTAGTGTTGACTGGGGCAGGTGAGAAGGCATTCGTGGCGGGTGCCGATATTAAGGAACTGGCGGTACAGACACCAGTGAGTGGTCGAAACCATGCGAGACGTGGGCAACAAATCTTTGACTTGGTCGAGAACCTCGGGAAGCCAGTCATCGCAGCAATTAATGGATATGCCTTGGGTGGTGGATGCGAGTTGGCAATGGCCTGCACGATTAGGCTGGCTGCTGAAACTGCGAAGATTGGACAACCAGAGATCGAACTCGGCCTTATTCCAGGATATGCGGGGTCTCAGCGTTTGCCCCGTTTAGTAGGTAAAGGTCGGGCTCTTGAATTGCTTTTGACGGGTGAACACATTGACGCACGTGAGGCCTGGCGGATTGGTCTCGTAAATCAGGTTCTGCCGCCTGACCAGTTGCTTGACAAGGCGCTGGCACTTGCACACCACCTTGGGACGAAGGCCCCGGTGGCGATTGAGTATATTCTCAATGCAGTCAACTCCGGTCTCAACATGCCATTCGAAAAAGCGGTAGATTACGAAGCCACGCTTTTTGGGCTGGTTGCTTCCACTGAGGATATGCGTGAAGGCACTCAGGCCTTTCTTGAAAAACGCAAGCCTACGTTTAAGGGGCAGTAGGGTGTTGAGATCATGACACGTAACAAAACTAGTCACGAACCGCGTGGAGAATCTGGTGGTTCGACTGGTAGCCGATCCCATCGTTTTGCGCTTGTGGTGTCACGTTATCACGAAGAAATTACCGACCGCTTGCGTCAAGGTGCTCTCGACGCGTTGGTGGAGTCTGGTGTGCAGTCGGACAGAATAGAGATCTACGTGGTGCCAGGCGCGTTTGAGCTTCCATTTGCAGCGCGTCAGGTGGCGGAGAGCGGAGGATTTTCAGGGGTGGTGTGTTTAGGTTGTTTGATTCGCGGTGAAACGTCACATTTTGACTTCATTGCGTCCGCTGTAGCACACGGCATTACATTGGCTTCTTCAGAGACAGGTATTCCGATGACGTTCGGTGTGCTTACAACGAATTCCATAGAAGAAGCTCTAGCGCGCTCAGATGAAGCCCCTCAGGAAAACAAGGGTAGAGATGCAGCACTTGCCGCAGTGGAAATGGTGGAGTTTTCGGCTGGGCTATTTAGACCGGGATTGTTAGACGAGGAATAGTGCGGATGATGGTAACAGGCGCAGGGCACCAAAGTCGTCATCGCAGTCGAGAACTGGCGTTGCAGGTGTTGTACCAATGCGAAATCACTCACCTGAAAGTAGCGACTGCTCTAAAAACATTCTGGCCAACTAAACCAACTCCAGAGAGCGGGAGACCCTTTGCCTCCCTGTTAGCTGAGGGGACGATTGAACATCTCGATGAAATCGATCCATTGATTGCGAAAAGTCTAGAGCATTGGCGTCCCTCACGGTTAGTGTTGCTCGATCGATTGATTCTGCGTATGGCCGTGTTCGAATTTCTCTATACTAGTGAAACTCCCAAGCCTGTGGTGATCAACGAAGCGCTAGAACTTGCCCGTACATTTAGCGCTGATGACTCCGTAGCATTCATTAATGGCGTGCTTGATGATATTAGAATTAAGTTAGAGCGAGACGAACCAGCAACCATCATAGCTCCGGCAGTTGGCGACGGCTGTTCCTCCTGACACCGAGTGATAACGGCGTGGCGTAATGAAATGAGTCAAGAATCAGACCAACTTATTCAGCGTCGGACGAATCTCGAGGAAATTGGTCGCCTGGGCCGCGCTTTATATCCTCACTCGTTCCGGTACACCGACACGATCGACTTCCTCGTCAAAACCTATCAGGTGGAAAGTGGCGAGACACTTGAGGCTGCCGCCAAGACAACTATTACGACAGGTCGGATTGTAGCGATGCGCAGCTTTGGAAAGGCAAATTTCCTCGAACTGTTTGATGGCAAGGCTCGCATCCAAGTGTATATTCGGGAAGATGGGCTAAGCGAAGACGATTTTTCGTTATTTAAACTGTTGGATTTCGGAGATCTCCTAGGGGTTGAGGGGCGTATCTTCCGCACCCGCACACAAGAGTTGACCATCTGGGCTTCACGACTAGAATTTCTAGCGAAGTGCCTGGTCCCACTTCCAGAAAAATGGCATGGCTTAAGTGATGTCGAGACTCGCTATCGTCAGCGCTATCTTGATTTCATTGTCAATCCAGATTCCAGACATGTGTTTGAGGTGCGTAGTCAAATCTTGGTTGCCCTACGGGCATTCTTAAATGAGCGTCGTTATTTAGAGGTTGAGACTCCGATGATGCAGGGAGTTGCGGGTGGGGCACTCGCACGACCGTTCGTAACCCATCACAATGCGCTAGACATGGATCTCTATCTACGTATTGCACCGGAGCTTTATCTTAAACGCCTCGTAGTGGGTGGTGTTGAGCGCGTGTATGAAATTAATCGTAATTTTCGGAACGAAGGGGTGTCGACTCAGCACAATCCAGAGTTTACGATGCTAGAGTTCTACCAGGCCTTCAGCGATTACGAAGAGATGATGTCGCTGACTGAAGAAATGCTAGCAAGCGTAACGCGTGCGGCGACTGGTTCTCCGGACGTCACGTTTGGCAAAGATACCATCTCCTTTGCGCCTCCATTCAGGCGGTTATCTTTAAGAGAGACGGTTCGGGAGGCAGCCGAAGAGAAGTTGGGTGAATCTATTGGAGAGAGTGCCCTCCGTGTGCGTGAGGAGGCTGCTGTGTTGGCGTCACGGCTTGGACTTAAGATGCCGTCCGGTGCTGGGGCTGGAAAAATAATATTAGGCATATTTGAGAAGCTCTGCGAACCTCGTCTCATTCAACCTACGTTTGTGTACGATTTTCCAACTGAGATTTCGCCGCTGTCGAAGCAAACTCCTGGTGATCCAGAGACTGTTGAACGCTTTGAGTTATATGCAGGCGGGCTAGAAATTTCCAATGGATTCAGTGAATTGAATGATCCGGCTGAGCAGCGACGGCGTTTTGAGGCTCAGCGTTTAGAACGACGGCAGGGTGACGTTGAGGCGCATGTGATGGATGAAGACTATCTGCGCGCTCTTGAGTATGGCTTGCCACCCACGGCTGGTAACGGTCTAGGTATTGATCGACTTGTGATGTTGCTTACTGACAGCCATTCAATTCGAGACGTGATCCTTTTTCCACTTATGAAACCTAAGTCAGAGTCGATTAACGCGGCTGAAAACGAATGACCCCACCTTTCGAGCTCTACATCGCCTTGCGATATTTGCTCGCTCGCCGTAAGCAAGCGTTTATTTCTCTCATCTCAGTTATTTCCACTGCAGGAGTTTCTGTGGGAGTCATGGCTCTTCTCATTGCCCTTGCGTTGATGACCGGTTTGCAGCAGGAGTTGCGAGAGCGCATCGTAGGATCGACTGCCCACGTCTACGTTTGGAAACTTGGTGATGAGGCAGCGTTGGCAGAGTATGAGCTAGAGATTGAGCGTCTCCTTGCTGTTCCTGATGTGGAGGCAGCTGCACCGGTACTACTAGGAAAGGCGCTAGTGAAGACTGATGTTGGTGAGTCCTTTATCACCATTAAAGGTGTTGTACCTGAACTAGAACGAACTGTGACCGAGGTGGCCGAGGCGATTCAGGAAGGAAGTTTTGATGCGCTTAGCGATTCAGGGAAAGGCAATCTGGCTGGGGTGGTAATTGGTGAAGGCTTGGCTTTGCAGTTGGGAGCATTCGTGGGTGACGAGGTGACAGTTCTCACGCCGCAGGGCACGTTATCTCCGATGGGAATCATGCCTAACGCTCGACGGTTTCGAGTGGTGGGTGTGTACAACATGGGTCTTCATGAATTTGATACGGGCTATGGTTACGTGTCACTTGCTGTGGCGCAGAGATTATTTGCTAGGGAGAGTGCTGACTTCATTGAGTTAAAGGTCCAAGATATGTACGCAGCATCTCAGATTGCCCGCACAATTACGGAAATGTTAGGACCTGACTACTTGACTCAAGATTGGTCTGAGATCAACAGGTCACTGTTTTCTGCTTTATGGCTCGAGAAAATGGCGATCTCGATCACTATTGGATTAATCGTGATGGTTGCTGCGCTGAATATTGTCGCTTCACTTATCTTACTTGTTATGGAAAAGAGTCGCGACATCGCGATTCTTAAGACCATGGGTGCTGCGTCACGCAGCATTACGGCTATCTTTATGTTGCAGGGATTAATTGTCGGATTGATTGGCACCGCGGTTGGCGCCCTAGGTGGCCTCGTTGTTATTCAGGTCCTAGACCACTATCAGGTGATCCAGTTGCCAACTGATGTTTATCAAGTTGCATACGTGCCGTTTACGCTGGAGACTCTTGACTTTATAGTTGTAATAGTCGGCGCAGTGCTGGTTTGTTTCTTAGCGACGATCTATCCATCTCGTCAAGCGGCTCGTGTCGACCCGGCTCAGGCGCTGCGCTACCAGTGATGTAATGGCGTTCATTGAGGTAACCCAACTATCTAAGTCATATCCGTCCCGACTTGGGCCGCTTCATATTTTGCGTGGACTCACGTTACACGTAGAGCGAGGAGAAATGGTCGCGGTTGTAGGAGCTTCAGGAGTTGGGAAGAGTACGTTGCTGCAAGTGCTTGGAGGCCTTGATTCCGTTGATGACGGAATAATCAGTATTGGGGGTAGCGCATTGACTACTCTATCGGATGCCGAGCGGGTTCGTTTTCGGCACTATCACCTTGGTTTTGTCTTCCAGTTTCATCACTTGTTACCTGAATTTACCGCGCTTGAGAATACGGAAATGCCGCTGCGACTTGCGCGGGTGGCACTCGATGAAGCTCGACCACGCGCGGAGGAACTGCTTCGCCGAGTCGGCCTAGGGGAGCGACTCGACCATCGTCCAGGCATGCTATCTGGAGGTGAACAGCAGAGAGTAGCGCTCGCGCGCGCGCTCATTATGCGACCGACCGTCTTGTTGGCTG
>CAJXDY010000074.1:0-7707 GCA_913052135.1 uncultured Acidobacteriota bacterium
GATTTAACAGAATTTGTATTTAACATGGTGTGAGAGTAACCAATAATTGTTGCTGCGTGATTCCCGGTGTGTAAACTTTAGGGAAATCTCAAAACTCCAATTTGCGGTTCCTGTCCGGTCGAAGTATCCTGAACCACCAAGAGCTATGGGGACATTCTATTCAGGAAAACGCACCAGAAACCTCTTTGATCCCAAAGCCGCCACCATTTTCAAACTATCACGATCCAAGCTCGAACTCTTTCGGAGTTGTCCGCGTTGTTTTTATCTTGATCGACGACTCGGTGTTGGTCAACCTCCGGGATTTCCATTTAATTTGAATTCGGCCGTTGATTATTTATTAAAAAAAGAATTCGATGAATATCGTGAACGTCGTGAAATTCATCCAATGATACGAGAGGCTGGCGTAGATGCCATTCCATGTCAACACCAGAAATTATCACAATGGCGGAATAATTTTAAAGGCATTGAATTTCATCACCTAAAAACCAATTTAATGATTCATGGAGCCATTGATGATCTTTGGATGTTGCCTGATCAATCGTATGTCGTCGTTGATTACAAGGCGACTAGTAAGAAAGAACCCGTCACCATTGATGCGCCATGGCAGCGGTCCTACAAGCGACAGCTTGAGATTTATCAATGGCTACTTCGGAAAAATGGTTTGACAGTCTCGAATACGGGTTACTTTGTGTATTGTAATGGCCGACGCGACCGACCAAGGTTTGATCGACAATTGAAGTTTGAAATTTCCGTAATTCCTTATACGGGGAATGATGATTGGGTAGAAAAAACTATTGAAGATGCGCACAAGTGTCTCATGGGTGATGTCATTCCTCCTACAAGTAGGACATGTGATTTTTGCACGTATCACAGTGTTGTTACACAGGCCATCCAAGAGAGTTAAATTGATCACAATGCAAGTGTCTGGCTGGTGTTGGTTGAGACAGGCTAGACTAGGGTGTTGACATGACTTTTTCCTTCATCAAGAACTTGGTTCTCGCTTTGCCGGGAGTTATCACGGTCGTTGCACAGTTGTTTTCACCTGTTATGTCGAGTCCGGCGGACTTTCAAACACCGTTTCGACCTGACGAGCTCGTCACAGAATATAAAGAAAATCCGATTGGCATTGATGTGGTTCGTCCGCGACTGAGTTGGAAAATCTCAAGCCCTGAGCGTGGCTGGCAACAGAGTGCATATCAATTACAAGTTGCTGAAAGTATCGACCAGTTGGTTTCAGGTGGTCAGCTTATTTGGGACTCCGCAAAAGTGACTTCAGGCGATTCGGTGCATCGTGAATATGCAGGCCCAGCCCTTCAATCCAGCACCAGGTATTACTGGCGCGTTCGTGTTTGGGATGAGGTGGACGACGTGTCCGACTGGAGTCAATTCGCGTATTGGGAAATGGGACTCCTTGAAGAGACAGACTGGGTAGCCCGATGGATTACACCAGATTGGGAGAGTGATTCATCAGTGTCTCAACCGGCGCTGTTGTTTCGGGGTGCGCTTGACGTAACTCATGCAGTTCGCACGGCGCGAGTTTACGTTACGAGTCGTGGTCTATACGAAATGAGTATTAACGGTCAACGTGTGAGCGAGGATCTGTTCACGCCGGGTTGGACTGCCTACCATACCCGTATTCAATATCAGACTTATGACGTCACTGATCTTTTGCAGCAAGGGAGCAACATTCTAGGTGTGACGGTCGGGGACGGCTGGTATCGAGGACCCTTAATGGGGGGGAGCCGTAATCACTACGGGGACCGACTAGGGCTGCTTGCGCAAGTGCGCATCGAGTATGCCGACGGACATGTTGAGATCTTTGGAACAGACGAGCAATGGAAGGCCTCTACCGGTCCAATCCAGATGTCCGAGATCTATCAAGGCGAGATTTATGATGCACGCCTGGAACGACAGGATTGGACGCGTTCCGATTATGAGGTGCACGACTGGCAATCGGTCAGACTGTTTGACACGCCACCTGTCCAACTTATCGCGCCAGCCGGTCCTCCAGTCCGACGGATTGAGGAAATTCGTCCAATTGAAATTCTCCGAACACCGAATGGGGATGTGGTTTTTGACCTTGGTCAGAACATGGTCGGCTGGGTGAAGCTGACAGTCGATGCTAACGGCGCACCCGCAGGTCAGAGAATCGTCCTTCGGCATGCCGAGGTACTCGACGCTGACGGCAACTTGTATACCGACAACCTACGGGCAGCCAAACAACAGGTTGAGTATATTTTGGACGGAACCGAACGTGGCACAGTGTTCGAACCACACTTTACGTTTCACGGATTTCGATACGTGGCAATCGACGGGTATCCCGGTGACTTGACGGTCGATGATGTCGCCGGTGTGGTGGTTCATTCAAACATGCAGGTGACGGGTGAGTTTGAAACATCAGATGCTCGACTTAACCAACTTCAACGCAACATCCTATGGGGACAGAAAGGCAATTTTCTTGATGTGCCTACCGACTGCCCTCAACGTGACGAACGATTGGGTTGGACCGGTGATGCGCAGGTGTTTTGTCGAACCGCAACCTTTAATATGCAGGTTGCCCCATTTTTTACAAAGTGGCTAGGCGATCTTTCCGCGGACCAGGCTCCGAACGGTAGCATCCCGCCGTTTGTACCGGATTACCGCGCAAATGATGGCCAGGGAATGGGCGCTACGGGCTGGGCGGACGCTGGGGTAATCATTCCGTGGACCATTTACTTGGCCTATGGTGATGAGCGAATTCTGTTGGATCAGTACGAGAGTATGCAGGCGTGGGTGAAGTATATGCACGGGCGAGCGGGGGAGGATCTTGTCTGGACTGGAGATTTTCATTACGGAGATTGGCTTGCGTATGCCACGACGGACCCGGGTTATCCAGGAGCAACGACCGATACCGATGGAATTGCGACCGCGTTTTTTGCACACTCTACCGGACTGCTTGCGAAAATCGCACGGGTCTTGGGTCGAATGGCAGAAGCGGATGAATATGAAGCATTGCGGGCGAGGATCGTTGAAGCCTATCAGCGTGAATTTGTTACCGTAACCGGACGGGTTGCCGAAAATACGCAGACGGCCTATGTGCTCGCATTGCAGTTCGATTTATTGCCTGAGTCATTGCGGCCCATTGCGGCGCAGCGTCTTGTTGATGATATTCGTTCACGAGGAAATCATTTAACGACTGGCTTTCTTGGGACACCGTATCTCAATCACGTGTTAACGCGATTTGGCTATGTGGATGTTGCCTATGATTTATTGCTTCAAGACACATATCCTTCCTGGCTTTATCCTGTGACACAGGGGGCGACGACAATCTGGGAACGTTGGGATGGCAGGCGTCCGGATGGAAGTTTTCAGAGTGCCGGGATGAACTCGTTTAATCACTATGCTTACGGAGCGGTCGGAGATTGGATGTATCAAACGGTGGCAGGTCTCGACACTGATTCGAGTGGCGCGGGGTACAAGCACGTTAAGATTCATCCCCATCCAGGCGGCAATCTGACCTATGCGGGTGCAGCCTTTGACAGTATGTATGGTCACACCGAGTCACGGTGGGATTATGGGAACGACGGATTTACTTTGCGTGTGACTATTCCGGCTAACACGACCGCGACCGTGCGACTTCCCAATGCGGCCAATCGTGAAATCACAGAAAGTGGTCTACCCGTTGAGCAGGCTGCCGGTGTGACGAGTGTTGAGGTGGAGGAGAGGGATATAGTGATCGGTATTGGTTCGGGTCAGTACACGTTCCTCACTCGCAATTAGGAGACATGTGTCGCAGTGAGGTCAGGTTAAGGCGTGTTTCGGTGCTCGATTCTATGAGTAAGCCTTTCACACGTACTTTGTGGCTCGCATGATTTTCTACTCCGAATTCATCAAGCGTTCCTATTAATCGAAGTCGCCTGTCGCCAAGTGGAGTGTCCACCTCGGGTTCCACTGGAACCTCTTCAGTAATTTCAAGCGGTTCGGTAGCGTCCACTACCCACCATTGATCCCCTTCCTGCGCAACACAGCCAATGGACATAATCATGGGCACCGATTGCGTTGCGCCGAACGATGCAAGAGTCAGGGCCGCACCGAAAAACGCGACGACGATACTGAATCGGATAGTCATCTCTATGCCTCCACACGTAATTATTGTTCGAGAACAAATTTTTGCAGGCGTTGGCCGTAAGTATCTGCCACATACACGGCTCCTGTCGAATCGACGGCTATACCGTGTGCCCAGTCGAATTCGTTTGGACCGTGGCCTTGTTGACCCCAACGGGCAAGGATCTCACCCGTCGCAGTTGAAACCTGCATGACTTCTTCATTGTCATGCTCCGCAACATAGGCGTATTGTCCATCTCGGGAAATAACCAAACCCCAGACATAACCCAAATGGGTCCACTTGCCGAGAAAGTTTCCTTCCAAGTCAAACATTTGGATGCGTCGATTCTCTCGGTCAAGGACATAGACCTTGTCGTTCTGGTCTATTTCAATGGCATGGGGCAGGTGAAATTCACCATCGGCGGTCGATTCATCCTGAGGGCCTCCCCCCCATTGCTTAATAAAGGTGCCATCGGGCGCAAATTTTGCGATGCGGTTATTGCCGTACCCGTCTGCAATGAGAATCTCACCAGTGCTGGCGATGTCGACGTCTGCTGGTAGATCGAGATGTGTTTCGTCATAAGCCGGTTCATCCGTGATTCCTATTTGCAATAGCACCTCGGTTAACTCGTGATTAAATTTGAGGACTCGATGTGCGGCTTCATCGACCACCCAGACATAACCGTCATGGTCAACCTCAATGAAATGTGGAACTGTGCCGGTTATTCCGTCACCGCCAGAACGGAGAAATTGACCGGATGCGTCGAAGACTAGAATTGGATGTGCCCCGCGATGGAGGGCGTAAACGTTGTCGTTGAGGTCTACTGATACACCAGACACGCCAGGTTGGAGATTCTGACGCCTTGGTGGTGGTGTTTCACCACGCGCGATCAGATCAGCGCGAACCCGTTCGGCTTCAGCACGGATTCTCGCACGTTCTGCCGGGAGTGGAAAACCCTGTGGATGGCCTAACACCCAGCCGTCTGGAAGCTTGGCCCAGTCTGGCACCAAAGAAAATGTGTTTTGTTGAGCAGTTAGTGCGCTCCCGCCGATTAGGAGCATTGTGGCGATTAGTGAAATGGTGCGTCTCATAATTAATTATGCCTCTACCTTAGCGGCTTGTGGTTACAGGTATTTCTTTTTGAAACCATCCGCTGCCAAAGTTTAAAAATGGACCATCGTCGATGGAGATTCGAGCTTCAATCTTGTAGTTGACGGGTGACACGAGCCGAGTTCGATATCGCAGTCGAACCTTTTGTCCCGCGTGTGTCAACGGTCCTGTCTCGTAGTGGATGGTATAGAAACCCCCAAGGTCACCACCGATTGGACCCGCATGGAACAGTTGAAAGCCTCGACTGTCCTGGTCCCATCGAGCGAAGGTGCGTTCGTTGGCTTGATATGCAATGACGCTCTCGATTGTGAAGGGCCCTGTTGGGCCCTCTGCTTCAGTATGGCTGGTTGAGAAGTTTCCGTCTTGCATCGTAAAGGTCTCAGTCCCTCTCAACGTTCCTCCAGGACCCAAAGGCGATTCAGGAACTCGCCATTCGAATTGCCACGTGCCTGGAAAATATTGGTTGTAGTCGAAGGTGGGCACCTCATCGGATTTTTCGGTCGGTCTGCCGAGATCTGGAATTTGACCACGCGGTCGTTCAGGCTGTTGCGTGACTGGTTGAGCAGGTGCCGAGGTCGAGAGCAAAAGAACGGAAACAAAAGTGATGAATGTGACTTTGACCATGGCCTTACTCCATAAGTGTCGCTGAAAACACCTGAGCCGAGCTTCGCTAGCTCGGCTCAGGATAAATCATAACGATGTAACTCCGACTGGCACTGCGTTATTGTTGCTCGTTGTCGGTTGTTTCTACTTGACGAGTCAAATCTTGGCTGTCGATGGTGTACTCAGTGAAGGCCTGGTACATTTCGTCCCAACTCTGATCACCCCAGTAGACTTCAAGTTGCGGACCAGGATTCCACCGATTATTTAATGAGTTGTCGTAGACACCAATGCCGGTAATCTTGCTCCCCGCCGGTATGTGCATCGGCTCAGCCAACTCATAATGAATCTGCCAGTTGAAGTCGAACTCCGGGACATCGAGAACGGTGTCTTCACGGCCATCAGGGTAAGTCACTACCCAGCGTAGGCTTTTGCCTCGAAGGTGCATGTGGGGAGACAAGCCGTAAAGAGTGATCGGTTCAGTAATCGGAGTAATGCCCGTAATTTTCCAATTTCCTTCATAGGGGGGAATATTGGGAATCTTTGGTCGGACCCGCTCGCCGTTCTCGTCCAGAGTTGGTACGATTTCTTCACCTTGCACGATATAAATATCATGGCCGAAGGCACTCGTTGGGACCGGATTTCCAGCTTGGCGCGTGAGAACTTCATGGGTCACTGGTTTCGTATTGAACCAGAGTCCAAGTTTCGATTGATCCGTTTCAACTTGCCCGACGGCGTTATAGTGCATGGTGAATCGAACGTATTTTCCAGCTGTGACGCGTTTGCCCGTGCCCGGCATGAAACGTTCGACGCCGCGTCCCGGCACATATGAGATGAGCTTGCTGCTTCCAGCTAGGTTGAATTGATTAAAGACCTGCTGTTCGATTCTCGTAGAATTCTTGCGGCTTAATTTCGAGGCCGCGTCCCGATCGAGCACTTCACCGTCAAGTGTTTCAAGGATGCCGTGATCGCCAACTCGTGTTCCTGGCGGCAGATCGACGACGTAGGCACCGGCATGATGCACCACGCTTCGATTCGAGGGACGAAATTCAATGACTTCCGCGAAGCGGTCTTCGTTCCATGGAATTGCCACATAAAAATCTAAATAGTCTTCTTGGCCTTCTGCGGCGATTTCATATTCAACGGGCAATTCGAACACATAGTCCGGTTCGCCATCTTTATAGGTCCAATTTTCTGGAAAATCTGGCAAGGCTGGTAGATCGCCCTCACCTCGGGGTGCTCCTCCGTCGACCCACGCCACAAGGGTGTCGATGGTCGCTTGGTCGAGGATGCGTTCGTCACGGAATGTGCCACTGCTATTGTGTGGGTCAGCTAACCATGGCGGCATTTCACCAGCGAGCACCGTGTCTTTTATGGCGCGTGCCCACGGCCGTGTATCCCGATATGTTATTAAAGACATCGGTGCAATATCCCCCGGTCGGTGACAGCTAGTACAGTTGCCGTAGAGTATTGGAGCGACATCTTTAGTGAATGTTGGGATGGCTTCCGACGCGTCGTTTGCCGATAGGGCGGTGTGGCCGCCGGCAGCAACAACAAATGCGAGGATGAGCAGACCCTTGATAGGATTCATGAATGACTCCTTCGACCCTGTAGGGGCCGACGAGATGTGTGTCAAATGGCCCTAACAACCAGACTGAGAAGACGTTACCCCGTGTCAGGGAAACTGTCAATCCGATTTCGATGGAATCGGATCACCGATTTGATAGGACCACGGTTCAGACGGTCAATAGTGGGTGTTTTGGCCGGTTTCTTGCTGTTTACTAGCTCAACTCAAGCCCACGACCTTGAGTTCACGTTTGCGGTGGTGGTGTTACGCTCCGACGGTAGCTATCAGGCCGATATTACAGTCGATTTAGATGCCCTGGCCTTAGGGGTAGGCCTTGGTGCCAATT
>CAJXDY010000075.1:0-7563 GCA_913052135.1 uncultured Acidobacteriota bacterium
GTAATATCAGCAAGTGCCACCAGGGTTCCTCCCGGCCTCCAGATTGGCCAAGGGTCGTGGGATTACATGGTCGGCGTCTATACCCAAGACCAGACACAGATCGCGCTAGGCGCGAAGAACCATAACGCTCGGAGAGTTATGTGGTGACGTTATCCCTGTTTGGACATTAATTCTAGGGACCGATCGATTAAACGGCTAGTTTGACTTCCCCTTCAATGCGGACTGTCCAGCTACAGGCAATCTACCCAAGCCAAATTGGTCACCTGCCTTGGTTGCTTTGCCGTCTTGCAGAAATATCTCAACCATCTTTTCGCTGCAAACGGTGTTGTAATGCTCATCTTGCAATAAGTACAAAATCTTCCGTGTCTTGGCATGAATCACTTCGCCACTAGATGCATAGGCATACTGACCATCAATAGTAAAAGTGACCCAACCCGGCATATCACGTAGTGCAATGGTGGTTAGCTGTTGATACGGGGCTTCTGCGCTAAAGACATGCATTCGCATATTAACGCCATCGCAAACCCATATCTCTCTTTCATCTGGGGTCAAAGCTATTCCATGACTTGGATTGCCATGTCGTTGTACCGGACCGTTGTCCCAACCCTGGACCTGAACCCTCGCTAACTTTTCTCCTGTTCTCAAATCACCCACTTCAAATCCCAGCAAGTGATCAACGTTCACATACACGATTGACTCGTCGCTCTTCATGGTGAACGGTCGAACAGGTGCCCCAAAATGGCCGATTTTCTGCACGATTTTGTGAGTGTTGGTATCTGCAACGAACAGCCAGGGAGATTTATAGTCCGCCATATATGCTCGAGTTCCCGAAGGACCGTAAATCGTGTTGTGTGCACTGGTATCTACGTCGATCTTGGCAATGATGTCACCGGTTTCGGTATTCACGACGTTCCAAAACTCTTTTTCCAATGATGGCAAGTACATGGTCATCCCATCAGGTGAGATCGACATACGGTCACAGCCACCCTCAAAAGCGATTTCCCACACCACCTCTTCCGTACTCAGGTCTATCCGCTGCATACCTTCCAAGGTGGAGATATAGACACTGTTGAGCGGCACACTGACATCAATGCCCTTGACATTTGATGGGGTGCCATCTGCATGGAATCCCCTGGTGGGAATTCGTTTTACGAATTTGTGATCGTCGTCTATGTCGAAAACCAGCAATCCGTGACCCCCATAGCCCAAATGATCTATGATCCCAGGAGTCGCTACATACAGGTAGCGGCCGGTACCCCCGGTTGGCACAGGTTCATCTATGGGTGGAGAACTTGGTGTCATCGAAGCGGTGCTAGCGGCCAAGGCCCCCGACGCGAGGACCGCTCCCGCGATCGCGATGCTCGCTCCGTTCAGGAAGTCGCGACGGTTGATCTCCCGGTCCATGCCCAGCTCGCGGTCGCTCTTCTTCATTTCATGTCTCCTCGAGCATCAAGGTGTACGCCCCCAGAAATCCAGCTTATTTTAGGTTTCCACTGAGTGTCAATTCCGCTTGGGGACGCCAACTTTGTGAGGACTACCCCACTCAAAAGCAGCTGGTGGTTTACTAGAAATATCGAAGTGACTCTAGTCTAAATAGACAGTACTGCCCACAACGCCGCGGGAATTACTATAAGCCAAATACTAATGGCAAGAATCATTGGTTTAATTGTAATTTTCCTAAGGGAATCTTTATCTATTTGTGTGCCAATGCAAAACAATCCTGCTAAAAGAAAAGTCTGGTTAATCATTTGTAAAAAATACAGAACTTCTTCCGGAGGACTCAGCATTGTGTTTAAGCTCACCGCAAAAACAAAGAATATAATGAATAGAGGAAAAGCAGATCCTTGCTTTCCCGACTTAAAATACCAAGCTGACCCTAGCACTAAGGGCACAATCCATAATGTCCTTGTCAGCTTAAGCGTTGCTGCCACCTCCACAGACTCAAAACCAACTACAGAAGCTGCACCTACAACCGATGCCGTGTCATGTATAGCAAGAGCAGCCCAGGTGCCAAACTGTTCTTGTGTTAAACCCAACCAACCTCCTATCAAAGGAAAAATTAACACAGCCATCGCATTCAGCAGAAACACTATGCTCAAGGTTGTAGTTAAGTCTTCAGGTTTTGCTCTAATTGAAGGCGCTACAGCAGCCATAGCGGTCCCCCCACAAATAGCGGTGCCAGAAGCAAGTAGATAAGCTTCTTTTTTTTCAACGCCCAGGAACTTTCCTAGAAACATTACTGCTGAAAAAGTAATGACCACAAATAAAGAAATCCAAGGCACATAAGTTCCGTTTAATTCAACCAAAGTGGGCAGACTAATACTTCCTCCTAAGAAAACTATTCCAGTTTGAAGTAGCCTTGAACCTATTTTTTTGGTAATAAACTCTGAAGGGAAATTAGGAAAGTAAGTTAAAGAAATTCCCAGTGCCAACGCAACAGCGGCATGCCCACTCCACAAAGCGATACTTAATAAAATGCCTGCGCCTATATAAAACATTGAGAATCTGATGGTATTGATTATAAAGGGTTTGTTGTTTTTGTAACTATTCCCTCAATACGGACAAACCACTTTGCAGTAAATCCCCTTGGGGACGCCAACTTATGTGGAACTATACCAGAGAGTAATCCCGTAAGTGTTCCAGTACCACCTCGCTACATGCGATCGTCTTGTCATCGTCGATGGGGTGCCGGACTAACACGAATACCACGTAGAACAACATTTCAAGCAATCAATGACCCGACACGAATCCGTCGTGACTACTGCTTCGAAAATGTGACCCCGAGGCCGTCGCTGTCGACGGCAATGTTATCGCCCTCAACAAATTCGCCTTGGAGAATACGCATCGCAAGAGGGTCGAGAACTCGTCGCTGAATCACACGCTTCAATGGACGTGCGCCGTACGCCGAATCAAACCCCTCATCCACAATGAACGTTTTCGCGGCCTCGGTCAGTTCCAGTCTCACTTTGCGGTCTTCGAGTCGGCGTGATAATTGCTGCAACTGAATATCAATGATCGCGCTGAGATGCGACCGTGCGAGCGCGTGAAAGAAAATGATTTCGTCAATCCGATTCAAGAACTCTGGCCTGAAGTGTTCTCGAAGCGCATCGGTGACTTGGCTACGGACATCCTCGGTGAGGTCTCCATCATCCCTCTCAGATGGATCTTGCTGCGCAATAAAATGGCTCCCCAGATTCGAGGTCATGATCACAATCGCGTTCTTAAAATCGACTGTACGCCCCTTACTGTCAGTTAAACGACCATCATCGAGCAGTTGCAACATGACATTCAATACTTCAGGGTGAGCCTTCTCGATCTCGTCAAAGAGCACCACGGCGTACGGTCTTCTCCGCACCGCTTCGGTCAACTGTCCAGCATCGTCATATCCGACATAGCCTGGCGGCGCGCCAATCAGGCGGGACACCGTGTGCTTTTCTTGATACTCGGACATGTCAATACGGATCATGGCGTGCTCGTCGTCAAACAAAAATTCAGCAAGCGCACGGCCAAGTTCAGTTTTCCCGACACCAGTGGGTCCCAAAAAGATAAAACTCCCAACCGGTCGATTGGGATCTTGCAAGCCGGTCCGTGCGCGACGAATCGCGTTTGCCACCGCAGTGATCGCATCATCTTGCCCGACAACACGCTGACGAAGTCGACCTTCCATGTGCACTAGTTTTTCGACGTCACCTTCAAGCAACTTACTGACGGGAATTTGTGTTGATTTACTCACCACCGCGGCAATGTCATCTTCGTTGACATCCTCTTTGAGCATCCGCGTTGGCGCGTCGTGCAATCGACTCTCCTCGGCGGCTAACTGATCCTGAAGTTTCGGTAATTGACCGTATTGCAACTCGGACGCTTTTGCATAATCGCCATCTCGCTGCGCACCCTCTATTTCGTGTCGGACCGCATCGATTTCAGTCTTCAGACGACTCAAATTCTCTATCGATTCTTTCTCTTGCTCCCATTGCGCCTGCAGTTCATTGCGGACTTCTTTGCGATCAGCGAGTTCCTTCTCGAGTTTGGCAAGGCGGTCTCTCGATGCTGAGTCAGATTCCTTTCGTAACGCTTCTCGTTCTATCTCCAATTGCATAATGCGACGTTGTGCCTCATCAAGCTCTACCGGTACTGAGTCAATTTCAGTGCGTAATTTCGATGCAGCTTCATCAATGAGATCAATCGCCTTATCAGGGAGAAACCGATCACTGATGTACCGATCAGACATGACAGCAGCAGCAACAAGTGCAGCATCCTTAAACCTCACACCATGGTGGATTTCGTATCGCTCACGCAGACCACGAAGCACGCTAATGGTGTCCTCCACGGTCGGTTCCGCAACGAGCACGGGCTGAAACCGTCGCTCTAATGCCGCGTCCTTTTCAATGTACCTACGGTATTCGTCTAGCGTTGTAGCTCCAATCATGTGTAACTCACCCCGCGCCAGCATCGGTTTCAACATGTTCGAGGCATCAATGGCGCCTTCAGCAGCACCAGCACCAACGATCGTGTGCAGTTCGTCAAGAAACAAGACGATGGAACCGTCAGCTGACGTAACCTCCTTTAATACCGCCTTCAACCGCTCTTCAAATTCCCCACGAAACTTTGCACCGGCGACGAGTGCCCCCATATCGAGCACGATGATCTGTTTCTGCTTGAGACCTTCAGGCACATCTCCACGCACAATGCGCTGAGCAAGGCCGTCGACGATAGCGGTCTTTCCGACACCAGGTTCACCGATCAGCACCGGATTATTCTTCGTACGCCGTGAGAGAACTTGAATAACACGACGGATCTCTTCGTCCCGACCAATAACGGGATCAAGTTTGCCCTCACGACCAAGTTGCGTCAGATTACAGCCGTAGCGCTCGAGAGCGTCATACTTGGCTTCTGGATTCTGATCAGTCACCCGTTGTGATCCACGAATTAACGTGAGAACCTCAAGGATCCGCTCACGCGTGATGTCGAGTTCAGCGAGTAGCTTTGCACTCGGTGCAGTTCCTGGTTCCGATGCAATGGCAATAAAGAGATGCTCCGTACTGACGTAATCGTCCTTGAACTGCTCAGCTTCAAATCTCGCACGTGTCCAGACCTCATTGAGCCGTGGAGATACGTTTCGCTGGGCCCCACCAGTCACCTTAGGTAGCCGATCCAGCACAGCGGTCGTAGCATCGGACACACGCTGAGGGTCAACATCCATTTTCCGAATCACACTAGACACAATCCCGTCCGGTTGTTCTACTAATGAGACCAGAAGGTGCTCCGGCTCAATCTCAGGATGTCCGACCTCGTAAGCAGATTCCTGGGCCGACAGGATCGCCTCCTGCGCCTTCTGGGTCATCTTGTTCAGATCCATATCGCCCCTTGAACGATTACAGGTAGCGTCCCAAGAATCGTTCGCTTAACTTGCAAGCCGAGCTTTTCCGTGTATTTTAGGTTTCCACTTAGTATAACTTCCCCTTGGAGACGCACATTCTTAGTGGTAAGCGGAGTTCTTCAGCGTCTCCCCAACACTGCAGCGATGGCCCCGCCGCCGATACCGAAGTGGATAGTTGCAAGCAGCGGATCAATAATCGTCGACGTGAGATCGAAGATGGTCGTATTCGCATAATAAGCAAGGTCCACGCCCAACCAAAGCAAGAAACCTACAACCATGCCGATTTTGACGCCACTTCCAATCGTCGATGAACCATCTTTTTCAATAGCGAGTGTCACCAGAGCGGCCGCCGGGACATTCGACAGAAAAAACGCCCAAAGAATTATTGATTCTCGAGCTACCCCAGCCGCCTCAAACGCACCTTCCCAAAGGTTGTTACCGATTGACATCGCAGGAAGTGCGATGGCCCAGATTAGATAGGCAGCAACAAACATCGAAACACCGCCAACGACCGTACCGATTGCAATTCGCTTGCCGTCCATCATGTCCTCCCTTTTCGGTTTCTATTACCGTAACAGTTAGAGAATCGATGAGTGGATTCTACTGTTGGGCATTCGAGACCTCAATGTGGAATCTCGAAGGCGGTCAAATCAACTCGCAATCCGCACTTTGTCCTGTATGTTCGAGTTCCACTGAGTAGTGGTACCCCTTGGGGATGCCACTTTCAGAGGTGGCTGGCCGGATAGTCCGGCGAGGTTGCGCTCACCACCCATCGATCCCGGTGCTGTCGGGGAGTGAGCGAGGCCCACTCGGCGCGTTTAGTTTAGACGCAGCCGTAGCCCGGTCAACCAACGACTTCGCGAAAGACGCGAACGTAATTCCCGCCGATAATCTTCTCGATTGTGCCAGTCCCGTAGCCCCGCTGGTCGAGCGCCTGGGCCAAGTGCAGCAGGCGCTGCGGGTGACTAAGTTCAGGCACACGCATGTGTCTTATGCGCCAGGCTAATTGCGGGAAATCTATGCGTCTGCGGTTGAAGGTTGCTTGGTGCCGCTCGACTTCGTCCGGGCGCATGGCGGTCATGTTTACGGCGTCTTGATCCGTACCAACGCCGACATGATCTTCCCCGCACAGATTCAGGACGTGTTCGAGGTGAGCGATGAAATGGTCAATCGAAATGGTCGGGTCCTGCGTGAGCCACCCGCTCTGGTTGTAGACGCAGAAGACGCCGCCTCGGTTTGCCATGGTCCTGATGTTTCGATCGCTCACGTTTCTCGGATGCGGGCACAGGGTGAAACAGCCCGAGTGCGAAAAGATCACCGGCGCGGAAGACGCCAGGATCGCGTCGAGGGCTGACTGCTCGCCGACGTGCGACAGATCGATGATCACGCCGCGCTCGTTGAGCGCGGCAACGACGTCGAAGCCGAACTGGCTCAGTCCGGCGTTCGCACGTTCCCAGCAGGAGTCTGCTAGGTAGTTGCGGCGCCCATCGACGAACTGGATTTGCCGAACGCCCATGTCCGCATACGTCCTAAGCTTGTCAAGGTCCCAGCCAAATGGGGCACTCATCTGAAAGCAGTAGATGAAACCGACTTTTCCCGAGCGCTTCACAGCGTCCAGCTCGGCCATGGTGGTGACTTTCGCGAATACGTCGCTGTGGTCAGCGACGAATCGGTCCCATGTGTTGACCCGGTCTCTGACCGCAGCGAACAGGCTGTCAGCAAGGCTCAGCTCAGCGTAGTTCGCCGTCATATTCATTGCCATCGCCGTAATGCCTGACGTTCGCAGCGCGGCGATCTTCTCGTCGGTCAGATATTGGACGTAGGTGCGTGGCGGCGCGGCGGCAAAGCACATCGCGTCGATGGCGTAGGTGCGCTGGTAGATCTCATCGGGTGTGTCGGTGGCCGATTGGCCGGTTTGCGCACGGAGGACAGGGCCGGACGCGACCGCGCCCATGCCGACGTTAGCGAGGAATTGACGTCGGTTCATAGAATATCTCCTGGTGGAAGGCAGTGAACTGTTTGCCGCGATCGGTCATAGGATTCCTCCGACGACGACGATGTTACTGGAGAGCTAGAGTTTACCGCTGACTGGTGCAGGGTTCAACGTAGGGTTCGGACGACCGCTCGGCTAACTGGCAATCCGCACTTTGCCCTGTATGTTCGGGTTCCACTGAGTAGTGGTACCC
>CAJXDY010000076.1:0-6845 GCA_913052135.1 uncultured Acidobacteriota bacterium
ACGGCTTCGGTTACGTATACAGACAGTGTTGACTGATGGTGATCTCGATGCTCTTGTCTATCCGACTTGGGATAATCCACCACGATTGATCGGAGATCTGAACTCCCCTCATGGCAACAACAGCTTTCAACTGTCACCACCGACCGGATTCCCGGCAATTACGGTACCCATGGGGTCCGTGGGCATGGAACTTCCCAGTGGATTGCAGCTCCTAGGAAATGCCTGGTCAGAACCAAAGTTGATCGCTATTGCTTACGCTTTTGAACAGGGAACACAACACCGTATAGCACCACCAATAGTTCCAGTCGTTCACTAGTCTGCGAAGCATCCAGTTCCTGCAAATCCAATCTCGGCATTGCCATTCCAGCATTGTTGTCGTACAACTAGCCTACTGAGAATGACCATAAGTGAGCCATGGACGTTTACCGATTGATCAATTCAAACTAGGGAGCCTCCCAAGATGACTGATTCCTTTCTTTCACGACGACAGTTTTTACAGGGAACGGCGGTGACATCCGCGGCACTCTGGACACCGAATTCGGCCACAGCACGAACTGCAATCAACCTTACAAATGAAACAGAAATAGGTGTATCCAAATGGGAGTTAGATACACCAGTTCTGTGTGTGGACCTCGATAACTTCGAGCAGAACGTAAAAACAATGCAGGACACAGTAACGAGCAACGGTATTGGCTGTCGACCGCATGCAAAGACACATAAATGTCCAACTATCGCTCGTCTTCAAATCGCCAATGGCGCTTTGGGGATTTGCACAGCGAAGGTTAGTGAATCCGAGATCATGTTCGAACATGGTGTCGAGCAGATTCTCTTAACCACTGCGAACGTAACCCCGACAAAGATCAAACGGGCAATGAATCTACGACGGCAGTGCAGTGGTTTTGTTCAAGCTACCTATACTGAACAGAATGCACGCATGCTATCAGAAGCTGCCTCAGCACTGGGTATCGTTGCGGATGTGGTCGTAGATGTCGATCCCGGTGGGCACCGTACTGGCATCACGGCTGGACAGCCCGCACTTGCTTTAGCACAACTGGTTGACAGCCTTCCAAATCTGAACTTCCAAGGCATGTTGTGCTACGACGGCGGGGCACAACACGTATCCGGTTTTGAAGCGAGACGGACACGAGCTATAGAAGGAATGTCCCAAGCTGCGGAATCCTACGCGATGATGACACGCGCCGGGCTTAACATGAAAATCTTTAGTGGTGGTGGAACAGGCACCTATAACATGGACCATGAAACCCCTGGCCTCACCGACGTGCAATCGGGAAGCTACATCTTCATGGATACTTCGTACCTGAGTATTGGAAGCCGCGATAACAACGAGACATACACAGACTTTGCTCCGTCACTCACAATCGTAACGACGGTTTTGACTTCCCGATACGAGGGACGCGCTACCACGGACGCTGGCGCTAAATCCTGCACTATCAATCGGCCCTGGCCTAGTGTCGTGGGAGAAACGGGTATGTCCTACACTAGCGGATCAGATGAGTTCGGTACCATTAGATACGAAAACCCAAGTCGCACATATCAGACCGGCGAGACGCTTGAATTGATCGTGTCACATTGTGATCCAGTGGTGAACCTTTACGATCGCATCTACGCAACACGAAACGACCAGGTTGAAGCGATCTGGCCCATCGCTGCGCGCGGCAAGAACCAATAAAACTGTCTCGCTGCGTCGCTATAGGTGTAACAGGAAGCCATCTTACTTGACCTGCATCTTGGCGGTGATTGTGACCACTACCCCGAGAATGATCACCGCCGAGCAGGCAAGTGTCCAATTGCTCATTACCTCGTCTCCGAGCCATGCGCCAACGATCAGAGCGATGATCGGATTCACATAAGTGTACGTTGCAGCTTTTGCTGGCGTTGAAGCCTTAAGCAGAAACAGGTACATGGCATAGGCTATCGATCCTGGACCAATCAGGTACACAACCGCCATTACCGACCGCAGCGACAACGTTGCCATATTAAATTGGCTCAGTTCACCTATCGCCAGGCTGACGATTAATAAGATCAGGCCGCCACACATCATTTGCATGCCCACCGCAAGTGGGTGAAACCTTGGCTGGGGTGCATGGCGCGAATAAATGGAGCCCGTCGACCAACACAGCGTGGCGAACAAGATAGCTCCAGCACCTCTCGGATCGATTTCTGAAACACCTCCTATCTCGCCTGGGTTGATCAAAAGCCCAAGTCCGATGAAGCCAATAACTAAACCAAAAACCACCGCCCCATTTGGAGGTGATCCTCCTGGTCTTAACCAGTCCATCAAAATAATCCAAAAAGGAACAATGGCAATCATTAACGCTGTCAGGCCGGATGGCACGAACTGTTCTGTCCACGTCACGCCTCCAATGCCGCAGGCAACCATTAAGCCACCAATAATGAACGCCGACTTCCAGTGTTCAGGGTTCGGCGTCTCGTCTGCACGACCACTCGCCCACTGGTAGAACAGTGCCCCCCCCACTATGAATCGAACCCCGGCCATCAGAAATACTGGTATGGTCTCGATACCGAATCGGATCGCGAGATAGGTCGTACCCCACACAATGTAGACGGTTGCAAAAGCAAGGACAACAGAAAGGCGGACGCCAGTTGACACGCGAATACCTATTCAAGCGTTGCAGCGAAAATAGAAAAAGGCAACCACGCTTGCTTTAAACTCCAGCCCATATCATCTGATAACAGAGAGCACCTAGGACACCACCGATGATTGGTCCGATAACGGGAACCCAAGCGTACGACCAATCCGAATCTCGCTTGCCACTAATGGGCAGTACGAAATGAGCCAAACGTGGACCAAGATCCCGAGCAGGATTAATCGCATACCCGGTTGAACCACCGAGTGATAACCCTATCGACCAGACCAACACGCCGACCAGAAAAGGACCAAATCCTTGAGGAAAACCAGTTTCGGGGTTCAGATTGACCGGCGCTAGAATCGCCAAGACTCCAAGAACAAGCATGAACGTACCAATAATCTCAGTTATCAGGTTCATCGTCGGCTTCCGTACCGCGGGTCCCGTACAAAATACCGCCAACTTCGCATCTGGATTTTCAGTTTCCGCCCACAGGGGTTGGTAGACTAACCAGACCAGCACCGCACCAAAGAACGCGCCGAGCAACTGTGCAGTCACATAGCCAGGAACGTTGGTCCAAGGAAATTGACCAATCGATGCCAAACCAATCGTTACCGCTGGATTGATATGCGCTCCGCTGACAGCGCCAACCATATAGACAGCAATCGCAACGGCCAGACCCCAGCCCGTTGTGATCACTATCCAGCCACTTCCATACCCTTTCGATCGACTCAATAGGACATTGGCGACAACGCCATCACCCAATAGGACAAGAATCATCGTACCGAGCAATTCAGCGGTGAACGTTGACATGCGGGCTCCTCACAAATGTGCCTTCTCAAGCCAAGCTAATCAAACCGTACCTGACTAGAGAGAACCAGAAAAGGTGACCCATCCGGTACTTATCCTTGCATTGATGGTGAAATCTTAGCATTGTCCAAGACATTAAACAGTAAACTCCCCAGAAAGTTTCGCACTGGCAAGCAATCAGATAGGCATGAATTCAGTCGGTGCACCCCAGAAGCCAGTGCGCGATCCATAATGAGAAAGTGACACTTCGTCAAACTGGCCCGCATCGTCGTTACAATCCACTGCTTAGTGAGTGGGTGCTGACATCTCCCGCTCGATTGGAGCGGCCATGGCTAGGCCAGATGGAATCTGTGGCAACGGTCGAACGTCCTCAATACGATCCAGAATGTTATTTGTGCCCGGGAAACACTCGTGCCGGTGGTGTGCGCAATCCAAGGTACACAGACACGTTTGCCTTCGACAATGACTTTCCAGCGATTGAATCAACGACCAAGACCGCTTTCTTAGAACGCTCAGAATTGCTAAAGAGTCAACCGGAATCTGGAATCTGCCGTGTCCTCTGTTTTTCACGACGGCATGATCTTTGGTTAGCACGAATGTCAGAAACTGAAATTGCCAGCGTGGTGAATAGCTGGATTAGTGAACTCACAGACTGCGGGAAGCGTACGGATGTTCAATACGTGCAGATCTTCGAAAACCACGGGGAGTTGATGGGCTGTAGCAATCCACATCCTCATTGCCAAATTTGGGCCGTTGGTCATATTCCAACCATTCCTGCACGAAAAATCTCGGCACAACAAACTTACTTCAAGCAACATGGATCCGATCTGCTTGGAGATTACCTCGATGTGGAATTATCAGAAGTTGAGCGCATCGTATACACCAACGATGACTGGGTGGCACTTGTGCCGTTCTGGGCCGTTTGGCCATACGAGCTGATGGTGATTCCGAAACGCCGAGTAGCCACTATCACGGGTCTTAATGAGATTGAACGCAAGAACCTTACTGCGTTGATCGCAAACGTGACGGTGCGATACGACAATCTATTCCAGTGTGAATTCCCTTACTCAATGGGCTGGCACGGATGTCCGACCGATGGGAATCAACATCCGGCTGTTAGAGTACATGCCGTCTACCATCCTCCATTACTCCGTTCTCAGACGATACGGAAATTTTTAGTAGGGTACGAATTGACGGCTGAGCCACAACGGGATTTAACAGCAGAAATGGCCGCTGAGCAATTACGGGCCGTCTCTGGTCAACACTATTTGATCTCGAACCCAAATATCGCTGCCGATCGATGATGACAGACTTCTCACTCCACGATCAGGTCACTGCCGAATTTGAGCAAGCCTTCAGAAAACGACCAGTGGCCGTTGCTCACGCCCCTGGCCGAGTGAATCTTATCGGCGAACATACGGATTATCAGGAAGGCTTTGTCCTACCAATGACGGTAGATCGATACGTTGCAGCAGCCTTCGCACCACGTTCGGATCGGATGATCCGTGCCCACACATCCCTGTTCAACAAGACGGTTGAATATCCACTCGATGGTTTGACGCCAATTGGTCAAGGCTTTTGGTCTGATTACATAATGGGCACGGCTTGGGCAATGCATGAAGCTAGCTTCCCTCTCATAGGGATAGACATTGCGGTAAAAAGCGACCTTCCGATGGGAGCCGGCTTGTCTTCCTCTGCAGCGCTAGAAGTTGCAACGGCACGAGCACTCTGTAGCGTTAGTCAATGCACCTGGGATCCAATCGTGATGGCGCAACTCGCCCGCCGTGCTGAAAACGAATTCGTAGGAGTGGGCTGTGGCATCATGGACCAGGTAGCATCGACCGCTGGCAAAGCAAATTGCGCCCTGCTCCTTGACTGTCGTTCACTTCAATTCGAGCTGGTTCGACTACCAAGCCAAGTGGGAATTGTGGTCATGGACACAGGTGTGAGACGGAGTTTAGGCACAACCGAGTACAACACCAGGCAAAAAGATTGCGCCGCGGCAGTCGCAGCCATAAAAACCTTTGCACCGCACGCGGCAGCCCTGCGTGATGTAAATGAAACCTTACTCGCAAGAGCCGAATCTCAACTGAGCAGCTCAACGTATAGACGAGCACAACACGTGGTCACAGAAAATTTGCGACCAATGAAATTGGCGAAAGCACTGCAGAGTGGAAAGTTTGAAAACGCTGGAGAGCTACTTAACGATTCGCACGCGAGTTTGCGTGATCTGTACGAAGTTTCTAGTCCAGAACTTGATCTTATTACCGATCTCGCACGAAGTGAATCGAGTTGCCTCGGGGCACGTATGACCGGGGCTGGCTTTGGTGGCTCTGCGATTGCTCTCGTCCGCACCGAGGGTATTCAACACTTTATTGACCAGGTCCGTCAGATGTACGCAAAATGTTCCGAACACGAGGGGAGTTTCTTTCACGGCAGCGCGGTCGATGGAGTTTCCGTGCGTGCCATGACCTAAACTGACGAAAAATGGATCCAGTTGCACACACACTCGTCGGTGCCAGTCTTGCGGAGACCCGTCTTGGACGCCTCACTCCATTGGCTACTGTCACACTTCTCCTCGCTGCCAATGCACCTGACATCGATGCGATCGCGATGTTTCTAGATCGCGAGACGTCATTGCATGTTCGACGCGGTTGGACACATGGGATCCTTGCGATCGCTGTCCTCCCTCTCATCATTACTTGTCTTATGGTTGGATTGGACCGTTTACGATACATAATCCTTAAACGAAACGCAGAACCCGTGGCACTCAAGCCTCTACTTCTTCTGTCATACCTTGGCGTTTTAAGTCATCCCATGCTCGACTGGTTGAACACCTACGGTATCCGACTCTTGATGCCATTCGACGACCGTTGGTTCTATGGTGACGCACTCTTTATTGTCGATCCATGGATCTGGTTGTTGGCGTCCAGCGCTGTGGTTCTTGCACACACACGGGCAACCACAAGTATCACACTCTGGATTGTTGCCGCGGGTGCAAGCAGCTCTCTCATACTCACAAATGACGTGACACCAATTGAGGCGAAGCTCTTTTGGTGTCTGGGTCTTGGCTGTCTCGTGGGTCTTAGAATCTGGGGTGGCTTGCAGGCACGAATCACTCAAGTGGCTATTAAGAGCCTACTTGCGATTTTCGTCTATATCAGTAGCATGGCGTTAGGCTCACAAGTGGCCAAAACCCAGGTCCGGCAATGGTTACACGCCGAAGGAATCCAACTGAACAAGATCATGGCTGGACCGGTGCCGGCTAATCCCTTCGTGCGTGATGTCGTGGTACAAGGGCCCCATCGCTACTATTTTCTACAAGTCAACTGGCTGGCCGCCGACCAGATACGTCCACACGCCCCTTCAATCGCGATCGGGGACAGCCGGGTTGCCTGAATTATTTTGCCTGCAGGATCTGGCAAT
>CAJXDY010000077.1:0-6578 GCA_913052135.1 uncultured Acidobacteriota bacterium
CGCTCGTGTGGCCGGAGACGAGCTACCTCGTGCGGTCTGGGTGGGTCATCGTGCTTAGCTTCAGCGCGGTGGCCGTGCCAACGATGATGCGCCAGGGATGGCGAATCCCGTTGCGCAACCTGGTCGCGGCGCCCGACAGGGGCGTGGCGCGGTTCGGTGCGGGACTGCTCGCCTCCCTAGTCTTGGCCCACGTGCTGTTCCATTGAGTTGGCGCTTGGCGCAGCCAACGATCCACGTCTTCGCTGTCGACCCGAAGGTGTGAACCGCTGTTCACGCGATACGCCGTGAGGCGATTACGTGCAATCGCTCGACGTAACGTCGAAACAGACACTTTGGCAAAGGCACTGGCTTCCCGCAGCGTCATCCAGCGACTGCTTTGCTCAACTGGCGCAGCAGTCACTTTAGTCATCGGCCTTAACGCTTACACGCCTCTCAGCCGCAAGTGCGTCAACGTCCTCAGATTTGAAAACCCGAACGCCTGACAGCGTTCGTTTAACTGGAAGTTTTCCCTTGTTCGCTAGATAACGAACGTGGGCTGGTGTTATATCAAGCCGACGAGCGGTGTCGGCAGTACTCAAAAGCATTACAGTCTGCTCCTCTCGGTTGATGGCTTCTACCAATCAACCTAAGGTCACAAACTGAATTGGCGGCAACTAAGGCAACTGCCAACTAAAAATTGAAATTAGAGTTCCCAGACCAACTTCACAAACCGAGTGGCGAAGAATAAGAGGCCAACACCAGACAAATATCAGTATAGTACTTGGCGGTGCCTAAAAAAATAGGAATTCTGACGAGTGGTGGAGATTGCGCTGGTTTAAACACAGTAATCAGAGCGGTAACCCTTAGGGCTGTGAATAAGTACAACTGGCAAGTCTATGGAATAAAAGATGGAACACTTGGACTTATGACCAATCCTTTAAATATTATTGAATTAAAACCAACAGATTTTGATGGTCATCTGATGAGAATGGGCGGTACATTTTTAGGGAGTAACAATAAAGGTAACCCATTAAATTCAGACATATCTGATCAGATTATAGATGGTTTCAAAAAAACTAAATTAGACGCGCTCATAGGTGTTGGCGGTGATGGAAGTATGAAAATTTTACAAGCATTAACTAAAAAAGGAGGAATCAATTTCGTTGGCATACCGAAAACTATTGATAACGATGTAAAAGAAAATGAATTATCGAGTGGGTATGATACTGCAGTAGATGTAGCAACAAATGCTCTTGATATGCTTCAACCAACCGCAGCAAGCCATAGAAGAGCAATGATTTTAGAAGTTATGGGAAGAGATGCAGGACATATAGCTTTAAATGCAGGAATCGCAGGTGGAGCTGATGTAATTTTAATACCTGAAATTCCTTACTCGCTTAAATCAATTTCAAGACATATTGAAAAAATTCGATCTACAGGAAGAAACCACGCTTTGGTAGTTGTTGCCGAATCTGTCAGAAAAGAAGACGGTTCTAAAGCGACTGTGAAATTTGTTGATGGGGAAGTACGTTTGGGAGGAATTGGCTCCTATATAGGCGATAAAATACATAAAAGCACCGAGGCTGAAACGAGAGTAACTGTTTTAGGGCATGTGCAGAGAGGCGCACCGCCAACTCATCGTGACAGATTGGTAGCGAGTGCTTTTGGAGTGTATGCGGTAGATTTAGTCGCACAAGAGAAATTTAACAGAATTGTTGTTTGGCAGAATAGAGGTGTCACTGATATTGATTTAGACTCAATTGCGGGAAAATCGAAAACAATCACCACAAATGATCCACTAATTAAAGTTGCCGAGGGATTAGGTATTTATGTAGGTGAATTATAGACTGTGTTGTTCAATAGTTTTTTTCAATTCTTCTTTTTAATTACTTCTAATAATTATAATAATTTTTTTACCCCTCATAAAAATCTACCTTGGAAACCTTACGGCTCAGGATTCGGTGAGTTTGTTCAATTCTCGAAGCATTTCTTCAGCTAAGGGTTCACCTTGTTTTGCGGCCAGGCGAGTCAGTCGAATCGCTTCACCGATATCCTTTGGAACACCCTCACCCGTCATATATAGATCGGCAAGTTGCATCAGCGCACCAGCCTCTTCTTGTTCTGCAGCCAAGCGAAGCCATCGAAGCGCCTCAGTCCTGTCCTTTGGAGCACCCTCGCCGGTCGCGTACGCCGACGCAAGAACATGCTGGGCCTTCGCATGCCCTTGGTCCGCAGCCAAGCGAGTCCACCGCATCGCTTCCGCGAGGTCCTGCGAGACACCCTGGCCGGTACCGTACACAACTCCAAGATTAAACTGGGCCATCGCGTCTCCCTGATCCGCAGCGAGGCGGAATAGGCGTACCGCCTCCTCGACATCTTTCCGTACTCCAGTGGCCCTAGCGTAAAACATCCCCAACTTAAACTGCGCCGCTGCATATCCTTGATCGACCGCCAAACGAGTCCACCGAACCGCTTCCTCGAGGTCCTGTTCCGCACCACTGGCCGTGGCGTACATGAGACCCAGCCGATACTGCGCTTCGGCAAATCCTTGATCCGCCGCTAAGCAAACCCAGCGAAACGCTTCAGAGAGATCCTGTGCCACGCCATCGCCAGTGGCGTACGCCTCCGCAAGACTATACTGCGCCTTGGCATCGCCTTGCTCTGCCGCTAAGCACTTCCTGCTAAACTCAACGTCAACTTCTGGTTCATCCTTCACAAAAACATCCTGTCACGAGATGCCAAAAGAACCCCCCTCGAATATCCCACCTTCGCAGTAGGGACACGGCTTCCCCGCTAACTCGCACGTATCTACGATGTCTGCGGATTTACATTTCCGACAGGCCGTAATCGGCTTTTCGGAATCCACCATGAACTTCTTCCCGCAGGAGAAGCAGAGGTGAGGAGAATCATTACCAACACACCGTTCCAATAATTCGTAGTTCGGATGGTAGGCGTATTTCTTCTTCTGTCTCACCTTGCCAGTGTCCGTGACCACGGACTCCAAGTAGTAGGGATTACCGTCACTCCACGCCTCGATGGAATGCGCACAGGTGTTGCAGGTAAAACGAAATCCTTCAGCCATCAACCTTCCTTCTGCTTAGGGCTACAAACGATGCGCCGAACTGGCTAGATTCTACTGTTGCGTGGTGAAGGGTTCAACGTGGAGGGTTCACAGCCATCAACTGTTCTGCAAGGCGCTGGGCCGCATCGAGTTCCTCGCTAGTTAATCGTTTCGCCGCCTCGTCACGCATCTCGACCGAGGAAACCCGCATATCACCGCTCAAGCGTGACGCGGCAAGATTGGCCCACGCATGGGCAAACACGAAGTCTTGCAGGACACCGCGGCCTTCCGAATACGCTAGAGCAAGCCAGCTCATCGCGACGGAATTGCCTCCCTCAGCCCCCTGTCGAAACCACTGCACCGCCTCCCTGTCATCTTGCGGCACGCCGCGGCCTTCCCAATACGCAATGCCGAGTTGAGTCTGCGAGAAGGCATTGCCCTGCTCGGCTGCCAAGCGGAACCACCGCAGCGCCTCCCTGTCATCTTGCGGCACGCCGCGGCCTTGCCAATACGCAACGCCGAGTGCTCTCTGTCCGTAGACATGGCCCTGGTCCGCCGCCAGACGATTCCACCGCACCGTCTCCCTATCATCCTGCTCGACACCGCGGCCGTAGCTGTATGCAGTTCCAAGTGAAACCTGCCCGTAGGCATCACCCTGGTTGATCGCCAAGCGGAACCACCGCACCGCCTCCCTGTCATCTTGCGGCACGCCGCGGCCATCCCAATATGCATCCCCGAGAGCAGTCTGTCCGTCCGCCTCACCCTGATCAGCTGCCAAGCGGAACCAGCGTGCCGCCTCCCCATCATCCTGCTCGACACTACGGCCTTCCCAGTGCATGACCCCAAGAGCAAACTGCGCGTCGGGGTACCCTTGCTCCGCCCGTAACCGTATGTCAGCAATTTCCTGCGACGTCAGTTCTTCACCAGCAATCCTTACGAAATTTAGTGACTGAGCGTAGATCGGCTCGTTCAGCACCGTGAGTGCGAGAGCAACAACGACGCTAAGTAGAACGTCGCGACCGGTCATAGTATTCCTCCGCATGACCAAGAAACTCGCGCACAACAGTGGTTCCTCGTGCGTGGGGGCATGCCTTCCTCAAGCCAAGCCGACGACCCGTTCGACCCCTACGGTTGCTGGGGCTGCTCGGTGTGCGTCGTCGGCGGCCGCGAATGTCTCTCGAACCAATACTTCAAATAGGCCTGAGTCCTGAGAAAGTTCGACGGGGTGCTCGACGTTCCATGCCACTCATTGTTGAAACGCACCATCGCTGTCGGCACTTTCAGCAGTTTCAATGCGCTGTAGAACTGCTCTGTTTGTGGCATCGGCGTTCGGAGGTCATTCACTCCAGTCATCAGCATCGTCGGCGTCGTGACATTACCCACATAGGTCAACGGGGACCGACGAAGGTGTTCACTCGGGTCATCCCATGGCAGTTGCTGGAAGTTCTGATACCACGTTGCGCCGTCGGTGGTACCCACGAAACTTACCCAATCGATCACAGGACAATTCGAGGACGCCGCCGCAAAGCGATCCGTATGTCCAACCACCCAAGCCGTTAACACACCGCCTCCACTACACCCGGTAACGAACAAGTTTTGCGGGTCCACGAAGCCTTTGTCGAGTAGAACGTCGACCCCGGCCATCAAGTCGTCGTAATCCTTACTCGGATAGGCGTTCATAATCTCATTACCGAACGCACTGCCATACCCAGCACTACCCCGAGGATTGGTATACAAGACGACGTAGTCCTGCGCCGCTTGCCACTGCCACCCAAAATTGAAGCCAACACCGTACATGCCATGTGGGCCGCCATGGATATGCAGTTGCATCGGGTAATCACGATTCGAGTCGAAGTCAGGAGGAGTGATATACCACCCTTGAACCTGCAGCCCGTCCGTCGATGGATACCAGATTTCCTCGACAGTCCCCAACACTTTCCCGGTCAGGATGTCGTCATTCACGGCGGTGAGCTGCGTAATCGCCGTCGGCGTGCCGACAGCGAACGCGACGACGTCAGGCGGCGCATAGAAACTCGTTCGCACGCCGACCGCAGTGCCGTCGTCACTCAAGTCGGACACCGTCAACAGATGTTGACCCTGCGTAATTGGGCGCACCGTGCCAGCATTCGGCCCAGTCGTTGGGAGGAAGTATAAGTTGCCAGTCCCTTCGGTCCGACTGTTGATGTAGAGCCCGCTCCCATCCGGCTTCCAGATGAGATTTGACGGCTGGCGGTCCCACGCCCCCGACGCGAGCCGAGGATTTGAACCATCGATGTTCATAAGGTAGACCTTCCGCGTAATGTACGTGTCGCGCGTCCAGTCATAACCCGTGTAAGCCACCAGTTGCCCATCCGGAGACACAACCGGACCTTGATCGGGCCCGCTCCGCGTCGTTAACTGTCGGATGTCTCCACTAGCAAGGTCGATCGCGTAAATCTCGCTTTCCCGCCATTGGTAGTCAGCGTCATCGACTCGTAATGAACTGAACAGGAGGCTTCGACCGTCTGGCGTCCACGCCGTGCCTGTGTGATCCCATGAACCATCAGTCAACTGCCGCGCTGTACCGCCGGAAGCTGGCACCACAAAAAGATGTCGGAAGAGATCGTCAGTGAATCCCTGCCGGTCCTGGCGATAATCGAGCCGCTCAATGACCCGCGGAGCCTTCGTCCACGTGGCTCCCTCGGGCGCGTTCGGAATATCAATCGGCCAGGTATTCGCCTCTTGGACCGTCATCGTGAACGCAATCAACTCACCATCGGGCGACCAAGACAAACTGCCGGGGCCTCGCTCTACTCGGGTGATCTGAGTGGTTGCGCCTTCGGCATCCATCCATCGCACGAAGATCTGCGACCCCTCCGGCTCGCCATCGCCAACAAACGCGATGCGGTCGCCGCTGGGCGACCATCGAGCGCCCGAGCCTTCAACCAGAAAGCGATTGCGGGACCCGTCCACGTCCATGATCCAGAGCGACGATTCACGCTTGTCGTTTACTTTGTCGGTCCATTGGCGGGAATAGATCACCCGTTGACCATCTGGCGACAGCCGAGGGCCAGACACTGACTCGTATTCCAACGAGAGATCCAACGTCAGACGATTGTCCGCATCTTGTGCACCGGCTGACGCGGACAACGCCGTGAACACAATCACTAGTCCGAGGACCGGAATTCGCATAGCGTCTCCTTCGAGATAAGCACTGGTGAAAAGTCCAGCCTACACCCAATCGACCGGAAGAGAAAATAGACCTTTTTACTGACGGGAAGAACGGTAACATTGTGCTCGGAAGTTCCAGCTACAAATTCAGGTCATCGGATTGTTACGTGTTCTCGGTCCACAGGCGGTCATCCTATCGCTAGCTGATGGAGGCTTCAACGTGGAATCTGGATAACGCTAGGATCAACTCGCAATCCGCACTTTGCCCTGTATGTTCGGGTTCCACTGAGTAGTGGTACCCCTTGGGGACACCACTCTAAGATATTTATTCTACCGGCACATAGAGACGGATGTCCGTCAGGCTGGCACTACCCTCGTAGACGTTCGT
>CAJXDY010000078.1:0-6552 GCA_913052135.1 uncultured Acidobacteriota bacterium
GTCCACTCGAGTCCATTCCAGTCACATTCGCGCGGGATCGGTGTGCGTAAGTGACTGATCTAATGAAACGCAATCCTCCTGCTGAATTAGGCATTCAGGGTGATAAAGGCACCACTTGCGCGGCGGTGCGGAGACTCCTTCTCTGCGGCTAGTGTTTCCCTACAAAAGGTTCTTATTCTCCCTCACAGTTTGGATTGGAAACTGCCGGGTCGGGTCAGGGTCTCATCAAAGGGTGCATCAATGGTCAAACCAAACAGTTCTAGGATGCTTCCTCTATAACAACGACTCTCTATACTATGTGAGTGCAACAATCTCTTCATGTTGGTCGCGCCCGACAATTTATGGTCGGATTGTAGGTATCATTCCATCGATTTCAAGGTGATTCCTTAGGTGAGCGATGGCTCATGTTGCTCAATCCTCCCTCCGATGGAGTGGGTTAGTTTTGGGGCTACCGTCCTCCGGTGGCCCTATTTTTTTAACAATTTCAGTCCACTGCTTGAGTGAAATATTCCTGGAAACAATGTAACTTGTGAGTAAACACTACCAAATCGCGATTCTAGGTGCCACTTACGGATCGCTCCTTTCAACCAAGTTGTTGTTGGGCGGTCACGATGTCACCTTGGTAGGCCTGCCAGAGGAAGTTGAACTGATCAACCGTGAAGGCACGCGGGTACGTATTCCCGTCAAAGGCCAAGACCAGCTACTTGAAATCGACTCACGAGTGCTATCTGGGGAGCTTAGGGCTCTCGCTCCGGAGGCGGTTGCGGCTGTTGACTACGACCTTATTGTGCTCGCCATGCAAGAGCCACAGTACGCACAGGCGAACATCCGAGCGTTACTCGAGAAAGTCGCCCATAGCGAAACACCGTGCTTGTCCATCATGAATATGCCGCCGTTGCCTTATCTGGCTCGAATTCCAGGATTTCCGCTAGAAGCCTGCCGCCATTGTTACACTGACGCTTCGATATGGGACGCCTTCGATCCTGCTCTTATCACGCTGTGCAGTCCCGATCCCCAAGCCTATCGACCGCCTGATGTAGCACTGAACGTACTTCAAGTCGGTTTGCCGACTAATTTCAAAGCGGCGAGGTTTGATTCTGAACATCACACTGCCATTTTGCGACAACTTGAAGCTGATATCAGCACAGCCCGCTACGACACCGAGCATGGCCCAATAGAAGTACCTGTCAAATTAAAAGTTCACGATTCGGTCTTTGTGCCGCTGGCCAAGTGGAGCATGCTGTTGGCGGGAAACTATCGCTGCATCCAAAAGGAGAACATGCGGTCAATTAAGGAGGCCGTTCATAATGACCTTGAAGAGTCCAGGCGGATTTATCAGTTAGTTATGGATCTTTGTATGACTCTCGGCGCCAAGGAAGAGGATCTCGTGCCTTTTGAAAAGTACGCCCACGCGGCAAAGTCACTCAAAAACCCCTCATCTGCTGCCAGAGCACTATTTAGCGGCGCACCCAATATCGAACGGGTCGATCTCCTGGTTCAGACCATTGCAGCAAAACAAAACCGACACGATTTTGCTATCGACGAGATTGTGGAGTTCGTCAATCACCGTTTGGAAATCAATCGACACGATGACTAATTCGATCTTGTGTATAGATGAATCTGGATTGATCAATGTTGAACAAATGGAAGACAAACCTGGGTCGGGCCATTAGAAGATCCGGGGGGATAGAGTTTCTTTGGGAAAGGCCAATGACGCTGGCTCTGCTGATACTGGCACTGGTTCTGCTTCTTGCGCCCTACTTACTCGACAAACTGAAGATTCGTGACCGATTGTTGTCGAACTAGTTTTCTATTGATCTAAGTCGGACTAGGGGTTCCTTTTCGATCAGATCACTGTGACCATAATGTGACCGAAAATTGTCCACTCGAGTCCATATGAGTTACATATGCGCGGGATCGGTGGACAATCCCGAGGCTATTTGACCAACACCGTCTCTTCTTATTTGCTTGGGTCGAATCCCATCCAACTAAATCCAGCACTTTTAGAAGGTAACTTTGACGGTATCTATCTGGCGGTGACCAGGAAACATTCGTCATTTCAATTTGTTAAGATCCTGTTCGATTCACCCCCTGTCCACCAAACTACGTGTACAAGCATCCCTTGTTGGCAAGCGTAGGGAAGCTACTTAATGGATTTGTGTGAAGCGCGCCGTCAAAGCGTAAGATTGCACGTACATGCTCATGTTGGAGGAGTATCCTTGTGAAAACAGGAGTCGTTTTCCCGCAAACTGAGATCGGTGCCGAGGCGGCGCGGGTCAAGGCGTTTGCGCAGGCCGCCGAAGGTCTCGGCTACCAACATCTTCTGGCATACGATCACGTTCTCGGAGCCAGCACCAAGAGCCGACCAGATTTCGCTGGTCCCTATACATCTGAGTCCATGTTCCATGAGGTGTTCGTGCTGTTCGGCTATCTAGCCGGTGTAACTGAACGAATCGAATTTGTCACCGGTGTATTGATCCTGCCGCAGCGACAGACCGTACTGGTCGCGAAGCAGGCGGCTGAAGTGGACCGGCTCAGCAACGGGCGGTTGCGCCTTGGCATCGGCGTCGGTTGGAATCAGGTCGAATACGAAGGCCTCAACGAAAACTTCCACGACCGCGGCAAGCGCTCCGAGGAGCAGATTGCGTTAATGCGTGCATTGTGGACGCAGGACGTCATCGAATTCGATGGCCGTTGGCATAAGGTACGAGAGGCCGGCATCAACCCATCCCCGGTACAACGGCCAATTCCAGTATGGATCGGTGGTTATGTGCCAGCCACTATGGAACGAATCGGGCGCATAGGTGACGGCTGGTTTCCAAGTTCTCAACCCGGCGAAATCCCTACGGATCAAGTGCACTCAGATCTCGGGTTGATCTGCGACGCGGCACACGCGGCCGGTCGCAATCCAAAAGAAATAGGCGTCGAGGCACGGATTTCCCTTAGTAAGATCGCACGGGACCAATGGGTCCCCGCAACCGAAGCCTGGCGTAGAGCTGGCGCAACTCACCTGTCGCTAATCACGATGGGCAGCGGTTTGGATATCGATGCTCAGATTGACCAATTGCGTGATTACCGTGAGACGGTAGGTCTTGACTAGGCGAGCCTGGTTTTCCCGATAATCCAGTCCAGTTGATGTGAGCGTATTAGGTAGCGAGCGATTGAGCCTTCTGTTAAATCTCCGACAGCTGATCAGTCGGTCCCGAGAACGAGACTAGGTCCAGTGTATCGTTCCATTGAAAACTGGGATGGATCTTTAGGAATTGGAGGTTCCTTTTGGATCACCACGAAGACCTGGTAGGATTCTTAGTTCTACTTAAAATGCACTTAGCTGGAAGACCATTCAGGACAAACATACACAGGGTTGAGGTGCTTGGATGTATTGAATTTACTGGACTTTTGATAGACACAATCAAATAGAGTAGTGGACTCATAGGCCTTACAGCACCGCGCTGTCCGAAACCCGCCCGTTCTGAACCAAGAATGCGGCAAGGGAGACTAGTCAATGACCGTTGTCGCACCTACGAGCCGGCCCCATCAGTCGATCGGCGTCCGATCGGTGGCGGGCGCGCTCGGCGCCGAGATCACCGGCGTCGACCTGGCACAGCCGCTCGATGACGATGTTTTCGATGAGATCCAACAGGCTTTCTACGACCACCTGGTCATATTCTTCCGCGCTCAGACCATCGGTCCAGCAGATCAGGTGGCATTCACGGAACGTTTTGGGCCAACGGCACCGCACCCGCTTGGAATCGCCAGCCTCGACGGTCACCCGCAGGTTATGGTGCTGGAGAACAGGCCCGGTAAGCTCGCCGCGCGTAACGATTTCTGGCACTCCGACATTTCATTCGGAGAGTGTCCGCCGGCACTCTCGATGCTGTATGCGATCGAAGTCACCGAGGGCCGTGCCGACACGATGTTCACCAACATGTACGCGGCTTACGAGGGACTGTCCGAACGCCTGCGTACTATCCTCGACGGCCTGGACGCAATGCACGATGCCGAACAACTGGTCAACGAAGTGCCCTCCCGCGTCCAGGCGCGGGAGGTCCCGCCGGGCGTCGTTCATCCGGTCGTGCGCACACACCCGGGCAGCGGCCGCAAGGCGCTGTTCGTCAACCCCTACTATACCGCCCATTTCGTCGGCATGACGCGGCAGGAAAGCCAGCCGCTACTCCAGTACCTCTACCAGCACGCCACCCAGCACGAGAACATATACCGACATAAGTGGCGGGTGGGCGACGTGCTGATTTGGGACAACCGGTGCACCATGCATTACGCCGTGCGCGACTACGACGACAGCCTGCCACGATTCCTGCATCGCACGACAGCAGCAGGTGAACGACCGGTCTAGCATGAGCACACTGTAAGTTTGGCCAAATTAAGATCTCAAGTGATGCCGAGAACGGAGTTCTCATTTATGGCAGCAAAGGCTTCTTCTCTGTGCAATCCTGACTGCAAAGCTATAGATCTAATAATTCAAGTGTAAGGAGTCCAACCCCGTCCAACCAAATCCAGCACTTTCGACGGTAAGTTTGACGGTAACTATTTCCTAGAGAAAAGATAACTATATTATTTCAATAGGTTACAGTCCTGTTCGATCCCACCCATAGCCACCATCTTATCAATGGCTTACGACGCTCCTTATTTTTTGAGGTGAGTCAGTGTGACCAGATTGTGACCGCTGATCGAGCAGACTCACCGCTGACTCCAGACTGTCCGGCGCCCCGGTGGGCGGAGGATGGTTTTGGATAAAGTGTACTTCGAAAGATTTGCCACGGCGTGATTGCCTATAATCTCATCAGTATCGCTACTCACCGAGAGGGCATATGAAAAACCCGGCGGGCAACGCAATCCCTTTCTCATCCAAACGTCGACAGCTTGATGTCGGTGGCTTCAGCGACGAGGCGGAAGTTTCCTTCACCCTGCCATCTACCTGGTATTACGACCCGGATGTCTACGCCCGCGAGCACGAAGCGATTTTCTACAAGACCTGGTGGTATCAGTGCCACATCACCGATGTTGCCCAGCTCGGCGACTATCACGCCGGAATGGTTGCCGATCAGGGCATATTCATCATCCGAGATTCGGGTGGAGAACTGCATGCGTTCTATAACGTATGCAGTCATCGGGCGCATCCATTGCTGGAGGGCCAAGGCAACAAGCGGGTCATCGTGTGCCCGTATCATCAGTGGTGCTACGAAACCGATGGGCGCTTCCGAAGTGCCAGAGGCCAACATGCCCTAGAGGATTGGCTGTTCGATAATGCTAACCTTAAGCCCGTACGGCTCGAGAACTACGGCGGCTTCCTGTTCGTGAATTTGGATCAGGATGCCCGTCCCCTTGTCGAACAGGCGCCTCGATTTCTACGCGATATGTACGAGTGTTGCCCGCGGCTCGACGAACTGGTGCGTGTGCGGCGCTTCGAGCGAGAGATCTCGGCCAACTGGAAGACGGTGATCGACAACAATCACGAGTGCTACCACTGTAAGGTCAACCACAAGTCGCTGATGGAACTGGTGGATTATGACAACAAGGCGGTATGGACCGATGACGGGATTGCCTTCACGCATACCGTGGAGCGAAACCATCTCGACAACTCAGCGTACACGCTCGATGAGGAGAACATCGAGCAGGATTCGCTATTCGGCTATGTCTGGCCCAACCTGATACCGTTGTTTTATCCCGGCACCCCAAATCTCATCATGTTTCAAATTCTCCCCTTGGCACCGGAACGGACCCGGGTGCGACACGACTTCTATCTGCTCGGAAAGCCCAGCCCCGAGGAAGAAATATTCATGGACTGGTTCAGTCATACCCTGAACGTGGAGGACATTGACTTGTGCGAAAACGTGCAGAAGGGCCTGCACTCGCGGGGTTATCACCAGGGCCGTTTCGTCGTGGACCGCGAGCACGTCGAATACTCCGAACATCACGTGCATTTCTTCCAAGACTTTGTACGTAAGGCCCTGGCCGATTAGTACCCTGACAAGTGGATGTGGGTAGACACTTCGTGTCGAATTGGGAGGACTGGAATGGACTGGGGAGGACTGCTGTCGGTCACATTATGGTCACGGTGGTATCCACTGCTTTGAATAATTGACTGGTAGAGTTAGTAGTCTTGTCCAATTAATTGGTTCCGTATGACTTCTTTTTCACCCGAACGAATATCCGAAACTGCAGACCGCTTAATTGAAGAGTTCCACCTGCCAGGCATGTCGGTCGGGGTGGTGTCCAACAACGAACTAGCCTATGCGGAAGGGTTCGGCTGGGCCGATATCACCAAACGAAAACCACAGGATCCTGTTCTACACCAACGCATCGGCTCTATTACTAAAACCATGGTATGCCTGTGTGCAATGGCCTTAGTCGAGGAGGGACGACTTCGGCTCGACAGCCACGTCGGAAACCTATTACCGGAGCTTAAGCTCAACGGCTACGGTGATGAGCTGACTCTCTGGCACCTGCTTACCCACACCGGGGGCATCGGCGAAGCACCGACCGTTTCCGACGCTGCCGACCCTATCAAGGTTCTATGGGCAGACAGCCCGG
>CAJXDY010000079.1:0-6267 GCA_913052135.1 uncultured Acidobacteriota bacterium
GCATTGTATTACTAGAGAAAGCTGATCCTGGCTATGATTGGTTATTCGGAAGAAATATTGCTGGTTTAATTACTATGTATGGTGGTGCAAACTCACATATGAGCATAAGGGCCGCTGAAATGTCGCTTCCAGCAGCAATCGGAACCGGTGAGAAAATATACGCGAATCTTTCTAACGCATCCGAAATTGCATTAGATTGCGAATCGCGGCGAATAGAGGTCATTCGATAATGCATATCGGAATCACGCAGCGGGTAGTCACAATAGAAGATATTTGTGAGAAAATATCAAATTATTTGAGAAAGGAGGAGCAAAGATCAAAAAAATTTCTTTACCCCATACAAAAATATTCCAGTTATGGGTGAGAAAATTACATATAATCCTCTTACAATCACATTCATTGTGGATGAATATCTAGAGAATTATCAGTCGCTTCATAACTGGATGACAGGTTATGGTTTTCCATCAGATAGGTCTGAGTTTAGAACATACAGAGATGTAACATCACTTACTCCAGCTGGTGGTCACGCTGATAGCGACCGACCTTAAAATCGGCCCGACCGTTAAGAGCATCAAGCGCCGCCTTGCCAGGACCGCGGGCATTTTCGTTACTGCTAAGAATGATCATTACCGTATCGTCAGACGCTTGCAGCATTTCTTCAACTGGGTCGGGTCCCCACGCCAATGCTTCGCGTCCGTGACCAACGACCCACGCAGTAGAGAATGCGCTAGCTCCACCAATACCAAGAGTACGAACGAACGCACGACGTGACAGTGACATGCAAGCCTCCTCTTGACTTCAAACTCCCTAAATTATTACCAGCACGCCACCGGTGATGGCGCACTAAAATTGCAGTGTGGACATTGTGCGAGACAGTGTCAAGCAGAAACACCAAGATTTTGGCCTGATGATCATAAAATACTGCTGGGCACTTGCTCAAACCCCTCGTCCGTTTGCAGAGCGGTCGGATACAAGATAGAGGATGCTTAGGAGGCCCTGATGACAATCATTTCAAATCTAACGCGTCGCGAGTGGTTGACCACCGTGGGCGCTACGGCGCTATATTCCGAGCGGACAACCAGTCAAAGTTCAAACAACACCGCGGTCACGGCATCACGCGAGCCGCTCCGGGGCGTGCTCATGATTGTAGCCACTCCGTACACCACTGAGAAGGCGGTCGATTATGAAGATCTAGCTGCTGAAGTCGAGTTTCTGGATCAACGAGGGATTAATGGTTTGGTCTGGCCTCAATACTCAAGCGACCTACCCTATCTAACGCATGAGGAACGCCTGCACGGCATGGAAGTCCTGGCCGATGCCTCGCGTGACCGATTGGTATCGTTGATTCTTGGTGTACAAGGAACCAACACTGACCAAATGTTAGAGTACGCAAACCACGCAACTGCTGTCGGCTGCGACGCAATGATTGCCATGCCGCCCAGTGAAGCACATTCCATTGATGACTACCGTGAGTACTACACTGAGTTGTGTCACGCGACCGATAAACCAATTTTTATTCAGACTACCGGCGGTGCAGCAGATCGCGTCGAACCCACGGTCGAGTTCATCATCGAAATGAGCGAGCGTTTTCCCAACTTCGGATATGTGAAAGAAGAATACGGCGACACACTCGCCCGCATGAAGCAATTTAAACTCCATCGCCCAAATACTATTAAGCGAATCTTTGGAGGAACTCGAGCGCGTGCTTGGACGTATGAAATGAGGCTCGGCATGGACGGCACCATGACTGGCGGCCCTCAATACCCTGAGGTCTATACACGATTATGGCAACTGCATCTTGAAAATCGGCAGCACGAAGTCCGAGAACTGTTTAGTCAACTTCTGATGATTACAAATCTTGAGCAATACGTGCCGGGACTGCGTGCGTACCTGATGCAACAGCGTGGTGTGTTCAAAACTCACATTGGAAGGGATGCCAATTACACATTTTCGCCGGATGCGATAGATGAAATCGACTATGTCTTGCAACCCTTGAAGAGTCATTTTATTGCTTAAGGCGTTCTGAGGCGATCGCCGCGCATGATATTATTTGTGAAGCTTGACCTTCAAACGCTATCAGTTCGTACCTTGTGAAAAATCTGTTTGATGAGATTTTTGAGTAGCCTAGGCGCTGGCGTGCTGACCTGCATGTTCTTTGCCACGCCAAGTCATGCGCAAACTTCCGGTTCTTGGTGGGAGCGTCTCTCCATCGGTATGGACTTTCGCCAACGTCTAGAAGAGTTACGCCAATTCGAAAACAGTTTGCCTGATGTGTCTCAGAGTGGTGTGACCCAGCGGCGTTTAAAAATACGCGCACGGCTGACTCTCAACAGTCAAGTTAATGATGACTTTCAAATAGGAGTCAGACTTGGCACTGGTAACATGGACGACCCGCTTTCATCGAACCAGACGCTCTCAGAGTTATTGACGCGCAAACCGATAAGCCTAGATCGCGCATTCGTGACTTACAACCCAAAGGCGGCTCCCGTCCTAACAATTGGTGCGGGCAAATTTGGCTTACCCGTCACTCGTACGGAAATGTCATGGGATATTGACATCAACTGGGAGGGCCTATACCAGCAAGTGCATGGTACAGCAGGACCGATGTCCTATCGGTTCGTTACATCACAAGTCTCAATTCACGAAGAGAAACAGCGTGATGATACGCTCATGTTCGCCACCTATGGTGATGTTAGTTTTAGTTTTGACTCGGGACACTCTATTCAGTTCGTCGCAGCCGATTATTTATTTTCTGGAATAGATTCAGTGGCAATTTTCGTCGACACGGAGGGTATCGGCCGCAACACCAACCTAACTCAACGGGACAACACTGGGAAAATCATCGGGTTCCAATCAGACTTTAATCTCATAGACCTCATCGCTAAAGCGACCCTGAACACTGGTCGACGTAACTATCCCCTACAGCTCACTGCTAACTGGATTACAAACACCCGAGCAGCAACTGAAGAAAAGAATGGTTTCTGGTTCACTGCCACATACGGAGATGCCGACAAAATTAAAACTTACCAACTCGAATACACCTACGCACACATCGAACAAGATGCCGTGGTGTCAACATTCACGTATTCATACAGTGAGGGGACAAATGTTCGCCTGAATCGAGCAGCATTACGTTACAGGGTTCATCCTCGGCTTCGTCTTGACCTCATTACCATCTTCACGAAGAAACTCATAACCGTACCGAACGACAAGAACAACCTGTTACTCCGGAGCCAACTGGACGCGAGCTTCTCATTCTAAGCCTCCCTAAACTACAAAACACTGCATAGCTGAACTTAGTCGTAAGACCGGGAAAGCTTTCTCAGCCGTACGTTATGATGGACATCTCTCTATCTAGCAATCAAAGATTGAGGATTTCTATGTCTTGCCAACGATTGTGCGTCGCGGTAATGGTTAGTCTATTCGTCACTTCGGTGACGACGTCGCATCAGACACCAACGCAAGAGCTGACTCTGCTGTCCCGAGATGGAACCCAGGGACTTCCAGTTACAACTATCAACGAACGGCAGATGGTATCTCTAGCTGACCTTGCAACTCTTTTTAATTTGACGGTTCGTGAAGATACTCTGGTGCATGGCGTTACGATCACCTATCAGGATAAGGTGGTGGTGCTCACTTCAACTCAGAGTCTGACGTCAGTCGAAGGACGTATCATCTCTCTGCCAACACCCCCGGTTCAAAACGAGAATGTGTGGTTCGTGCCGGTTGAATTCATCAATCAAGTGCTTTCGCTGTTACTCGACATGCCACTTCAAGTGCGCTCAGATTCCGGCCTTGTGATTGTGGGTGACATCCGAGTACCACACATTGAAGTACGCTACACACAAATGGACGATGAAGCTCAAGTGTCATTCGAAATGTCACCGCCAACACTGCACACGGTTGAACAGGAGGCAGACCGCATCATTGTCAAGTTTGAAGCCGATCTGCTTGATTTAGTATTACCTGAACCAGTGAGTGACTCGTTAATCATTGGCATCAGCCGTGCGGAGCAACCAAACTGGATTGCGGTAAACCTAGGCTCGGATTTTGCTTCGCATCAATCGTCATTAATTGGCATGGGCGCATCTACCCAACTCGTGGTGAACGTCCTGTCCCAGACGGCAGCTGCACGGAGTGTCGCTCGCGCCTCTAGTCGACGCCCAGAGCCGCAACCACCATCATCCGATACAAGAGGCGACCTAAGTCCTGATCTAGATCTCTCACCAGCGCCAGAATTACAGACCATTGTGATCGACGCTGGCCATGGAGGTAGCAATACCGGCACTCAAGGCCAAGCTGGACTCCAAGAAAAGGACATCACGCTCCAAGTAGCGAAACGACTGCGAGAAGCAATTGAAAGTCGCCTGGGACTTCGGGTTGTGATGACACGCGACAGCGATCGCACGGTCCGACTCGACGAACGCGCGGCCATCGCTAATAACAATAAAGCTAATTTATTCATTAGCCTGCATACAAATTCTTCGGTAAGTGAGGCAGCCAGTGGTGCCGTTGTGTACTCCCTAGCGCTTAATGATTACAGTGAACAAACTCTTAGTGAAAATCGACAGAGTCACGCTGTGCCACTGTTAGGTGGTCGAACTCGTAACATCGAAATCGTTCTCTGGGACCTAGCGCAGGTTACTCATGTGGAGGATTCTGCACTCTTTGCAGGCTTTGTAGATGTCGAACTTCGGCGTCGAATTAATATGAATACTCTCACATTGCAACAGGCTCCCTTCCGCGTTTTAGTAGGTGCCAACATGCCTGCTGTGTTAGTGGAAATGGGGTTTATCTCTAATGCACTCCAAGAGGAACAACTAGCGTCACTCGCGTTTCAAGATCGAGTCGTTCAAGGATTATTACAAAGCGTTGTGAACTATCGGGAATCTTTACGTGATCGTTGGCAGGCCGAGTCATCACAACGTTCGAACCAGCCACCAGCCGAGGAAGAGCCATGACCCGCTGGTCTATGACAGCGCTCATCGCGATTATCGTCACGGGTGCAATTGCAGCCTGGCTATTATTCATCACGCTATCCGAGACGGGACAAGATCCCGTCAACACCACGTCGACATCTCCACTGGTCGACGATCCCAGTGCATCGCTACCTACAATCCCAGCTACGCTGTTTTATGTCGCCGAACAAGGCACCCGTTTAGTCGGACGGGAGCATGCCGTTCCCGAAGACGTGCCAACCACAAGTCAAGCGAGACTGCTTATCGAACAGCAACTTTTACCCCCGGAGCCTCCACTAACATCGGCAGTGCCAGAAGGAACAACACTGTTAGGTATTTACATTTCAGACCGGGGTGATGCTTTTGTCGACTTTAGCCGTGAAATTAACACCGGGCACTCGGGTGGTTCACTGGAAGAATTGTTTACGATCTACGCTATCGTAAACACTTTGACGGTTAATCTTCCCTCGATTACTGGCGTACAAATTCTTATAGAAGGTCAAGAAGTTGACACCTTAGCTGGACATATAGATTTACGTCGTCCGTTAGCACAATCCCTTAAGTGGGTTGAGCCATTATAAGGAACGATCATTGTGGAAGCTTGCAGCACGCAGGAACAGAAACCGCGCACGATTTACAGAGGAGTTTATTGATGGAGGAATTGATTCGTTCAGACGCCCGCAATGCTGAACAGCTTCGTCCAACCCGATTAACACCGCATTACTTGCTCCATGCTGAGGGCTCGGTGCTAATTGAAGCAGGTCGGACACGAGTTATTTGCACTGCCAGCATTGAAGATCGGGTGCCCCACTTTCTGCGCGGTTCCGGCAAGGGATGGATCACTGCGGAGTACGGAATGTTACCTCGGGCCACAACCACTCGTGTCACGCGCGAGGCGTCGAAAGGCAAGGTTAGTGGGCGAACTCAAGAAATTCAGCGCCTCATCGGTCGTTCGTTGCGGGCGGTTTCTCAGCTCGAGGCTCTCGGTGAACGGACTATTTGGATTGACTGCGACGTGATACAAGCCGATGGCGGCACTCGAACGGCCTCCATTACAGGTGGATTTGTAGCACTCGTCTTGGCTCTGCAGAAGATGCGTGAGGCAAGCATCATCGACTCAATGCCGGTACAAGATTATGTAGCGGCCACGAGTGTCGGGGTCGTTGGTGGCACACCCATGCTAGACCTGGCGTACGAAGAGGATTCGAGTGCCGATGTTGACATGAATGTAGTCAAAACTGGTGATGGCCGCTTTATCGAAGTGCAAGGTACGGCAGAAGCGGAACCGTTCGGGCGCGACGCCTTGGAC
>CAJXDY010000080.1:0-6194 GCA_913052135.1 uncultured Acidobacteriota bacterium
CAGCTTCTTCAGCTTCTTCAGCTTCTGCAGCAGGCTCTGGTTCCGCAGGTTCCGATCCGCAAGCCATAATACTTACGAATGCTAGAGCAGTGACGCCAATTACCATCGACCGAAAGCCGATAGTTAATAGTTGAACGATTCGGGACATGGTTTCTTCTCCTGTTAAATTGTAATCATACAACATTTGAGGTCGCTAGTTGACTAGCAACCAGTGTCAGGTGGCGGAAGCGCCTGGGAGTCGAACCCAGCCTCCCCGTATTAGCGGGGAGCGACCGGTTTTGAAGACCGGGAGGGCCACCGGGCCCCGTTCGCTTCCATAAAAACGTTGATGCTAACACAAGCTAGAAACTCTTAATTTGAGTTTCTGGTGAGACTTCTGGAAACCCAGGTGATTCGTGCAGATGTGACCAAGGAGTAAATTGAAAATGATTGAATCTGAGTCGTCTTTGCCAGATTTGACGGCAGTCGTTCTTAACGGGCAAGCAACCGTAAGCAGATTTAATCTAACTCCGGAGGGTCAATCAACAAAGTTAATTTTCGAGAAGTTTGACATCCCCAGCGCGAGGACCTTTTGCAGATTCTTCGATAGCAAACTCAACACGCTGTCCCTCGCGAAGTAGTTCGAACACCGAACCCCGAACCGAACTCCGATGAAAGAAGTGTTCAATACCACCTTCATCTCTGATGAATCCGAATCCCTTGTCAATGAGAAGCCGTGCAATGGTTCCACTTGGCATACCCTAGTCCTCCGATCCGACGATGCCCCATGTTACGATGGGGAGTAAATACCGGGCAAGTTTAGGTGGTTCCAACTGTTAAGTCAAGTTCTATGCATACTTTAGCGCAGTTTGAGGCGCCGAAGGTGGTCAGCAGCTAAACGACGGCTGACTTGGATTTTGGAAGGTTGTGAGACCATAGTGAGGACTGTTAATGCGCTCAGTCTTGGGATGTTTTTGGCGGCACTTTTGGCTTCTCACTCTTCGGCGGGGGATAGGTCGTCCAGAAATGGCGGCCACAATTAGAACAGGTCCAAAATTGCTGAGGCGTCCAAGGACCATCTGGCATGGGGTCCTTGAGATCCATCTGTTCCCCACACCGTTGGCAGCGAATTTGGATATCTACTTGATGCACAAGAGAATTCTAACACGTTCATAGTTTGTGGGATGAGTACAACAAGGCAACCACGATAGATTAGCGTTAAACCTGCTAATTTTTCATTGCGAGAATTAAAGATGATTCCTGGGATTATTCTGGCCGGTGGCGAGTCATCACGAATGGGACAGCCCAAGGCGCTTTTACCGACCGATGTGGTGGGAGAAACATTTTTGTTGCGACTGATTACTACCTTACGACGAGGTGGCGTTGATGATGTGATCGTAGTTACGGGACCCGACCGGTCGATTTTGGAGAACAGTATTGCAAGCAACGAGCCTTTGGCTCGCTTCGTGTCGAATCCGAATCCATCCGAAGGTCAAATTTCATCATTGCTTGTAGGACTCTCGGTCGTAGACCGGCCTGGTGTGAGAGGAGCATTAGTAACGCTCGTAGATGTGCCGCTGGTGTCTTCTGAAACGGTAGTTGCTCTACTTGCGTCTTATCGTGAGACTGGGGCGCCAATAGTACGACCAGGTGCTGATGACCGACATGGACATCCAGTGATCTTTGATCGATCTCTTTTCGATGAATTACGTGGCGTTGACAAATCTCAGGGGGCGAAAGCTGTTATTCGAGCTCACAAGGATGCGATCATTCATGTTTCAGTTAATGACGAAGGCGCGTTTACTGATATCGACACCCCAGGTGATTACGAGCGAATATTTGGCAGGAAGCCAGCCTAAGAAGCGTTGGCGCCGTTGATCTAAGTGCTATCGCTCGATTAGAATTGTGGCCCTGCAGATCAATTATTGTGGGCCAGTGGCGCAGTTGGGAGCGCGCGTGAATGGCATTCACGAGGTCACGGGTTCGACCCCCGTCTGGTCCACCATTTCACTCCACGACTCGTGTGCCCTTCACGAGTTTCAGTATTCTTCAAACATTCTTCGAATTGCTCTAACATCTCTGGTCTGAGTTAGGGCAAGCATCAGCAAGATTCGAGCCTTTAATGGTGCATGATCTAGTGCCGCTATTCGGTATCTTGCTGCCAGTTGCTGCTCCTGAGTAAGAGGCTCATCTTCTCGGGCTGTCCTAGGGGTAATTCGCCCGCTGCCTGTTCTGGTGCTGACGACGACAAAGACGCCCTGCTGGTAGGCATAGGTTATTGCTTCCCTTTGATCTCTACTTGTAGCTCCAGCGCCAGCTGAGGCGACTACTAGGCCACGCGCCCCGGCATTTACAGCCGCCTTGATGAGATCCCCGGAAGCCCCCTGATAGACGCTAAGAATATCGACCCTGGGCAGTACCTCGACTGAAGAAACATCGAATTCACTATCACTTGTATGGCGTCTAAGCACTTCCCGATAAAAAACCACGCGATCGTGATCAACCGTTCCGAGAATACCGTACCTCCGAGTCTGAAATGTATGGAGATGTCTAGCGTCAGTTTTGGTGACTTCACGAGCAGAGTTAATTTCATTATTCAGGACTACGAGCACACCCTTATTTCTAGACTTTGGGGATGCAGCTGTCCTGAATGCCTGCCGGAGGTTCGCGGCACCTTCGTACCCCAGAGTGCTTGGATTTCGCATTGCCCCAACGACAACCACCGGACGCGGGTTGTTAACCGTCAGATGCAAGAAATAGGCTGTTTCTTCCAAGGTATCCGTACCACTGGTAACCACGATACCGGCGAGTGAAGGGTCTGTTTCGAACACCTGGTTAATTCGTTTTGACAACTGCAACCACTGTTCCAATGTGAGGGCACTGCTAGCTACATTGGAAAATTGTTCAAATTCTGGTGTTGCATACTTATCAAGATCAGGGATTTGGTTTAATAATTCACCAGCAGTTAGGCGACCGCCGCTCTGGTTAGAAATCGTTCCACCTGTAGCGATTAGCAGCACACTCGGCACGTCTTGGCCGAACTCGGAAGCCAGCGGCTTCGATGCAGAGAGCAAGCCCAATACAACGATCAGTAGCAGGCGAGTCATGGTTCCCTCCTGTAAACCAAATTAAAAGGGCACCGCATGCGCCCATTCAGGACAGTACGGCGTCTCTATTCTAACTATATAGAATTTATGGACTCACCATGCGCGATTCTGAGCCACTTTCTCAGATGGCAGGCGGCTTCATTGGGTGTCGGGCCGTAGAAAGGCATCAATGCGGACGTCTTCCCGGAGACTCGAGCTAATCGAGCACGCCATGTGTTGGCATCGACTGGCGAAACCTCGATGAGGTAAGCCTGCCCGTTGATGGTTTCTTCAAAACGATGAACGATCACGACGATTACATAATTAATAAAGGTAAGATCGATATGAGGTTGTGATTCTATTGATTCAAGCGATGAGATCAAGCGGAAGAAAGTACGAAGATGGTGACTGTGTTCAGGATTGAATAATTTTTGGGGCGTTCGTGAAGAAAGAAAATTTATGTCATCAGCGTATCCACAGTGCATCCGCTGTTCTTCCACATTATTTCCACAACCGTCTATTCACACTCACAATTGAGGCCTCTGACGCCTTGCAACTGTGATTTTTTTCGCTACAGTTTCATCGTTTTTGGTTATCCGCTGAACGTTATACCGGCCTTTGAATCCAGACCACGACTTACTTGACGGGTTGCGACAGTCGAAATACGCTGAGTGCGGTTTCCATGTTTTTATAGATATGGACGGCAAGGACGTTCGCGGTTGATGCTCGGACGTGACTGGTTGTAACGCTTTTTCTAGTAATGCCGAGATTATGGTGATCACGCCCCGTCGCACTCGCCTGTTGCGAGCTGATGATCTTCGCGCGTTTCAGCGCGCGATCGCCGAAGTCGCGACCTACAACGATCCATGGACAGCGCAGGACTGCGTGGTCATGGTGCCGACTCATGCCGCGACGGAACAACTTAAGCGCACGCTGGAATATCTGAGCTTTACTCCTGACAACCCAAAGCAGAAAACCACGGACTCCCGATCGCAACTGATAGCGTGGCCTCATTTCGTGACCCGTCGTGCCTGGTACACATTGATGCACGGACGTTTAAAAAGTCCACCTCGACTATTAACGGACGTTGAACGAGAAGTCCTGATCCAATCTGCCTCGGAGGACACAATACGGTCTGGGGTAAAGCCGCCATTTGAAGTGCGACCCGGGTTATTGCCGGAAATCCTAACGTTTTACGACACCCTTCGACGTCAGCATAAGACGGTCAACGGGTTTGAGCGGGTAGTGACTGAACAATTAGAGCGCGATGTTGAACTTGATCGGGGTGCACGTCGCCTCCTCGAACAGACTCGGTTCTTAGTGTCGGTGTTCAGAGATTTTGAACAAAAAATTGAAGAATCGGATGGCCTCGACGAGCATGCTTTACGCGCATTACTTTTAACCAACCCGTGTCTGCAGCCGGTCCGGCATGTGGTCGTGACTGTTCCTGATCAAGCCGCCTCCGAGAATGGTCTCTGGCCAACCGACTTCGATTTGCTGACGCGATTACCGGACCTCGAACGGGTCGATGTCATCGCAACAGAACAGATGCTGCAGTCGGGTTTACTTGAGCGTATTCGCGAGCGACTGCCAGGTATTGAGGAAGAACAATGCAGCCGCGTCCCGGAACCGACTCCTGTGCGGCTGATAATGGCCGATGGCGAACGGTGCCGCGTAGTCCGAGATCGGGAAGAAGAGCTGATTGCGGTTGCCAGAGATGTCAAATGGGCTCGACAAGACCGTCCACAATCGGACGGTGGTTTTGATATCGCTGACGACAGCACAGCCGTGGTATTTCAGCGACCGTTACCGTATCTATATGTGGCAAAACAGGCATTTGGGGCGTGCGGTGTTCCGTTCGAAACATTTGATTCCCTGCCGCTTGCCGCGGAACCATACGCTGCGGCACTGGATCTCGTGTTTGAATGCATCGCGTCGAAATTTGCGCGGTCAGATCTTGTTGCCCTGCTGCGCTCACCACATTTTACATTCCTGGTGGATGAGTCGGCAGTAACCCACGAGGAAGTTAGTGCGCTGGATCGCCAGCTTGCTCAATTCCCGTACGATGATGTTCCAATTGAGCTAAAACGCCTACTGAGAGAGTCGCCCACGGAACCGGCGACGGATCACGATCTGACCCGGCGTGCTGCACGTGCCGCCCTCAAGATTGTGGAGGAACTAACACGCTTAGCGTCACGGGATCGGACTTCGATACTGGTGACAAACGTGCTCGCATTCTTGACCAAACATGCAAGTGTTTGCGATGAGACAGACAGTGTTGGCCGACGGCTATTACAGGTACGCGCAACAATTCATGAGGTGCTGCATGATTTACGGAGTGCCCACGTGAGCCATCATGATCCAGAGTCTGACCTTGCTGAGATCTGGGCGAACATTCGGGTGTGGATTGAACGGCGGGCAGTCCAGTTGGAATCCGATCAGGGAGGCGTTCAATTAGTTGATGCGCAGGCAGCCTGTTATGGATGTTTTACGTCAGTCACGATTGTTGGCTTGATCGAAAAGGACTGGCCGCAACAACGCTCTCGAAGCATTTTTTATCCCTCATTAATGCTCGAGCAACTCTTTCAGTCCTCGTCAGTGTCCGACAAACCTCCTGACACAAGCCAAGTGGCGAGGAATCGGGCAGAGCGTGCGCGCTTCCGAGATCTTCTGGGTTTGTCAACCGACCAGCTCCGGTTATCGAGTTTTACGCTGGACCATCTCGACCAGGATGCGTTAGTCAATCCGTCGACGTTCATCGAGAACCTTGAAGCTGAAGTGAGCCCAGTCGATGAGGAAGCACCTTCCAAACGCATCAAGATCGACGAAGCCCTGATGCTGGGCACGGTCGACCCGTCCGTTGTGCAGGAAGAAGCGGCTACATGGTTGTCTCTCCGGCTGGCGACCAATGATTTGTCTGAATCGAAGCGATCGTTTAGCCACGAAGAGGGATCTGAAGGAATAACCTTTTCACCAACTGGAGTGGAACGGTACCTGGCATGTCCATTCAAATACTTCGCGGACAAGGTCCTAAAGCTGGAAGAAGAACGTGAAGAACTTTCTCGAGTGTCGCCCTTGGAGCGCGGGACCTGGCTTCACGAAATTCTCGAAGAATTCTACAAGGATTGG
>CAJXDY010000081.1:0-5904 GCA_913052135.1 uncultured Acidobacteriota bacterium
TGGCACGTATACAGCGCCACGAGGCACGCGATCATCGGGTTGGACCGGAAGCATGACTTCGCCTGTCTCTGAGCGTACCGCTAAACGATCCCCTTGTTTAAGTCCCAGTTCGTCCAGTTCTTCCCTACAAGCGAGCAATGCCACAGGTTCTGCATCCTTGGTCGATTGCAGCGCTGTGGCACGACGTACTGTGGGATCTACGCTATACACTGGCACATCGACAATTCGATCCAGTTGTTTGCCGTTCTTTAGTTCAGCGGATTGAGTAGAAACATGATTAATTGCTTGTAGATCAGATTTGTAGCGAACGCTTATTGGCTCTGATAAATCATAGACCTCTTCAAGCTCAGCAATGACGTCATCCGAACTAACGTAGTCAAAACCGTCCAATTTTAAGAAATTTCCAAGCACCCGTAGGATTTTCCACCCCGGTCTCGACTGACCCATCGGCTTTACAGCGGCACTGGCGAACTGGGCGACGCCTTCGCAATTGATATAACCACCATCGATTTCCGTAAAAGCCGCAAGAGGCAACACAACATCCGCTTGCATAGGGACCGCAGAACGAAAAGTCGAAAAGCTCACAACGAACTCTGCTTCGCACAATGCGGTTTCCAACGCCACTGGGTCAGCATAATCGTTGCGAACCTCCACACCATACAAAACATAAGCCTTAAGACGCTTATCGATCATTGTTTTGCTATTTAACCCCCCCGAATCAATCGAACGTCCTCCAGGAAGACGATGCGGCACACACCCAGCGACCCACCCCGCAGCGCCATTAGCGTCTGGCAGCAAGGCAATCCGAATACCACAGTTCTCTCCCAGCCAAGATGCAATCTGCCGAAGCGCACTAGCATCCGGGTGGTTCATTCCGATCTGACCTAAGAGAATAAGAGCACCTGCATCGACTGCAATTAGGACGTTGGCGATAGCTCTAACATCTATTACAGATTCATGTCGTCTGGCGAGCTCAACAAGATTTACAGGCAACAGGTCCGCCTTCCCTGCAGCGAGCGCCACATTTTGGGCGATCCTCGCAAAAATGCCAGCCATCATCGAAGGCTTTACAATTACTTCTTGCGTCGTCACAAAATTATGATTGAACGACATTGGGTTAAGAACAGCTATCTCACCACCCTCTTGAACTAAACGACGGAGCCTCAGTGATATCAACGGCAATTCTTTTCGGATATTCGAACCCACGATTAAAACGCTGCCGAGTTTCTGCAGCTTTGATATAGAAGTGTCGATACCTGGATAAATCGGTGCTGCCAAATCATCTCGAAAATCTTGTTGTCGCAATCTGTGATCAACGTTAGATGACCCTAGCGCACGCAATAATTTCTGTAGAAGAAAGAATTCTTCTAACGACGCAGTTGGAGACGCAATTGCCCCGATTTGCTCACCGGACCAAGTCTGTTTGATGCGCAACAAACTCGATGAAACAAGTTCTAACGCCTCAGTCCACTCGACTTCCTGGTAACTGTCGCCCCGTCGAACGAGCGGCATCGTTAACCGATCGTTAGAATTAACACTCTCATAACTGTATCGATCTCGATCCGAAAGCCAACATTCATTAACCGCCTCGTTGTCTCGCGGCAATACTCGCTTGACCACACCCCCAATTTCCTGAATTTCAAGATTTGAACCCAAACAGTCGTGGGGGCTAATGCCTTTGTGTCCGTTCAATTCCCAGGTTCGCGCCGTAAACCGATACGGTTTGGAGGTCAGTGCCCCCACCGGACACAAATCAATCACATTTCCGGAGACCTCACTATCCATCGATGTACCAAGGAAGGTCGTGATCTTCATATCTTCACCACGCCCGATCGCACCCAGTTCCATGACTCCAGCCACCTCTTGTCCAAACCTTACACAGCGAGTGCAGTGAATACAGCGTGTCATTTCAGTCGCTATCAGAGGCCCAAGATCCACATTGTCGACAGATCTTTTAACCTCGTCGAATACTGAACTACTCCCGCCAAATCCCATCGCCTGATCTTGAAGAGGACACTCCCCTCCTTGATCACAAATCGGGCAATCCAAAGGGTGATTGATCAGTAGAAACTCCATCGTGTCCTTTTGTGCCTGTTTCGCGATCTCCGACGTGGTCTGTACAACCATACCGTCGGTTACTGGAGTGGCACAGGCAGGGAGGGGCTTCGGTGCTTTTTCAACCTCAACGAGGCACATGCGGCAATTTGCGGCAACAGAGAGCTTTTCGTGATAACAGAATCGCGGAATATAGATCCCGGCATTGTCAGCCACTTCAATAATGGTCGAGCCCTGCTCTGCTTCGAACTGCTGCCCGTTGATCTCAACTTTGAGCATGATGTTCAGGACCTATTGTCAAGCTGCAACTCGAGACGAGATTTTTGCCTCGAACTCTTCACGAAAATGTTTGAGAAAACTTTGGACAGGCCAGGCAGCCGCATCTCCCAAAGCACAAATAGTTCGGCCCTCAATCTTGTCAGCAACATTGACCAACTTATCCAAATCTTCGGGCGTACCGGCACCGGTTCTTATACGATGAATCAATCGATGTAACCAGCCTGTCCCTTCTCGACACGGCGTACACTGTCCACAGGATTCTCGAAAGTAAAAAAGCGCAATACGCTCCAATACCTCGACCATACAGGTTGTGTTATCCATCACAATCACCCCGCCGGAACCGATCATCGATCCTGCCTGCTGAAGCTGATCGTAGCCCATCTCACAGGACACGATAGCCTCTGCAGGCATTACTGGCATGGAGGATCCTCCGGGGATAACAGCCTTTAAAGAACGCCCTTCGAGCAACCCACCGGCGAGACTCAGTAATTCGCTAAACGGGGTCCCTAATGTGACTTCGTAATTGCCTGGACGCTGTACATGACCGGACACTGAAAATATCTTGCTGCCGCCACTACCCTCTTGGCCCAAATTATTGAACCAGGCCGGGCCTTTGCGAATAATGGGCGGTAGCGAGGCCAGTGTTTCTGTATTGTTGACCGTGGTCGGCTTACCGAATGCACCCACTTGCGCGGGAAACGGCGGCTTAAACCGCGGCATTCCCTTTTTGCCTTCTAATGATTCAAGTAATCCTGTTTCTTCCCCGCAGATGTAAGCCCCTGCGCCTCGCTGGCTATAGAGATCGAATACCACCCCTGACCCCCGGATATCTTGCCCCAAGTAACCTGCCTGGTAGGCCTCCTTAAGCGCATTCTCAAATCGGACCCACGGCTGGTGATATTCCCCTCTAATATAGTTGTATGCGACAGTGGAACCAGTCGCGTAACTGGCGATGGCCATACCTTCGATCAACTGATGTGGGTTGAGGTATAGAATTTCCCGATCTTTAAATGATCCAGGCTCACTCTCATCGGAATTACACACAATATACTTCTGACCATGAACATCGCGAGGCATAAAACTGAGTTTGAGTCCCGACGGAAATCCAGCACCGCCCCGTCCTCTTAGACCGGACGCCTTAATCATCTCGATCACGTTGGCCGGGGGTATTGATTCATCAACGATCTTCGACCAGGATTGATAGCCCCCTAACTTTTTGCAGTAGTTTTCTAACAGCCACGGCGACTGGACTTCTGGCGCGGGCAAACAGACATGGCATTGTCCCATGGCGATCAATCCAGTTCAGACAGCAGCCGATCAATATCTGCTGGCGTCAGGTTTTCTACGTAACGATCATCGACGATGAGCATCGGCGCCCCACTGCAAGCGCCTAGACATTCAGCCTCAAATAACGTGACCTTGCCGTCCGGTGTGCTCTCGCCAACATCCACGCCTAGTTTCTCTTTGAGTCGGTCAAGAACAGATTCGCTCCCGCGAAGCATGCAAGAAACATTCGTGCATACCCTGATCTTATGACGACCGACAGGCTTGGTGTAAAACATGTCGTAGAAAGTCGCCACTTCGTAAACTTCAATTGGCTGAAGAGACAAGAATGCAGCCACAGAATTTACGACACCTTCGGATACCCAGCCGTGTTCTTGTTGCGCATAGCGCAATGCGGACTTTAGTGCTGCCCTACGACTCGGATATTTTTTGGCCTCGGCCTCTATTTTTTCCCTGACATCGTCAGATAGCTGATAGTCGTTTGTCATAACGTCAGCGATCAATTTCACCAAACACTATGTCCTGCGTGCCGATGATCGCCACCATGTCGGCCAACATATGGCCGCGCGACATTTCGTCGAGGGCTGCGAGGTGAGGAAATCCAGGTGCTCGGATCTTTACTCGGTAGGGCTTGTTGGCGCCATCTGATACCAGAAATATCCCGAATTCCCCTTTGGGGGCTTCTATAGCGCTGTACACTTGCCCAGGAGGCACATTGTAACCCTCAGTAAACAGCTTAAAGTGGTGGATCAAAGACTCCATGTCTTCTTTCATTTCCTCCCGCGGCGGTGGACTCAACTTATAGTCGTCCAGCATAACTGGACCCGGATTCTTCCTTAACCAGTCCACACACTGAGAGACGATTCGATTTGATTGTCGCAACTCCTCCATACGCACAAGGTATCTATCGTAGGTATCCCCCGTAACTCCAACTGGTATGTCAAAGCTAACTTGGTCATATACTTCGTAGGGCTGTTTCTTTCGTAAATCCCATTCAACACCGGATCCCCTGAGCATTGGGCCTGTAAAACCGAGTTGCAGTGCCTGCTCAGGCGTAACAATTCCTATATCGACGGTTCTTTGTTTCCAGATTCGATTATCGGTAAGTAAGGTCTCGTACTCATCAACGCACGCTGAAAACCGTCCCGTAAATGCATCTTCGCAGTCAGGTGCCCACGTAAGTGTGGGATCTTTCGGCAGACGCTTGATGTACTTCTTCAAGCCGTCTAAGGTTCTGTAAGCCACGACGCCATTGATAACAAAGAGATGCTGATTCGGTTCCTTGGCGTCCGCAATCCAGGCTAACGTCATCGTCAGATTCTCCGGCTTTCTCGAAGGACCCTCCGCGTGTGCCTGGACGGACAAGAACGCTCCACAAATAACGAGGACAATGAGCGACGATCTCATGGCATACTTCCTCTTTGGCAAGTTGCTGAATTAGCTTGTCCGTGCGTGGCCCCTTTTCGATCCACCCATTTACGATGGCCCGCTCTTTAATTGCGCGAACTGCCATAGTGTGTCGAAAATTCGTCCTGGAAAATTCACGATGTTTGGTTGACCCAGTCCGCAATGCTAACTGCTGGGCCTGATTCCAGCCTCGATCAGCACTTTGTTTTCCGCGCAATCTGTGCAGTAATGCAAGTCTTTGGCAGGACCGTCACCTTCAAGGGCATGAAAACTATACCACACCTCATCAGGTGGGCGATCCGCAGCGGCGACGCTACAACCTGAACATTGTCTGGTCGCCGAGGTAATCGAGCTTATTTTCTGACCTGTGAATGGTCTGAATCGATCAAGCCGACGACGCCAATCCTCGTTTGCCTCCGACTCCCGTGAAAGCCGATCGTGATAGTACCACCGTTGGCTCTTCAGCTCTTGCTGCGAATTCCAGTGATCATTGATCCAACCGCCCGTAAGGCAGACAACAAAACTCCAGAGAAGCACATCCCGCAGCCCGAACTGCCACCGCTTCGTTTTGTCTGCACCTGAATCAAAGCTGTCGTTTACGCTCATGTTACCAATCCAAAGTTCTGGCGTATCTAATCGCAGCATTCATTATTGCTTCTTTTCCAGGTATGATTCTAGGGTTCATTGGCTCAAAATGGAAAAACATCCAATCTCTTGGAGTACCTGTATTTCCGGTTAATTGAGGATAAAATGATTGTCCGTCTAGAATGTAATCACTTGGGACTTTGAGATTAGCTGCCTCAAATATTGTAGGTAAATAATCTGTAGTTTCTATCATGTCTTTTTGTACTTCTCCTGCTTTAATGGTACCTGGCATAC
>CAJXDY010000082.1:0-4822 GCA_913052135.1 uncultured Acidobacteriota bacterium
AAGCTTGCCAAACTGAATGAGACGAGCCACAATCATTTCGATATTTACATGTGGAGCATGATGACCTAAATCAATTAAACATTGTGCTTTTGGCCCGAGTGTTTGCGCACACCAATAACTCACTCCCCAGTCATTTACTACCGTCGAGTAGAAAGCTGGTTCGTACAACTTGTACTCCAGCAAGATCCTCCAATCATCTGGAAGAGCTTCATAGATACGCTCCATGCTACTGATGTAGCGTTCCAACGCCTGTCTGACATGCTGTTGACCAGGAAAATTCCCGCCGTCAGCAATCCAAACTGTTATTGCATGCGATCCTAAAGCTTGCCCAATTTCAATACATTCAAGATGATGCTCGATCGCCTGTTGACGAACCGCTTCATCGACATGCGTGAGTCCTCCAAACTTGTAGCTATGAGATTGTCCGTCTTGATCTTGAAACGTATTTGAGTTGACTGCGCTAAAGCTCAGGTCAAGTCGAGTTGCTAACGCCAGAAGTGCGGCTAGGTCGCCTGACTTGTCCCAAGGAATATGCAATGAAACATGGGGGGTTGTTCGAGTTAATTGGTTGACAATGGCACAATCGTGTAACTTTTCCTCGACGTTGCGGGGTTCCCCCAAGCCTGGAAAACGCGCGAAGCGAGTACCGCCAGTCCCCACTCCCCAAGAGGGCAACGCTACTTCGAATGTCTTGGCACTCTCCACCAACGATTCTATTTTGATCCCACGGCGAATCAGCCGTTCACCGAGCACTTCATAATCCCGGTCAAGATTCTGGCGTAACGGATTGTTGTGGTCTGCGATTCTCTCGACAAACAATTCCAAGGAATTTGCCATTTTATAATTTCATGCTCACAAAACACTTAGCAACTTAGTCGCCAGTCTGCTTGATAAGGGGAAGTTTTACTGTTCGCCCATTGTTAGTTGCCGAACGATCCGCAGCCAAACAGACCTCCATGGTTTTCTGCGCGTCGAAGACATTAAGATGTGATTCCCTATTTTGACGTATACAGTTTACTAATTCGTCAATCTCACCTTGAAAGGGATGACTCCGAACATTACCCGAGGCCGGCATCTCGCAGTCGATTTGAATCATCGAACTGCCATCAAGCGCACGACCTGGCTTCAACGTAACTTCAGGAAAGGGGTTCGCCTGGCGCAACTCATCAAGATCGATAGGCTGGTCCTTCCAAAAAATCGTGTCATCCCTAAGTGTGGCTCGATCACCCATGAGTTCAACACCAAATGTATAAGGCATCATGTAGTCAGTCGAACTGACAACTTGTCCGATCGCGCGACGTCCAAGCTGCAAATTAACTACGATCGAGGTTGGCCACTGATACCCCTTCGTGAATTGGGTGTGATACGCACTCACTGCCGTTGGTTCAAGTCCAGAACACCAACGCAATGCATCGACAGCATGACATCCCGCGGCCAGCAAATGACTCCTCCCACTTCTGGCTGTTTTTAGCCAAGACCAGCCAGGATAGGATTCCAATATTCGCGAAAGGTACTGGCAACGAACATACCGAATTGCCCCGAGTCGACCTGACTCTCGCAGCCAGTACGCAAACTTCAGAAACGGATTGTAATGCAGCACGAACGAGACAATCGTGCGCACTTGCGCACGGCGTACGGCCGTTCCAATTTTTGCGAGTTCTCGGACATCCAAGCCTGTTGGTTTTTCAAGGACGAAGTGTTTCCCCGCTTGTGCTGCTTGGATAGCTTGCTCAGCGTGCAGATGATTCGGTGTTGAAATCGCTATAATGTCGACATCCTCTGCAGAGAGTAAATCATCATACTTACGTGTGAAGGACACGTCAGCTACTTCCGCACCAAAATCCTTCAACTTTCGCCTTGCTCGTTGTTCATTACGCCCGCACATTAATACAACGCGGGTATATGGATTACCAGCGAACGCTCGAAGGTGTGCTGCCGCACACCATCCAGCACCAACGATTCCTACACCAAACTTGCCATCTGCAGTCGGCATCTCAATACTTTTCCATGCGAACTAATCAACTAGCACAATATGAACATTGGTTGGTCCATGAACCCCCCTGGTTAGGGTCTGCTCAATGTCCGCTGTCCGACTAGGTCCAGTCACAAATGCCACATGACTACTGCGACGGACGCAATCCTCGCGTCCAGAAAAAAACGACGAGAGAGTCGGATAGATGGAGTGTGATGATAACAACGCAACGTGCACAGGGGGTAGCAACCATGCGAGTCGTGCCCGATCAGGACCGCTCGCCAGGACTACTGTGCCTGTAGCAGCAATGCCTGCTAGGGCGCCTGTGACACCAACCTTAGCCTGTGCGAGTTGACCCAACTTGATCTTTCGTTCGTCGGCCGATTTAGGCAGCACGGCATCAAGTAATCGGTATCCACGCTGAATTAAGGCCTTATTTAATTCTCCCATTAACAGGTCAGTTGAATTCCAAGCCAATATATCCGAGGCGTCGTTATCGCATAAGATTTGATGGACAACTTCAACAGCATCTTCTTGCCTCATAACACGATGTTGTTGAGCACCGGCCATTTCAGCCTCCCGGCTAAAGCGTTCGACGAGGTTCTCGGAATCACCTCGGGTATCACCGATTGGTTCTGCCTGGACTTTATTACGAACTTGCTCCTCCAATCGTGTCTGGCTTTGCCGAATTTGACTGAGAATGGCCGCACGACTGTCTAGACTCATCAGTTGGTACGCCTCGACTGCCATTGCTCACTAAACGATTGGTCCGCAAATACTGGAAAATCTCGAGAGCGCGTCCAGCCTGAAAGGGGTGATGGTAACCATCGTAACCACCCACCAGTACTAAATTTCCCTAAAACCCACCGGCTCACACTTACCATTACTCGAAAAAGTTGAGGGCGCGTGGCGGTTGCGGCGTAGAGCTTTAGCCCAAACTTGAGCCACAGGGGAAGACGGTTGGCGTTGGCTCGCTTTGCCCGAAGTTCTAGAAGCATGCGCGGTAAATCAATGCGCACGGGACAAGCGTCACGGCATGCACCGCATAATGAACTCGCCATCGGTAGTGCTTCCCAACGTTCCAAGCCACCAATAGCCGGTGTCAGAACAGCACCAATTGGACCTGGATAAACACTGCCGTAAGCATGTCCTCCGATTTCACGGTAAACCGGACAAACATTGAGACAAGCTCCGCACCGAATACACGCTAGGACCTCGGCCAGCGAGGTGCCGAGTAAACCACTTCGACCGTTATCAAGTAGCACCACATGTAACTCTTCTGGACCATCCTGCTCATCATGTCTGGGACCTGTGAGCAGATCGGTATACACCGTAAGCTTCTGTCCCGTAGCTGAACGAGCCAGTAGTTCCAACATGACAGTCAGATCATCAAGCGTAGGCACGAGTCTTTCAATACCCATCATCGCGACATGAATTCTCGGCGCACTGACTGTGAGTGATGCATTGCCCTCATTGGTCACGATCGCGATTGTGCCCGTCTCTGCTACGCCGAAGTTCACACCACTGATACCCAGATCTGCCCTTAGAAACACATTACGAAGTCGCTCGCGCGCAATCTTGGCCATTTGCTCGGGGTCATGTGTTAGCGGGACTCCAAGTTTTTCTGCGAAGAGTCGTCCTACTTCTTCCTTCGTCTTATGGACAGCAGGAGCAATGATGTGAGATGGCTTCTCATTAGCCAGTTGGATAATGTACTCACCCAAGTCGGATTCGATGACATTAAGACCGGCATCAATCAAGGCTTTATTGAGCTCGATCTCTTCGCTAATCATGGATTTTGATTTCACCACGCGTTGAACTTTACGTGACTTCGCCAAATCCAGCACGATGCGACTCGCTTCGGTCGCGTTCCTTGCCCAGTGAACATGGCCTCCCGCTGCACCAACAGCCTCTTCAAACTGTTCGAGCTGTTTATCCAGATTCTCTAGCGTCCGCATTCTGATAGCACGAGCCTGATCGCGCACGTGCTCGACGTTGGGCAGTGATGCCAAACCCTTTAGACGTGAGCTGGCAAAACGGTTGGTGGTGCGATCAAGCGCGACACGAAGCTGATGGTCTGCCAAGGCATCAGTTACACGCCGATGAAACGCCACCGTGCTCTGCGTCACACTTGCTCCGCTAGAATTTCCGCGAGGTGGCAAACTGACACCCGTGCGCCTCGACGGTGTAACCCACCTTCGATCTGCAACAAACACCCAGCATCACAAGCAACCACCGTGTCCGCACCAGACTCTACGATGGAGTCGAGCTTGCGTTTTAGCATTGCACTAGAAATGTCGCTCATCTCTACCGAGAACAGTCCGCCAAAGCCACAACACTCATCAGCTCCTTCGAGGGGAACGCATTGGGCCCCTTCGATGCCATTCAGTAGTTTTTGTGGGGCCTCGCGAATACCGAGACCTCGCGAGAGATGGCAGGAAGGGTGATAGACCAGCGTACGATCTACACAGCGTCCAAGCGCTGGCGCTTTGAGTTTCTCGACAACAAACTGACTGAACTCATGGGTCCGTGCTGCCACCCGCACTGCCTTAGCAGCGTAAACCGCATCGTCCTGCAACAACTCCCCGTACCGATGCATAATCATGTCGGTACACGAACCCGATGGCACGACGATCGGGGCTTCTGACTGTTCAAGCGTGTCGAGCGTGTGCCGAGCCATGGCACGGGCTTCGTCCCATGCGCCGGCGTTAAATGCAGGTTGCCCACAGCAAGTCTGCTGATTGGAAACCTCGACTGCCACGCCTAATTGTTCCAGCACGCGAGCAACCGCCATCCCAACCGCAGGACGTATAGTTTCGACCAAGCAGGTAGCGAACAGTTGCACTGTCC
>CAJXDY010000083.1:0-4417 GCA_913052135.1 uncultured Acidobacteriota bacterium
CATCGCACCGTCCATGATCGCGATGATTCTGCTGATCGCTTTGCCATTGGTCGGCGTTACCTACCAGTCGATGTTTCGTGAGCATCAGAAGCCACTCAAAGAAGTGCAAAACTGCACTGTAGATTTTATGACGAACACGCAAAAATGTGTCACCAGCGTTTCGGTCGATCTCGAGAAACTCAAGGAGCAAAAAGGGATCGGAGAATTTGTGGGTTTAAAGTTGTACGGTGGCTACCAGTTGTTTGCTTTTGAAGCCATCGGAAAAGAGTGGGAGAAACGGAAGAGCTTGGGCCAATTCATTAGCCGTGTCTTCAACCTGCCGCTTTATAACGCTTTGACTTTTACCTTGACCTACACCTTCGTGACGACGCCATTCGTTCTATTGTTAGGCCTCGTTGTCGCTTTTGCCATCAATAACCTAACGCAATCGATTCGAGGCCCGGTGATCTTTGCGAGCCTGCTGCCCATGATCATTACCCCACTCATAGGCTCACTGGTGTTGTTCTGGATGATTGATGGCAATGGCATCTTAGGCAGTGCCGTACAGTTTGTTGTTGGGGATCCTGATTTGAGTCTCAAGGCCAGCACCCCGATGGTATGGGCGGTGATTCTGATTTATGGAATTTGGCATGTGACCCCGTTCGCCATGATTGTTTTTTACGCCGGCCTACAGACGGTGTCGTCTGATCAAATTGAGGCTGCAATGATCGACGGCGGATCGAGATGGGATCGGATGCGTTATGTTGTACTGCCGCATCTTATGCCACTGATTATTTTCGTTACGCTTATCCATTTGATGGATGCTTTTCGGGTGTTTGAACCGATCATCGGTTTTAGTGCCGAGGCCCACGTCAAGTCAATTAGTTTTTTAATCTATGAAAGTCTGGTTATCCAAGAGGTCAAACTTTGGGGAACAGGATCCGCGACCAGTGTCGTTACCGTTATCATGGTTTTGATCTTGCTCACCCCGGTCTTGATTCGAACCTGGCGTGATTTCAGGCGCTGATTTGAAACGGTTCATGTCATGGTAGCCAGGACCCCACGAGCGCTTCAGTTACTGACCTATGGCTTTGTCATCGCCTGGGTCATTCTTTCCACATTTCCATTTCTGTGGACCCTTCTGGGTAGCTTCAAGGTGACCTCGGATTTCTTCGGTTTTGACTGGATGAACGTTGTTACTGGGGAGTTCACAAAGAAGCAAACCGGTGGTTCGTTAACTGGAGAGAACTACCAAAGGTTGTGGGTCGACCAGCAATTCTGGCGTAACGCGCTCAACACACTCATGGTGACGGTCAGTGTTGTCGTGATCTCTTTGACATTCGGTGTGCTCGGAGGGTATGCACTGGCAAGAAGTCGCGCCAGATACGCGTTCTGGATTCTGATTGTGGCCCTCGTCTTTCGGGCAATGCCCCATATTGCACTAATTGCTGGGTACCTCTATCCGTTTTTCCAGCTCGGAGTCTGGGGGTACCTGCCGACTGCCATCGTCGTCTTGGTTGCGATTAACCAGCCATTTACGATCTGGATGATGCGCTCGTTTTTCCTCAATGTGCCTACCGAACTTGACGAGAGCGCGCTGGTGGATGGCTGTACCCGGATTAAGGCTTTCTGGCATGTAATCATGCCGGTCATGTGGCCCGGTGTCGTGACGACGGGACTTTTCAGTTTTCTACTGGCTTATAACGACTTCACGGTCACGGTCAGCCTGCTTAGCAGCGAAAATTTCACCATGGTGCCGAGACTGAACAGTTTTCTTGGGACCGTAATGTATGAAGGCAGTCGCATGAATGCGGTTGCTGCAGTGGTATCGGCCACGGCACCGCTATTTTTCCTCGTGATGTTTTTCCAGAGACAACTTGTAACTGGCCTGACCCAGGGAGCTGTTAAGGGCTAACTGTCCTGACGGGTTGGCTTTAAAGGAGATCGCCGTGGCGGATATCAGTTTGACAGGCCGTCAATCCCGTGCACAGCCGTTGTCTCGGGAGCATATGCCCACGGATTACTCCATATCGCTGGCAGCGTATCTCGGAAAGGGCACGCAAAAAGAACAACGCATTCCAGATGACTTTGGACCGAAGCAGCCGATGCGGGGATTCGAGGAAACGTATAGAAATATCGTCGACTACATCGTCCGCATCACCTATCGAATCTGGGAAGACCGGGACGTCGAATATATTCGAGCGACCTATTCGAACACGTCAGAAGTGTATGACGACTACGGCCTACAGGTCGGGAACGAGAAAATTGTCGACGACACCTGCCATACGACGGGTGCATTCTCGAATATCGAACTGATCGCTGATGAAGTGATTTGGGCCGGTAACGATCATATCGGATTTCATACCTCGCATCGAACCCGGATCCGGGGGAGGAATGACGGCAACAGCAAGTATGGATCCGCGACAAACAAGGACATTGACGTCTTAGTGATCGCCAACTGTGTTGCGCTTGAAAATGAGATCTTTCTCGAGCCCGTCTGCTACAACACGTCGAGCATGCTGCTGCAACTGGGCCTCGACCTCAACGAGATGGCGATCAGCCTGGCGGCTTCGGCACCCGAAGGTTGGCCGCGAGACCTTTCAACATGGGATAACTTGAAAAGCGCAGCTCGTCCAGGGAAGCCCATCTCCGTGCATTCGCCCATTACTGGTTTTGATGTCGATCGCTTTGTTCGAAATAGCCTCGAACAGATTTGGAATCAGCGCAGATACGAAGTTCTATCCGATGGATATGACGAGAAATTTGTCTTCCAAGGGTCGACCGATCGCGCGTTTTCTGGGGTCAGGCCCTACCGAGACTTTCTCGCATCATTAATCAATTCATTTCCCGACCTTGAACTGCAAGTCGACGAGTTGTACTGGTTGGGCAATGATGTCGATGGTTATCTCAGTGCCACGCGGTGGAGCGCAACCGGTACCCACAAAGGATTGAGCATCTATGGCGAGCCGACCGGTCGAGAGGTGCAGGTTTGGGGCATTACTCAGAATCAGATCCTGGGCGGTCGAATTGTCAGGGAATGGATGTTGTTCAACGAACTCGACCTGATGATGCAGATCGCAGCTGCGCGGCAGGCGACATAAGGAAACTAGCATGACAGATTTTCAAGACAGTAAGTCTTTGGTGCTGCAGTTTTATGATGCACTCGATACAGCGTCAGGAGACGACATAAATCGGGTTCTAGATCGTTACACGGCAGACGACTACCACTTTCGTGGCATGCATCCATTCTACGAGCTGCATGGTACCGATGCGGTGGCAGATGTATTCTGGAAACCGTTGCGCAAAGCACTGACGCCGGTTCAGCGACGTCAGGATATTTTTATAGCGGGGATCAATGATGTCGATGGCGAGACCGAATGGGTCTGCAGCATGGGGCAGCTTATGGGGCTGTTTGACCACAATTGGCTAGGAATTCAGGCCACCCGAAAAATGGTTTTTCTACGCTACGCAGAATTCAATCGCATTGCGGACGGCAAGATTGCTGAGACGGCGCTATTCTGTGACATTGTCAGCGTAATGAAGCAGGCTGGCTTGAGCCCGTTGCCTTTGCAGACCGGCGCCGAATTGATTGTCCCGGGACCGCGGACCCACGATGGGCTCTTGGTCGACATACAGGACCCCGCAGAGACCATCAGGACTTTGAATCTGGTTAACCAGATGATTTGCGACCTAGCCTCTGACTGGCGCGGTTCGAGTGGGAGCAAGGGTTCTCCCACGGATAAACTGAGACAGACGTGGCACGATGACATGATCTGGTTTGGTCCTTCGGGAATTGGCTCGACCTACACGATCGATCGCTACCAGGAGCAGCACCAAGGACCCTTCAATCAGGGTCTGGGCAATCTTCATTTTCACGGCCATGTCTGCAGTTTTGCGGAAGGTAAATATGGAGGTTTCTTTGGTTGGCCCAACCTGACGATGAATCCGAGCGGAGGTTTTATGGGTCTGCCGGCTTCGGAGAAGACTGTCGAGATGCGCGTGGTCGACATGTACCGCCGAGATGGAGACAAGTTGGCGGAGAACTGGATCTTTATTGATCTTTTGTATTTTCTCATGCAACAAGGTGTGGATGTACTGGGAAGAGCCGAAGGAATAGTGCGGAGTTAACTAAGTCTTGCGCTGGTAATTCTGTCGAATTTAATTGGGAGAAATTAGATGAAGAGTGCGAGACTGCTGCAAGCGAAGCTCACCAAGGAGAATGATCTTACGAAGACTGAAGAGACCCGCAAGGTCGTAGAGGGAATGGTCGATGCGTTGAATGATCACATGATCGATGGTATCGGCGCGTTCTTTCACGAGAATTTTCGCTGGTTTGGCAATGCAGGCTGCGGGGTGAAAGAGAATCTAAAGGCGTTTCAGGACGGCTGGCAGCGCCCGTTTCAGGCTGCCTTTTCCGACAAAGTTTGTATCGATGAAG
>CAJXDY010000084.1:0-4388 GCA_913052135.1 uncultured Acidobacteriota bacterium
GATATAGAACCAATTGTGAATGGGTTCGAGGATTTTCAACACCTCCTGCAGGAGTTGCTGATCCAGCGGTGTTTCCGCCCATTCAGCCCATTGTCGGATTCTGTTCTGGTTCGCAGAGCCGGTGACACAGGTTGTGATCTCGGGGTTGGCGATGGAGAACTGCAAGGCGAGTTGAGCAATATCCACTCCGGCTGACTCGCAATGTTGGGCAGCTTTTTGACAGGTTTCCCGGATGAGAGGAGTTGCTTTGTGCCAGGGCGGCAAGGGTGCATTTGTCAGGAGTCGAGCGGAGAAGGGTGCCGCGTTGATAATGCCGACCCCTTTGCTTTCTAGGTAGGGGACGAGATCATGAAACATCGTATTTTGTAACGTATAATGGTTGTAACTAAGGACGACATCCAGATCCGTCTGGTCGAGGATGAACTTAAAGTTACTCATGGGATAACCCGAGACTCCGACATAGCGGACTTTTCCCTGTTGCTGGATTTTGCGAAGAGCGGGCAGTGTTTCATCGACGATTTGTTGGCGTTCGACGAATTCAATATCGTGACAGAGAATCACATCGAGGTAATCTGTGCCCAGGCGATGCAGGCTGACGTCGACACTCTCAACGACTCGTTTAGCCGAGAAATCAAAATGGGCCGCATGATATCTTCCCAGTTTTGTGCCTAGGTAGTATTGGTCACGGGGAATATCTTTCAGCGCGATCCCGAGCAGAACTTCGCCGCTGCCTCGACCATAGTAGGGAGAGGTGTCAATGAAGTTCATGCCACATTCAATTGCAGCGGGGACTGCGGCAAGCGCTTCATCCACATCGACGCTGCGGAATTCCGCTCCTAGCGATGAAGCGCCGTAACTGACGATGGACAAATCCATGTCCGTATTGCCAAGATGTCGGTGTTTCATAAGTCGCCTCTTTCAACCAATTCGTGACGAACTAATCCAATCGTTCAGTGTTGGGGCCCATGACTTCGGTTAATTACATGCCGGCTTGCAGGGCTTCCAGATGACGCGTGAAATGATCATCGAGAACTTGCGTATAGGTGTCAGGATGTTGCCGCAGGATATCGGCGACCAACGGCCCATATTTTTCGTGTGTCAGCACACTACCAAAGGTACAGTGCAGGATTTGGCGACCGGGTTTTGTAAAGCCCTTTCCCTGAGGGACGTCATCCCATAATTCCAAATATTCCCGCTGTAGCTCGATATCTGATTCAATTTCACCAGGTGCAGGAACCATTTCCAGCGTGGCGTGTACGTGATAGGTTGCCTTGTCCGTATTATATCGCTCTCGCGAGTAGTCGACGATCTCCCGGAAAAGATCTTTTTCGTGTAGTGCAACGACACGTAACGCCTCCAAATAACTTGTGCCCGCTGTTTTTACATGCCATAAGCCCTGAGTTGCTTTGGACAACAAGCGGTACATGGATAGTTTGTCTGAGCCCGAGTGTAGCGATAGTTTGTAAGGTCCCAGTTGTCGGGCCAACTCGGCATGATCGTTCAGGGATTCTTCCAAAGCGCCCAGATCACCGATAAAGTCGACTCCCTTTTCAAATTCACCGATAAAACGGGGAGCTAAACTCACCAGTTTCATACCATGGTTGAGACATTGATCGGCAATGATGTAATGTTCAGCCAGAGTTGTGGGTTGGTCGGTTTCATCAACACTGAGCTCGATTTCATAAGCGCGTTGTGCAGCTTCCTGTACTTCGGCAATATAGGCAGACAGCTGTAGAGCATGATTGAGCGAAGAGCCGTATTTGACCGCGGCTCGCAGACAGGCTTCTTCATTGAGGTCGATGATCGTGCCATTATTCAACGTAACTTGCTTGCCCTGATATTCACGAACCCAGCCGACCTGGTCGGAGATTTCCCCGTATTTGGTCCGCAGCGTTTGTTCATCGTAATTATCTGCCTGAGCATCGACAAAATCGGAAGGATCAATGGTGAAGAAAGTAAACCCCACGGCCGCAGTGACATCGACGTCTTCGTTCGTTTTGAGGTGATCGGCATCCGCGCCGGTGATTCCCGTCCAACCGGAGTTCACCATTCCCTGCAGAGCGTCGTTCATGACGTCGGCGGGAGTACGGGACGTACGCGCCATTTCACGAATGGACTGTTGAGGAAAGATGGGTAGGATCCCACTGCCAGCACGTTGCATGGAAGCAACATGACCGGCGGTTGCGACACCGGTGCGGTCGCCAAATCCAAAGCTGGGTTCCAGCCCCAGACAGAGTGGTTGAGGAAGTGAAGTTTCTGACACGATTGGCTGCTTTCTGGTTTCAGTACAAAAGGATTGAATTGAAGACGGGTTAACGAAAATATTTGTTGTAGGACTGGATGGTTTGTTTGGCTGCTTCGAATTCATTCGGATACGGAAATGCTTCCGCACTGAGGTAGCCCTCAAACCCGATTTCCTTGATGGCAGCGGTAATGGAGTCAAAATCCATATGTCCCAGCCCGGCGGGTCGGCGATTCGAGTCGACAAAGTGGATGTGCCCGATCAGACCCTGCCCATCACGAATTCCCTCAGCGATGCAGACCTCTTCGATGTTCATATGAAACAGGTCTGCCAGGATGACAACGTTGTGATCGTCACCGAGCCGACTTAAAAACTGAACGCTTTCGGCGACCGTATTGCAGAGGTTTGTTTCGTATCGATTCAGGTGTTCGTAGATGAAGGGGGTGTTGTATTGTCGTGCGTATTCACCTAATTCCGCACAAGCCTCGGCCAACAACGCCAGGGCGTCCTGTTTATTGAGGTCATCACCCCAGCGACCCTGCATCGAGCCCAGGATGGCACCGGCACCAAAGCGTCCTCCCATATCAATGATTCGCTTGATAAACTCTTTTGCTTCGGCACGCTGTTCGCTGCATGTCGAGGTAAGCGATAATCCGTGTTGCACCATTCCCGCTCCGGTACCCACAGCGGCAAGTTCAAGTTCATGATCCTTGAGCAGTTTATCCAATTCCGCAGAGTCAACCTGTTCGGGTCCCAGAGAAAAAACTTCGACAGCATCAAAGCCAAGTTGTTTGGCAGTTTGACAACCTTTTTCCAGTCCGTCCCATAAAATAAACGGGCCACCTCGTGCTGCTTCTACGAGGCTAATGGTCACACATGACTTGGGCATAACGATTCCTTGGGGTCTGGTTGTTGGGAGGTAAAATGTTGATGATGGAAGTGAATGTTGGCGAGGAGGCTAATCCTGGATCGAGACGATCGCTTTGATAACCCCTGTTTCCGGCAGGGTATAAGAATCGAAAACTCCCGGTAGATCCTGAAGTGTCGTGTGGTGAGTGATCCAGGGGCGAGTATCAATTTGGCCTTGTTCAATGAGCTGGATGATGCGAGTAAAATCAGCCGGCAGCGCGTTTCTTGATGCTAACAGGTTCATTTCTTTGGCATGCAGCCAGCGATGAGGAAAAACGATTTCACCCAGAGTAATGCCGACATAGACAAGTGTACCGGTGTGGGCAACGTAGTTCATGGCATGCGCCATGCTCGTGGCATTCCCCGTAGCGTCAATGACAATCGTGGGTAATAATCCCTGATTGGCATCACGAATCGCTTGTTCTTCCGATTGATCACCTTTAAAGGTGATCGTGGTCTCAACTCCCATGTGCTCGCGACAAAAGGCAAGTCTGGATTCATTCATGTCCATGACAATCATTTTGGCTGACGTGAGTCGTGTGAATTCGACACAGGTGAGGCCAATGGGTCCTGCTCCGATAATCAGTACGGTATCGTCGGCGCCTGGGCTGGCACGGTCTATGGCATGACATCCAATGGCCAGTGTTTCGACTAAAGCGAGTTGCTCCATTTCAAGACCCGCATGCGACGGGTGCAGCTTTCGCGTGGGAACAATGAACCGTTCCCGCATTCCACCGTCGGTATGAACGCCCAGGACTTCCAGATCTTCACAACAATTGCCCCGGCCTTGCTGGCTGGCAAAACTGTCTGGATTATTGATGTAGGGCTCGACGCTACAGCGGTCGCCAACTTTGATGTTATCGCTGCCTTCCCCCACCTCAAGCACTTCAACCCCAAGCTCGTGGCCGGGAATTCGGGGGTAACTGTAAAATGGGAATTTGCCGAGATAGCCACTAATATCCGTACCGCAGATTCCCACGCGATGGACGGCTACTAAGGCTTCCCCTGGTCCGGGAGCTGCTGCTTCTTCTATTTCAATTGATTTAAAGTGCTTGGGTTCTTCAAGAAGGATTGCTTGCATAAGGAGTGCCTGCTGTGTGCCAGTCGGTGCGTAATGGATCGATAAGGCTTCTATTATGTACCGTTGTTTGTTGTCTAGAAATGGGAGGAGTTGAGAATTGAACTAAAAAAGCGACACAAAAAATATAAGGTGCTCCAGTCCAGTGATAATTTTGGA
>CAJXDY010000085.1:0-4029 GCA_913052135.1 uncultured Acidobacteriota bacterium
CTCGATATGTATGCTGGACGTGGATTAAGCACCGGTGCTGAAGATACTTTTGTCGGCGGCGGTATTAGTTTTCGGCTGCCTAACTAAGACAATCCTGTGGTGGGTTATCTACGTTTCTCTCGAGGAAGAAAATCTCTCTTTTCTGGGCCATCATAAACTTGCCGGGGTCGTGTGATTTTTTGATCTTTATCTAACAGCATCTCTTCCCACTGTGCTATCCATCCTGCAGTACGTGGAATGGCGAACAGTACAGGAAACATATCAGGTTGAAATCCCATGGCCTGATAAATCAGGCCAGAGTAAAAGTCGACATTCGGATAGAGTTTTCGCTCAACAAAGTAGTCGTCCTCTAGGGCGATACGTTCTAATTCTAAGGCAATGTCTAGCATTGGATTTTTTCCTGTGACCGCGAATACGAGATCTGCCACTTCCTTAATAATTTTAGCTCGTGGATCATAGGATTTGTAGACGCGATGTCCGAAGCCCATTAAGCGCCGTTCACCGTTTTTGACGCTCTTGATGATTGCTGGAACTTGCTTGACCGTTCCAATTTCAGCCAGCATTCTGAGTACAGCTTCGTTCGCACCGCCGTGCAGGGGACCATATAAGGCTGCGGCTGCGCCCGTCAGGGCTGAATACGGATCTGCATGTGAGCTGCCGATACTTCGCATGGCACTCGTACTGCAATTCTGTTCATGGTCAGCGTGTAGGATAAATAAAACATCTAACGCGCGTTCAAGTACCGGGTTCGGTTGGTACTTTAACTCTGTCATTTTGAACAGCATGTTCAGAAAGTTTCCAGTAAAGCTCAGGTCGTTGTCCGGGTACACGTAGGGGAGTCCCATGCTGTGCCGGTATGCGTAAGCCGCGATACTAGGCACTTTAGCTATTAACCTTAGCGTTTGCATTTTTCGTGAGTCTTCATTGAAGATGTCTTTTGCGTCAGGATAGAAGGTCGACATTGCTCCAACGGTACTTAAGAACATACCCATTGGATGAGCTGTGTACTGGAACCCCTCCATGAATTTCTTTATATTTTCGTGCAACATTGAATGCATGGTGACATTGTGTTGCCATTGTTTCATATTGGCGACGGTTGGCAGTTCGCCTGAGAGGAGCAGGTAAGCGGTTTCGAGAAAGTCACTGTTTTCTGCCAATTGTTCAATTGGGTAACCTCGGTACATCAAGATTCCACGCTCACCATCGATCCACGTGATCTTGCTGCGGCAGGCGGCCGTGTTAGTTAGCGCCGGATCGTAGGTCATCAGGCCAAAATCTTCAGGATTTTTCTTAATGCGACGAAGCTCCATTGCGTTAATAGAGCCATCCTGGATTGGAATTTCATAGCTCTTGTTGGTGCGGTTGTCAGTAATCGTTAGAGTGTCAGGCATGATGGTATCAATCGCGAGGACGCCCAGATGGCGCCACGTCGACTTCCTCTATTGTAGGTCGACCTGCAGTGGATGGTCGAGTCACCAATATCTTGTCACAGTTTCACGCACCGAATTCGAGTTCAACTCCAGATGGTTCTATATTGCAAGACGAGTAAGCACTGGAAACCTGGTCTGCATTGGCAACCAAGTGTGAGGTAATACATTTGTGTGCACGAACAGCGACTGCGCGCTACATTGATGGTTTATTAGCCCAGTCGAAATCCTTACAAACTCATAAATTACTTATACGCCCACTGCCGCATAGTGCTTAAGCGCGGCGACAGTACGATCGATTTCAGAATGTAGATTGTAAAAGTGTGGTGAGATGCGTAAGCCTTTTGGGCGTCCCGCAACACCGATACGTTCATTCTCATAGAGTGCGCTATAGAGCTTTCTTGCGTCAACGCTACCAGTTTCGAAAACAACGACCGATAGAGATTCTGTCGTGTCTCGACTGGTCATCAGTTTGAAGCCATTGATGCTCTGAATTTGCTCCATGAGTGACTGGGAAAGCTCTTGGGCTCGATCTTGTATTACCTGCATACCTATCTTTTGTTGAAACTTCAAGGCTTCGCCAAATCCGATAATGGCTGGTTCGTCGCGTTGTCCGAAACTTTCAAATGTTCTCGAAATTCCGACATCACCTCTACCAGCGCTATAGATACTGGGCCAGATTTGTTCATGTGCTCGGGCATTGATGTACAGCACACCGGTTTCCTTGGGACCGGCTGGCCACTTGTGTGCGCTACCAGTGTAGAAATCCGGCTGCATGTCGCTCAGGTCAACGTTCATGACTCCAAAGGATTGTGCGCCATCCACCAAACTTAGGACACCTCGGCTGTGCGCAAGCTGACACAGTTCTTTAGCGGGGAACACGTCTCCAAAAGTATTGGTCTGCTGCGTGAATGACAGAAGCCTCGTCCGACTCGTGATCGCCTTGTCAACGACCTCGAGGTAATAGTCGAAGCCCGGGTGTGGTCTAACGACTTCGAGCTCTGTGATGGTAAACCCAAAACGCTTCGACTTTTCCTTCCAAGCAACATTATTGCTCGGATGGTTGTCGCCGAAGATAATGACTTCATCATTGGCAGAGAGTTCGACACCGCTCGACACCATGTTATTACCTTCGCTTGTGTTGCGTGTGATGACAATTTCCTCTGGTGTGGCGTGCAGATAATCAGCCAGAATCTTGCGTGTATCGACCTTACCCTGTCCCATTTTGGCACGGTTTTGAAATGATGGGTCACCGTCCATGTCCTTCGTATTTTCGTACATCGCGTTCAGAGCGGGAATAGAAGATGGGCAGAGGTTTGCAGCGTTTATGACGCTGACATCGGTTGGCATCAAAAATTGTTCACGAACAGACCGCCAAAACGCTTCATCAGGAACCGTTGGTGTTTGAGGCAGTGGCATGGGGTTTTCGAACGCCAAGCCCTTCTGTCCCAATAAGGTGGCTGACCCGCTGGCGGCCAATAAACTTACGAAATTTCGTCGGCTGATACCGTTGCGGTCCCGTGATGCATGCGCGGTCATGTCGTGCTCCTTCGGATTAGTAGAAAAGTGGACTTCGTGCGGCTAATCATAGCTCAGAAGGCCTTAGGTTCCCAGCGCCTAATTCCTAGGACTCCTAGCTTCAAAGTTGGCATGCGAGTTTCAGGAGGCCGCAAAGGTAATAACGCTAGGGGTTTTTTTGAGGGGACCACTAGCTCTATCTCTAGCGGTTGGGAAAGAGTGAGACGCATACAGAGAGACGTTCAGGCAAACATTGTTCGCTCTTTTCTTATTTTCTTTTTGATGCCTGAGGACTTTTGGCGATGCCCTCCCAGACCGTTTGTACTATTCGCCGAGGCCAGCCGCGAGGAATCTTCTCGCCTGTCAGGTAGTGTGCATAGAATGACCCGATGAGCATGCTGACTGCCGTGTCGATGTCTGCATGGTTACGGAGGTCACCGCGCATTTCAGCTTCTTCCAAAACGTGGTGCAACATTGCTCGACGTGGCCGAACGACACGTTGTCTGAATAACGTAATCAGTTCTGGAGTGTGATGTTCTTCGACCATTACCGTGCCAATAATAGCTATACCATTCGGACGGCATAGTGAACGTTGCAAGGTTGTGAGGACGGCGCGTAGATCAGTCTGGGCGTCGCCAGAGGAGGGTTGTGCTTCTTCAACTTGCAATTCGGCAAGAGCAGCAGTCGCTAAGTCAGCCTTACTAGCCCACCGTCTATACACAGTCGGCTTTGTAACACCGGCTTCTGCAGCGACGCTATCCATTGACATCCGCCCGTAACCATCTTTAGAAAGCTGTCGTAATGTTGCGGCAAGGATAGCCTGATTTACATTGGGATCCCTTGGACGTCCAGGGCCTGGAAAACGAGTCGTTTCGGTGGATGTAATCAATGGTCAGATCCTCCGTCTGATTGCTTAAATATATTTACTATACGGTATAGTAAAGAAAATTAAATAAATTGCAAGGTATGTAAAATAAATTGCATAGAATACTAATCCAAAAATAATCCGCCATTAATCTAAATATAATGTTGAATATCTTCATCTGTCACTTCAACATGTTGAAGTGACAGATGAAGATATTCA
>CAJXDY010000086.1:0-3885 GCA_913052135.1 uncultured Acidobacteriota bacterium
CCCAACATGGCGGCCCGCGCGTACCAGGTTTGCGCATCAAACATGCTGAATGTGTAGTACTGATCCTGCATTCCGAGATACATAAGTTTCGGATTATTAATCCAGAAAACACCCTTATAAAGGTCCCCGGGGTAGAGTCGATTGTGCGCTAAAAGGCGCAAGTCTTCCGATAGAAATGGAAAATGATGCAGGTAACCCGTACAAAGGATCACAGCGTCGATTTCCCGGATTTCGCCATTGGAGAAATACACCGTACTGTCCTCAAAACGATCAACCAACGGCAATTCCTCGATACCGTCTGGCCAGTCAAAGCCCATCGCCCCCGTACGGTAACTGCAAGTGACGGAGGCCGCTCCGTACTTTCGGCACTGTAAAGCGATATCTTCTGCTGAATAACTGGCCCCAACGATCAGCAATCGTTGCTCACGGAACTCAACAGCGTCGCGAAATTCGTGCCCGTGGATGACACGGCCGGGAAAACGGTCTATTCCCTCAAAGCTAGGCACGTTAGGCACGGAGAAGTGGCCCGTTGCAACAACCACGTAGTCAAACGTTTCCTCTATATCAACCTGGTTGACTAAGTTAACAGCACGCAAGGAGAACTGAGCCGTTGCTTCAGAGTAGCTTACATCGCGTACGACGTGAGCGAACCTTACCCAATCTCGGACATCAGACTTTACAGCCCGACCTATAATGTAATCGCGCAGTAGCGCCCTTGGTGGAAATGATGGTATTGGCCGACCAAAATGTTCGTCAAAACTGTAATCCCCAAACTCTAGGCATTCCTTAGGGCCATTGGACCAGAGATAGCGGTACATGCTGCTATGCGCCGTCTCACCGTATTCGTCCGTCCCTGTTCGCCAGGTGTAATTCCACAGTCCACCCCAATCATTTTGTTTATCAAAACAAACAACCTCAGGAATTTCTGCTCCATTTTTCTGAGCTGATCGAAATGCTTGTAATTGCGAAAGTCCACAGGGTCCTGCACCAATCACTGCAACTCGTGTCATAACAATCCTCCTAATCCATCTCAGCAGACGTCCACTCGGTACCAACCCAGCGCCCTGCAAAGTCCAGACAGGATAACGATTATTCCTGCTTCAGCCAAATCAATTACCACTTTGCGAAGCACAACGCGCCAAACTAGTGACATTGTAATTTGCCCTGCTCGATAACTGCATATGTGGCTTGGTCGGCTACCATACAGGTTATTCGGATCCGCTCGCTGCCAGGTTACAAAAGGAAGGCCTTATGATTGCCTCTCGCAAAATTACCAATATCTACGACGCGGACTTCAGCGTATATGACCTCGAAGGCCCAATACAGGAAGACATCCGGCTGCTGAACCTTGGTTATGATCGGGAGACGGGAAAAGGTTGGTACGTGATGCGTATGGCACCCGGCGCTCGAACCATCGCGCACGAACATCGATTTGTGGAAGAGTTTCTTATTCTTGAGGGCGAGTTGATTGAAAGCGACGGCACCGTGCTGAAGCCAGGCGACTTTGTTACCTATCCGCCCGGTACCCACCACCACTCCCGCACAGAAACGGGCTGTCTGCTGATTGGTATCGACCACGACGGCGTGTAATGCGTTTGCTCTCGCCGCACCAGATCGACCAATTTCGAAACGACGGCTTTCTGGTGGTCGAAAATCTCCTGGACTTCGAGACCGTTGAAATCCTGCGGCAGCGATTCGAGCACCTCTTTCGGGGAGAATTCGAGACGGGGATTTCGCCAGATGAGGTCAACTGGCAGGTGGGAGAAAGCGACCCGTCTCTTACCCGACAGATCTGCAACGGCTGGAAGGCTGACTTCATGATCGCTCGCACGGTGTCTCGCACGGACCTCGGGCGAGCCATTGCCCGATTAGGAAACTGGCCGGGAACTCGGCTCTTCCAAGACAATCTGCTCTGGAAACCACCCGGGGCCCGTCCCATTGGACTCCACCAGGACAACGCTTACGTCGGCTGGCTAACGCCACAGGAAATCGTAAGTTGCTGGATGGCACTGGACGACACCCAGGTGCAAGGCGGCACGTTGGAGTTGGTTCGAGGTTCTCACCGCTGGGCACATTCACAACCGAATTCGACATTCCATGGACCGCAACGCTACCGGGAGGCAATGGAACAGGCCGCAACCATCGAAGGGATTGCGCCTGACATCGTTTCAATTGAGATTCCGTGCGGCAGTGCCTCCTTTCATCATGGCTGGGTCTGGCATGGGTCCGGCAACAACCGCACCACTTCGCCGAGAAGAGCGCTCGTCCTGCATGGAATCTCAAGCGCTTCGGAATTTGTTCCCGAGCGTCTAAACGAAGGCAATGGGCCAATATATGGACGCTACAAGCATCCCAACGACAATCAACTCGACGAGAATCATTTCCCGATTCTCTGGCGCAAGGACGGCTACCGCACACCAGAGAGACCCTGTCCTAACTTGTAGATAGACGGAGGGGCTGTCTAACATCGAATAGCCCCAACCCGCGGCTACACAACCGCTAGCTGGATACCGACTCCACTAACAGCAAGATACCCATCACCGCGATGATGGCGATGGCGAGGTAGAGCCCATATTTGGCAGGCGGGAATGGTACGTTGGCCATCCGCCGCGGGCGGCTGGGCTTTTCGTTTTCTTTATCCCGATCCAACTCTCTGGGCCTCCACAAAGGCGAAAGGACGCCCCATAGGGCGCCCTTTCAACAACTCGAATCAACGAATCAGATCGGCTCGCACGGCCATGTCCACCTGTCAAACCGTATATTTACAGCACATACAAATTTACCAGTGTTTTACTACTTTACTGTGCTCATGTTCATAGGTTTTGGCAAAAAAAAACATACCTGCTAAAACCGGGGGGGTGCTACATGTTAACATGTAGCGCCCCCCCCGGTCTTCACAGCGAACTTCTTTTGAGATTGCCGTTTCTCTACTTGACCGTTTCTATTCTGTTGTGTCAGTTGGGTTCTGTTGTGTCAGTTGGGTTCTGTTGTGATAACTTACAATAATAAATTTTAAGTAAGACTCATAATTATTTCTACCTTTTCATAAATGGTCCGGAAGAAATCAAAACCCGTGAGAGGTCGACAGCACCCTGAAGACAGACTGAGACCGAAGACGGTGGCGCGCGCCAAACCGTCGAAGCGGGCGAACACTTTGTGGAAGTATTTTAGGAACTCCACGAATGGAGTCACTCACACCATGCACATCGGCGGCGGGAGTTATCAACCACTCTTATTTATTAAGAAGAGAGACTTTGTGGCGAGCCCGACTATGATAGCAGAAATGGAAGCATTCTACCAGCAGTACGGTCCGGACGGCTTCACTGGTCGGGCGCAGAGATACGATTTTGTATAATTTCTTTTTTAATTTCTTTTTTTAAAATAAATTATTTTTTTATATACAAAAATTTCATTAGCATTCAAAAACTTCACTTTTAGAAAGCTCAGTTGCCGGATCGCAGTGACCCCGAGCAAGTTGCTGGTGTCCCTCTCAGCGCCCTCTTTCACCCAGATGTCGTCGACCACTTTCTCCCACCGGTCGGGGTTCTGGGACACGAGAACGTGGAATGTTGTCTTATCAAAAATCTTCGCGTCATCGGAACCGGTGACACCCTGAAGTGTATCTATTGTGTATTGTTTTAACCTTATCCTCTCCTCGATCCCCGGGATTGACAACCGTTTTAAAAAGTTAACATGCATCAGCGTCATTTGAGCCCCCGTGTCATAAAGCATGTTGTGTTCCCTCCCATAGCGGGCCCGGTCCTCGTCCGTCAACACTCCATTAGTCTTCGCCCTCTCCGGGAACTTAGGACTGTAGGACACCATTAGTCTAAAATCAACCTTGTCCGTTCTTACTCGCTGAGTCACTTTCACCTTCCCCGCCTT
>CAJXDY010000087.1:0-3749 GCA_913052135.1 uncultured Acidobacteriota bacterium
CAGTCTGGCCGGCCGCCGAGACACCTGGGCCAACTAACTCGACGGGGTCTTCGAACGATGCGCGAATCTCATCCAGGTCGTTGCTCGACGCCGCTGGGGTGATTAGCAATAGTGCTACGCATGCGATCAAGGTCGTCCGCATTGTCACTCTCCTTAGGTCAGCCATACAATCCAGACCTTGACAATTCTAACTCATCATTTCAGATCCACATAGACAGAGCGGGCCTATTCCAAGAACTTCAGGATCACGCGATTGACCTCATCGGGCTTTTCCTGGTGCACGAAGTGTCCCGCGTCGTCGACAATGACTATCTGCAGGCCATTGTCGAAGAACGCCTCCATGCCGTCTACTAGCTCCACACCGATGCAGCCATCGTCCCGTCCGTGAATGTACAGCGTCGGCACCTGAATCTGCTGAGGACCTCGGCCCGTGCCGACCTGGGGCACGTTAGGGGGCGGGTTGAAGGTTTGACGGTAGTAGCTCAGCGCGGCCGCCAGAACGCCAGGCTGCCCGAGTGTTGCTTTCACCGACGTTAGTTCCATTAGCGGAATGTCCCAACCGGGAGACCAGTCTCGCCACAGCCTCTCGATGAACGCGAAGTCATTCAAGGGAACGGCGACGTCGGCCATCGGATGCTGAAAGTAGAATATGTACCACGACCGTCGCTGCTGTTCTGCACTCGTCCTCAGACTCTGCGAGAACGCGACGCCGGCGGGCACGGACATGGTGATCAGCTTCGAGAACCGTTCGGGTGCTAGGACCGCTGCGGTGTGCGCTGCGGCCGCCCCCCAATCGTGTCCCATCAGGACAACCGGCTCGTCGCTGAGTGCGTCGGCGAGCGCGATCGCGTCCTGGGCCAGCGCGCGGACGCCGAAGTGGCCATCGTCAGGAATCTCGGTCGGCGCGTACCCACGCATATAAGGCGCCACAACCCGATATCCTGCCTCCGCGAGCGCCGTGAGTTGATGCCGGTAGGAACGCGCATGGTCTGGAAAGCCGTGCAGTGCAAGCACGGTCGGTCCTTCTCCCGCTTCGAGATAGTGAAAAGTCAAACCATTGGCTTCCACGACTCCAGTCGTGAACTCGCTCGGTTGGGCCAACCCCATATCTCCGATGGCAACCCCGAGCACTAGGACGACGCCAGCCATTACTCGAACTCTCATCCCATGTCCCCGCTTCTTCCGTGTTTTCTGATGACTGACGACTACAGTCGTCGGTCTGGCATGATCATGGTTCGCCACATGTGAGACGACGAAGTGTTATCCCACCCAAGACCCTCCTTGGGCTGTTTAAAGTGGCGACCAATGATGTCGATGAAAGGTTCGATGGACACTTTCGCGTCCGGATTAAATGAATAGAAATCGTTCACAGTTACCAGACGCGGATACTCATACCACTTGTGATTTCGCACAAACTGGTAGGTGCGCTCCAGGTACGGCTCTGGCTTGTAGTCCGCACCAAACACACGGAGATAACCTTCCGGATATACGTAGTCAAAGGCTTCGTCGGGATAGAATCGCAGCACCTGATGGTAACGGATGGAGAAGCTGGTGATTTCTGGCACGTAAGGTTCGAGCAATTGAGCTCCCCACCAGCCGTGGTCCGGATGCATCACACTAAGGATTACGTCGTGAAGCAGGCAGGCGAGAATGACTTCTTCACGCATGCCGGTCTTGAGCGCCCGGGTGGCACTTTGCAGGCAGTGCCCTGTCCACGCAAAGCGATACTTAAAGAAGTCAAGCAGCGTTGGCTTCTCGGGCATCGGTGTGAGTGGTCGAAGTCGACCGTCGACTTTGCGGTCACCGTCGTTTTTCGGCACAAAGAGAGTTCCAGCTCCGTTTCGGTATGGTCGATCAAGATCCGCATTCCGTGCCTGTAGTTCACTAACCGTTGGGTACTGCCCGACCTGCGCTTCTTTCAGGATACCTTCAAGGACATCGGCTTCCTTAAGCCGGTCTTCTAGGTAATGCTCAAGCGCATCGGCTTTGTCGTCTGGGGTCATGAGTGAGATCGCTGCGGGACCGCCAAGACTTGTAACAAATGCCCGTCGATCAATTTTCATAGTGTTTTCCTCTCGGGAAACGTGCCCAATAACCTAGGTGTGCAGCACAGAACACACCTGGAGTCCTTCCATTCGTGACAAGTATGTAGTCTATTTGTTTTCAATTTCACAACGTGGATGGCCGATGTGCCAAAGATTCTATCCTTCTTTGCGAATCCAGCGTACATCAATAAATAGTCGAAAATTAGTTGCTGATCTTGGTTAAAGGTGTTGGAAGTTGCAAATCGAAGGTTGATTATCCTCTGGCGAGAGAATTCCGGTATGCTGTTGGTCCACGGTAAACACTTCCGAAAGGATGCGCCATGTTTCGCTTGGAGGGCATGAGTGCTGGTCGAGTCGCGCTAATCGTGGCCGCGTTTCTGATAGGGTCGAGTGCCGACCTAGCGGCCCAGGATACCGAAAACCCGTACACGTCACTTGAAGATGTTGAAACTGGTGAGCGTCTGTTTCGGATACATTGCAGCCGGTGCCACGGCATCGATGCTGCTGGTGATGATGGACCAAGCCTTCGTCGGGGCAGGTTCCGTCGGGCGCAGAGCGATACCGGCTTATTTCGAGTGATATCCGAGGGGGTAGCCAACACCGGGATGCCGCCGATTTTCCGGCGTCGAACCGATAGGTCGGTGTGGCAGGTTGTTGCGTACCTCCGCTCGATCAATCAACGGCCTGAGAACTTATCGCTTCCAGGTGATGTTGTGGTTGGCCAACGGCTGTACGCTGGTGCAGGGGAGTGCGCAACATGCCACATGATCTCCGGTGTCGGTAGTTTACTGGGTCCAGACCTAACCTTCGTGGGCGACCAGCGCTCACCGGATGAGCTACGGGCTGATCTCCTTGATCCCAATCACGAGGTCGCTCCGCGTTGGTGGTCGGTGCAGGTAACCTACGCAGATGGCCGGAAACTTGAAGGACTTCGAATGAACGAGGACACCTACTCCTTCCGGCTGCTCGACGCTGACGAGCGGTTATGGTCAGTGACAAAGAGGGACCTCAGTGAAAGCCGTCGCATCGAGACATCAACCATGCCAAACTACGACAAAAGATTCACGGTATCCGAGGTCGATAATCTAATCGCCTATCTATTTTCACTACGGACCGGGGAGAGTGCGCCATGAGACGTCATCTACCCATCGTGTTGTGTGTGTTCACGTTGATCGTGGTTGTTGGGCGCGCAGTCGAAGTGCAGCAGACAGATGGACCCAATGGTCCGGTCCCTGTGTTTACGCCTGTGACCTCTGAGCGTTTACTGCACTCGGACGATGAACCAGAGAACTGGCTGATGTACTCCGGACAGTATAGTAGTCAACGCTATAGTCATCTCGATCAAGTGACAGTGGACAACGCCGACCGCCTTCGTGTGAAGTGGGTCTATCAACTTCAGACCCTTGATCGTGCGGAAACGACACCATTGGTGGTCGATGGAATTATGTATGTTACCGAGTCGCCGAGTACGGTCATTGCGCTTGACGCGGGGACTGGACGAGTCTTCTGGCGATACGAGCATGAGTTGCCGGAAGAGTTGACCTATTGTTGTGGACGGAACAACCGTGGCGTTGCGGTCATGGGTACCAGGCTCTTCATGAGCACTCTTGACGCGCACCTCGTGTCACTAGATGCGCGAACCGGCAACGTGCTTTGGGATACGCCAGTGGCCGATCCGGCAACGGGCTACAGTAAGACTGCTGC
>CAJXDY010000088.1:0-3678 GCA_913052135.1 uncultured Acidobacteriota bacterium
AAATAGGGAAGGGTATTCATCTGCGTATTCGCAGATTGTTCTGGTACCAGTGGAGTCACCAGCGGCAATCATGTTGAGTTGCTTTAATGGTAATTGTTGTTTTAATTTTCAAAATTAATTTATCATTATATTATTTATATATCAACATTAACCATGAATGCATTGAAAGTTTCATTCAAACTCGAAACCGACGAGAACATTTTACTTCAAAAAGCGAAAAGCGCAATTCAATTTTCTGACTCTATTCGAATGGGGAACTGGTCACTTGCCGGTGCTGGTACGCCACAGTTACCAAAGACAGCGGGCATGCACCGCTTTGCCTGGGATCTGCGACACGCCGGGCCATGGTCTCAATCCTTACAACAGTCGGGTGGGAATGGGCCAATGGTTGTGCCTGGTTTATACCAAGCACGACTCTCAGTTGGAAGTTGGAGTCAGGTCGTATCGTTTGAAGTATTGATGGACCCTCGGATTGAAGAAGAAGGTAAGGTTACGCGAGCGAACGTACAGGCACAGGTAAAACTGAGTCTCGAGGTGAGGAACGCACTAAGTGACGCGCGTCTAGCTGTGGCTAAGTTGGACGAAGCGCAGGCCAACTCGCCTGATGATGTTATGCAAGCGCTTCTCGAGATCCGAGATCAGCTAGTAACCGCATCACGCCGATATTCTCGACCGATGTTAGTCGATCAGCTCAACTATTTGTACTCGGGCTTGACGCGAGCCGATCAACAGCCTGGCCAGGATGCTGTTGATCGTTATCAGGAGTTGAATAGCATGCTTAGTGACTACATCGGGCGACTTGAACAGGTATTACGTACCCAGAGTGTGGCTGATGATTAATGCAGCACAAAACGACGGATGCGATTTGAGGGCGATTCGCTCAAAACAAATGTCCAAGTCCGAGGGTCCGATACTTGTGCGATGGACGTCCACAATGCTGTCGTTTGCGATCATTGTTGTTGTGACGTGTAGTTTAGTGCTCCAGTCATCTGTTTTAGGGGGAGCCCAGAGAGCTTCTAGCAAGGGATATGAAGTCATTAATGTGTATCCACACGATCCAGAAGCCTTCACACAGGGCCTGTATTTCGACAATGGCTTTCTCGTGGAGGGTACTGGACGTTACGGTCATTCATCAATCCGGAAAATAGAGCTTGAGACAAGTCGCATCGTCGAACAGGTCGACCTTCCCTCATGGTTATTTGGTGAAGGGATTACGGAGTTTGGCGGCTTACTGTACCAGCTCACCTGGGTTGCTCATACGGGCTTTATTTATGACGCTGACACCTTCGAACGTCGCGGACAATTCAGTTACAACACGGAGGGATGGGGGTTAACCCACGACGATCGCCATCTGGTGATGAGTGATGGATCGGCATGGCTCTATTTTCTTGATCCTCAGTCATTCACTGAAGCGCGTCGCGTTCTCGTCCATGACAGTTTCGGGCCTATTGATCAACTCAATGAACTGGAATTTATCAACGGAGAGATTTGGGCGAACGTGTGGCATCAAGACGAGATTCTGCAGATCGATCCAATGTCTGGTTCGGTTAACGGTCGTATTAATTTATCAGGGTTATTAACTCAAGATTCCCCAATAGATCCTGAGGGTGTTTTGAATGGCATTGCCTATGATGCTGAGGGCGACCGCCTGTTTGTGACGGGTAAATTGTGGCCATCCGTGTTCGAAATTCGTGTGACTGATCCGTGAATGTCGGAATTCTTCACGATGGGCACCGCATAAATTCGAGACATGTCATTAACCGAAAAACTAGACGCCATTAACGAATTCGACCGGCAACCAGTAAGTGCAGATCGTATCCAAGGTTCAAGCACGTTTGTTGCGCTTTTCGCTGGGGAACATATAGCGGGTACTGAATTTGTTATTGGTCCACTGTTTGTGGCACACGGTGTGACCGCTGCCGATTTATTCGGAGGCTTAATTGTCGGCAACCTACTGGCCGTGTTGAGTTGGGCGTTCTTTGTTGCCCCGATCGCTGTCCGAACTCGGTTAAACCTCTACTGGCATCTCCGCAAGATCACCGGCCCACAGCTCCTGTTTGTCTACAACATTGTAAACGCACTGATGTTCTGTTTTTTAGCTGGTGCAATGATCTCAGTAGCAGCAACGGCTGTTGGTCTTCCCTTTGATATGACGATGCCGGGCTTAAATGATCGTTATCCGAATAGTGTGTCGTGGGTGATCGTTGTGGGCTTAGTTGGAGCAGTTGTTACAGGATTTGCGGTTCTGGGGTTTGACCGGATCACCGGGTTTTCAAAGGTTGCGTGGCCGTGGATGTTAGCGGTATTTGTGGCCTCTGCGGTTGCCGTTTTGCAACAATTGGGTGTCAGTTCATTCGGGGAATTTTGGCTCGTAGCAAACGAACGGATTTGGACTGGTGTGCCGCTAGCGGGTCAATCAAAATTCACGTTTTGGCATGTGATGTTTTTTGCCTGGTTCTGCAACATGGCGATGCATATCGGTATGGCTGACTTGACCATTCTCCGGTATGCGCGGCACTGGACCTACGGGTTCTTGAGCGCCTTCGGAATGTACTTGGGTCACTTCGTTGCCTGGGTCGCCTCAGGAATATTATGCGCGGCTGCTCTAGGTGAGATCGCGCCGGGACCCATCGCCTATATGGGCATTGGTGTTACAGGTGCCATTGCGGTTGTTGTCGCGGGGTGGACGACAGCCAATCCGACGCTCTATCGTGCAGGCTTGGCACTTCAAACTGCAACACCAAACTGGAAACGCTGGAAGGTAACTGTCGCAGCAGGTGCGGTCACGACGACCGCAGCAATGTTTCCCGCACTCATGATGCAATTACTCGATTTTGTGGCTCTTTACGGATTAATTCTCATGCCAATGGGGGTCGTCATTTTTGCTGATTTTTGGTTGCTACCAAGGATGGGGTTACAGTCGCACTTCGCCGAGCTCCACGGACTTCGATTTAGTTGGCCTGCTGCCTTGACTTGGACGGGAACGCTGGCAGTTTGTGCCTTCTTGCCTATGGAAATCTTTTTTCTTGGTTTGCCTGGCTGGTTTCTTGCTGTGGGTTTTTACGTACTGTTCTGCTATATCCAACAGCAGAGGAAACCAGGCGGAATCGTGCAGGAGGTGAGGTGATCTGGGTCGCACGGGTAGTTGCATGTGCGGGCCTTGGACTCGTGCTGGTGCCAGCATTTTTTGTTTTTGCCGGTTTAATCGCATGGGAAACACATGCAGCTTTGGCGCTTTTTGGAACCGTTCTGTGGTTTAGTGCAGCTCGTTGGACCATGTGACACCTGGTCACTTGACGACGCCATGAATGGTTTCGTCTTTCACTAAAGGGTTTTTAGCGAGCAATACGCGAAATAAAGTGAGTTTAATGAGCGATTCTCCAAAGACGGCTTCAGACTATTTCGGTGCGATGGGCTTTGAGTACGACTCCCTGATTCATCGTTCCGTGCCTTGCTATGATGCAATGATTGAAAAATTAATCAATTATCTACCGAGGCATCCGCAAACCGTCCTTGAACTGGGTTGCGGCTCAGGCGGGTTATCGTTACCGCTCGTCCGGCATGCGCCTGATTGCGAGTTCACATTTGTCGACGCATCTGAGGAGATGGTCGAGTTAACCCGCGCGCGTGTGCAAGAGGACTTTCCAGAAACGGCGCGTCGTGCGACGTTCGTGATAG
>CAJXDY010000089.1:0-3471 GCA_913052135.1 uncultured Acidobacteriota bacterium
CGATCGATCAGCAGGGTGGCAACCTCGAGAGAGTTTCTCTCGGCTGCGATGTGCAAGGGTGTCCCATCATGGAGGTCCTTTGTATTGATGTCGGCACCGCGATCGATCAGCATGCCGGCAACGTCGAGATGGTTGTACCAGGCTGCGATGTTTAGGGGTGTCCAGCCATTGTTGTCCTTTGCTTCGATATCGGCACCCTGTTCGATCAGCAGGGTGGCAACGTCGAGAGAGTTGCTTTCGGCTGCGTCGTGCAGGGATGTGTCGCCAACATTGTCCTTCGAAAGGAGTTCTGGAATTGGATATCCGGCAGGATCATCACTGACTCCGTTGCCGTCGGCATCCATTTCATACCGGTAACCGGTCACGGAATCTACCCACCAGTACGAGCCATCATCACACCAATGAACGATGTTTCCGTATTCGTCTGGGTCAGCTGCCTCACAATCCACCGTTTCCTGTGCTGTGCTTGTTGCAGATGTACTGGCTTGAACAGTCGCTTCGATAGCCAACTCATTGTTTATGGCTTCCATTGTCGAATCAACTGAAGCTTTCACAGTTACTTCAGTATCTACTGCCTCTGCATCGGTGCTTTCCGAAGCGGAACCGGGACTTTCCGGCTGTACGGTGCATGCAAGAAACAAGGCAATGGTCATAGATATCATCGTTGAAATGACAGCATGACGTTTGATTTGCAATTTCATATACGAAATTTGCGAAGCACTAGTTCACGGAGATTAGGCATGGTGATACTTTACACTCTCAAGCTGAATTTACACTTGTAGTTTCAACACTCTGACACCCACATCCCTCTGGAATAAGGGGGTAGGTCGGTCTATCGGCGACCGACTGTGACACTCGGCATCAGCTTCCAAGACCAGACCAGCTACATTCACGTGATGAATCCTTGGTCGCTCACTGCAATATTCGTCCGGAAGGAGGGACGGTAGATTGGTTCGGGGTTAGAGACGGCCTAGGACTTCGGGGTTTACTACTGTGTGTGGTCGTTCGCCTCGGAGGACTCTTGCTGCTTCTTCGCCTGCTCGGCGGCGGATGATCTCCCATCCGATTTTGCTTGATCCTGCGACATGTGGTGTGCAGATGACGTTTTCCATGTTCAATAGAGGGTTATCGACTGATAGTGGTTCTTGCTCGAAAACGTCGATGCCGGCACCAGCAATTTTGTTGGATTTCATGGCTGATATCAGCGCCTGTTCATCGACTACTGGTCCCCGTGATGTATTGATGAGGTACGAACTGGTCTTCATACGGTCGAGTGCATCGGCATCGATGTAATGGTGGGTGTTGCCTAGATGTGGAACGTGGAGGGTTACGTAATCAGAGTGTTCGAGTAGATCGCTTTTCGAAACGAATTCAACACCGTACTCGATTGCTAGATGTTCACCAACATACGGATCGTTTACTAGGACGCTCATGCCAAGTGCTTTACACTTGCGAGCCATTGCGCGCCCGATCCAACCAAAGCCGACGATTCCGACTGTTTCACCGTAGATGCGCTTGAGAATTGAGCGTGAGTAGACCTCGCCCCATCGTCCTGAAGTTGTCGCAAGATCCATGCGTTTCAGCTCTCGGGCTGATGCCATCAGCAGCGCGAGTGCGTGATTGGATACTTCTTCGGAGGTTGAGCCAGCGATGTTCGTGACGATGATGCCGGCTTCAGTGCAGGCATCGACATCGACAGTGTCGTAGCCGTGACCATAGCGAATGATGAGTTTGCAGTTTGTGAGCTGATCGATCATCGCTTGGGTGACAGGCGAGTGGTCGTTGAGGATGACCGTGGCGTTTTTCACTGCCTCGATGATTTCGCCTTCTGAGGAGACGGCGATCGAGACGATTTCACAGTCGATTCCCGCGAGAGCGACACGTTCGAGTTCTAATGAAGACTCTTTGGCGTCGATATGAACTACGAGAGGGAGGTTTTGTTCGGGCATATAGTGCTATTTCTTATCTGAGTTATTTTTTGAGAGCATTGATGTGCCTACTGCGGCACTGATGGCGATTCCTAATGCGATCCAGAGACCGACGTTGTCGGCCCCCCCCTATGGCAGCACCGCTTATGGGTGCCAACTAGAGGGACGATAGCATACTGCAACATCGAAAACCCTTTGGACGGTGCCGCGCCTTTTTGAAGGTGTCTTTCCAATTGCAAGAATGATGGAATCTGCCAGTGGATGATTGCTGTGGATGTAATACTCGTTACGCTCGTAAACACGCCTTACATAGTCATAACTAGGAATCCTACCTGATTTTGACAAGTTGCAATCAGAACATGCGTTTACGAGATTCCAAATAAGGTCAACGTCAACATTGACCTCAAGTTTTATAACATCTCCAAGCTCTTTCGGGATTACATGATCAACATGAGTCTGCTTTGCAAGCTTGTTAATTGTGTCGAGTTCAGAATTGCAATAGAAACATTTGCCATCTTGATAGCCGCTCGGTGGCGTTAGCGTCAGAAAGCCAGTATGAAAGTGGGTGGTCTGCCATAGGAACCTAGTGACGACTCAGAATGTGTGGTTGAGCGTACAGATTACAAGGTTCTCAGCACCCTGACACCCACCTACCTATTTGTCTTAGTACGTGGCGAGTATCGGCGACCCTTTATCCGGACATGAAGAGGTTTCTAACCAAACTACAACAACTTAAACAGTTCGTTGGACGATATCACATTTGCAAATTCGTCTTTCAAACTTGCCAGTGCAGAAAAATGCATAAGCTCAGAGTTATATTTCTCACCATTGATGCCTATTTTGTCGAAAGTCGCAGTTGCATCAGAAATCAAAAATGTATTGAAACCGTAATTGCCAGCCATTCGAGTTGTCGTTGAAACACAATGGTCTGTCGTCAAACCAATAATTACAACTGTCTCACATTTTTTGTCATCCAATATTTGCTTTAGATTGGTCCCAACAAAACAGCTATTAACAGATTTTGTTAAGACGATTTCGCCCTCTTTCGGAGAGCATAGTGGATTGAAGTTAAAACCTTTGTATCTTTTGTGAAGTTTAGATTTTGGATTGGTAGAACTGTGCCGTACGTGGATAACCTCTGCCCCAATCTCTCTCCATTTTTCTATGATTTGGGCACAAACCTCTTCTGCGTTTTTATTGTTCCTATTACCACCCCAATAATCTTCTTCCAAAAAACCTAACTGTATGTCGACACAAATTAAAATAGGGTTTTTAGTCCTCAACTTCATTTCTTGTTCCGTCAGCATTGGCATATCGTCGACCCTCGATACAAATTGGATGGTGAGTGACAGTCTAATTCGATGTCACAGTTCGTCCAAGGCAAGACAAGTGACAACAAACTCGATATGAATCTTTTTTTGAGGGTGATTTGATTACCCTTCCTGAAACCGCACAAGTTGTCCGGACACGAAGCGGACAGCAACCAGTCACCTCTAACACCTCTCTCCCTGACTCGCGCGCGTGCGTTGAGGGGTGACCAAAG
>CAJXDY010000090.1:0-3018 GCA_913052135.1 uncultured Acidobacteriota bacterium
ATGCCGCCCTTGCGGTGACCTACGGTCTAGTGCCGGGACTCTTCTGTTTCGAACCTCGTTCAGTGCCTGACCGATTTTTCGACGAGTATCCCATGCTACGTGGCGCGCGGGTGGACCACCCGTTTAGAAGTTTTAAGCCACGTTACAACATGACGACTACCCACCCGAGTGTACAGGCACACTATCGAGAGATGGTGCAAGCTCTTCTTGCTGAAGTTCCGGAGCTCGGCTTTCTTTCAGTGTGGACCAATGATAGTGGAGCCGGATTCGAATACACGAAGTCTCTCTACGTTGGACGCAACGGTGGCGCCTATTTGATTCGTGAATGGAATGAGGACGCCGACATTGCAAAAGTTGCTGGCGAGAATGCCCTTCAGTTTCTCCGACTGTTACGTGACGCGGGTAGGTCTCAGCAGGCTCATTTTAGAGTATTGACCCGCATGGAATCTTTCTATGGCGAACACGAAACGATTTGGGCAGGTTTGGAGGAGGGTGTCGAAATCGAAAGTGCATCCTTAATAGGGAAGGGCTGGGACATGCCGTATACCCATCCTCGGTATTCTGACTCGAACGCGGTGAATCCTGGAACGGTGTACCAGGACAGGTTTGATCCGCGTGAACGTGACTTGATGTCGGATTTGGAAGCGCGTGGCGTTCGGGCGGATTTCTATTTTGCAACAGGCCCACATGCGATTTTTGCCCCCCTGCTTGGTGTTCCCTATCCTCGATTGACCGGTAGAAGGCTACAGATGCTTCATACGAATGGAGTTCAGCATATTGCTCACCTCGGAGGCACCAATCCTCCAGGACTCGTACCATTTGATCCGAATCACGAAATGGTGGCGGCGTTTCAATTTACACCTGATTTAGAGATTGATCGTGAGGTCGACCGTATGGCGAAGCGGTGGGGAGGCCGCCAGTTCACTTCGACATTACTGGACGCCTGGACCGATACGGAAGAAGCGATTCTTGCGTATCCGAATGTGGTGCCGTTGTATTCAATGTATGGATTTGTTTGGTACCGTTTGTGGGTGCGCCCACTTGTTCCGAACATTGAAGCAATTTCAGAGGGCGACCGAGCCTATTATCAAGATTTCATGTGCACGACGCCGCACAATCCAAATAATGTCGATCTGAGTCGAGACGTGCTTTTTCAGCTGACGACACGAGAGTCGTGTCAGAAGGATTTAACTCGATTTGACGCCCACGTGTGGACACCACTCGACCGCGGGATAAGTCGGCTCGAAGAGTGCTGCGACGAAGCGAAAGACGTACTCGGTGTCAAGAACGTGATTTATGACCAGTGGATTCGATTGAGAGCGCTTCGCTGTTGGTTACGTACGCAGCGGAGCGTGGCAGCCTGGGTTGTCGGGGTGCATGGTTTCCTAGAGGCCAGAAAATTGCAAGATGCTGAAGCCATGGCCCATTGTCAGTCTGTCTTGCACGATATGATGCTTGAAGAGATAGTGAATTCAGAGGAGCTGATAAAGCTGCTCGCTTCTGGTATTGAGTTCATGGCGACAACCGATCAGGAGGAAACCCCTCTTATTCACGGGAGAAACTTGAAAGAGTTATTGCAGAAGCGCATTCGTCTAATGCAGGCCCATCTTCACGACGAACCCTGGGTCGATCCGCAATATATTGAGCGAAGAGCCTCGGAGAGGAGCAACCAACGAGCAATACCGAACGGCCTCGAATGAGACCTTTCTGTTAGCGAGCCAGAAATAGATCCCGCCCCTTTACCAGATTTACGATTTTTCGGTCGGCAACACTTCGAGGTAACATCCAAAAACCGCAATCCGGATGCACCCATCGAATTCGATCCGGACCGAGCACGTTCACAGCGTGTTCAATCCGGGAGGCAACCAAATCTGGTGTTTCCACTTCATTGTCCTTGATGTCGATTACGCCAACACCCAACGCAAGTTCCGGTTTGAGATCCCGCAATATTTCGAGCTCGTCGTAACCGGGCCTTGCGAATTCAAGTAACAGATGGTCAGCATGGAGCGCATTAAGAAATGGCAGCAAGTCCTTCCAGAAACCACGTTGTATTGTTGAGCCTCCATAGTTTCCGAAGCATAGATGAACGGCCTTCTCGTGCGGAGCAGCATCGAGAATCGCGTTGATGCATTCATGAGCCCAGTCACGATCCTCTGGATGCCCAGTGAGATTGGCTTCATCGACTTGAAGAACGGGGGCGTCAATTTTTGAGATTTCCGCTGCAATGATTGTAGCGAGCTCTGCGCACAGTCTCCGGAGGTCACCGTAGTGATTGTCCACCAGTGTTTTCGCGAGCATGTAGGGCGACGTTACGGTAAATTTAATTGGCTGCGTGCTAAGGGGCGGTAACTGCTTCCAGTGCGATGACAGATCCAGCGTGCCGGCACCAAGTGAACTACGCACGACACCAGCCGGACGATTGCGGAATTGCATACCTGGTTGGGATTCAAAGGCGTTTCGTTCTTCCGTCGTGAGTTCTGTAGAAATACCAGCGAGTGGACGAATAAAGAATTCAATCATGCCATTGGTATCAGGATGATTGAGATCAAATCGAGCCAGTTCGCCATCACTCACCACATCGATTCCGGCAAGCTCTTGAGTTTTAAGTACAACGAGCAACGCGTCTCGTAGCGCAGGCTTGGACGGCATGGCTGATAACCAACTGGGGGTCGGGTAGGAGCCGACGACTTCTGTACGAATCAGAGGTTCTGACATAGTTCTGCATTATAGTCTTCTGAGTGGCAGGTTTAGTGTGCGCTGGACTCATCATGAGAAAATCGACGGTTTGCAAGAGTTAACGGTGAGGAGAAACTAACAATGAGTAAAACTGAAGTCACCTTGCGCGCTCAGGTTAAGAGCCTTGAGAAGCAGGTTAAGGCGTTTGAAGCGCATCTAGTCCACGCCAGAGAAGGCTTTAAGGTGTTGGTTGTTACAGGAGATGGAGGAGAGAGCTACGAGTCACTTTATGCTGTTCATCGGCTGCGTGAGGCCGGATTTGAAGTCGTCGTAGAATCCGGA
>CAJXDY010000091.1:0-3016 GCA_913052135.1 uncultured Acidobacteriota bacterium
AACCCGGTGGGCATTATTTTGGTACGGCGCACACCATGGAACGTTACGACAGTGCCTTCTACTCGCCAGTCGTCTCCGACTGGACCAACTTCGAGAACTGGAAAGAGGCAGGGGGTCTCGACTCGGCACAACGCGCCAACGCAATATGGAAGCAAGCCATCAATGACTATGAGCAACCTCCCTTAGACCCAGCTATAGTGGAAGAGCTCGAAGATTACGTTGAACGGCGCAAGCGGGAACTCATTGGCGCTGATGCAGTCCTTAGGTGATTCCACTATATAAACTTTATAAGCCACTGCTTAGAGCGTGACCAAGACATTTGCTGGCAAGAGATATGGCTAACATAAATCTACTTCCACAAGATGATCTCACTAACGGCTGGAATAACATTCTTCCGCCGCGGACACCAAGTTCACCGTTGACAGAGTCGGTGAGTACGGACTGGCTCGTGGTCGGCGCTGGGTTCGCGGGGCTGGCAGCCGCGCGACGACTCGCCGAAAACCGACCGTCTGATCACATCATACTGCTGGAGGCACAGGTGCTTGCTGGTGCAGCCTCGGGTCGGAATGCCGGATTTGCGATCGACCTACCCCACGGTCGCCAACTTCAAGACGAGCTATCCGTGATGCCAAGACATACACGGCTAGGCCGAGGCGGGATGGATTATCTCCAGGCACAAGTCGATGCTCACCACATCGAGTGCAACTGGAGCCTCAGAGGGCAGTACCACGGTGCGGTATCTGGGCACGGCTTTACATCAGAAATAGAACCGTTTGCGAAGGTTCTTGAACAACTCGGCGAGCCTTACAGATTGCTCGACCGTCAACAGTTGGCCACCGAAATTGGCACAAGTTACTACCATGGCGCACTTTATGCCCCAGGAACGATTCTCATGAATCCAGCTGCTCTGGTACGTGGGCTCGGTGACAGCCTACCCGAAAATGTCACCGTGTATGAAAACTCTCCCGTTATAAGTGTCGATTATGGTGACACGATCACTCTGACGACATCTGCAGGACAGGTTCGGGCTTCACAACTGATACTCGGCACGGGAATCTACACGGAAGATTTTGGATTTTATAAAAGATCCCTCATCCCAATCGCTCTATCGGCCAGTCTGTCACGATCACTAACTATTGACGAACAAAAGGCTTTGGGTGGCCAAGAAGACTGGGGGCTCACGCCGGTGGGCATGCCAGGTGTAACCATGCGTTACACGCAAGACCATCGCATCTTAATTCGTCAGCAAGTTGAGTACGGTCCAGGCTGTCGTCGCAGCGATGCCTACCACAAACGTCTTCGTTTAGTTCACCAAGACCGTTTTAGAGCTCGTTTTCCAATGCTGCCTGAGGTCACGATGGAACACACCTGGACGGGTTTCGTCTGTGCGTCCCAGAACCAGGGGCACGGGTTTGGAAAAGTCTCGAAAAATGTTTACAGCGCCATCTGCCAAAATGGAATAGGCGTGTCTAAGGGAACCATCAGTGGACTACTGGCAGCAGATCTGGCCTGTGGACGAGACAATCCGCTAATCCCAGATCTCCAAAGCTTGGGTACACCGAACCAATTACCACCGCAGCCGTTTCTCGACGTGGGCATACGGGCAAATTTTGCTTGGCGCAATTGGACTGGGCGCGCAGAAAAATAAGTCGAATCCCTCTTCGCACGACCTAGCCAACATCGATACAGCAACCGTCACGCACCGTACCGAATTGAGATATGCCGGTTTCTCTTAACGAACCTGATGATCTGACCTTGATCAACCTTGAGCGGGTTGCTGTTAAGGGTGAGAAGATAAGATTCGGTGAAACAGCGATTCGTACTATTTCAGCCTCGAATAGCCGAGAAATATTGATCACAGAAGTCTGTGAGATGTGCGCATCCATCGGATTGTTAGACATTAAGTTGGCAGTTAACGGCAGCAACCTTACCTTCGATTAACAATTTTCGTCAATTAGTATTAAATCACCTCATAATAATTTTGCGTCGAATGAATAAGTGGAGAGCGGAACAGCACCGTCTGCCGTCACAAGAACCTGATCTTCCAATTTCACCCCGTAGGGCGCTCCATCCCTGCCGGCATAGCATTCCAGACAAAAAACCATATTTTCCTGAATAGAGCGATCTACATAATTGGTGGGTTCTCCCTTGCGGTCATCATCCGGGTAAGGTATCCCTGGGCCTTCATCTTCCAATCCCGCCTGGTGAGCCATGGCTCCATAACGGCCATTCTTGTACTCAGGAGGTAGCTTCGGTGCTGCGTACCCGAATTCTTCAAATGTCATCCCGGGTTTCATCAGCTCGCGCATACCGTTTACACAATCATACGCAATCCTATAGGCCTCTTTTTGACCCTCTGTGGCAACATCACCGCACAAGAACGTACGTGAAATATCGACAACATAGCCTTCGTATACGTTGGAGTCTGTGTCAATACCCACCAGGTCACCAGGTTGGATAACCTTGTCGTGGGCCTCTGACATCCATGGATTCGTGTTCGTACCCGAGGCAACCAAGCGAGTAAACATAAACTCTCCATGATGATCGAAGAGCGTCTTGTTCAGAACGCCGAGCAGCTCATATTCACGGACGCCGGGCCGGATTGCCGCCTCAAAATTGGCCAGCATTGCATCACCCGCGGCGCCATTCAAGATCATGATTTCAACTTCTTCTGGCGTTTTGACCTCACGGGCATCCACTGTCGCTGGGCTGGGATCAGTTACCCGGATACCGGCATTCTGCAGTGCCATAAATCCGAATCCATCTAGTTTATCGACTGCGAGTGGTTCCCCCGCACAGCCAAGCTCTGCCATCACCGATTTGACTTGATCAGCCCATTTTTTTGCCGCCGTTAACCCTTCTGTTGCCTTGTACTGCCAAGATGGAGCTGGGCGCACGTCATCAACGAATTTTTCGGATACGTGCATTGAATTCATATATTCAAACATCACTGGCGCACCTTCTGCGGGCACCACTGCGTATCTGGCCAATGTGGTTGCAGTCCATACACCCATCA
>CAJXDY010000092.1:0-2947 GCA_913052135.1 uncultured Acidobacteriota bacterium
CCCATTGGGAAAGATGCTGTGGTTCATGAGCTGACCGCCGCGGGCCCTGAATTGGCCCAGCCGCCCTTCTACCTCTGGCAACGTGGCCCGGTGGAAGTCCACGAAGGTATGCCGGTTCTCGTTGGTCTGCCCTGCTCTGTCCCGTGGTGTGTCGTCGTTCACCTCGCGGACGACCAGGCTGTGGCCGTTCACGAAAATGTGCTTGTGCGGGCGGTCGAACAGCTCCGCGTGGGTGGTCTTCGGACGCCCATGAAACTTCTCGTACACGATCGCGCTCGACATGTGCGTGATGGGCGTGTGGTAGTTGTCGGAGCAGTTGTCCACCGGCGTCTTCCAGTTCACGGGCTGCAGCCATTTCATGGGGCCCACCGCCACCATGCCGTTATCCCGCCGGTTGAACACCGTGTCCAGGTACCAACGGGCATCGCCCAGGTAGGCCTCCAGGCCTGCTGCATCAAAACCATGCTGCGCCACGGTCTGCCCGTCTGGAAGAGTTGCGCCAAAACTAAAGGTCGCGTAGTACAGGTTCGCGTTGGTCAGGTCCGCGTTGGTCAGGAAAAGGTGACACTGACATGCGATATTGGGGGGGGATATGAACATCGCAATCATCGGTGCCGGACGAGTCGGCACCACGCTGGCCCATGCCTGGAAGAGGAAAGACCATGACATCTTCTTTGGTGTCAGAAATCCCTATGGCAACAAGTCGACACAGCTTGTAGCAGAAGGATTCCAGGTTGGCACTGTTGCAAGCGCATCTTCTTTCGGTGACATCGTTGTACTTGCCACACCGTGGCGAGCGATGCAAGACGCAGTCAGGGCTGCGGGCGATTTGTCGGGCAAAGTGATCATCGACTGCACCAACCCACTGAAACCGGACCTGTCGGGTTTGGATGTTCCAACTGGTTCGTCTGGTGCCGAGCAGATTGCTGGGTGGGCCAAAGATGCGAGGGTATTTAAGGCGTTTAACCAGACCGGGACAGAGAACATGGCCGAGCCGGTTATCCGATCTCAGCCCGCCGTCATGTTCGTGGCCGGAGATGACGGAGACGGCAAGGCGACCGTGATAAGGTAGTTTCCGACGTCGGATTCGAGGCGGTAGATGCCGGACCACTATCTGTGGCACGTTCACTCGAAGAACATGCCGTATTGTGGATTCACTTGGCTTACAATGCACCCGGGCTCGACCGTAACTATGCGTTAGCCATTCTCCGACGATAAGGCTCAACGGTGGTTGGATCTAAAGGCCAAAGGCTGTATGTCACATTGAGCGCGTCTCAGAATCGGCGACGGCTGCATGGCCTCGGTTACGGCATTAGAAAGGTTGAGAGTGCTGGCCGGAATCGAGCCGTGATTGTCCACACGGCCACGGGTCAGCATCGCCGTGAACTTTTGGGGATACTAGAAGATGTGATCGAGTCGGCCCCTGACGGGGAGTAGGACGGTTTATTTTGAGTTCCATTTAACAAGCAAGTCGATCAAATGAACATCGCCAACCAGTCCACACCGTGGTATTTCAGTATCAAATCCATTTAACCAACCTCTCGATTCGCGAACATGCGGGCCGCCGATCCGCCCGCGTTACCTGCTGACAAATTAAGACACAATCGTTTGCCGAGAGTTCGCACATAGGCCTACCCATAACTACTTCCTTATTTTCGAAACACCATGATCGTATTTCCAAACCAACTCAAGGTAGATGCTCGTCGCAAAATATTCTCAGCCTCTTCGTCATTAGTGTAACCTCTCTGGGAAAACTGCTCTTTAACATAGTCATTGTTTTTGCAATTAAAATGTCCGTGTCCTGCCTGTCCCTCGATTGCCCACGAAATAATAATACCCTTCTCCGAGTGGTTGCATAAATTCTCTACAAACGCCTCCTCATACTGCGGAGGAAGATGCTCTGCTACCTCTAAAGATATAATCCATTCATAGGTTTTAGGGAGAGTAAAGTCTTGTGATAAATCTAAAACCTTGCACAGTCCGTTAGAAATAGAAGGGGTATAAGGGTTTCCATCATATCCATCGCACAAAAAGCCTTCGCCTTGTAGGAATTTTACATAATCCCCGCGTCCGCACCCAAAATCTACCAGTCGTTGAGTCTCCTCGTTTGTTAAAAATGTACTTAGCTCTTGTGCCAAACTCTCATCAAAATAATGTTGATGATTCCCAAACTCATCCAACCCATCAGCACCAATCATTCCATGCCAATAGCCAGTATGAGAAATAGCGATACCTGAATTAGGATCCACAAACACCTCCCACAGGCATCTCTTTAGTTTCTCGAACCTTATCAATAACAAACCACCCAATCCCGCGACTTCGCTTTATGTGTTCTTTAGCTAAAACTCGCGCATCTGCTTCGTTTTGTGCTTCAATAAACAACACACTTTTGTTGTTGAGAGAGGTTGGACATTTCGTCCACTCCACTCCACTTCATACTCGATTAAGTTTGTCATTTAAGCCTCCTTTAATAACTAACTACAGTCCATTCGGTCGTTTCGCAATGTCTAATAGCCTTTTTCAGAGATTTACCCTCGTCTGACAGGCCACGACTGGGCACCTGCTTCTTCAGGGACGCAGCCGTCAGCCGAGTCGCAAGGTCGATGGCGTGTTTCGTACCGACGCGTTGGTCTTGATCGCCGATGACAATCCACACAGAACGACCAGCAAGTTGGTCCGCTTGATTCACCAGACTCAGTTTCTTCACCAACGCATGCTGTTCTTTTCCGCGAAACTCACTCAGCGCTGCAAGGTCGGTCACGGGAGCAAAACCGGCAGCGCACTTCACCCGAGAATCGAGCGCGGCAAAATGGACGGCCAAAAACCCGCCTCGCGATGTACCACTGGCGTCCTCCCCTAAAATTGGTCCAGGAAAAGTGAGAGAATCCAGCCGGCCGAAGGCCCGGAAAGGATTCTTTCAGATGAAGCAAAAACGTCATTCTGTGGA
>CAJXDY010000093.1:0-2940 GCA_913052135.1 uncultured Acidobacteriota bacterium
ATTCTGGGATACCCATCGTAGACGATGTGCGCGTAAATTTCGTCGGAAATAATGAACAGTTTGTATTCTTGGGCGATTTTGACGATTTCTTGGAGCAGTTCGCGCGGATAAACGGCACCGGTGGGGTTGTCTGGGGTGAGGAGTAGGATGCCTGCGATGGCGTCATTGTATTTAACACGTTTGCGGATGTCGTCGACGTCGGGCAGCAGCCGCGTCACCACGCCCAGCGCCACGCGCACCGCGTCCGCCGAGTACCCGGTCGTTGTCAAGCCCTAGTCGGCTGCCAACAAGATTTAGGAGGAAGTCGATGTGCTTCTCGGTGGCGTTCAATGTGCCAACGAACTGATCGACGCTGAGGTCGCGCAGCCCAGGGAACTTGGCTTGGTTCGTTCCCACCGCCGTGACGCATCGGAGTAGCCAGTCGAGGCTGAAGTCGTAGCCGTGTTCAGACCATTCGGACCGGATTTTCATGAGGGTTTCGCGTGCCTGCGGCCAGTCGGCACAGATGCGTGCCAGCGCTAAGTCGCCTGCGGAGAGCTTTGTACCGCCGGAATTGATGCGGTTGAAAATCTCGACCACCTCGTCGACGGTCCGCTCCTTCCCGGTGATGTCATCGACGTGCGCGAAGTTCTAGACCGGGAACCTACAACGCCACCAAAGCAAGACCGGCAGTTATAACGGTTAAAAATCTAAAGCTCTTTTGTATCGGAAAAATATTCATAATGACTCCTCCCATAATCCTCATTTTAAGAAAGATATAAACTGATAAACTACAAACTGAGGCTACCATGAGTTATATGAAATTGGAATGCCGAAACTAGGCCCAAACGAAATGAGTGGTATATCAGTTTGATAGCGTCAATCTCCCTCAACACTTAGTTTGATCTTATGGAAACGTGACAATGCAAACCAATCTGAAAAAACGAATTGGGGTCGATGTCGGCCGGAGAGCTAAGTTGGAAGACGGCTTAGCATGGGCCGCCGTAAACGAAGTTTTTTATATCGACATTCAACTCGATAGTGGCGCGAATGCCATTGAGACCTTTGACGAAGCGCGCTGCGAATCTGTGAAGGAGATATGCCAGAGCCACAACATTCATCTCGGACTGCACACTCTTTCTGGGGTTAACATGGCGGAATACAGTAATTTCTTTCGGCAAGCCGCCGACGAATACCTCCGTGCCTACATTGACATGGCGACTCGTCTTGACGCCGAATGGATCGTTGTTCACGCCGGATTCCATTTTACTGCCGACTATAAGCAACGGAAGCAAGCAAGCCTCGAACGACTGCAACGCGCCTCGTCCTATGCCGAGGATAAAGGGGTCCATTTGCTGCTCGAGAATATGAACCGGGAGCCAGAAGATGCGGAAGTGAATTACCTCGGTTACACGCTGGAGGAATGCTCGTTCTATTTTGAAAACCTGAATTCAGCCAATCTACATTGGACCTTCACAATCAACCACGCGACGTTGGTACCGGAAGGTATTGATGGATTTCTAGATACCTTTGGAATCGACCGGCTGCGTGAGGTTCGCGTTGCCGACAACTTAGGAGACAAAGAGCATCACATGTTCCCCGGTGAAGGTAGTATCGATTTCCGGGCTTTGTTTTCACGTTTGGAAGGCATGGGGTATACCGGCCACTACACCAATGGATTCGGAACATTAGACGATATGATCCGCGGCAGGGACTATCTGGTAGCCGAAGCAAAGGCAGCTGGTGTGCCATCGGCACAATAAAGTGACTCGATGGTCCAAAAGTTACACGGCCCTGATTGAAATTTTCTGCTAATGGTTGGGCGAAGAAGAAACCGACATAGCGTGATCTCTACCGCTGTTTGCACTATTCGATGACACCGTTGTCGACTGTCGCTAGAGACTAAATCTAGTTCAAGACAAAATTTCTTGTCGACTCACCGATATCTTGACTGTTGAAATTCAGTTTCTCCAGTTGAACGCTCAATTCATCTTTCCCGTGAGATTCGATGAACTGACCGATCTCTTGGTCTCTTTCTTCCTGCCGATTGAGCGCCCCAAAGCTTGCTATTTTCAATAGCCACGTATTCGGTCTGATCTTCCTAATCTTGTCGGAGAATTCAATACAGGCGTCATAGTCACCCAGGTTATAGGACCCCCAAATGAAGTCGTCAATCAGTTGCTGGCTCAGAGGATCAAGCTCTTGTGCTTTACGGAGTAATTCGACTCCACGGTGTAAAGTACACCCTGACAACGATTCGCTGCAACTCGCCATTCAAAAATGATGCGCCCGAAGAGGTTCGAACCCCTGACCTCTACCTCCGGAGGGCGAGCAAGCCAACTGTTAAGTTGCTGATTATAGGCGTTTAGCCAATTCCTCTTCCCGTGGTGCCTCTCATAGGCCACACAGGAGAGGCAACATGGCAACCATCAAACGCCGCAGTGGCAAATACCAAGTCGCTATCCGTCGAAACGGATACGCCCCGGTCTACAAGGCCTTTACCTCGCTGAGCATCGCCAGAAAGTGGATCACGGTGACTGAAGCCGACATGGAACGTCAGCTATTTCAGGCTACGTCCAATGTTACGGTCAATGAGATTCTTAATCGGTATGCACAACAAATACCACTTGCACTGACAGCAATCATCATCTTGCCGGATGGGTAGTGGTATCTATGCCTTGTTGAGCCGCCTACCATTAAAAAGATAATGTATTCAGCACAACAATAAAGAGTAGTATCATGAGTTCAATCCCATCTACTCAGCTGACAGAGGGATTTCGATCCACCGTTATATGCCGATACAGGAGGCAACTCAAGTGAAGAAAGAAGTAATTAAACCGATGGTGCAAGGAATAGTAATTGGGGCAATTGTGATAGTGATTGTCATGTTCTGGACAGGATGGGCTGTGACAAGTGGTGCTGCCGCAGCCAGTGCTGAGGACATGGTGAAAGAAGCTGTCG
>CAJXDY010000094.1:0-2852 GCA_913052135.1 uncultured Acidobacteriota bacterium
GCCGCATACCACTGATCGAGAACACGCAAACCAATGCGCTGTTGCTGGGGCTGCCCAGCGAAGAAGCGCTGTACCAGTTCTTGCTGAGTCGGCGGACACATTTCGTCAATGATGATGTGTGCGTGTTTCAGCCACGACCGGTCGTACTGGTATTCGGCTGGATGGATCATCTCTGGTCACTGGTCCAGATTGCGCGTGAATCGTGCGAAATCCTTCATTATTCGGATCTTGAGACCTGTCAGCAGATGGTCGTCGAGAATGAAGATATCGATTTTCTGTTCATAGAACACGAATTCGTTGACGACGATATATTGAAGAGCCTGACAACGCTTGCACGATCTCGAGGCTTGTCTTGGGTGCTGGCGTCAAAGACTGCGTCCGAAGAAGTTGAATTGCGTGCCTTGAATCATGGCGCCGAACAGTACATGTCGGTGGACAGTAGTACGACTTTGCACAAAGCCAGAATCGACAAGCTGGTCAGTGACCGTAGGCGATTCGTTTCCATGGAGAGAGACGCTAGAGTCGATGGCATGACTCAAATTGCCAACCGAAGGGAATTTCAGTTCCGGCTAGAACAAGAATGGCAACGAGTCCTAGACCGTCAGCATGGGTCGATTTCCTTGTTGCTGATTGATCTGGACCATTTCAAGCCGTACAACGATCACTACGGTCACCTGGCGGGCGATGCTTGTCTGAAAAGGGCAGCGTCGGTATTCAAGAGCAGTGTTAAACGCTCTAGTGATTTAGTGGCCCGATACGGGGGTGAAGAATTTGCAGTGTTAGTCCTTGACGTCTCACAGGAGCAAGCTTTGGAAATAGCTGAGCGTTTGCGAGGTGCTTTGCTGGAAGACGCAATCGAACACCAGGCCTCTCCAGTACACGATTGTGTTACAGCGAGTATTGGTGTAGCGAGGATAGATTACGGCGCTAGTGGCTCAGTGGGTGATCTGATCAAATTGGCTGATGACGGTCTATATGCTGCAAAGGGTAATGGTCGGAATCAAGTACAGGCCCCACCCGGGTAAAACTGGTAATTCTGGGTTTTCGCCCACAAAGAATGTGACCTTCAAGATATCACTCATAGGGGCGTTTTGGCATAGTTGGAAATGTGAAATTCAAGACATGCGTTCGTAATTAATTGAATTAAAACGCATGTTGATCCAGTGCCACCAATAAATTCAACCTCAACGTACATATCGATAGTGGGTATGGAAGTTAAATATCACCGAAAAAGAATAAATTGACACATATGGGTGATGCCGCTACTTTCCATTTACCGTAAACCCCTACAAGGCCTTTGGCACGGATCTAATGCCTCATATAAACCCGTTTAAATGGTTAACTGACTGGGTCGGACGTTCGATTGCTGTCGGGGTTCTATTGTTTGGATTGGCGGCCGCGGTGGTTATTTACCTTTATCAGGATCTCGGAAAATACGAGCGAGCTCTACCCCCCGCTTCAGAGTGGAACGCTGCACGGGTGTCTGCTGGATTCAACCAGTTTATGTCTGTTATCCAGCAACACGAGGAGATCGTTGATGTGTTCGATACTTTGGATGGTACGGTCTCAGTATCGATTCTACGACGGACCGCTTCGTCGGCGAGGTCCTTGGAAAAGAGGGCTGATAAAGAGTTCAACTTACTGCTGGCTGAACTGGTGAAAGCAGTCGAGTTCAACCGCTTGTACGGGGCATATGTATACGAGGAGTTGCCCAATTATCCCGATGCCCACCTGAATCTCCTTAACGAATTACGCGCGCTTAAGCCAACAATACTTGGTTTGAAAATATTAGGCGGTCGGAACGCTACAATTTATCACGATATCAATGTTCGCTTACGACCATACACACGAAATTTGGGTATGTTGGCTGCTGTTTCAGGCGAGCGGCGCCAGCAGCAGGAGGACGAGCGCACAGACCGGATACAGAAACTGTCGCGCTATGTTCTGATCATTACGGGATTGCTTGTATTGGTTGGTGTCGGAGTTTTGATTCTATTTGTAGCCCGCGACCGAACCAAACGAAAGATAGAAGAACTCGAGCACGAAATCAGTCTGGAAGTTGTGGAGCAACTCACTGTGGGGCTAGCTTTCTATGATGCTGACCACAAGCTGATTCGAACGAATCAAGCCTACAGAGATTTGTATCCAATTCCGGTAGAGCTGAACCGTGTGGGTACTCCATTGACAACGGTAATGCGCTACGATGTTGAGCAAGGTTTGTATGGTGTTGTAGATGATGTCGAAGAGTTTCTGCAAGCGCTACTAACAAGGCGAACTGCCAAGGCAGATTATTCTGTTGATCAAGTTTTACCGGACGGTCGAATTATTGAGGTCCTGGGGCGGGGACTGAGTGCCGGTGGGATGTTCGGTATTTATTCAGACGTTACTGAAAAGCGCCGTGCTGAACAGCGACAAGAACAACGGATTGAAGAACTCGAAAACCAGATGGGCCTAGAGACCTTGGACTACGTAGATGTGGGTATTATGATTGTTGATAGCGACCTGAAAATTGTTTATATGAATTCGATCAATAAAGAGATGTACGAATTCCCGGAGTCTATGGTCCAGCCCGGTAAACCGTTCAAGGAGATTCTGCTTAGCATGGCAGAAAGAGGCGCCTACGGTGAAGGTGACCCTGAAGGATTGGTCTCAGATCTTATAAAGTCGTATTCAGATTCGTGGACCGAGTGGCGAGGTGATCTTGAGTTGCCGGGCGAACAGGTTATCGATGTAAGAACCCATAAGCTTTCCGGCGGCGGACTAGCTTATCTTCATACCGACGTTACGAAGGAGAGGCAGGCACAACGACTTATAGAAATCACTGATAGGGTAACCGGGCTGCCGACTTTCGA
>CAJXDY010000095.1:0-2836 GCA_913052135.1 uncultured Acidobacteriota bacterium
GGTGTCCCAGGTGTGTGCGTGTGTGCGCACACACGTGGACCGGCCGCGCGCGTGCGTGTGTGCACACGTGGGTGTCCCAGGTGTGTGCGTGTGTGTGCACACACGTGGACCGGTCGTGTACGTGCGTGCGTACTCAGACTACAAACGAGGAGAGAGAAGGATAAAGATAACTGGAAGAAAAAAATACGGCAAGCTGCCGAAAATGAAGGGCATAGGTATCGGCATTGGTGCAATGGCATCGGGCGCCAAGGCCTCGATCGTCTCACCCATGGCGCGGAAGGTGGAATAGACGAGATCGCGAACCGATGGTGCAGCCTGCGCGGCGCGCGAGATCATCAGGCCGGAATGAGAGCACGCAAAGGCGCCAACGATGTCCATAATTGGTTCCTAAGCGTCGCGCCCAAAGAACGCCAACACCAGTTGGTTGAACTCGGCTGCGTGCTCGACCTGGGCAGTGGGATAGGTTTCTGGACAGAGTACTTTGCCGAACGGTTCTCGCGAGTGGTCGCTGTCGAGGCAAGCCAACCACTGTATGAGGCATTGGAAGAACGGTGTGCGTCAAATCCGAATGTCAAAACGATTCGCGGTAACGTGTTGCTCTTTCAGCCCGAGGACCATTACGACGTGGTTTTCCTCGGTGGCATGCTGATGTACCTCGACGAGCAGGACGTTATCTGCTTGCTGGAGAAGTTGATCCCGGCTCTTCAGCCGGGAGGGGTCATCCTGTGTCGCGAGACCACCGTCCGGAAGGGTACCACGACACGCCAAGGTGACTATCAGGCCGTTTACCGAAACGTTGTCGACTACGAGCGGATCTTTGCGGAGTGCGCGCTTTCCGTCCGTGACGTGAGAATGAACGCACCCTACGTTCTGATGCAGATGGGTTGCGAATTCGTCAAGAAGTGGAAGACGCTCATGCCAGCGCCACTTCACTGCCTTCCGGTGGTGGGACATCTGGCCTATTGGGGATTGAGGCTTGGCTATCCGTGGATTACAGGCATTCCCAAGGCTCTGGGCTTCGCATACCCAGAATTGACCAATCACTTCTTTTTGCTGCATTCAGATGCTCAGCCGACATCCAACAACGCGACAGGCGCCCAGGTCGCGTAGAAAGGCAGTTGGAAGCACACTTCCAGAATATCGATGCAAGAACGACCGCGAAACATTCTTCTCAGGAACCTGGCAAACATTGTGTCGCTTCTTGGTGTGCTTCCGATCTGCATTCTATTTGGAGAACACGGATACAAGTACTTGATTCCCTTGATCATCTACAACAACGTCATGGACGATTTAGACGGCGTGTTGGCGGCCAAGTTGAACATCAGGAGCAACTTCGGAGCTCTCTTGGACAACGTTTGTGATGCGATCGCTCACACGGCTTTTGTGATGGCGGTGGGGATGCACTTCGCCCACGAATCGGGGCATTCATACCTGGGCTGGATCTGCCTAGGGAGCAGCTTGCTGGCCACCGGCGCGATGATCCTGCGCGTTGTTACCCGGATCAATCCGACTTCTGCTACCGGTACAGGCTCGCCAACGAACGAATTGATCCGGCATATTTTCTTCGTCTTACTCGTGGCGCAGTTCTTCGCATTCGATCCGACGCCGTACTTGATTGCCGCCTGTATTCTGCATGCCGTGTCGATGCTCATCCCATTCAAGATGCCTTACTTGATTCGAAGTCTGACCAAGTCAGCCGTCGCGATCGGCATGGTCAACGTCGCATTACTTGTGGCTTGGCTGTTGCCCTCTGTGGCCCCAGTTGTCGCAGCATCGTTTGTTCTCACTTATCTGGCGTCGTTCGCGGCGGGAGGCATTCATTGCCTTCGCAAGGCGGATGCACCGAATTAGAGCGACTCGAAGTTCAGTCCGGCTACCAGTCCTACGGGAGTTACGACGAACATCAAACCCTGCCCCAACTTCAACCATCCAGAAAGAAATCCTCCCGTGCGTTTCTGTCCCAACTGCGGCAAGGTTGTCAATTAAAGAATCCCTACCAAGCAATGCAGCGGACAATCACATGCCAGAGCGCGGAGGAACCGAAACAAGTACTGCGTCGATTGCGGCGAGCAGCTTACAAAATCGACGGTGCGAGATCCGCGGTCTCCCTGCTAGTGCGACTCGCCGTTCATTCGCAGGACGATGCGCCATGAGTTGCCTGGCGCCTTTAAGTTCCAGAAAAGATAAGATGTCCGCCTGGGTCTTGAAGACGAGATTCACGGTGACATGATGTTCCCAGGAAGGGACTGGCCGATGTCATGTCGCCTCCTGTGGCCGCTGCCGCTACAGGAACCGATGGGGAGAATATCTACCCCCCGGCCCCGACACTGTCCGTGGCCCAGGGATCGATGAGAATCAAACATTGACCTCCCCCCTAAAATTGGTCCAGGAGAGGTGAGAGATTTTTGTCGGGCCGAAGTCCCAGAAAGGACTCTTTCCGATGGCACAGAAACGTCATCGTGCGGACCCGATTATCTCCAGCTTACGTCGAGCGGCGATGGAACGGTTGCTGCGCCGGAACCATCTGCTTTAGTCTTGGCATCACTGGCCGTGATTCTGTTGGGTTCGATGAGCTTCGTGCCACGGCGGAGGTGAGGGGTGCTCATACTGAACCCCGGTTCTCTCACTCAACCTCGTACAAACTTTGGGGGGTGATCGCTCCGCGATAATCCAAAACCAAGAAACTGGTCATCGTCACGAGTGCTAACACAGTGAACCCGAGCAGTATCGAAAGTAGAACATTCCAGCCGACACTCATAGCGATTGAACCGCCGAAGTAGGTGAAGATCATCGCCGCAGCGTAGCCGAAAATATCAATATTGTTGATTAACAAACC
>CAJXDY010000096.1:0-2806 GCA_913052135.1 uncultured Acidobacteriota bacterium
GGCGTCATTGTGGGCGGAATTTTCGTCTACCTATTAGCGTGGCTCATTATGCCGGCACCTGCTCATGACAGCATCAACGTCTTAGTCTCTGACGAATTTGTTGGTCTTTAGCCCTGAGCTCTTTTTGCGGTGACAGCATGCATTACGGCAACTATGGACAAGAACCACACGAAACAGCCAAGTTTTGTGCGGAGTGTGGTGAATGCTTCACGAACGAAAAGGACGGTCTCTAGACTCCATGGGGGCGTCCGACTCAACAGTCCTGGGTGCAGACAACAGGCCAGGACCGAAAGATATAACGTGGCCGGAGTCCGTCGTCGTCGCATTGGCGGTCATGGCGGCTGTCGCGGTGAAGGTACCGGTACTGTTTGGTTACACAGCCGACAGCGTTGAAGGTTCCTCCTTCTACGCTCGGAATGCCAGTTTTTTTGTACTGCCTCTCCTCACGGTGTATTTCATCTGGAAACGGGGATTCCGTTGGAATCGTTGCTTCTGGCTGGGTTTGCCCTTTCTCGCCGCTGCTACGGTTGCCAACGTCCTGCCCTTCATGAGCGGGGGTAGCACCGAGATGCTCACGACACTGCACCTACCGATCGCGTTGTGGCTGGTCGTAGGAATTGCCTACACCGGAGGACACTGGAGCGATGGGCACCGACGTATGGATTTCGTGCGATTTTCGGGTGAGTTGTTCATTTACTACACGCTTATTGCTCTCGGCGGTGGCGTGTTCACAATCTTCACCGTGTTTATGTTTAATGCCATAGGTGTCGACGTCGAATGGTTCGTTCAGGACTGGCTCCTACCATGCGGCGCGATGGGCGCTGTCATCGTTGCCACGGGACTTGTAGAAGCACAGGATGATGCAAGCGCAAACCTGGCGCCGGTACTCACTCGCTTATTTACACCGTTATTCACCGTCGTGCTACTGGTTTTTCTTGCCACCATGTTGTGGACGAACGGCAGTATCGACGTAGAGCGAGAGGTTCTCATTGGCTTCGATCTACTGCTGGTGATGGTCCTCGGTCTTCTACTCTATGCCGTCTCGGCACGCGACCCAACGGCTCCGCCTAACGCGTTCGATCTGTTGCTGCTCTCACTGGTTCTCGCGGCGCTCGTTGTTGACGTGGTGGCCCTCGCAGCAATTACAGCACGCATTTCCGAGTTTGGTTTCAGTCCCAACAAGGTGGCAGCTCTTGGGGAGAATCTCGTCCTGCTCGTCAATCTCTCATGGTCAGCTTGGATTTATGCGCGTTTCCTCCTTATGCGCGGCTCCTTCGTCGACCTGGAGTTTTGGCAGACTCGCTACCTGCCTGTGTATTCAGTGTGGGCTTGGTTGGTCGTCGTTACCTTCCCACCCCTGTTCGGCTACATCTGAAAATGCGGGAGCACGGGTCGGGAAAGTGGCGTCCCCAAGGGGTACCACTACTCAGTGGAACCCGAACTGGAAAGTCCGCATTGAGGGTGAAGTAAGACTGGAGGGTTAATCAGTCTTCCAACTTTCCTCAGATTGCGTTACTTGATCCCCATTTCGCGCAAAGGCTCGTTTCGTTTGACGCGGTCATAGCCGAATCGAGTGAGATCAATAGTCTGATAACCTCCGTTCAGCACAAGCTCAGACAAAGCACGTCCCACTGCGGGGGCATGCATAACTCCGTGACCAGAAAAACCGCAAGCGGTTAGCAGGTTGTCGTGACCTTCGGAATAGGTGCCAATGATCAGGTTTCCGTCGAGCAGATTCTGTGCGTAATGACCACCCCAACTTCGCTGTAAGCGCAAGTCTTCAAACTTAGGAACGAGCGCCGCCATCATTGGCCAAACCGTGTCCTCGAAATAGTTGGCGAAAAAACCACTGTACATGTCTTCGACATATCCCGGCTCGATATCGAAGCTTGGGCGACCGCCCGCGAACCCACTGCCTTCAGGACGGAAGAACAACCCCGATTCGTCTTTCACAAGCGGCAAGTCTTCAAATTCATGTGGGCACTCCCAGAAATGCTGAAGGCGGCACATCGGTGCAATTGGAAGCTCTGTTCCGGTCATCTTGGCGATGTCATTCACCCATGGTCCGGCGCAGTTGATGACATAGTCGGCTTCGATCTTCTGGCCATCTTCCAGGGTCACTCCCATTACCTTGGTCTTCGTCGTATCCATGCCGGTCGCTCGGCCATTGATGTATGCGGCGCCATGATGCTCTGCGGCATGCCGGAAGCCCCACATCCCTGCATTTGGATCGATCCAGCCATCATCCGGCGTATAAACCGATTTAACAATGTCTTCTCTATCAATCGAAGGAAATTTACGGCATAGCTCCTCGCGATCCATGACAATGGTTTTTACCCCCATTGAACGCTGTAGCGCTTCGTTGCGCAGCAATGTGTCTTCGCCCTCGGCGGTCACCGCAAAAAGGTAACCTTGCTCCCGGAATTTCAGATCCGAGAGATCGGGAACGTCGGCCATATGGGCCTCCCAATGTTTGTAAAAATCCAGCGAGAACGTGGACTGCGCAATGTTTTCTTCGACTGAGAATTGTTGACGCACACCTCCAGCTCCCTGGGAGGTCGTTGCATTGGAGTAGGACGAATCTTTCTCGATCACGGCCACGGAGACATCATTGCCAGCACGTGCCAGAAAATAGGCTGCGCTGGAGCCAATAATTCCCCCGCCAATGATCGCAACCGAGTATTTCATTTAAGGGTAGTTTCTATCCGGCAATGGTCACCGGCACCTGGTCCAGTTCAAGAGACACAGCCGGGGTCGGGGCGATGCCTCAAGCGCCGACGAGCACGGCCGACTCTTCGGTCCGCCG
>CAJXDY010000097.1:0-2627 GCA_913052135.1 uncultured Acidobacteriota bacterium
CTCTTCGGCTGCGTCCTCTGTCTCCTCGGCGGCTTCAGGCTCAGCCTCTTCGGCTACGTCCTCCGTCTCCTCGGCGGCTTCAGGCTTAGCCTCTTCAGCTACGTCCTCCGTCTCCTCGGGTTCTGCCTCTTCGGCGGCTTCCACATCCACCGCTTCAGACTCTGTTTCATCATTGACGAGGCTATCTGCAACAGGCGCAGACGCACCATCTTCGCTCACGCCATCGCCACCGACCTTAGCCTTAGCCTGGTCGTCACCGACAACATCATCGATATCTGCTTGAGGTTGATCTTGCTCGCTACTCACGTTCTCGTCCTCTTCGAGGATGGATAAGTTTATATTTGCTGTCTAGAACCGGCGAATCTGGAACAGGCCCAGCACGGCTCTCCACAGCAAGTCATATCCAAAAAGTACTCCGGTCAGCAGGAAGATCACGACGATCACCACAAGGGAACTTTTGATGAGTTCCCCGCTTGATGGCCATGAGACCTTGTTCATTTCCGCTTCAACAGCAATCAAAAAATCGGCAAATCGTGGTAGGTGAACAATCCGGTAGCTAAACCAGAGTCCAAGTACGAGGGCCCCGAGGGGCACCCCAACGTTCCATTGTGCGAGTTCGGTTGAACCCACCAGGGTAATTCGAGCTCGCCAAACGATCAGAAGGGTAAGGATGATCAGCGAGCCCATGGTGGTCTGGCGGACAATCCGTCCTTGCGTACGCTTGTAGGCCCGCATCGACAGCATCGGGATGCGGGCCGTCTTTTCCTTTGATTTATCCTTAGCCATCGGTTGTAACGCACTCACCCGGGTTGGTTCATATGGTTGGCGGCAAACTGCGGAGCTACTGATCCCGAAGCTGGACTAAAACTCCACTCTGCTGCGATCACTTTGTACAGTTCTCTTTGTACTGCCAATCCCTGGCATACCGACTTTCACCGGTCTACATCCCGTGAAAACACATTTCGCCGGGATTGGATCCCGGTTCCTTCCATGCGCTGAGGCCATCCATGGAGACTTACGCTGCGAGTTTTACTGGTTCTCCCATCACTACTCACAGCATGTCGGCTTTTATGGCAGGGGCGGAGGGACTTGAACCCGCAACCGCTGGTTTTGGAAACCAGTGCTCTGCCAATTGAGCTACACCCCTGTGTCGTTGGCAAGGCTGCCGACGATGTTGTTACTCGATAATTGTTGTGACCACACCGGAGCCGACGGTCTTGCCCCCTTCGCGAATTGCGAAGCGAACACCGTCGCCAAGGGCGATCGGTTTATGTAGTTCCACTGACACTCTGACATTATCACCTGGCATACACATGTCGGCACCAACAAGGTCCGCGGTGCCGGTCACATCGGTCGTTCGGAAGTAAAACTGAGGTCGGTAGCCACTGAAGAAGGGAGTGTGACGTCCACCCTCATCCTTGGAGAGGCAATAAACTTCAGCCTCGAACTTCGTATGCGGTTCGATGCTGCCGGGAGCGGCCAGGACCTGGCCACGCTCGATCTCATCTCGCTTGACACCACGAAGAAGGCAGCCGACGTTGTCCCCGGCCCTTCCGGAATCAAGCAGCTTCTTGAACATCTCCACGCCGGTGCAGACGGTCTTGGTTGATTCTTTCAGTCCGACGATTTCCACTTCGTCGCCAACGTTGACAACACCCTGCTCGATACGTCCGGTAGCGACAGTGCCACGACCCTCGATGGAGAAAACATCCTCGATCGCCATCAGGAATGGCTTGTCTTCCTCGCGAGGAGGTTCCGGAATCACGTCATCGATTGCGGTCATCAGATGACCGATACATGCAGCTGCATCAGGATCTTCCGGGTTCTGCATAGCTCCCAGTGCCGCACCGTGCACGATAGTTGCGTTGTCGCCATCGAAATCGTACTTGTCGAGTAACTCACGGACTTCCATTTCAACGAGTTCGATGATTTCCGGGTCATCGACAAGATCACACTTGTTGAGGAAAACCACGAGTGCGGGGACATCCACCTGGCGAGCCAGCAGGACATGTTCCTTGGTTTGCGGCATGGGTCCATCATGTGCCGATACAACCAGGATCGCTCCATCCATCTGGGCGGCCCCGGTAATCATATTCTTGATAAAGTCAGCATGCCCGGGACAGTCGATATGGGCATAGTGACGAAGATCCGATTCGTATTCAACATGGGCGACAGCGATCGTCACCGTCTTGGTTTCATCACGAACCGTTCCCCCCTTGGCGATATCGGCGTAGGACTTCACCACGGCCATGCCCTTGGTCGCCTGGACGGCCAGGATGGCACCGGTCAAGGTTGTTTTCCCATGGTCGATATGTCCGATCGTACCAACGTTCACGTGTGGCTTATTGCGTACAAATTGCTCCTTGGCCATTCTCTTCTACCTATTCTAGATGGTCTATCACGTCTGTATGTTGAGCACCCTCTGGCTCAATCTTGATGACTCATTACCTCGAAGAACTCTCAAATTTTTCACTTGAAGCGAGCCAGGCTGACGACAAGCCAGAACAGACCCGTTCGGAAAAAGTATTCGTGTTTAATCCTCGTTTACATTTACCAGAGCTGCTGATGGGATTTGAACCCATGACCTCGTCCTTACCAAGGACGCGCTCTACCAACTGAGCTACAGC
>CAJXDY010000098.1:0-2566 GCA_913052135.1 uncultured Acidobacteriota bacterium
CCCAATGGCTGTCCCTGAGGAATAACCAGCAATGACTTCAATCTGCCCTTTTTGTGAAGGCTCAAAGCTGAGGTACTCAACTTTCACCCTGACTTTCCGGACGGAATGCTTGCTGCTAGAACTGGCAAAGTCTCTGAGCGAACGCTCTGCCAACATCCCTGGCTTCGACATGCCACCCCCCGAAGTAGTGTCTAAGTCCGGAGTGATTGATATCGCCGTGGCGTGTCTGAAACGCGCGATTGAACATGTTGAGGCGGAGAATTAGAACCGTTTCGCTCCTCGATTCACGTCTTTGAACCGCATAGTCTTAAGGGCTGGACCTCTGTCGGAGGCTCAATCCTCTCGCGGGGAGATGGTGATTCGACATGGCAAAACCTACCAAAGTGGGGCGACCAAAGAAGTTCGAGGACCGCAAGGATTTGCCCAGTGAGACCGGTGGATATTACGTCAAGCGAGCGAATCCCAGTGTCGTCGACAGCGTGACGTCGTGGATCGACGGCACCGACGCGAATTTTCAGTACATCGGCATTGGCAATCCAAAGCAGCGTGTTGCGGAACATGAGCGGAATGGAACGTATGATCCCGAGCGCGATCACATTGAGGTGATCGAGATGAAGGCTGATGCAACGTACGACGAGCTTCGAACATGGGAGCAAGAGAAGATCGCGGCCCACCGGCCTGTGAAAAATAAGAGCCCGGGCGGCGAAGGTCGCACTCCTAATGGGTTCAGTAGCCGCCATTTCGAAGGAGATTTGGCAGCCAAAGAGCGCGCCGAGCGTATCCGAGGCAGCGGCTACGACGACTACGACGACTCAGACGACTCCGACGACTCCGACGACTCCGACGAGGGAGAGTGCAGCCACTGCTGGAATCTCGCGGCATTGGCGTGTCCAAATGCTTGCTGTGGCGAATGCTGCCCTGGCTGTAATCGCCACGGTTGGTGACTCCGCGAACACTCAACTCCCACAGGGTGAGAAAATGGCAAACGAAAACACGAAAAAAGCCCGACGCGATAATCGCGCCGATCAAAAGAACCCGAACAACGAGAAATTCTGGAAAGTCAGATGATCCCAGAAAGTAACCTTGTTCGGTGACGGAATTACGAAAAGCGGGCGAGGGGATTTCGGTCCTCTCGTCCGCCCAACATCAACTCACGCGCAGGTTTTTTTTCGAAATACATAACCATAATACATACTAACCCTTACTGATGCATATGGATGAAGAGTCGAGTTTGCTCACAATGATGGCATCGTGTGGAGGAATTATTGGATGGATACGCTCCAGAGGTATTGTTTCTGATTTATGCGATTACAAATATCAAGATGGGACTTTGGTAGAAAGATGTACAGCAGGAACATATTTTGAAGGCGACCTAGTGATTAGTTCTGGAGATGCGCAAGCAGTGCATTCGGAACTTATCGAGATGGTATATGTTCCAGAAATTCTAAGCGGTTTAGTGATCGGTTTATTTTTTGGATGCGTTATAGTCGGTTTTAGAAGATGGCAGTCAAATCGTGAGTTAGTAAATAACGAATGATGGGCTATTAGTGGGTCGAATTAGAGGCTACCCTCGAATCAGTACTTCAGTCTAGAATTCCCCATAGTGGGTTGCCAGCGGCTACATCGTGGTCCGTTAGAAATGCTCCACAAATTGCACCCAATGAAGATTGCTTGCAGTATTCTGTGCGGTAGTCATCCATTGCGTTCCGAAGGCCAACTTCATGGGAGCGACGCAGTATCCAAAGAATCCTCTCGATTTCGAAAATCCTGCCTGACCCTGATTCTCCTGGGAAGTGGTGCCCCTCATTGCAGCATAGGATTACGGCCGAGCATCGAGCGTGAAATATGCCATCTCTGAAGGAGTACGGACCATCATCATCGGAGACTTCGGCATCGTGCGACCAGCACGACATGAAGTGAGCCAGTCCAGTCGGGCCGATATTGTCCTCAATCTCCTTCCAACTTACAAAATGGTCTGTGCAGCGAACACCATCATTCTCATCGCCATGGCTGAGAATGACCCTGTGGTCAGCTCGACCTCTGAGCATCTCAAGCAGCGATTCGGCACTGTCAAGCAATATCTCGACTTCGTAGCCCAATTCTCTGTATCCTTCAACAAGCTCATCTTTACGGTTATTGATTTCCGACCAGTTTTCGTCGAAGTCAGGCACATCTTCCGAGACTAGGAACACCTTGGCCAGACGGCGTTCTGTGAAACGCCATGGTCTTGCCTGTATTGTTTTCCAAAAAGTGGGTAGCTCGTCTAAAGTACACGAAAACCCAACCTCGGCAGTGGCCGGATTTCTATGTTGCATCTTAGCGAGAACCGTAAACAATTCTTTGTTATCAGTGTAAGATTTAGGGATAGGCAGAGGCAACATGTGGATAAGTAAGTCGGAAAGCGTATTGCACTTAAATCTGTGCGGACTAAAAAGTTAAACCAGGCTCTCAGTGGGGCGATTCATATCTTACAGTTCCTACTGCTAATCGCAACGGGGGCCCTTCCGATTAGGGATGGTCGCATGGGTACCCTCTGATTCGGTTTAGATCCACGAGGAATTGGCGT
>CAJXDY010000099.1:0-2564 GCA_913052135.1 uncultured Acidobacteriota bacterium
CGCCATACGCCATCGTCGCACTCCTCTTACTGGCATCACGACTTGTTGACCCGCTCCGTGTGTTTCTTCAGGGGACCTTGGTCTTCGATTGGCCAGAAATATTTGGCACGGACATCAGTGCCACTCAATCGCCGCTCTATTTACCTGGAACACTATTTATTCTCACGTCGTTGATTACGATGGTGTTTCATAAAATCCCAACCGGACAGTACGTTCGAGCGTGGTCAACGTCGCTGAAGACCTCTGCTGCCGCATCAGTAGCACTGGTCTTTACCGTACCGATGGTGCAGGTGTTTCTGAATAGTGGTGGTGGACCTGTTGAATTTGCCGAGATGCCAATCGCTCTGGCCAATGGGGTATCCGAGCTTGCAGGCGGAGCGTGGCCGATTTTCGCACCATTTGTCGGAGGTATCGGTGCGGCCGTCGCTGGAAGTAACACGGTCAGCAACATGATGTTTTCACGCTTTCAATTCGAGATGGGTCAACAAATACTCTTTGACCCCACATGGATTGTCGCTCTCCAAGCCGTCGGCGGGGCTGCTGGTAACATGATTTGCGTGCACAATGTCGTCGCGGCATCGGCCGTCGTTGGGCTTCTTGGACGCGAAGGCGATGTCATCCGGATGACGTTGATGCCGTTCACGTATTACGCATTGCTACCAGGATCGTTGGGCTTCCTGATTGTGTCGTACAGTACCACTGGATTTTTGAATATCGGGACACTGTTAGTGGCATCAATCGTCGCAACGGCCATCTACGTGATTGCCAAACACGGCGGTAGTCAGTCTGGCGCCTAACTCGACGGGGGCAATCCAACGGCATGCGTATCTACCACCCCCTTTTGGATACACCCGAGGGTTCTGATCCCAAGACCTTCACCGGAGAAGCGACACTCCATCGCCTGAACGGTTTAGCTGACAATCCGAGTATCAATGCATACCGGGTGTCGTTTCAACCGCGTGCTCGAACCGCTTGGCATACGCATAGCGGACCGCAGTTGTTATTTATTCTTAAGGGCGCCTGCCGCCTGCAGACTGATGGTGATGAGGTGTACGAGGTCTACGCAGGTGACGTCGTGTCTGTCGAGCCCGGAGAGCGTCATTGGCACGGGGCGGGAGCCAATGAAGGCATGACACACCTCGCCGTCAATGTGGCGTCAACAACGTCGTGGTTTGAAAAAGTAACCGATGACGAATACAACGCGTTACGACGGACTCCCTCGTGTTATTAAGTGCCCCCTCGCTGACTTCCGAGACGACACGCAATCGCAGATCACCAACCGCATTCCCGACCTGTGTTCTGTTCATCGAGCCAAACTTGAAGGGGTGCGAAATAGTCGAGAATTGCCGTCGCATCCATCTGACGTGTTCCCGCAATCACCTCAAGCGCGTCCGGCCACGGCTGACTCGCACCCATCTCCAGCATCTCGACTAGGAGTTCGCCGGCGTCCTGGCTCTCGTAAATGGAACACCGATGGAGAGCACCCTCGTTACCAGCGGCGGCGCACAAGGCTCGATGAAATTGGAACTGCAGAATATGTGCAAGAAAATAACGGGTGTAAGGGACATTCGCCGGCACGTGATATTTGGCGCCCGGATCGAAAAAGGTTTCATCTCGAAGTAACGGAGAACGCACGCCCTGATACCGTTCCCGTAGTTCCCACCAGGCCTCGTTATACCGATCCGGTGTGATCTCACCAGAAAATACCTGCCATCTCCACTGATCGACGAGTAGACCGAAAGGGAGAAACGCGATCTTGTCGAGCGCCTGCCCTAAGAGCAGGCCAATATCACCATCGTCGGCTGGAACACGGTTCAACAATCCGACCTTGACCAGATATTCCGGCGTAATCGACAGGGCAACCGTATCCCCGATGCCCTCATGAAATCCATCATTGGCACTGGTGCGGTACAAGGGGTCCTGATGTTGATAGGCACGCTGGTAATAGTTATGTCCTAACTCATGATGAACGACGACGAAATCCTCACCAGTAATCCGGATGCACATCTTGATTCGAATGTCGTCCGCGTAATCCAAACTCCACGCCGATGCATGACAGACGACATCCCGATCCGCTGGCTGGACGAACAACGACCGTTCCCAGAACGTGTCAGGGAGTGGCTCAAAGTCCAGGGAACTAAAAAACTGCTCTCCAAATCGAACCATCTCCAATTCATCAATGTCATTACGTTCCAGTTGCCGTGTCAGGTCGTACCCTCGACCGCCCTCGTCTGGCGCCACTAACCCGTAGACATTCGACCAGGTTTGGCTCCACATATTCCCCAATAAATGTGCCGGAATGAGATCGGTTGGGCCGACCACTGCCGTCCCGTAGGCATCTCCCAGTTCTGCACGTACGAGGCAATGAAGGGATTCGTAAAGCGGTCGAACTTGTTCCCATAAACGTTCAAGCTCCGCACGGAATTCATCCGGCTCCATGTCGTAGGACGATCGCCACATCTCACCCATATCTGCAAATCCGAGCTCGACCGCACCTGCATTGGCGATTTCGACAAAGCGCTGATAGTCGTCACGTAATGCGGGTGAAACCGTTCGCCAGCCAC
>CAJXDY010000100.1:0-2562 GCA_913052135.1 uncultured Acidobacteriota bacterium
GAAAGCAACGACACTGGCGAAGTTAAAAGAACGTCCTGTGGCACCTGGCCAGCATCTGATTGATGGCTCCTGGACGGATAGTGTAGATGGGTCGACCAAGGAAGTGATAAGTCCTATTGACGGGAGAGTTCTAACGCGCATTGCGACCGGCGGAAAGAAAGATGTTGATCTGGCGGTTAGAGCCGCTCGACGGTCCTTTGAATCGGGGGTGTGGTCGTTTATGTCACCTGCCCGCCGTAAGAATGTGCTGACTCGACTTGCGGATCTCATTGATTTACACAAGGAAGAACTGGCGGTACTTGGTGTTCGAGATAATGGCACTGAATTTAAGATGGCACTTAAGGCAGAGCCGGGCAGTGCTGCTGGATCGTTTCGTTACTATGGAGAGGCAATTGATAAGGTTTATGGACAGATAGCCCCAACCGCTGAAGAGAGTATCGGCCTGATCTCCAGGGAGCCAGTTGGTGTTGTTGGTGCAATCGTTCCCTGGAATTTTCCTCTTATGATCGCGGCCTGGAAAATTGCCCCTGCACTCGCTGCTGGAAATTCTGTTGTATTGAAACCCGCTCAGTCGGCTTCTCTCAGTCTATTGCAACTGGCGCGGCTAGCCATGGAAGCCGGCATACCGAAGGGTGTCCTTAATGTTGTTACTGGAAGCGGCAGCGTTGTTGGGGAAGCACTTGGCGTACATCCAGATGTCGACGTGCTAGCGTTCACAGGTTCCGGTGTAGTTGGCCGACGTTTGTTGAACTATGCTGCCCAGTCCAATTTGAAACGTGTGCATTTAGAGTTGGGTGGTAAATCACCCAATATTGTTTTTGCTGACGCACCAGATATCGATGCCGCGGTGGCGACCGCGATTAACGGGATCTTCAGAAACTCTGGTCAGGTATGCACTGCCGGTTCCCGATTATTGGTGCAAGAGACTATATATGAAGAATTTCTGGAGAAAGTAATTTCTGGGGCTGAACAGCTTGTGGTTGGTGATCCGCTAGATCCCGCTACTGATATTGGAGCAGTGCACGCTTTGGATCAGTTGAAGAACAATCTTGCGTATGTAGAGACCGCGACCGCTGAAGGTGCCGTGCTTCGTACGGGTGGAAAACGCATCCATGAAAGTAGCGGTGGTTATTATATGGAGCCAACGATTTTCAGCGAGGTCAGACCAGAAATGCGCATCGCTCAGGAAGAAGTTTTTGGGCCTGTTTTGGCGGTCACTTCGTTCACGAATGAACAAGAAGCTATTGAACTTGCGAACTCTACCTCTTATGGCCTGGCTGCTGCGGTGTGGACTGGTGATTTGTCACGAGCGCACCGCATGATTCGCAGGATCAAGGCTGGATTGATTCATGTGAATTGCTATGGTGGTTCAGATATTACGGTGCCTCTAGGGGGCATGAAACAGTCTGGAAGTGGGCATGATAAGTCCCTGTTGGCTTTGGATAAATATACCGAGATCAAAACGGCCTGGATCAGCTTAAACGAAGGAACAAATTGAAACGGTGCGGTGGAGTAATTAACAGCAGTTAATAGAGAGGAACAAATAATGAGAAAAAATAAAATACAGTGGGCATTTTGCCTAATGGCAGTATTGGCTTTAGGTGCTGCCCCAATGGCCAATGCCGATGACCGGGATGATGTTGAAGCCGTAATTAATCAATATATCGATTCAGAAGGCTTTGATTTAACAGAACAAACAAAACTCATGGCAAGTGATCGGACTTATATTTTTGACGGTATGAGATACTCAAATAACGATAAATCCATGGCTTTGCAAACCGCTGGTAACGCAGTCATTACAGCAGCAAATCCTGACGCTCAAAGGATCGCTACCCTTGAAGATTTAGAGATTCGCGTAAATGGCAATGCGGCTTTTGCCAGTTTCTATAGAACAATAAATGACACAAATAGCGTAGAGAATGTTCGTGCTGGACAAGGTGCGCTGATTACCATTTACCAAACTGCAACGATGGTGTTATTTAAAATGGATGATGGTTGGAAAATAGTACACACACACTTATCTCCAACCAAGTAAGTTTATTCTACGAGTAGTGATAGCCAGTTCATTCCTGGCTATCACTGCCATGTGGAATACGTCATAACTTATGTCGACTTCGACAGACATCCTCGCAGCCGTTGACTTTGCGTCAGGTAAGCACCGGAATGGACGCCGCAAAAACGAAGCGAAGACTCCATACATTAATCACCCGATCGCCGTAGCGCATCTCCTTGCAACGATGGCCGGAGTGTCCGACAGCCCGACACTTATTGCTGCGGTGTTACACGACACCCTCGAGGACACCGAGACGACCCGAGAGGAGCTCGACACCACATTCGGCGCTGAGATACGACAACTCGTTGAGGAAGTCACGGACGACAAGACACTTGAACCGCCTGTCCGTAAACAAAGGCAAGTCGAACACGCTTCGGAACTGTCGGACCGGGCGAAGCTGATTAAGCTGGCTGACCTTACCTGTAACCTAACAGACGTATTGGACGACCCTCCTGCTTCTTGGTCGAATGAACGTCGCATGAAGTACCTCGAGTGGACGGACCAAGTAG
>CAJXDY010000101.1:0-2334 GCA_913052135.1 uncultured Acidobacteriota bacterium
AAACGTTAGGTCCGCCCTCTGAGTTAACCCTCACAAACTCGTAAATGACCTTGTCGCCAACCTCTTTAATGAATTTCTTCTTGTCCATCTGCTCGTCGCCATTCTTATTCGAAGATTCACGTGTTCGTGCTTAGTAATTGTGCTTTCGCATGCCTAACGTTTGAGTTAAGCGGCGCAGCGGAGCTGCGTCCGGGGGATCCAGCTTGCTGGCGGAACGTATTTGAACGATTTGTTATATCTGACCTTCAAATTTTACGGGCTCCATTTTGTTGCTTCTTAAAACAACTGTACCGGCAAGCTTGTCATGCCACCCTTGCTTCCGTTTATCAATACCTACCCATATAAGACCAAGTAGCAGCGGTAACGTTGACACGTAGTAGCCCAGGTATCGAACCGCAAACTGACCAGTAGATGGTTTGTTTCCTGTCTTTGCATCAACAATCGTTAGCCTCGTTGCCATCTTTCCTGGAGTTGCTGATTTATAGACCCAGAAAAGAACCGCTCCCACAGCGGGCAATATATAAGAAAACATAAGATCCCAAAAACCCTTCACCCAAGAATCGTCCAACCAATACGCCTTTCCATAAACAGCGGTAAGAATAGGTGAAATAATTATCAAAATAATAATTGTGTCGATTAATGACGCTCCCACTCTTATCCAAAAACCCGCATATTCTTGATCTTGACTGTGCATTTTCTATTCCCCCATGAGATATAACATTAAAGGTGACTCACGCGCGGTAGCGCGTTGAGTCCACCGCCTTGTTCGGCTTTCTTGAATCTGTAGTAGCTGGATCCGGCGCCAGAAAAGTGAGGCGTTAAATCCTCGCAACAAACAAAGCCCAGTTCTCGAAGAACGTCCATCACTTGCTGGCTAGACCAATGTCTGATCTGAAACTCATCCCCATAATGCGTTGGGTTGCCATCATCGTCTCTCACAACCAGGTCTTCCCGGTAGATGTAGATGCTACCGTTTTGGCGAGTTACGGTGACCGTGCGCTCAAAAGAAGGATCGCGCCTCGAATACCCGCGAAATATCGCATCAGATGGAATGTCGAGAAGCAGCATTCCACCCGGCCGAAGTGCCCCGTAAGCTGCGACCAAGGACTTCTTCAGAGAATCTTCATCGAGTAAATACAGAATCACCGTGAACACGCACAGAGCCACATCAAACTTACCTTCGCACCGAAAATCCTCCATTCTTGCACAGACATTCGTTATTGAGTTGTGCGGATCCTTTCCCTTCAACTGAATGAGCATCTCCTGACAAGGCTCAACCGCAGTCACAGCATATCCCTTTCGAGATAGCGGAATGGACAGACGGCCCGTCCCTGCTCCGAAATCTACGATCCTGGCAGGGGACGGAAACCTGTTGGCGATCAAATCGACAGTCGCATCAGTCAAGCAATTGTAGAAGTCGCCGAACGAACGTTGATAGGCGATGTCGTAAACCTCCGCCCATGATGAGTGTGGTTGGTCGGTCATAGGCAAAGTATGCCTCTCCTTGGAAAGAACGCCACAATACGATCAATCAACACTTGGTTTCCAATGATCCCTTGGGTGTCAGCCATCATGAGGGTGGCTCCGAGCAAACCGGGTAGGCATCCGCATCGGAGAAGGAATGAAATGTCGCCTAGCGTAATTGGAACCTCGTGCGTGTCGGTCTGGAACTGACCAACGCCGGGATAGAAGTCGGTGATGATCCCCGCCGAAGGGAACTCTGCAAGTGAGTCCTCTTGGAAATAGGAAATCTGAGCGCCAGTGTCGAAGAACATCCGGTAGTCGCTGCCGCCGACGCCAGCTGTGACGATGGGAATGCCCATAAACTCGTCTAAGCGAACGCTCTGGCTGTCATGCGACAATTCGGTGGTGGAAACGGTGAGCCTGCCGCCCGCAGTGTCCAAGATGTGGTCGAAGCGACCGAGAACACCTGTGCCGAGAAGACCGGAGCACTCAACTCCCACATACTGCGAGAGCGTGGAGGCAGTAAGACCAAAATAGGTTGAGCAGAGGCTGAACTGTTCGCCGGCAATTCTCAGACTCTCGAAGGCTCCGAAGCTTGTCGGTGCCCCTGTGTCGAATAGCCACAAATTTTCCTCCAATTCTACGAACAGGTGACCATGATTGAAAATGAGGGGCAATGTGGTCATCGATATTTTCTCGCCGAACGCCAAGATCACCGAGGCGGAGCGAGCTTGACGGGCTTCCGCATTCGGTGCACCGATCGGGTTGTCGCGGTCCTGTCAATATAGCTTCAATCTACGATTGCGTGTTCCGCATTCGATCCACTATTCTCGTTCCGTTGTGAACGTCCGACCCGGTAGAACGGTCCTC
>CAJXDY010000102.1:0-2304 GCA_913052135.1 uncultured Acidobacteriota bacterium
TGTCACGCTGGCGACCACCCAGACGTCACCGATATTATTGCGATTACCTAGCCGGTCCGGATTCGGCCCATCAACGGCCGGTGTGAACAATCCGCTTTGGTCAATTGAACCTACATAATTTAAATCTTCGTCATTATAAGTTGCTGAATATTCCTCAAGCGACCACGTCGGCTCAACAACACCTAAGACGAGATCATCATCCGTGCGGGATTTTCCGTCCGAACCAGCATGCCAAGCAATGGCCTCGAATTGCTGGAGTTGCTTCGGAACAACAATACCGCCAACCCTTGCCAGGCCACGCATAGGTTCAACCGTAATCCTGTCAATTCGATCGTAAACCGTGAGTGCGCTGGGAAGCATGGATTGGCCGAGGAAAACATCACGAGCACCTATGGCTGCAGAGTTTTCCACTGCAATACGAACGATCGCCATATGTTGGCTAAGGCTCACAATATCAGTCACGTCAACGCCTGTTCCTAAATCTAATTCGGCAAGCCCAAGTTGGCTGGGTAGGTTCGCGCCATAAATCTTCAATTCGTGCGTTTCCACATTGCGCATGATTGCGCTCGGATATATACCTGACAAAAGTGGCCGAGTGTCCACACGCTGTAGCCTCACATCGATTCCAATCTCGTTGTAGGCACCACGAAACCACCGGCCAGACATCGACTGACGGTCGCGGTCGAGGAACATCACTTGACGCCAATTACTCTCCTCAGACTCGTCCAACGATGAACTACCCCTCCATTGAAAGCCAGCGTACACAATGCTGCGCCCTGTGTGCGTAATCGACAATCCATCACGGGCATAAGTAAGTCTGGCCTCTGTAACAACTTCACCGACACTACTACCCGCTGTGATAATTACACGGCCGTACACCGGACCGCGACCAGGATGGTGTCCCGCTAAAGTCCAAGCGCCATCGAGTTGTAAAGGACGCACGTTTGCCGACCAAGCGTCCCACGCAGAGGTATGTAACGGATAGGTCATGGCTAAATGATCAATCGCTCTATTCATCGGATGACGTCTTGCAGGCGTCTCATTCTCGTCGGCAGGTTCACGTCCGACCATGCCGGTCTCGCGAAAACCTTGCAAGTCAACTAACGGATAAAATCCTCTGTGCATACCGACCACAAGCGACCATTCTTCTCGTGTCCGCCGCTGATTTATGATACGGCCCAACGAATGACATGCCCTGCATGTGGTCTCCACGTCTTGATCGGCTTCATAGCGATGCTCAATAAAACGGCGCTCGACTTCGAACGCACCTGCCTTGGCTTCTTCAGGTGCAAGACCAAGGTGGTTAGACAAATACTGGACCACTTCACGGGCTTCCTCAGGTTCGATAGATAGATCATTCAAGCTAATCATGCGCTTGATTGTCTGTTGCCAACCCTCTGGTGTCGTGCGACGAAATGAAATGCGCGACAAGATGTTTGGATCATCTGTTGCATGACACGTCCCGCAGGCCACAAGGACCGTCTCATTATTAATGGGAATACCAGACTCAACAGCCAACTGATCTCCCTGTTGAGCCATTGCCGATTGGCCGAATGAGGCGAGTAGCACGAGTGCCAGCAATCGGAAAGGTCTATTCATGTGAGGTGTATCCCTCAGAAAATGGTGCTTACTTGTAACATACGTTCCAGACAAGAAGCAATTAGGCGGAGATTGCCCGAAGGGGGTGTCAGATTTGACATTCAGCATTCTCCAAAATGCCAAAGGCGAGTAATACCGAAAGTGCACCAAGAAAATCAGGCAAATTCACCCGGACACATTCTCGATTATACGCTTCATAAAGATCAGGCACTTGACGATGTGACGAAGCCATTTCGACAAGTTGCACTAGGTTCACTCCGCGAAGAAAACAGGTGGCTTGTACATCTTTCGAGCCTTCACCCAATATGACTTGATCCTCAAACACAACGTTACGACCACTTATGACCGCTCGTCGCGTTAAACGAAATGCTGAAGTCGGGCGCAAAGCAATTGCAGAGCTCTGTTTGAGGGCTTCAAACGCTGATAAGACATTCTGATCGCGACGTAACTGCTCGACGTCAGGATAGCCTGAATTCACAACTGCCAGATCGTCAAATGAATTGGCTCGTCCGGTCCAAAATGGGTGCTGCGCCTGAGTAAGAGCATTTTTGAAGTAGCTGGCCGACTGGCCAACATAACTCGTGTAAACCTCGCGTTCTCGTGAATCAAACAATTCAAATGCGGCCTTGTGCATCTTTGGCTGGGTTAATGCAGTGTGAGCTACGATGGCCGCCATCCACCCGGAAGCGATAGCTTTTTTGACAC
>CAJXDY010000103.1:0-2254 GCA_913052135.1 uncultured Acidobacteriota bacterium
GATTCCGGTTGCGGTGATGCGAACTGGCCCAAAACGTTTATCTTTCTCGCAGGATGGGGTTTCGGTCGAGCCACCTTAAATGGGGAAACTCTGTATGAGGAGTACCAAATTCACTTTATGATTACCCAAGGAATCCGCGACCGTGAGACTCTCGTCGCCCATTACCCACTCGAGGACAAACAGTCACCAGCCGGAGCCGTCAACCCAGCCACGCAACAAATTGATTTCTATATTCGAAGTCCTGAAAACGATTCGAGAAACCATCCCTCGCGGCAAGTGTTCGACCATTTCTTCGGCATGGAGGTTACCTGGAGATGAAGATTTTCTTACTAGGACTACTTTTAGCAGGCAGCACGGTAACCTATGCTAACGCCCAGCCTGAGCAAGATGCACGATCGATAGACTTTCCTGATCCAGAAGGCTACGTCACGCTTGTCGCGGACTTACATACTCACACCGTATTTTCAGACGGCGACGTGTGGCCAACGATTCGCATTGAAGAAGCTACGAAAGATGGCATAGACGTTATTTCGTTCACGGAACATCTCGAATATCAGCCGCACATCGAAGACATACCCCATCCTGATCGGAATCGGTCTTTTGAATTAGGACAACTCGCTGTCAGCAATAGCGACCTAATGGTCATTAAAGGCGCTGAGATCACCCGGCAAATCAATGATGATTTAAAGGCTCCCGGACATATCAATGCCGTCTTTATCCAAGACGCCAATAAGCTATACCGGTACGACGCCTCGAGGAAAGAAGAAGCGCTTGCGCAATTCCGGCCACAAGCCACCACCCACAGTCCAGCGGATGAATACAATGCGATCACCCGCCTCTGGCCAGCGGAACAAGCGATACAAGAAGCCAACGCCCAGAGCGCGTTTGTGTTTTGGAATCATCCGGCCTGGTTCGCGCAACGGCCGGATGGTATCGCGACGCTTGAAAACATTCATAAACGATTCATCGCTGACGGACTTCTGCACGGTATTGAAGTCGTGAATATGCATTGGTTCTCAGAGGCCGCCTTGCAAATTGCGCTGGACAACAACCTAACCATTCTCGGTACGTCCGATGTCCATCAACTGATTGATTGGGATTATGAGCCTCACCACGGTGGGCATCGGCCTGTGACACTCATCTTGGCCGAGACCAACACCGAAGCGTCCGTCAAAGACGCGCTGTTTGCGAGACGAACTGTGGTCTGGTTTAACGACCTTTTGATTGGGGAAGAAAGAAATGTAGTGCCTCTATTGAAAGCAAGTCTGACCATTGCATCAGCCTCGTACACTCCTGACACGACAATATTAGAAGTTACTTTCAGGAATGTATCGGATGCAACGTTTCAATTGAAGAACACCTCTCACTACACGTTCGCTGAGGACGATGACTATCTTGTCATTCCTCAACATAGCGAAACTATGATTCCGGTTAATGTCATCGAGCGTCTCTCATCCGTCGAACTTGAGTTTGAAGTGCTCAATGCCATCGTTGCACCAAAAACACACCCGAATCTAGTGCTGCACTCGCCCATTCAATAGGCCTTTCTCAAATTAGTTTCCACCCATGGAGAACTCACAATGAAATTCTATTTTGCAGTGATCCTATTGCTGACCAACACCGTGACGTTTAGTGCCGAGCAGACCGAACACGGATGGGATGAAGATGATTGCAAGAAAATTGAACAGGCAGCTGGGTCTTACATAATTGCGGCAACACTTGCCACAGAAGCTTCAGGGAAAGCCAAGGACGAAGGAAATGCGGAAGAAGAAGAAAGTAACTTCGATTGGGCATTGAAGTTTATGGAAATGTCCGAAAATTACTCGACTGTGTACGCTACGTTTTGTCAGTCCTGACACACGTTCAACGCTAGAACGTAAACACCCGCAGTACGAATAAATAAAGACCGACCAAGGCAATTGCGCATGACGCCGGCCATTGCACAATCTGTCGATACCATGGCCGACGCAAGGCCCATCCAACACAAACAAACGCAACGGCGAGCACGCTGACCTGCCCAAGTTCCACACCTAGGTTGAAGCCAAGTAAACTGATCAGGAAATGCTCGTCGGGTAACCCTAGCGTTCCCAATACACCAGCAAAACCCAGCCCATGTAACAATCCAAACAAAAAGACAACGACGAAACGCGAGCGCCGCATGCGGTTCGTAAAGAGGTTCTCCACCGCGACATACGCGATCGACAAAGCTATCAAGGGCTCCACAATGTCCGGCGCTAACGTAACTAACCCGTAA
>CAJXDY010000104.1:0-2174 GCA_913052135.1 uncultured Acidobacteriota bacterium
TGTGGCAATTCGGATTGGGCTTTGATGGGCGATTTCGTTCGTCAATGCCTCGCGTTCGTCTTTCGTAGGCTCTTCCCACCAATACAAATCGAGTGGCGCAAGGAATCGAGCCACCCGTAACGACTCAGATGGAATAAATCGACTATGTACATCGATCAGGATATTAAATCCTGACTCGAAATGGGCTCGAAGGGCCGCCAGAATGTCGTAGCTGAGTTGTAACCCTTCTTTATCGATCGTTCCAAACGCGGTTCCAAACGGATCAAGCTTCACCGCTTTGAAACCGAGTTCGACTACTTCGTCGGCTGCTGAAACAAATGCTTCTGGAGTACGTTCTGCGCGATACCAACCGTTGGCATATCCGAGAATCGAATCTCGTTGCTTGCCTCCAAGGAGTTGATAGATGGGCACTCCCAGTGATTTTCCTAAAATGTCCCAGCAGGCGACCTCGATTGCCGACATCGCGAGCCGGTGAATATGCCCCGCATCTTGAACAGTTTCGATGACCGTGCGAGAAATAGCGTTGACATCGCGCGGATCTTTGCCGACGACAAGGTGGGATAGCTCGTGAATTGCCGTTTCAGTAGTTTTGATAAACCCATTGAGCGTGGCTTCACTGACCCCATACAGATCGTCTTGGTCAGTCATTAGTCGGACAAAAAGCCAGTTTTTCCATCCTGCACCAACGGGGTAACTTTCAATCGATGTTATTTTCATCGGCGCATTGTAAGCATCGACAGTAACCATGTCATGAACAAAATTGCATGTTCCCACACTTCCTTTTTATCCGCAGGTCGTGGGTTTGACGATATTGAACTCATGGTCGACTGTCACGGCCGATTCGATGTTCCGACTGCAATTCGTCTGGCGAGAACGCTGGAGCCGTACAACCTCTGGTGGTTCGAAGAGCCGGTTCCGGTCGAAAGCACTCACGCCCTCAGACAGGTCCGTGAGAATGTTGGAGTACCCATCTGCGTCGGTGAGAGGCATCACACGAGGTGGGATTTCGTGCCTGTTCTCGAGAACGAATTGGCGGATTTCATCATGCCGGACGTGACGTGGACCGGTGGTATTTCCGAAATCAAAAAGATTGCGACCATGGCAGAGGCGTACTACATTCCTATCTCGCCTCACGATGCGGGTGGTCCAATAAACGTGCTGGCGGGAGCTCACGCAATGGCGTCGGTGCCGAACCACTACCGGGTCGAGACCTGGAAGGTCAGGCTGAACGCCTACGACGTGATGATAGACCACCCTCTCGACATCAGGGGCGATAAGATCTACCTATCAGACAGACCCGGGCTTGGCATCGAGATGGACAAGGATTACATGCGAGCGCATGTAATTGAAGGCTACGGTGGATAGCTACGTTTTGAGACTCCGAACCACTCCCGATGACTAGAGTAGAAGCTGATTTCAATGAGAATAGCACCGTAAATACGGACCCATTTACCAAATTCGAGACAACTCATCAAGCTGGAAAGATCACTATGAAAGCCGCCGTCTATCGCAGCAAACAATTATTCGAGGTGACCGACATCCCAAAGCCAGAACCAGCTGCTGGGCAGGTTTTGATAAAGGTAAATCGATCAGCAATATGCGGCACTGATGTGCATGCATTCATGTACGACCTAGCGCCAGGCGGCGCGGTCCTTGGGCATGAGTTCGCGGGAGTTATCTCGGCTACGGGCGTCGGCGTGACACGTTGGAAAGAAGGTGATCGCGTGGTTGGTGGTGGTGGCGAATGGCCTGTGGGTAAGGAACCACCCACAAAAAATCATCCCAGATACAACTACCGCACGATGGGTTTTTCTACCGATACACGCACCAGAGGGTACGCGGAATACACGGTGTTAGACGACTGGGCACCACTCCCGATACCAGACGGTGTTCCCGATGAGGCTGCTGCACTGTCTGAACCGTGTTCAGTGGCTGTCCACGCTGTGCGTAGATCATCTCTGCGACTGGGAGACACGGTAGGTGTATTCGGAGCCGGCCCAATAGGCCTCCTTGTCACACAGGCAGCACGCGCTGCCGGTGCACGGGTGATCGTCTCTGAACCTGCTCCAGGGCGTTCAGATGCAGCAATGGCGGTTGGCGCAATGTCAGTAATCGACCCGTTTGAGCAAGATCCTGTCGAGCGAATGGTAGAACTTACCAACGGTCGCGGTCCC